>CAZERI010000002.1:0-348751 GCA_964515545.1 uncultured Gammaproteobacteria bacterium
ATGGGGTAATCAGATTCGTTCTTATGTACTTCATCCATATAAAATGGTGAAAGATCTTCGTACGGATGTTGAGACAGGAAATACTGAGGCTGTCCTCAACGGAGATTTAGATCAGTTTATAGAAGAAGAGCTGCGTCAGCTATCATAGTTAGGAAGTAATTTTGTCCTGGTTGTCAAAGACACTAAAATATGGTTTACTAGATGGTGGACTTGCGGATTTTCTGCAAGGAGAAATGGATATGGAAGAGAAAAAAGAATCATCATCTTTAATGCATGATTTTAACGGAACAAAGGCTACACCTAGTGCAAAGTCTCAAAATAAGGAAAGTAATCCCATGAAATATATAAGTATTTTTGTCGTTGTAATCCTCCTCGGCGTAGCGACTGGGTATGCTGTAGCGCATATGAATGGCGGTACTGCCTCAAAGAAAGCAGCGGGGGCACCAACCTACTCAGTAACAAGCGGTAAAACCTTCGGAGTAAGTGATACAACAGATTTTCCTGATACTGCTGAGGGCTCTCTTAAAGAAGGCGGTATTGAGGGGGAGGGAGCTTTTCATCTAGTACGGCCTGGAGGCGATGATCAGAATGTCTACCTCACCTCAAGCGCTGTAGACCTATCTCAATTTGTAGGCAAAGACATTAAAGTATGGGGTAAAACGCAGGCTGCTCAATACGCTGGGTGGCTTATGGATGTTGGGAAAGTCCAAGTCCAATAAGACATTGTGTTTGGCCTCTAGCAGCTCAAAATTGCCTGCCTTATTTGTGAGCAAGTCGAATTATGATCCGATTACTTGAGGTTACCAAGACATATGGAACTGGAACATCTGCTTTATCAGATGTAAATTTGTCGATTGATAAAGGTGAATTTGTGTTCTTGGTGGGACCTTCAGGATCAGGTAAAACGACACTCCTTAGACTTCTTATTAAAGATATGACTCCCACAAGAGGTACAATCGCTATGGGGAATGTGGATATTACTAATCTTCCTTCAAAAAAAGTCCCTGATTTAAGAAAGCACATTGGAGTTGTCTTTCAGGATTTAAAGATGCTGATGGACCGAACTATTTCAGAGAATATCCTGCTTCCTTTAGAGATGGCGGGAATGGATCATCAGGAGGCTGAACAAAAAGTGCAGCATATTCTTAAGCAAGTAGGTATTGAAGAGCACAAACATAAGTTCCCTATTCAGCTTTCAGGAGGAGAGCTGCAGAGAGCTGCTATTGCAAGAGCGCTTGTCTTTTCGCCAGAAGTCCTATTAGCAGATGAGCCTACCGGGAATTTAGACAGCACAACTTCTTGGGAGATAGTTAAGCTTCTTCAGGATATTAATAAGTTGGGGACAACAGTTATTATGGCTACTCACAATTTAGAGATAGTGAATAGTCTTAATAAACGTATCGTCGAGCTTGAAAAAGGTAAAATAGTAAAGGATGATAAAAAGAAGGAAGAAGAGAAAGAAAAACACCACGAGAAAAAAACCTTATCCCACACAGAAGAGACAGCACATGATGATCAAAAAAAAGAAAAATCTGAAGATATAGAAGAGGAAACCAAATGAAAACTGCCCATACTGCCTGGAAACATATTCGAAGATCTCCCTATCAAGCATTAGCAGCAATTCTTATTATGATGCTGACTTTCTTGGTAGTCTCCCTCTTTACTATGATCGTGGTCAGCTCTTCACAGATAATTTCTTATTTCGAATCTTCTCCTAAAGTAACAGCTTTTTTTAAGGATGATGCAAAACAACAGAATATCGATGCTGTTGCAGATTCTTTAAAGACTACAGGGAAAGTCTCTAGTATTAAATTTGTCTCAAAAGAAGAAGCGTTTAGAAGATATAGCTCCTGGAATAAAAATAATCCGGTGTTGTTAGATCTTGTTAATGCTGAGGTACTTCCTCCCTCACTTGAAATCTCAACCTATAAAATTGAGGATCTGGATCCGGTAGCAAAAGTTTTGAAGGATTCCCCGTATGTTTCTGATGTAGTCTTTCTTAAAGACGTTGTCTCTACTCTTATTTCATGGACTGATGCAGTACGGAAAATTGGTCTTGCTCTTGTCGTAGTTTTGGCTGTGGTCTCAATTTTTATTATGACGACAATTATCGGGTTTAAGATCTCTCAAAAGAAAGAAGAGATTGAGATTATGAGACTTTTGAGTGCGACAAATTGGTATATTAGGTGGCCTTTTCTCCTTGAAGGAATGTTTTATGGAGTTGTTGGGGCTTTATTGGGATGGATATTTACTTTCGGTTTGACGATTTATGCTCGGCCATACCTGACTTCCTTTATGCGTGAAATCCAGCTTGTAACTATATCACCTACTTTTCTTCTAGCACTCCTTGCTGTTGAGATAGGGCTAGCGATACTGCTGGGAGCTATTGCAAGCTTCATGGCTGTTTTAAGATATTTAAAGTAGTATATGAAAATTACAGTGAAATCGTTCAGTTTTTTTGTCGTCTTTTTTTTGAGTTTCCTTCTCGTTGTCTCACAGAGACATCTCTTTGCAGATAGCCCGACCCCAACTCCTACCGGTACTATTACTCCTACTCCTGATAATAGCGCTCAGGTAAATGATCTTAATAATAAAATCAAAGACCTTGAGGCAAAAGTCTCAGATCTCCAGTCTCAGGAGAAATCTTTATCTTCCCAAATTTCAGTTATGGATAACCAGATTACGCTTACTCAGTACAGAATCGAATCTACTAAAGAACAAATTACCGAATTAACTCATGATATTGATAGTGCCTCAGAGCGTATTGCACACCTTGAGGGATCATTAACCAATATTACTAAGACGCTTCTCAATCGTATCTCTGCTACTTATCAGCTTGGCTCTATACAGCCTCTCCAGCTTCTCCTTTCATCACAGAACTTTACTGATTTCATTGCTAAGACTAACTATATCCGTATAGTTCAGGCTCATGATAAAGAAATGATGTATAACACAGTTCAGGCAAAGAATGACTATTCAAATCAAAAAAATATTTTTGAAGACAAGAAAAAAGAAGTATTATCACTTCAAACACAGCTTCAGGATTATACAACCCAGCTTGATGCCCAAAAATCTGATAAACAACGGCTTCTGAGAGATACCCAGGGAAGTGAAGCCAACTATCAACGCTTATTAGCTCAAGCTCAAGCTCAGTTAGCCGGTTTTAGTCACTTCGTTGAGAGTCAAGGAGGAGCATCCCTTTTAGGAAATCAAACAGTCTGTGATGACTGGGGCTGCTACTATAATCAGCGTGATAGCCAATGGGGTAGTGTACCGCTTAATAATACACGCTACACAATCGCCAGTGATGGGTGTCTTATAACCTCTATGGCTATGGTTTATACGCATTATGGACATCGTTCAGTTACACCGCTTACTATTAATAGCAATCCTAGCAATTTTGCATCCTATGAACCTGCATGGTTACTCAAAACTATCGTTGCTGATGGGACAACTTCAAATCGTATTAGTTCGTCAATAGATAGTGAACTGAGTTCCGGTAGGCCGGTAATTGTAGGGATAAGTTATGATGGTGGACCTTTGCCTGATCATTTTGTAGTGTTGATTAGCGGATCAGGCGGAAATTATCAAATGAATGATCCTTATACTCCCAATGGACATAATATCTCTTTTAGCTCCCGTTATTCAGTAGGAAGTATTCGTGAGATTGATAGAGTTAGTATGTAACGTTACATTCCTCTGGTATTTCTCCTCTTGTTTTAATTAGGTATTAGGTACACAATAAGCTCAGCAATTAATTCATGAAAATGAAATATTTGATTGCAATGATTTTTCTCTTGGGATTTTCTTTCTTTGTAAGACCTGCTTTTGCTGTCAGTATTCAAATTGATTCATCTCCCGATACTATTACTGATCAGCCATTCACACTGGATGTATCATTAAGTGGGGCTCAGCCAGGCCAGAACTACCTTCGTGTGGATATATATAAAGACGGTACAAGTAATTATTTTGGTGAAACATCAGTTGGAGCGAATTGGTATTCAGGATCGGATGGGGTTTCGTATGTACCTGTAACAATCCCTGATAGTACTACTGTTGTGACAGCTAGTCTCCAAGCACGAATTGGTACTCCCAGTCCGAATGACTTCCCCGGAACTGGCAGCTATAAAATTAAGATTAGAAGATATACAGCATCAGGTAGCCAAGGTGAAGTAACACAGACACCTGTTGATGTACAGATAAATTATTCCCTCCCCACACCTACTCCACTGCCTACGTTCACTCCAACTCCAACTATTACTCCTCGTACTCCGACACCGACCAAAATGCCAACCCCCACCAAATTACCGACATCATCTCCTACCCCAATTAACAAACCTCTAACCCCTACTAAATCTGCGGAATCTCTGGAAGGAAAAGAAGGTGAGATGCCACCCAGATATCCGACTGCAATCCTTGGCGTCTCAGATAAAGTTTCACCTACCCCTGAAAAAAAGGAAGATATAATCATACAAGATTCCTCACACAAGCAGGGTAGGAGTACTATCTTGGCTGTTATTTTATGTGCTGGCGGAGGCTCTATGTTAGGTATTTGTGGTATACTCGTGTATCTTAAAAAAAGACGAGGAGAAATATGATACAGGTTACCAATACCAGCGAAGAGACATATGCAATAGGTGAGCACATCGCAGCTGTCGTGAAGCCTGGGCAATTTATTAGCTTACAGGGAGATTTGGGAAGTGGCAAAACTACTTTTACTAAAGGATTTGCAAAAGGTCTTGGGATACAAAGACATATAACATCTCCTACTTTTTTAATCATTAAATCATATGATGTACCAAGAGAAGATATTACTAAGCTGTATCATCTTGATCTTTACCGTTTGAATTCAGAACAAGATATAGAAGGGATAGGGATTTCAGAGATACTGAAAGATTCCCATGCAGTTATAATTGTAGAGTGGGCAGATAGAATGGGAAGTCTTTTGCCTAAAGAGAGAATTGAGGTCGACTTTGAATATATAGATGATAATAGAAGGCAGATCACTATAGCAAATAATTAGGTTATATGGTAACTGATATCCCACATGCAATAGAACTTATAAAGAAAGGCGGAATAATTATTTATCCGACAGATACAGCCTTTGGGATTGGCTGCCGGATTGATAATGAAGCTGCAGTCAGCAAGCTTTTTAGTATTAGAGAACGCCCAGTAAATAAAGCAACACCTGTCCTTTTTAGTTCCTTAGAAATGGCTGAAGAATTTGTGACAGATATTCCAGAAGATGTCAGACCTTTGCTTAAAAAATATTGGCCGGGAGCATTGACTGTAATTTTGCCTGCTGATCTTAAAAAAGTTCCTTCTCTAATACGAGGCGGTGGTCTAGGCATCGGGTGCCGTGTTCCCAACCATGAGGTACCGCTGGAGATTATTAGAAGAGCGGGAATACCAATTATTGGAACGTCGGCAAATTTTGCAGGTAATCCAACCCCCTACAAAATGGCGGATGTTGATCCTAGACTCATATCTCTCGTTGATGGAATAGTCCCTGGAGTAACTATTGTTCAAAAAGAATCTACAGTTATAGATTGTACCCAGAATCCTTGGAAAGTACTTAGACAAGGAGCAATTGAGATATAAACTTTATCATGAGGATGAGAGAATGAATAAAACAATTTTATTTATCGATACGAGTAGATACAATAAGCTCGTAGTTGGGTTGGGAGTAGAAGATAAAGAGATTATGATAGAGGAAGACTTTGATTACCGTAAGTCGCAGGGAGTACTGCCTCTTATTGAGAGAGTCCTCAAAGAAAATGATGTAGATTTTTCAGAACTTACTGCAATTAAAGTAAACGTAGGTCCAGGTTCTTTTACAGGACTTAGAGTAGGAGTAGGTATTGCTAATACTCTTGGTACGATACTTAATATTCCCATTAATGATCAGGCGGTTGGCCTACTAATAGAGCCAATTTATAACTAAGTACTATTTGAATTTTGGCGCAAGAGATGTCATAGTAATTATATCTGTCTATGAAGCATTTTTTGCGACATCTTTTTGTCCCCCACGAATCTAATAATCATAGGGCAAAAGTCCTCCACCATTCGAGCCTTTTTTTCATTGCCTTGGCAATGATAGGAGGAAGCTTCCTCTTCTCCTTTGTATATCAGCATGATAGAAGTGTCCTCGGTATAAGCTATTCTATTACGCCTGATGAGCTGTTGGTTATGACTAATCAGAAACGTCAAGAAAATGGCTTACCTCCTTTGAGTATGGATACTTCTTTAGCTCAAGCAGCCCAAAAAAAGGCAGATGATATGTTTGCTAAAAATTATTGGGCTCACATTGCCCCTGATGGTACGACTCCTTGGTATTTTATTAGAAGTTCTGGATATGAATATGTCTATGCAGGGGAGAATTTAGCACGAGGATATACTACGAGTTCTGACGTGATTAGTGCCTGGATGGCAAGTCCAAGTCATAGAGAAAATATGCTTTCTCCTAATTATAAGGAGATTGGGTTTGCTATAAAAGATGGAACCTTAACGGGTGATGATACTGTTCTTGTCGTGGAAGAGTTTGGTAGTAGAACCTCTGAAAAAAAGCAGGCAGTTTCACAACCTAATACCCAGGCCGTGACTCCGACTCCTGTATCTGCTGTACTACCGGTTTCAAACCCAATTACTCCTACCCCCACAGCAGCTATCATTCCTGCTACTCCGACTCCTGCAGTATCTGTAGCTCCTTTAAGATCAACTCAGGTGGAGGCATTTAGAAACGATCCTCTTATCAGTAAACCTGATGCTCAGAAAGATATTGCTTTGACAGTAGTGACACTAATTATCAGTCTCCTTGTTATAGATATTGTCGTTACTAAGCGGAAAAGAGTAGTCCGTATACTCTCCCATAACCTTGATCATATTATCTTCTTTGGTATGCTGTTATTAATTATTCTTCTATTAACAAGAGGAGGAATTCTTTAATGATTACTAATTTAAAGTCACATAGAGCTTATTATCTATTATTGGCAGGTATGCAGGCAGCGGGCTTTATCCTCGTACTTTTTGCAAAGGGAGATAAACAGTTAGTCATGATGTATATTATTATGTCTACTATCTTTTATTTTGTATGGGCTTTAGTACATCACTATATAAATCATGATCTGCATGCTAAAGTAGTCTTGGAGTATCTCTTGATGAGTATTTTGGGTATTACAGTGATGTATTTCTTCTTGTGGTAAATTACTTTTTATTCCTGTAGCCAGGGAAATTGAGAGAAATCAACTTCATTAGCAAATTTTTCCTTCAGCGTAGGATAGCTTCTATCTTTATCACTAACAATTGGATCGGTGATAGGCCATCCGCCAAATTGCCTGGTCAAGATAGGGTCATTATAATTAACAGCAGGAGTCGGCTTTCCCTCAAAATATCCGGTGATCATATAGAGATATTCAACATCTGTAGTACCTATGTTACTAAATGAGTTGCCCATCCCCTGAGGAAGGTAAATAGCCTTTTTATCGGTTTCTCCAAGCTCTATTTTAACTGCTTTACCAAAAGCTGGAGAATCTGTCCGTAAATCTACAATAACAGCTAAGACCTCGCCACGAGTCGCATAGACAATCTTTTCCCATGGTTCAGCGTGGAAGCCTCTAATAACTTTTGGTTTTGATCTCGAGTGATTCCATTGGGTAACATTGATCTTTTTTCCTAATACCTTTTCAAGATCACGTAGTTCTACAATTTCTTTAAAAAATCCCCGATCATCCTCGAAAGTCTCCCGTTCATAAATAAGGAGCCCGGGGATATCTGTAGTCTGAATTATAGGCGGAAAGTCTGGATGGTCAGGAGAGACAGTCAGTTGGTAGGTGTTATCAGCCATTTTTTTTACTATAGCAAAATATATTTGAGTTGACAAACATTTTATCCTACCTATAGAATAAAAGCGTTCTTATGAAATTACTTGTTACTGGTGGAGCGGGATTTATAGGCTCACATTTTATTAATTATTGGCTAGCAAATCACCCTACAGATAAAATCACTAACCTTGATAAACTCACTTACGCTGGCAGTCAGGAAAACCTTAAATATGCTCAGGGAAATCCTAACTATATGTTTGTGCGTGGGGATATTTCCGATATGGGGCTGGTAGAAAAAGTTATGAAGGAAGTGGATATGGTCGTCCATTTTGCTGCCGAGACACATGTGGATCGTTCTATTATGGATCCATGGCCTTTTATCCAATCTAATTTTGTCGGGACATATACTCTTTTGGAGGTAGCAAAGAAATATGGAATTCAGCGTTTCCATCATATCTCAACTGATGAGGTGTTTGGGACGTTAGAGCTTGATAAAACAGCAAAATTTAATGAAGGTACCCGCTATGATCCACGTAGTCCTTATTCTGCTACAAAAGCTGGATCTGATCATCTAGTCAGGGCTTATTACCACACGTATGGACTACCTGTAACTATCAGCAATTGTTCAAATAATTTCGGTCCTGCAATGTATCCTGAGAAGCTTATCCCTCTAGCAATAACTAATGCTATTGAACACAAAAAAATACCTGTCCATGGAGATGGATTAAATGTGAGAGATTGGTTATTTGTCGAAGATCATGTCCGGGCAATAGAATTGATTTTAGAAAGAGGGAAAATCGGAGAAACTTATCTAGTGGGAGGGTTGGAGAAAGGTATGTCCAATATTGATACAGTAAAGCTTATTCTCCAGCTTATGGGGGAAGATGAAGGGCTAATTCAATTGGTAAAAGACCGGCCGGGTAATGACCGGAAATATGATATCGATTGGAGTAAAATTCATAAAGAGCTCGGCTGGAGTCCTAAGTATAGTATTGAAGAAGCATTGAGACTTTCCATTGATTGGTACAGAGAAAATCAAGATTGGTGGAGAAAAATTAAAGCGGGAGAATTTCAGGATTATTATGAAAAACAATTCGGTGATCAGGTTGAAGAATGAAAATACTTGGTACAGGACTTACTGGCTTGATGGGATCTCGCATTACGGAGCTTCTTTCGCCTCACTACTCTTTTAAAAACATCAGTCGATCAGAGGGAATAGATATTACCAATAGCGACCAGGTTAAAAAAGTAATAATTAACTCTGATTGTGATACAGTCCTACATTTAGCTGCTTTTACGAATGTTAAAGAAGCAGAATTTGAAAAAGAGCAGGGAGAAGCTAGTGAGTCTTGGAGAATAAACGTTATTGGTACAGAAAATATTATTAATGCATGTAATGAGACAGGTAAAAAACTGATTTATACTTCAACAGATTTGGTTTTTGATGGAGAAAATACTCCCGAAGGTGGCTACACGGAGGATGATAAAGAAAATCCTCTCAATTGGTATGCAAAAACAAAATTTGAAGGTGAGCTACGAGTAAGAGAAGCCCGGTGTCCTTGGATTGTTATACGGCCTGCCTATCCCTATAGAGCGTCATATGAAAAAAATGATTTTGTCAGACTTTTTATCCAGAAATTAGAGAATAATGAACCACTCACTCTTTTGTCAGATAGAATTGTGACTCCAACCTTTATCGATGATATCGCGTATGCTCTCGACATTCTTCTCTCAAAAAAATGCTCAGGAATCTATCATACAGTAGGCAGTACTATGCTTAGCGTTTATGATGCTGCAGAAGTAATTTGCGATATTTTCAGCTTTGACAAAAGCCTCTTATCAAAGACCACTCGTAAAGAATTTTTAATTGATCGTCCGCCTGAACCCTTTAATTCGGCGTTGAATAATGCTAAAATACGGAGATTAGGTGCGAATATGCATACCTTCAAAGAGGGTGTAGAGGCAATTAAGCTGCAGCGCATTGGTGGGGAATAATTACTCACAGAATTCTTCAAATTATATGAAAGTAACATTTATCGGACACGGATATGTAGGCCTTGTATCAGCAGCTGTCTTTGCTGATTTAGGCAATACTGTCTGGGTAATCGGACATACTCCAGAAAAAATTGAAAATTTAAAGAAGGGAATAATTCCTATTTATGAGCCAGGTCTTGAAGAATTAGTAAAAAGGAACGTAGATGCTGGGCGTCTGCTTTTTACACTTGACTATGAACCAGGTATTGCTGAATCTGACGTTGTCTTTATTGCGGTAGGAACTCCTCCAAAGCCAACCGGTGAAGCAGATCTTTCTGTTGTGTATGATGTCGCACAGAAGATAGGGAAGCATTTAGATGGTTATACAGTCGTAATTACTAAAAGTACTGTTCCAATCGGAACTAATCGAGAAGTCCAAAAGTTAATTAATGAGGTAAAATCAGATAAAGCAACATTTGATATAGCTTCTGTTCCAGAGTTCTTACGTGAAGGGCAGGCTATTGGTGATACGCTTCACCCTGATCGTGTAGTAATCGGTACTGACAGTCAGGACGCCCAAGAGATCCTCCTCCGGCTGCATGAGCCATTGGATGGAGCAAGGGTCTTAACTACCATCGAGACTGCAGAAATGCTTAAGTATGCAGCTAATGCTTTTTTGGCTACTAAGATTTCCTTCGCTAATGCAATAGCTGAAATGTCTGAGAAACTAGGAGCTCAGGGCCCTCAAGTTCTGGAGGGAATTGGACTTGATAAGCGTATCGGGAAGGCCTTCCTTAGTGCAGGAGTCGGATACGGTGGAAGCTGTTTCCCTAAAGATGTTAAAGCATTAATTGCAATTGCTAATGACAATGACTATGATTTCACACTTTTGAAAGATGTAGAGGCGATTAATAAACACAGCATGCTCAGAACTGTTACTAAAGCAAATAAAATGCTTGGAGGGCTTAAAGGTAAAACAGTTGCTGTCTTGGGGCTTGCTTTCAAACCAGATACTGATGATATGCGTGACGCACCATCTCTCACGATCATCCCTGAGCTTTTAAAAGAAGGAGCAAGTGTCAAAACATTTGATCCAATCGCAATGGTGAATGCAAAACGATTACTGAAAGATTATGACGGCATTACTTTCACTGATGATGTATATGATACTGTTAAAGATGCAGATTTATTACTGTTAGTAACAGAATGGAATGAGTTTAAGGAGTTAGACATAGCTAAAGCAGGAGAGTTGATGAAGCAAAAAAATATTCTCGACGGACGGAATGTTTATGACCCAGAGGTCGTACGAAGCCTCGGATTCACCTATCAAGGAATAGGGAGATGAAGAAAGTATTAATAACCGGTATTACGGGATTTGCAGGACAGTATTTAGCAGAGACTCTTATCGACTCTTCCTCAGCTGAGCTCCACGGAACATACCATTCAGAAGACAGCGTTAATCGGCTAGGAGAATTAAAAAATAAGATTAATTCTTACCAAGTTGATTTAACAAATAAAGACCAAGTTGAGAACCTCATCAGCCAGGTTGAGCCTGATGAGATTTATAATTTGGCAGCGCAGACATCTCCTTCTCAAAGTATTAAAGACCCGACTGGAACGTTGCTTACTAATACTCTTTCTGAGTTATATCTTTTTGATGCTATCAAGAATAGTGCTAATCCTCATATGAGAATTTTGGCTGTCTCGTCAGCTGAGATTTATGGAGCCATAGATCCATCAGATCTACCAGTCGATGAAGATACTCCTTTTCGTCCGATCACTCCGTATGCAGTTTCGAAGATTACTCAAGATTATTTAGCGTTACAGTATTTTCTGGCACATAAGCTGCAAATAATAAGGGTTAGACCATTTAACCATTTTGGACCACGCCAGCAGCCTAAATTTGTTGTACCTATGTTTGCTAAGCAGATTGCTGAGATTGAGAAAGGGAGACAAGAACCTCTGATGAAAGTTGGTAACTTGAGAGCTCGAAAGGACTTTACTGATGTAAGAGATGTAGTTAAAGCATATAGTCTACTCATGGAGAAAGGTACTCCAGGAGAAGTCTACAACGTCGGATCAGGGAAATCGGTAGAGATTCAACAGATATTGGATATCCTAATTGGCCTCTCAGATAAGAAAATCATAGCTGAGAGAGATGATGACCTCTATAGAGAGGCAGAGACTGCGGACAGTTACTGCAACTATCAAAAACTTAAAGATTTGACTGGATGGGAGCCTCGAATTCCTCTTGAGACAACGCTAAAAGATACTCTAGACTATTTCAGAGAACTTGTATAAAATAGTTTGAGACCAATGGCAAAACGAGCACTCATTACAGGAATTACAGGGCAAGACGGTTCTTACCTCGCTGAGCTTCTTCTCGATAAAGGTTATGAGGTGTATGGTTTTGTTCGTCGCCTTAGTACCCCTAATATCGGTAATATTCAGCATATTCAGGATAAAATCCACTTAGTTTCAGGTGATCTTCTAGATCAGGGATCACTTCAGGATGCATTAAAAGAAGCCCGTCCGGATGAGGTTTATAATTTGGCAGCGCAGTCATTCGTGAAAGCTTCATGGGAGCAGCCTGTCCTCACTGGAGAGTTTACAGGTATTTCAGTGACACGAGTTCTGGAAGCGATCAGGCATACTGATAAAAATATCCGTTTTTATCAAGCATCAAGCTCAGAGATGTTTGGAAAAGTTACAGAAACTCCGCAGAAAGAAACAACGCGTTTCTATCCGCGGTCTCCTTATGGGGTAGCAAAAGTTTATGGACACTATATAACTGTCAATTATCGGGAGAGTTATGATATATTTGCTTGTTCTGGAATTCTTTTTAATCATGAGTCACCTCGTCGTGGTATAGAATTTGTTACCCGTAAAATCAGTAACTCTGTAGCTCGCATTAAGTTAGGACTTCAGGATAAAATTGAGTTAGGTAATCTTGAAGCAAAACGGGATTGGGGTTTTTCAAAAGATTATGTTGAAGCAATGTGGTTGATGCTCCAACAGGATAAACCTGATGATTTTGTCATCGCAACAGGTGAGACACATAGCGTGAGAGAGTTCGTGGAGCTGGCCTTCCAGGCAGCGGGTATTTCTGATTGGGAGAAGTATGTCGAGGCGAATAATCCTAAGTTCAATCGTCCAGCAGAAGTAGATTACCTTATAGGTGATTATAGTAAGGCCAAAAGTGTATTAGGCTGGACACCTAAGACTTCTTTTAAAGAATTAGTTGATATGATGGTTAAATCAGATATTGAGCTTGAGAAAGATATCCATCGCCTCTAATTCATCTATCTTCTGGTTAGCGGAGCTATTTCTTGATACAATAATTATATGCAGACTGTTCTTATCGCCGGGGGTGCAGGTTTTATTGGGTCTCATCTATGTGAACGTCTCTTAGCAGAGAAGTATAAGGTAATTTGTGTTGATAATTTACTCACAGGATCACGCTCAAATATCGACCATTTACAAGGAAAAGAGAACTTCGTTTTTTTGAATCATAACGTAATTGAACCACTTCCTGAAATGGAGCATGTTGATGCTGTTTTTCATCTAGCTTCCCCAGCTTCTCCAAATCATCATAGTAAGCTTAGTTATCATGCTCTCCCTATGGAGACTATGTTAGTTAACACTCGGGGCACTATGGAGCTTTTAAAGTTTACTGAAAGGAATAAAGCTAAATTTCTCTTTGCTTCGACATCTGAGACTTATGGAGATCCTGAAATCCATCCTCAGCCTGAGGAGTATAGAGGGAATGTCTCAACGACCGGACCTCGTGCTGTGTATGATGAGGCAAAGCGTTTCGGGGAAACAATTACAAGTTATTTTTGGCGAGAGAAAGATGTTGATGCAAGAATTGTGCGTATTTTTAATACCTATGGTCCACGGCTTTCAAAAGAGGATATGCGAATGATTAGTATCTTTATTCAGCAAGCCTTAAAGGGAGAAAAAATTACTATCTTTGGTGATGGACAGCAAACCCGTTCACTCTGTTATATCGATGATTTAATTGAAGGATTGGTACGGCTTATGTTCTATCCTGACACTAAGGGACAGATTGTTAATTTAGGGTCTACCGATGAACATACAATACAAGAGTATGCTACCATAGTAAAAGAACTGACTCATTCTCAAAGTGAAATCATCCATAGTGAGGATTTACCTGAAGATGATCCAGTTAAGAGACGGCCTGATATATCAAAAGCCAAAAGACTACTTGATTGGGAACCAAGAGTTCCTTTAAAGGATGGGTTACAAAAATTAATAGAGTCTTATAAAGAATAGTATGAAGATTGTAGTAATGATCCCAACATATAATGAGAAAACTAACATAGAGAAGATGATTCCTGTTCTTGAGAAGGAAGTCTTTCCTAAAATTAAAGATCATACGATGCATATATTAGTAGCAGATGATGGTTCTCCTGATGGAACAAAAGAGGTAGTGGAAGAATACATGAAAAAATATAAAAATCTTCATCTCTTAGAGGGGGAGAAGAATGGACTCGGGGCTGCCTATGTGAGAGCTATGAAGTATGCAATGGACGAAATGAACGCTGAAGCTGTTATTGAATTTGATTCAGATTTTCAGCATGATCCTCATGATATTCCAAGACTTGTTTCTGCTATGGATGAAGGATATGACTATGTTATAGGAAGTAGATATATTCCTGGTGGGCAGATTCCTAAAGAGTGGGGTATTGATAGAAAAATTTTAAGTAGATTTGGAAGTCTCTTTACTCGTATCGTCTGGCTCAAACCCTCGATCCATGATATGACTTCGGGTTTTAAATTAACCAAGACATCTTTCCTTAAAAAAGTTGATTTAGACCATCTTCTCTCAAAAGATTTTGCTTATAAAATGCATATTCTTCACGACTTAATAAAGCTTGGTGCAAAAGTGAAAGAAGTTCCAATTATATTTTATGAAAGAGAAGCAGGGGCAAGCAAAATTAATCAAAAAGATCAAATAGATTCTCTGTATGTTGTTTTAATGCTTCGTCTTCGTGATTCAGAAAAATTTATTAAATTTTTAGTCGTTGGAGGGACAGGATTTATTCTTAATTTAGTAGTTTATAATAGTCTTGCTACCCAGACTTCCTTACCTTTATGGATTGCTAATACCGCTGGAGCCGAGCTGGCAATATTTTCAAATTATAATTTTAATAATTTTTGGACCTTTAAAGAACATCAAGCAAAAAGTGTTGGACAGTATTTTACAAAAATGATTTCATTTTTCCTTACTTCAAATATCGGTGTTTTTATATTTCAGAATGGACTTATTCAGTTAGGAGAGACTTTTTATGGCCGACAGTATCATCTGATTTATTTTCTTATAGGAACAGCAATGCTCTTGGTATGGAATTTCACTATTTATAATAGGTTTATCTGGAAGAAAAAATAATCCCCTTTTTATGCTACTTCGAATACAAGCTTTTTTTAATAAGCATACTACGAGTATTATCCTGGCAATTGTTGTGCTGGCGTCATTTTTAAGACTTTATAGAATTTCAGATTATATGAACTTCCTTGGAGATGAGGGAAGAGATGTCCTTACCGTAAAACATATTCTTGAAGGACAATTAACATTTCTTGGACCGAGGTCGAGTGCTGCCGATTTTTATTATGGACCTATTTATTATTATTTGATTACACCTTTTCTGTGGCTTTTCCATTATGATCCCGTGGGACCTGCAGTTTTTATCGCTCTTTTAGGAATTGTAACAGTCTATGGAGTTTATAAAGTTGGTAAAAAGTTTTTTGGGACTTCAGCTGGTATTATAGCATCGGCTCTTTATGCTGTTTCCCCTGTTGTTATTACTTATTCACACTCGTCATGGAATCCAAATCCACTTCCCCTTGTCTCTCTTATAACCTTATTCTTGGCATATAACGGATTAAAAAATCCCAAACTATGGAAATTTTTAGTAATTGGAATTTTACTTGGTATTGCTATTCAGCTGCAGTATTTAGCTCTCTTTTTAGGAGCGATTGTCTTTATCTATGTTCTACTTGGAACAATTATTACTGAAAAGAAATTAGCCCTTTTTGCCTTAATTAAGAGGGTTACACTAATAGTGGGAGGGTTTGTAATAGGATGGTCGCCCTTCCTTGTTTTTGAAATACATCATGGCTTTCCAAACCTCAAAACAATTATCCTTTTTTTGTCGGGGAAAATACCTTCTTCAGCTCTTACTTACTCAACTCCTTTAGGACAAGTCTATGAGGTATTTTTTAAATTATTTGCAAGATTAGTAACAGTCTTTCCCTTAACTGATTTATCACGTATCCATGATACAAATCAATTGTATATATGGTATCTCTTATCTCTTCTTTTGGGAATAGTTGCAGTACTTGGGGTTAGTAAGATAAAAGATAGGCTAGTTCAACTTCTTATTATCCTTTGGCTAGTAATCGGTATTGGGATGTTTGCGTTTTATAAGAAAAGTATTTATGACTATTACTTGGGATTTATGTTCCCTTTACCATTCCTCCTTATTGGCAATACTGCAGTAGAATTATTTAATTTGACTAGAAAAAAGGCTATTAGATTTGGTGTTATTGCAATTGTACTTTTCTTGTTTATCTTTAACCTTATCTATATGCCATTTAGGTATGAGCCGAACAAAATTAAAAATCAGGTTAAGACAATTGCTGAGATTGTCATCTCACATACAGATAACAAGCCCTTTAATTTTGCGCTCATAACGGCCGGTAATTCTGATCATGCATACAGATATTATTTAGAAGTATTAGGATATAAGCCGGTTGAAATGCAAAATACTGTTTTAGATCCTAAACGCCAAACTGTTACTGATCAGCTTATGGTGGTCTGTGAGGACTTGTCCTGCGGGCCATTAGGTTATCCGCTTTTTGAAGTCGCTGGCTTTGGTAGAGCAGAAATTGCAGGTGAATGGGATGGTCCTCATGTCAAAGTATTTAGACTTGTTCACTATATGGGTAAGTAGATCATAGAATTCTTGACACCTATTCTATAAGCCGGTACACTTGTAGCTTGATGCTTCAATTACGTAATTTCCACGCAGGTATTCCTCACAAAGAAATTATCCATGGTATAGACCTCACCATAAAACCAGGACAGGTGCATGCTGTTATGGGTCCTAACGGTGCTGGGAAAACAACACTTGCCATGAGTCTCATGGGACATCCGCATTATGAGTTAAAAATAGAAGATGCAGAATTCAGTATTAACGATACAGATATGAAAACATTACTCCCAGAGGAGAGGGCAAGGGCGGGGTTATTCATATCTTTTCAAAGCCCAGTAGAAATAACTGGCGTTTCATTTTTAGCCTTTTTAAGGACCGCTCATAAAGCACTCTATCCTGAGCAGAAAATACCACTTAGTGAGTTTAAAAAGAGAGTTAGAGAAGCCCTGGCTTCAGTTTCACTGAGCGAAGAATTTATGCAGCGTTCTGTTAATGAAGGGTTTTCGGGCGGAGAAAGGAAGAGAGCAGAGATTGCTCAACTTTTAGTTCTTCGGCCCCAATTTGTAATTTTAGATGAAATTGATTCAGGATTGGATATCGATAGTCTTAAAATTGTCGCCGAAGTTGTAAACAAAGCAGTAAAAGAATATAACATGGGAGTCCTTATTATTACGCATTATCAACGTATCCTCCATTTTCTTAAGCCCAACTTCGTACATGTCTTAGTAGATGGAAAAATTAAAAGGACCGGCAAAATGAGTCTTGTTAAGCTAATCGAGAAAGAAGGATATGCAGCAATTTGATTTATCGGGATATCAATTTGGATTCCATGACAATATTAAACCCGTCTATACAACGCCTAAAGGATTATCTGAAAAAATTGTTCGTGAGATTTCCTACCAAAAAAAAGAACCAGAGTGGATGCTTAATAGGAGACTTGGAGCCTTAAGAATTTTCTATGAAAAACCTCTTCCAATGTGGGGAGGAGATCTTACAAAAATTAATTTTGATGATATTTATTACTATGTTAAACCGACTGAAAAACAAGTAACTTCTTGGGATGATCTACCACCAGAAATAAAAAATACCTACGATAAAATAGGCATCCCAGAAGCAGAAAAAAAATTCCTGGCAGGAGTTGGTGCGCAATATGATTCGGAAGTTGTCTATCATAATCTGTCTAAAATGCTTGAGGATCAGGGAGTAATTTTTTGTGATACAGATACTGCCCTAAAGAAGTATCCTGAACTTTTTAAAGAATATTTTGGGAAAATAATCCCTGCCGGAGATAATAAATTGGCTGCCTTAAATACGGCGGTTTGGTCAGGTGGATCATTCATCTATGTCCCTAAAGGAGTGCATGTAAAATTACCTCTTCAGGCTTACTTTAGGATAAACGCTAAAAATATGGGACAGTTTGAGAGAACGCTTATCATTGCGGATGAGGGATCTTATGTCCATTATGTTGAGGGATGTACTGCCCCCATTTTTACGACTGACTCGCTTCATGCAGCAGTAGTCGAGATCCTCGTTAAAAAAGGAGCCCGCGTACGATATACCACCATCCAAAACTGGAGCAAAAACGTCTATAACCTTGTTACAAAGAGAATGTTTGTCGAAGAGGAAGGGTTTGGTGAATGGATTGATGGGAATTTGGGAAGCCAATTGACCATGAAATACCCATCAGTATTTCTTAAAGGGCGTAAGGCTAGAGGAGAAGTTTTATCGTTAGCATTTGCCGGTAAGGACCAGCATCAGGATGCAGGTGGTAAAGCCTTCCATCTAGCTCCTGAGACAACATCTGTTATTACCTCAAAATCAGTAAGTAAAGATGGAGGAAGGACTTCCTACAGAGGGTTATTACATGTAGCAAAAGGTGCTGTCGATAGCAGATCTACAGTGAGGTGTGATGCATTGCTGCTTGATGAACTGAGTAGATCAGATACATATCCTACTATGCGGGTGAATGAGGAGAGAGTGACTATCGGTCATGAGGCTTCAGTATCCCGAATTGGTGAAGAACAGTTATTTTATTTTCAATCCCGAGGGATACCGCAGCAGCAAGCAGAAGTTATGATAGTTAATGGTTTTATTGAGCCCATCGTTAAGGAATTACCTATGGAATACGCGGTTGAATTAAATAGATTAATCCAGTTGGAGATGATAGGATCCGTAGGGTGATGAAAAATAAGGTTATATCAATAAAAGTTAAAAAAAATGAAGAGATGGTCTATCCATTTATCTGGATTAATGGAAAGGAAGAAGAAGTTACTCTAAAGGTAGAACTGGTCGGCGATAATTCCTCCTTTCTGTTATGTGGTATTTTCCTAGGGAGTAAAGATAACCAAATTACTTTTAATACGGATGTGACTCATCGAGGTAAGAATACAAAAAGTCTAACAACAATGCGTGCAGTTTTTTTTGATAATTCTTCATTTAATAACGACGGGATGGTAAGGATTAACAAAGGAGCAAAAAATACAGACGGGTATTTTCAATCAAAAGTATTATTATTTGATAATGCGAAAGGTCGCAGTGTTCCTTCGTTGGAAATTGATGAAAACGAAGTAAAAGCGGGGCATGGATCAACGATTGGCAGGCCTGATCAAAATCAATTATCTTATTTACGAAGTAGAGGCCTTTCAGAGAAGGATGCAGAAGCACTTATTGTCAGTGGATTTTTTGAACCACTAATTGCATTACTTCCGCTTAATAGACAAAAACGATCGAGGAAAGATATTCAGCATTTCCTTGGCTAGTTATGAACTATAAAAAAGATTTCCCAATTTTTAAAAATAATCCAAAGCTTGTTTATCTTGACTCAGCAGCAACTTCGCAAAAACCTCAGATAGTTCTTGACACTATTAATGACTATTATCTTTTTTATAATGCGAATATTCATAGAGGGTTGTATTCTCTCTCTGAAAAATCATCAACAAAAGTAGAAGAGGTAAGGAAGAAGGTTCAAGAATTTATCAAAGCAAAGGAAAGTAGTGAAATCATTTTTACAAAAGGAGCAACAGAAGGAATTAATCTCCTCATGTATAGCTTAGGACAAAAAAATATTAAAAAAGGAGATACTGTTGTTACAACAATAATGGACCACCATGCAAATTTTGTTCCCTGGCAGCAATTAGCATCCCAAAAAAAAACAAAGTTTGAGGTAGTAGGGATTACGGATGAAGGGACCCTTGATGAAGAAGATCTAATGCTAAAAACAACAAATGCTAGGATATTAGCACTTCCATATGTCTCAAATGTTTTAGGATCAATAAATAATGTTGAAAATATAATTAAAAGAGTCCGAGGACAAAATTCAGAAATTATTATTATCTTAGACGCTGCTCAGTCAATGACTTTTTTAGATGTAGATGTTCGAAAAATAGATTGTGATTTTTTGGTTTTTTCAGGTCATAAAATATTTGCTGAAACAGGTATAGGGATCCTTTATGGTAGGAAGGAGCTGCTCGATGAGATTCCGCCATTTCTATTTGGCGGAGATATGATAAGAGAGGTAAATCTTAATAAAACAACATTTGCATCGTTACCAAATAAATTTGAAGCTGGGACTAGTAATATCTCAGGCATTATCAGTCTTGGATCTGCAATCGACTATATTAAGTCTATCGGTATTGAAAGGATTAAAGTCCATGAGAAGAAATTGGTCAATGATCTTATTGATATGTTCCAAACAATTGGAGGTATAGAGATTATTGGGCCTAGGGATAGAGATGATCGGAGTAATATTATTTCATTCGTAATACAAGGAGTCCATCCTCATGATATAGCCCAAGTACTAGCAGATGAGGATATTTGTATTAGGTCAGGGCATCATTGTACTATGCCTCTCCATGCATTTCTAAATATTCCTGCCTCAAGCAGGATAAGCCTTTCGATTTATAATACCGGAGATGATATAGAAAAAGTTGGTGCAGGAATAAAAAAAGTTAAAAAAATTTTTAAGAAATAATATGAATATTTATAGAGACGAAATAATTGAGCATTATAACAATCCCCAGAACTTTGGGAGACTAAAGCACTTTAGTAATTCTTCTCGACAAACTAACCCTTTTTGTGGTGATGATATAGAATTATTTATAGAGGTTAATAAAGATAAAAAAATCAAAAATATCGGATTTATCGGTACGGGATGTGCGATTAGTGTAGCGTCAGCTTCAATACTTACTGAGTTCGTTCGAAATAAATCAATAATAGAATTGTCTTCATTTCAGGAAAGCGATATGATGCATTTATTAGAGATTGAAGTGAGTGAGACTCGTAAAAAATGTGCTCTTCTGGCATGGGCGACATTGCAGAATGTAATCAAAAAATATGAATAATATTTCTGAAGAAGGAATATACGAATATATAGTATCCGAGCACTCTATAACTGGACAACTTTGTCCTGTATGTAAAGGAGAAATTGGTGTTATGCCGGGCAGTAGAGACGCAGTATGTCACAACTGCGGATACAAAGATCCATGCTGTGAGTAGTTATGAAAGTTGCAATTGGAACCAAAAATCCTGCCAAAATATCTGCTGTAGAGCAGGCATTTACAAAGGTTTGGCCAGACAGACAATGTGAATTCATTGGAGTTGAGGTTGTATCGAGCGTTTCGGATCAGCCAATGACAGATGAAGAGAGTATTATAGGTGCCACTAATCGAGCCAAATCTGCCATGGAAAAAGTACAAGCGGATTTTGGTGTAGGTCTTGAGGGAGGATTACAAAAAATAGGTAATCAATGGTTTGATTGTGGTTGGATAGTAATCTTAGATAAAAAAGAACATAGAGGTATTGGCTCGTCGATAAAAATGGAAGTTCCACCTAAGATGATGAGATATATTCACGAAGGAATAGAGTTAGGTAAGGTAGTTGATATAGTTTTTCACGTTGAGAATGCTAAACATAGTAACGGACATTTTGGACTGATGACAGCTAATGCGATTACCAGAGTTGAGGGGTATCGGGATGGAGTGATTGCAGCGTTGGCTGCATTTATTAACCCAGAGGTCTTTAAGGATTAGACATAGAGATCTTCAAGAATATCGGTAACACCTGGTTTTGGTCTGGCTGGTGCGTACTCTCTACCATAAAGGATAAGTAGATGAGGGAACTCTATCCACATGTCTTTAGGAACTATTTTCATGAGGTCTTCTTCAATTTTTTCTGGCTTATCTGAATTGCTTAATCCCAATCTTCCTACAGCTCTGATGACATGAGTATCAACAACAATTCCTTCTGACTTATGAAATGCATCTCCCAAGACAACATTGGCTGTTTTTCTGGCAACTCCCGGGAGTGCATCTAGATCCTCCATAGTGTCTGGTATCTTTCCGCCATGTTTTTCTACAATTTGTTCTGAAGCAGCTTTGATATTCTTCGCTTTATTTCCATGGAAGGTAACTTTCTTAATGAGAGAATCGATATCTTCAACAGTTGCTTTTGCCATAGATTGCGGATCCGGATATTTTTTAAATAATTCAGGAGTTACTGTGTTAACTAACTTATCCGTACATTGTGCAGAAAGGATTGTAGCTATGAGCAATTCGAAGGCGTTAGTAAATTCTAGTGCAGTTTTTGGATGGGGATAAATCTTCTTGAGTCTTGTATAAACTTCCTTGACTTTATCTTCTTTTGTCATGCTTCATTTCTACACCACTAAGCTTTATAATGCAAGAGATGGAATTGTATTTTGTAACAGGCAATAAGGGAAAGGTTTTGGAAGTAGAAGAGATTTTAGGTTTTCCTATACGAATTGCAGACATAGACTTACCTGAGATTCAGTCTTTAGACCTCTCAGAGATAGTTACGGCAAAAGTGAAGTCAGCATATGAAAAAATTCATAAACCTGTTTTTGTAGATGATGTAGGTTTTTTTGTCGAGGCATGGAATGGTTTTCCTGGACCCTTTATCAAATTTCTTCATAAAGCTGGGGGTAATTCTTTGCTTCTTCAGATGATGAGACACGAAAAAAATCGTTCAGTAATAGCAAAAGGAGTGGTAGCTTATTTTGATGGGAGCGTATGCAGACTATTTGAAGGAGAAGTGAGAGGACAGCTTACATTTGAGGAAAAAGGGACAGATGGGTGGGGATTTGATTTCGTTTTCCAGCCTGATGGGTCACCTTTAACATATGCAGAAATGGGGACGCCCAGAAAAAATATGATATCTCATAGATCTATTGCTATGAACAAATTGAAAAATTATTTTATAAATCTTCAGGTAGAAAGTTAGTTCGATACTTGCTAGTATAAAGTTAATGATTGATATTCAGTGGCTTATCGGTGGAGAAGCGGGATACGGCATCATGACAACTGGAGTCACGATGGCAAAGATCTTTACTCGCCATGGGCTTTCTGTATTTGATTATGTAGAATATCCCTCTCTCATACGCGGTGGTCATAATGCGTACTACGTGAGAGCTTCAAATGAGATAATCCATTCTCAAAAAAAAACTGTAGATATTCTGATAGCTCTTAACCGTGAGACAATTGATAAGCATAAAGATGAATTAGCAGAGAATGCAGCAATACTATATGATTCTAATGAAGTCAAGGTAGATCCGAAAGAATTTAGCGACGATAAGATCCTTATTCCCCTTCCTCTTATCGACATGATTGAGGAACTCAAGGTCGATAGGCTAATGACAAATACAATAACAATAGGAGCATCTCTGGCTCTTTTCTCTGACCATTATGAGATCCTTCAGAATATGATGGAAGAGATGTTTGAGAAAAAAGGTGATGAGGTAACAGAGATTAATCTAAAAACATCAAAAGCAGGCTATGAATTTATCAAGAATCATCCAAAAAAATTTCATATCCAAATTAAAAAAACTGAACAGGATTCGTTACTAATATCCGGTGCTGAGTCAGTTGCTTTAGGTGCTATTAAAGCGGGTCTTAAATTTGCTGCTATTTATCCAATGACTCCAATAAATGTCGTGACGACGACTCTTACCACGCATGCTCTTGAATATAACATCATTGTTAAGGAGCCTGAAGATGAAATATCTGGAATCAATATGGCCATTGGTGCAGCATATGCAGGAGTGAGAAGTATGGTTGCTACTTCTGGCGGAGGTTTTGCCCTAATGGCTGAAGGAATGGGTCTGGCTGCACAGTCTGAAGTACCATTAGTCATGGTGATGGGAATGCGCCCAGGTCCTGCAACAGGCATGCCAACCTGGACTGATCAAGGAGATCTACGATTTGTACTTCATGCAGCTCAGGGAGATTTTCCACGTATTGTCTTAGCTCCAGGAGACTTGCGTGAGGCTTTTTCTTATACTATGCGGGCATTTAACTTGGCTGAGAAATATCAACTACCCGTTATTATTCTTGTTGATAAATATTTAATGGAAGGACATGGGACAGTTCTTCTTTCTGAAATGAAGGCTGATGCCTCATGGTTCCGATTGGATCGTGGAAAATTCCTAGCTGATAAAGATATAGAGCATGAAACAGATTATAGGCGATACCTTCTAACAGATGATGGAATTTCTCCTCGTTCTATTCCTGGACAGAAAGGGGGCATTGGACTAACTGGCTCTGATGAACATGATGAAAGAGGACTCTACAATGAAGAGTCACAAGTGAGAACTGCAATGATGGAAAAACGTTTTAAGAAATTAAAAGAAGCGGAGAAAGATATTTTTTTACCAGAGCTGCTCGGTGATAAGAGTGCTTCTATAACACTTGTCTCATTCGGCTCTACTAAGCTGCCTGCTTTGGATGCTATCCATGTTTTGCATAAGCAAAATATCTCAGCTAATCTTCTAAATATTCCTTTCCTTAGTCCTTTTCCTAGCGAAAAAGTAATATCTCTTTTAAAAACAGCGAAAGAAAAAATAATAATTGAGGGGAATTATAGTGGCCAATTAGAGGGGTTAATCCGTGAGAAAACAGGTATAGAATTTAAGAATAGATTCCGTAAATATGATGGAAGACCATTTTATTTTGAAGAGATTGTTGAAAAGGTAAAGGAGGTTTTGTAAGATGGCGACATTTAAAGAACTAGAGGTTGCCCATGATCATCCTAATTGGTGTCCTGGATGTGGAGATTTTGGCATCTGGGTATCTTTAAAGAATGCTATTGTTGAGTTAGGATTAAATCCTTGGGAGGTAGTCCTTATCTCAGGAATTGGCTGTTCTGGGAAACTTCCTTATTGGGTAAAAACGTATGGATTTAATGGTCTTCATGGTAGGCCTATGCCTGTTGCAGAAGGGATAAAGCTAGCAAATGCTGGTTTGACTGTTATTGTTATCGGTGGAGATGGCGATCAATATGCGGAAGGCTTCAATCATCTCGTCCATGCAGCAAGACGAAATATTAATCTAACGCTTCTTGTTCATAATAATCAGATATATGGTTTGACGACGGGACAGTATTCAGCAGAGACAGACATTGGAACCAAAAATAAAGTAACTCCCGTACCTACAGTGGAAGCGCCTCTTAATTCACTAAGTTCAGCCCTAGCTGCGGGTGCGACCTTTGTAGCGAGAGGATATGCAGGAGATAATAAATTAGAGACGAGACTTATGATTGAGGCTATCCGTCATAAAGGTTTTTCAATTATTGATTCTATGCAACCATGCGTTACATTTAACCTCAAAAATACCTATACATGGTTTAATGAACATATTTATCATGTCCAAGATACAGAGCATGATGTTACTAATAAATTAAAAGCTTTTGAAATTGCTGAGCAATGGCCGTTAAAACATGCCTTGAAAGAGGGGGAGGAAGAGAGAGTTGCTATAGGCCTTATTTATCAAGAGGAAAGACCGACCTGGGATGAGCAGATACCCCAAATTGCGCAAAAGCCATTGGTTGATCAATCTATCGATTCTATCGATATTACCCACCTTCTGGAGAACCTTATGTAACTATGAAAAACCCCCAGCATTGCTAGGGGTTTTACGTATGTTTCTTGAAGGTTCTACGTGAATCTTCAAGAAGAAATAGTCAGCAAAAGGTTACTTAGCTGCACCAATCTTGTACATTCCTGTACCACAAACTGGGCATTTACCTTTCATAGCTGGTTTACCATTTTTCATAGTAACAGCTTGAGCATTTGGATCATCGCGCTTTGCACGACATTTAACACAATACATTTCTGCCATGGATAAAGTCACCTCCCCTCTTTATGCCAATCCTGATAGAGGAAATTCCTCTAGAGCAGGTCTTGGTATGCAAGTGGGTTGAAGAAAGATAGGTCATAATATTGTGAAGCTATATTACAGCTTCACCACAAAGAATAACACAAGCTCAACAAGAATAATAGCGCTAGTGATTAAAGAGGTTTTTTTTAAATCATGGCGGACATAGCTATATTCTTTATCTAGAGAATGAATGATAGGCTGGCGGGTGGAATATGGAGAGCCCACTTCTGTTAGAACTCCAATATCCTTCAAGGAGATTCCCTGAGCAGAGGGACGAGACTGAGAGAGATTCTGATGACGATTATCAGATGCAAGCTTTTGTAATCTTGTTTTTCTCTTCTTTGCCATTATAGTAGGAAAGGTTACACTATTGACACTGAGGCTGTCAAGAGGCTAAGATGTTTCAATATGCAAGGGGTTATAGAGCTTCTGATACTTGGTATTTTTTTCCTCTGGCTTATAGGCCTAACATTGCTTCTCATGCTTTATAAAAGACACTATGATAAATTGATTAGTGGCGTTACTACAGAGACATTGACTACAGTACTTGATAAGATACTAGGCGATCTTAATCTCGCAAAAAAAGATATTGCAAATCTCTCTACTCAGTATGATAGAATTGAAAAAGATGGCTCTTTGCACATCCAGAAGATAGGTCTTGTGAGGTTTAATCCATTTAAGGATACGGGCGGGGACCAGAGTTTTATTCTCTCACTTCTCGATGCACATGATACTGGTGTTGTCATCTCAGGACTATACTCCCGAACAGGTACGAGGTGGTATGCTAAAAAAGTGAAAGAAGGGTTAGGTATGGATCACGAACTATCTGAAGAGGAGATAAAAGCTGTACATCAAGCCAGAACAATTGGAAAAGAACATGGGAAATAACAAACTGCTCATTATTATTGCTTGCATTGGAGTCTATCTTCTTTCGACGGGTATCTCCTACTCACTTTTTTCGAAATCATCTGATTCACTTACTAACATTTCACCTGTCGATACAAAAAAGACAAATGCATATGGTGCATTAGAATTTGATGATTCAGGACCTAAGACAGAAGCCTGTCCTCTTAATGGTGCTATGTATACTAAGCAGCAGAGAAAGTGGTGGGAAGGGCATAGGCCTCTTGGAGTAATGATCGAGAATTCTTTGGATGCCCGTCCTCAGTCAGGTACTACTTTTGCGGATGTAGTTTATGAAGCCATTGCTGAGGGAGGTATCACCCGTTTCTTAGCGGTGTACTACTGTCAGGATGCAGGTATAGTAGGTCCTGTTCGATCAGCTCGTACTTATTTCCTTGATGAAATCTCTGAATATGGTTCATATCCTCTTTACGCACATGTCGGAGGAGCAAATACTCCCGGTCCGGCTGATGCTTTAGGTCAGATAGTCGATTATGGATGGAATACCTATAACGACCTCAACCAGTTTTCAATCGGATTTCCTACCTTTAAACGCGATGAAGGACGCCTAGGCCATCCTGTTGCTACGGAGCATACTATGTATTCGACCACTACGGGGTTGTGGGCAGTAGGTGCAAAGCGGGGTTTAACTGATAAAGATAAGGACGGAGAGTCATGGGATACGAACTTTGTGCCTTGGTCATTTAAGTCTGACGCACCTGCAGATGCTAGACCAGCTAGTCAGAAAATATCCATGAATTTCTGGGAAGGCCAACCTGCTTATACTGTGGATTGGACGTATGATAAAGCAAGCAACTCTTATCTCCGTACTAATGGCGGTAAGGCTCATCTAGATAACAATACTAAAAAGCAAATTCAGCCTAAAAATGTAGTAATTCTTTATATGAGAGAGAGTAGAGCAAATGATGGTTATGAAGGTAACCTTCATGAGTTATTTGGAACTAAAGGAACAGGAAAGGCACTTGTTTTTCAAGATGGGAAAGAAATAGAGGCAACCTGGCATAAAGGCAGTCGCGAGGGGAGAACTGAATTAACAGTTATTTCGACTGGTAAAGATGTACAGTTTAATCCAGGTCAAATATGGGTACAGATAGTCCCCACGTATAGTGATGTCACTGTAGATTAAGAGTAGGTATTGTATTCATAAATAACTTTACTCATTGCGCCTCAGGCATATTTGATATATAGTATAGTTACTGCCTCAATACTCACAGATTCATGTTCGCAGATCTTATTACATCAAAATCCCGCGTCACCCTTCTGAATGTTTTTCTTAGTACTCCATACGAAATGTATCATGTGAGGGAATGTGTGAGAAGGACAGGAGATGAGATAAATGCAGTTCGTCGAGAACTTCAATTTTTAGAAAAACACGGTATCCTCCAGAAAGAGCAGCGGGCAAACAGAATTTATTACTCGCTTGATAAAAACTATCCTTTTTATTTTGATCTCCTAAATATTGGTGTTAAGACCATTGGGCTAGGAGATGAGGTCTTGAAAAATCGAGCAAAACTAGGCAAGATTAAATATGCTATGTTTTCTTCAAAATTTGTAAGGAGAATAAAGAAAAATCCAGATGATGTTGATTTTATGGTAATCGGAACCATTGTCTTACCTGAGCTGGCTGCACTTGTTAGAGTTGAAGAGCAGAGGCTCGGTGTGGAAATCAATTATACTGCTATGACAGAAGAAGAATTTAAATTCCGAAAGACTCGTAATGATCCTTTCATTGCAGGAATTATGGCTGGAGGGAGAGTTATGCTCGTGGGTGATGAGGAGACAATGCTTGCATGAAAAGATCATCAAATTTTCTAACAGTCCTCATCATTTTGGTTGCAGCACTTGCTCTTCTTATTAATATACCTGAGAGTGTTAAGCTTCCTTATGCCAAAGCTCCTATTAAGTTAATAAATATTAATACAGTTCTTAAACCCCTCAATCTCTCTCAAGATGTTACATTCAAGAAAGGGTTAGATCTCCAGGGCGGAACAAGTATTACATTAAGGGCAAATATGAAAGATATCCCTGAGGATCAACGTAAAAATGCCCTAGATTCAGCTAAAGAAGTAATTGAAAGACGTATTAATTTTTTTGGAGTATCTGAGCCCCTCGTACAGACATCTCAGGTAAATAATGATTATCGTATCATTGTTGAAATTCCAGGAGTAACTGATGTTAATCAGGCTGTAAGCCTCATCGGCCAAACTGCTCAGCTCTCATTCTGGGAGGAGGGAGCCAGTCCTTCAGCTCAAGAAGTGCAGCCAGTATCACAGCTTCCTTTAGGTGTTGCACAGATACTTGGTCCTAATGCGCGGAATACTGGATTAACAGGAAAGGATCTTAAAAAAGCAGCAGTTACCTTTAATCAGAATACAGGAGAGCCTCAGGTAGAGTTATCATTTACTTCAACTGGTACTCAAAAGTTTGCTGACATTACTAAAAGAAATGTTGGAAAAATAGTTGGTATCGTCTTAGATAATCAGCTTATTCAGGCCCCTCGAGTTAATCAGCCTATTCTCACCGGTCAAGCAGAAATTACTGGTCAATTTACTATCCCTCAAGCAAAAGCATTACAGATTCAGCTTAATGCTGGAGCATTGCCTATCTCGCTTAGTGTCCTTCAGCAGCAGGCTATTGGTGCGACTCTTGGAGATCAAACTGTGAAGAAGAGTCTGATTGCTGGCGGAATCGGATTCCTGATTATTGTTATTTTTATGATCAGTCTTTATGGAAAGTTAGGAATAGTAGCAAGCATTGCATTAAGTATCTATACATTAATAACATTAGCTGTTTTTAGGTTAGTTCCCGTGACAATGACTCTTGCCGGGATTGCAGGGTTTATTTTATCGATAGGTATTGCAGTTGATGCCAATATTCTTATCTTTGAGAGAATGAGAGAAGAGATGAGAAAGGGAAGGTCAGAATTTGCATCTTTAGATTTGGGATTCTCACATGCATGGGCGTCTATCCGTGACTCCAACATTGCCAGTCTTATTACAAGTAGTATCTTAATGATTTTCGGAACAGGAATTGTAAGAGGCTTTGCCTTAACATTGGCAATTGGAGTTCTGGTATCATTATTCTCTGCAATTACAGTAACACGAACATTGTTAAAAATTGTTTATAGATAAATATGCTAGATATAATCAAAAGAAAAAATTTATATTTTATTATTTCTCTCCTCATCATCATACCGGGGATAATTTCCCTTTTTATGTTTGGGCTTAAGCTCTCGATAGAATTTACCGGCGGATCAAGAACAACTCTTACTTTTTCAAAAAATGTTACATCAGAGACCACTAATAAAGTCCGTCAGGTATTTGCAGATAAAAAGGTAGAAGTTGCCTCTCTTCAGCCGTCAGGAAAAGATCTTATTGTGAGAGCTGCACCAATGACTGAAAAACAGGATGCAGAGATTATTAGTGATGTGAGCAAATTTGATAAAGGCGTAAAACAGGAATCATTTGAGAGTATTGGCCCCACAATTGGTGCTGAAACGACAACTAAAGCATTTTACTCAGTGCTATTGGCTTCATTCTTAATCGTTCTTTATATTGCTATTTCTTTTAGGAAAGTACCTAAGCCAGCAAGCAGTCTTCGATTTGGGATTTGTGCAATACTTGCTGTACTCCATGATGTATTAGTTGTTATTGGGATTTTCTCAATCCTTGGACACTTCTTGCATGTTGAAATTGACAGTCTTTTTATCACTGCAATATTAACGGTAATCGGGTTCTCAGTCCATGACACAATTGTAGTCTTTGATCGGATCAGAGAAAACTTGCTACGAGTTAATGGAGTTCCATTTGGGACTATTGTTAATAACTCAATTCTTCAAACTATTGTTCGATCACTTAATACATCCCTTACTGCAATGCTGGTATTGTTCACACTCCTTATATTTGGAGGAGAAAGTGTACGGTGGTTTGTGGTGGCGTTGTTACTTGGTATAGCAAGCGGAACGTATTCATCTATTTTTAATGCTGCGCCACTCTTAGTTACCTGGCATGAATGGGATCAGAAGAGAAGGAAGAAAAAGATCTAATCTGTTTAAGAAAGTTCTTCGCGGACGATCTTACTGACAAGTCCACCATCTGCTTTACCTTTTGTTTTAGGCATTAAGGCTCCCATAACTTTTCCCATATCTTGTGGAGTTGAGGCACCTGTCTGAGTAATTGCTTCTTTAACAAGCGTCCTGATGTCATCTTCCCTCATCTGTTCAGGGAGATATGAAGATATCATATTCAATTCTTTTTGTTCTTTTTCTGCCAATTCAGGTCTATTCCCAGCAGTGTATTGTTCAATAGAATCCCTGCGCTGTTTGGCTTGGGTTTGGATGACATTCATCACGTCTTCTTCTGTCGCTTCGTATCCCGCACCGCCTTTATTAATTTCGTAATAATTAACAGCAGATATTATCATGCGTAAGACAGAAGTTTTCTCAGTATCCCGCGAAAGCATGGATTGCTTTAGTTCTTCTTGTAATTGCTGTTTGGTCATAAGAGTATTATAGCAGGTTAGCCTTCATTACGAGCGAATTGGCCAGTCTCTTTTGATTTAGAGAATAATTTTTGAAATATCCAGGTACAAATTATTATATAAATAATATTCTCTATAAGTGCAATTCCCATAAGGTGCCAGTTGATTGATGGATTATGAATAGCTGCTCTAGCTGCTTCAAAGACATAAGTTGCTGGGAAAAGATACGCCATTTCTCGTAATGGGAATGGTAGAATACTAACAGGGAAAAAGGCTGCAGTTAATGGTTGGAATAAAAATGTTACTCCCCAGGCAAGTGCTTGGATTCTCGTACCATATCTGAATATAAGTCCGATGATAATAAGTCCAGTTGAGATACCAAAAAGTATCATATTAATAAAGAAAAGCAGTAAGTTACTAATGCCTAACTGAAAGATATTAAAGTGGAAAATATAGAGAGATAGGAGAGTACTTGTCAAAAAAACGATAAAGGCTTTTATCGATCCTGAAATGACAAAAGCAGCATTATACTCAACAATTGAGATTGGGCTAATAAAAAGATTACTCAGGTTACGTGCCCAAATACTCCATAAACTTCCAACAGAAATTGAGTACTGTGTGATATAAAGAAGTTGCCAGAGGATCATTCCCAAAAGTAAAGGATAAGCATTTGCAGGATTACCCTTCCCTGACAAGTAAAGTGAAAGAAATCCAAATACTGTTATATTAATTAATGGAAAGAAGACTACGTCTACCATCACTTCAAGTGACCGTTTGGTAATGTAATATTCTTGTATAAGGATTCCTGAGATACGTCTAATTGACATTTTTTCCCCTTTCTTCAAATTTACCGCGAGCAATATGCAGGAAAAAATCTTCGAGTGTAGGTTTTTTAATTTCGATATCTGTTATCCAGATATCATTTTTACTTAATCCAAAGATTAGTCCTGGTATTAATTTTTCTTGGGTTTCAATAACAACGGTAAATTTATTTGAGAATGAATACTCTTGCTTCTCTGCAGTTAAGTATTGCTCAATTGTTTTTGTCTTGCCGTCAAAGGAAACGATAAGCTTAGCATTTGTGATCTTCTTTGTTAAATTTAGAGGGCTATCTTCAGCAACAATATTTCCTCTATCAAGAAAAATAACTCTATCACATATTCTCGTAATTTCATCCATATTATGACTGGTGAAAAGTAATGAGATATTTCTGGATTTCTTTAAGTCTTGGATAAGAGAAAGTGTAGTATCCGCAACATCCGGATCAAGGGAAGCAGTCGGTTCATCAAGAAGTAAGATGTCAGGATCATTTAATAAAGACTTAATAATATTTATCCTTGTTTTTTGTCCTGCAGACATATGATAGTAGATCTTATTAAGTAGATCTTCACTTTTAAAATACTCAATTAACTCCATAATTTTTTTCTTAGGGTTTTTAACAGAATATAGCCGAGCGAATACAAGGAGATTTTCCATTACAGACATTCTCCCTTGAAGAGTATTAAAAGCAGAAGCAAAATTTATCCGCTGCAGGGATTCTTCACGATGCTTTTGGAAATCTTTACCAAAGTAGTTAATTGTTCCTGATGTAAGACTCGTTATGCCAAGAAGCATTTGAATGGTAGTGGTCTTTCCTGCTCCATTTGGACCTAAAAATCCCACGACCTCACCTTCCTTAACTGAAAAGGATATATTATTAACAGCTGTAAAACCACTTCCAGCAGGACCATAATGTTTAACGAGATTTTTCACCTCAATAACTGATTTTGCCATAGTAATAACTGCGGAGTATCTTTCCGTTCAGAGGAATCTAGAAGGTAGTACTGGATCTCGAATAGTTTTGCTTACAATTCATGATGTTGATCTACCCCTTCTCCTCAGAAAGGGTATGTAGCTCGGCAGTAAAATTATTATACGGATTGTAAGAAGAGAATGCAAGCTATACGGAGGGAGTGTTGCTTGTGTAATCAATATATTTTCTGATAGTTGCTTCAACTGTCTCGGCAAGCGGCAGCTTTAATGCTTCATCAGGGGTTAACCAATGATACTCTGATAACTCATCGTTATCGAGCTTTGGCTCATGTTGATCTGTAGTTAGCAGGTTAGCAAAATGGATGAGATGAGCTGGGCGATAAAAATCCTTGGAGTGTATCAATTCGCCTGAGAGAAGTTGAATAATATATTTTGTATCTAAATTAGTCTCTTCTTTCATTTCTCGGATCGTAGCATCTTTTATACTCTCTCCGAGTTCGATATGTCCTCCAGGAAGGCACCACTTATTAGACCACTTGTATGATTTAACTAGCAACAATTTACCATCAGGTCTTTTAATAAGCCCGGCTGTACCTACTTCAATACCTTTTGGAAATACATCATTCATGGGCAATCTCATGCAGTCTTTTTAGTAAATATTCTTTGGTATTTTTAGATAGATCTTCATCAACCTCCTCAAAGAGTTTTTGTAAAATTTCTCCAATTTTTTTTCCAGGCTTCATCTGCAGCTCTTCCATAATATCGTTACCATCTATTGCCAAATCATTGATTGAGAAAGGAGCTGGAGCGAGCTGTTCCTCAACGCGCTTCTTAAAAAGTTTTAATCTCCAGCTTTCCGCAGTCTGTGTGCCACCACCAAGTCGGTCGCCGATACGCAGATCCATCATGTCTTTCACGTTTTCCACTCCAATTCTTCTAATAAATCTTCTCACTGCACTATCAGTAATATGCTCATCAACAGTAAACATATGCCATCTAATAAGCTTAGTAACTTTTTCTCGATCTTTTCTTGAGAATCGCAGACGAGCGCAGATAGTACTTGCCATCTTACTTCCAACAATTTCATGGTTATGGAAAATCACATAGCCATCTTTGTCCTTATCTGCAACTCGGGGTTTGGCTATATCATGAATTAGTGTTGCAAATCGTACAATTGGATCTTGAGAAGGGCAAAATTTTAAGGAAAAAACATTATGTTCAAAGACATCTGTTGTGTGATGACGGCCAGGTCTTTTCTGAGAGATATTTATTCCTTCCAGGAGTTCTGGAAGAATATATTTAAGAAGACCCGTATTTTTCAAAAGCATGATTCCATCATAGGGGTGATCACTAGTAAGAATTTTTATTAGTTCGTCACGTATTCTTTCCTGAGCTATTTTTTTGAGTAAAGGTGCATCTTCAATTATCGCCTCAAGAGTTACTTTTTCAATAGAAAACCCAAGCTGAGTGGCGAAACGAATTGCTCGTATCAGTCGGAGAGCGTCTTCCTTAAAACGCTCGTTAGGATTTCCGACTGCTCTAATGATATTTTTTTTCAGATCTCCATGTCCTTTAAAAGGATCGATAAGCAGTGATGGAAGATCCTGTAGAGTATCAATGCTATCTTTATGAAGATTTGCCATATCGATAGCCATTGCATTGACGGTAAAATCGCGCCGAGACAGATCTTCATCTATCGTCTGCCCCCAGCTAACTTTATCTGGATGACGGCTATCAGAGTAGCCGTGCTCTGTCCTGAAGGTAGTTACCTCAACAACTATTTGCTCAGGGGTATCCTTGTTAAGAACTATTCCTACGGTACCAAAGGTATTGTCATAAAAACTGTCAGGGAAGATTGATTGTATCTCCTCAGGAGTTGCATTGGTGGTGAGATCCCAATCTTTCACTTCTTTTTTTAGAAGCATGTTACGGACAGATCCGCCAACAAGATAGATAGAGTAACCGCTTTTTTGAAACTGTTTGGTTATATCAATAACTGAGGCTGGAATATGTTCAATCATGAGCTTGTTTGAGATATTTGCGGTCTGGTATAGTATAGCAGATAAAAGGTGACAGATTATAAAAAATAATGAAAAAGAAGTGGGATATTTTGATTCCCTCTCATCATGCTCAGACTCCTGAGGAGATAATAGATCTTCTTCTTAAGGAGCGCAACATAACTGATAAGAAAGCAAAAGAAGAGTTCTTCACGCCTGATTTATCAAAGGTATCTATCCAAAGCGTAGGTATTGATAAGAAGCAAGTAGAGTCCACATTACTCAGATTACAGGAAGCGCTAAAGAATGAAGAGCTTATCATAGTATACGGAGATTATGATGTCGATGGAATTACCGGAACAGCAATTTTATGGGAGACTTTAATCGCTTTGGGTTTTAAAGCCATGCCATATATCCCTCACCGGATTGACGAAGGATATGGACTATCACAGAAAGGAATAGACAATGTTCTTATTCATTATAAAGATGTAAGACTCATCATTACTGTTGATAACGGGATAGTAGCGCATACAGCGGTCGATTATGCAAAGGGAAAAAATTTGGATGTTATTATTACAGATCATCATTTACTTGACGATTCTGAAAATCCGCCATTGGCACATTCGGTAGTCCATACAACAAAACTTTGTGGTGCAGGGATAGCTTGGCTTTTAACAAAAGAGATTGAAAAAGAATTTTCTCGATCAGATGAGACAGTAGGTAAAGAGGATGAAGATGTACATTTAGAATTAGCTGCACTTGCTACTGTTGCTGATCTTGTTCCCCTTACTCATGCTAATAGGGCAATTGTATATCACGGGGTAAAAAAACTGACTCAGACAAAGCGGTTTGGACTGGTGGAGCTTTATATGAGGGCTGCTATTGATGCAAGCCGTATCGGAACCTATGAAATCGGTCATGTGATCGGTCCTCGCCTCAATGCAGCAGGAAGACTCGAGAGTGCTATGGATAGTTTGAGACTTCTTTGTACCCGTGATAGGAAAAGAGCCAGAGTACTTGCCGAACAGCTTGATATAACTAACCAGGATCGACAGCGTATCACCCGAAGTAGTGTCGAGCATGCAATTAAGCAAATAAATCTGAGGGAGGATAATAAAAAAATTATTATTATTTCGGATGAGTCTTATGAAGAAGGAGTTGTCGGATTAATTGCCAGTAAGCTGGTGGAGGAGTTCTATAAACCTGCAATTGTTATTGCAAAAGGGGAAAAAGTGAGTAAAGGGTCGGTTAGATCTATTAGTGGGTTTAATATCATAGATTTTCTCAGATCTAAATCTGATCTTTTTATCAATGTTGGTGGTCATCCTATGGCAGCGGGTTTTAGTCTGGAGACTTCATCATTGGATGCTTTTAAAAAAACGTTAGAAGATTATGCTGAAGAACAAATCAGGGAAGAGCTACTCCAAAGAAAAATTAAAGTAGATATGGAGGTCTCATTTAATACTATCTCTCCTGAGTTATTCGGTATGGTTGAGAAATTTGCACCTTTTGGTATCGGGAATCCTCAGCCAGTTTTCCTTTCTCATCATGTCCTAGTGCGAGAGAAGAGAGTTATGGGAAAGGAGAATCAGCATCTGAGATTTATTTTACAGGGAGGAGAACTAGGAAAAGTACTTGAGGCTGTAGCATTTGGTATGGGAGACAGATCTCAGGAAATTAGTGAAGAAGATTATATAGATATTGTGTATACAGTAGATCAAAATGAATGGAAAGGGACCACCCGACTTCAGTTAAAAATTAAAGATTTTGATAAAAGTTAAGGCTTTTATGCTTGTCATCCCGGCTATTTCCATGTATCATATGCACCAGTTGGGTAGTTTTGTAATATGCAGCGAACATTAGTCAATCAAACAACAGAGAAAATAGATCAGAAGATAGAGCTTCTTGGGTGGGTAGATACGAAAAGAGATCATGGTAAATTAACCTTTATTGATTTGCGTGATAGAACAGGAAAAGTCCAATGCGTTGGTTTTCAAAAAATGGGAGAACTGAGTGTGGAGTCTGTCGTGAGGATCGTAGGAACTGTTAAAAAGAGACCAGAGCGGATGGTAAATCCAGACCTGGCCACAGGGACAGTAGAAGTTGATGTAGAAGAATATGAAGTACTCAATAAAGCAAAAGAGCTGCCAATCCCAGTTGATACTGATGGAAGAGATATCAGCGAAGAAGTACGATTAAAGTATCGTTATTTAGATCTCCGTCGTGAGCGCATGAATCGTAATATCAGATTACGCAGCGATTTTACGCAGGGATTGAGGCAGGCACTTCTTAAAAGAGAGTTCGTTGAAATTGAGACGCCACTTTTATCAAAAGCAACGATGGAAGGTGCGAGAGATTTTGTAGTTCCTTCACGTTTTCAGCCAGGGAAATTCTATGCTCTTCCCCAGAGCCCTCAGCAGTACAAGCAGCTCCTTATGACGGCAGGATTTGAGAGATATTTCCAATTTCCTCATTGTCTTCGTGATGAGGATTTACGAGCGGATCGAGGATTCGAATTCACTCAGCTGGATTTAGAGATGAGCTTCGTTAGTAGAGAAGATGTCATGGAGACTGTTGAGTCAGTAGTCAAAGAAGCAGTAGGAGGAGTTGGTGGTAAATTGAAAGATCAGACTTTTCCGGTCTTTACTTATCAGGAAGCGATGGAGAAATTCGGTGCCGATAAGTTCGATTTAAGATCAGAAGAAGATAAGAAAAATGGCGTTTTGGCGTTCGCCTGGGTAATTAATTTCCCTTTCTTCAAAAAAGTTGATAAAAAAGATGCAGCAGAGGTAAGAGATGGTAAAAGCGGATGGACATTTACCCATAATCCTTTTAGTGCTCCGATTCCTGAACATGAAGAATGGCTCTTAAAAGGAGAGAATATTGACCAAATCCTAACATCTCAATATGATCTTGTCTGTAATGGGCTTGAGGCAGGAGGGGGAAGTATTAGAGCATTTAGATCAGATTTATTAAAAGCTACTTACAAAATCATGGGTTATTCTGATGAGCAGATTGAGAGAAGTGTAGGACATATGCTTGAGGCTTTTGAGTATGGTACTCCACCTCATGGTGGTATCGCATTAGGGCTAGACCGATATATAGCACTTCTCACTCAGGAGGATTCTATTAAGGAAAGCATGGCTTTTCCAATGTCTTCAACAGGAAGAACTGCGATTATGGATGCTCCAGCTCCTGTCAGTGAAGAACAGCTCAAGGAATTGCACCTCAAAGTCATAGAAGAGTAATATTTATAGTCATTTCTTCACATCTCCTTTATAATAAATCAATGGCTGGAAAAAAGAAAAAAATATCCAAGCAAAAAAAAAGCTCGAAAAAGGTACTATTTAATAATATCGAAAGAGATTTACGGCTTCTTCTTATCCCTGTTATTCTCTTAGTTGTAGTCCAGATACTTGGATTCTATCTTAAGTCAATTAACGTCAAAACATCAGCTCTTTCCTCCTCATCAGCGTCTTTTGGAGCTCCGGTAACTGACTATACGTTCTTTAGTCATCCCATTTCTCCTCCAATCACAGCAGAAGCAGCCATTATTATTGATCGGGATTCAAAGACTGTCCTTTATGAAAAAAATGCTCATTTACGCTTTTCAATGGCATCGACAACAAAAATTATGACTGCCTTAGTCGCACTGGAACACTTCAAGCCAGACGATATTCTGACTGCAGTTAGTAGTCATGTTGAAGGAGTAAATGTGGGAGTAGAAGTTGGTGATCGTCTCTACTTTAAAGATGCTCTCTATGCTATGCTGTTGCCGTCAGGCAATGATATTGCTTATCTTATAGCACAAAATTTTCCGGGAGGGGAGGATGCTTTTATATTAGCGATGAATAAAAAAGCAGAGTCTCTCCATTTTAAAAATACTCACTATGCTGATCCAGCTGGTCTTAATGATGATGGCAACTACACTACAGCTAGCGAGTTAGCCCAATTAGCAGCTATTGTGAGTGAAAATGCTACTCTCGCTGATGTCATGGCAACTAAAAGTAAGATTATCCAGACAGTAGATGGTACAAAGATTTTTACCCTTACTAATCTTAATCAGCTTTTAGGTCAGTATGGAGTAATCGGTATGAAAACAGGACATACTGAAGGTGCAGGGGATGTTCTCATAACATCTGCAATAGATAGCGGACATACCTATATTATCGTGGTTATGAGAAGTCAGAATAGATTTGCAGATACAGAAATACTTCTTTCCTCACTAATCTCAAGTGTGACGTCATTTTCTCCCCGCAGCTTCTCACGTTAGAGGATCCAGTCATCTGTTACTGCGGAAACGTACGCAAAGAACCCATCCTTTCCTTCGAATACATAAATAGGCATGAGATAATCCTGTTTTTTATCACTCATGAAGTAAGCAAGATAGACATCTTTGATAGTTATATCAGAACTATCTCCGTAATAACTTGCAATATATGCCTTTCCTTGCTTGAGGAGAGAGTATGCAGCGTCACGAGATATTATTGGGTAAGAAGTCGAGTCTTTGCCTACTAGCTGGTGAGAAAAACTGGCATCAAGTATCTGTCCAGAACGATGACCGCCTACAAGAAAGTGCATAGATGAGTAAGGAGGATGTGAGTACATGATAGGCAATTTATTTATATCACTTTGGAATAGATCAACTCGTACCATTTGAGCTGTCGAGAGACTACTTGAGGCAAAGAGAGTATTACCTTGAAGGGTAAGAAGTTGGGTGGCGGTTTTTGTAGGATCAAAGTCACTAGGATAGAGCTCCAGCTTTTGGAGGAAGTCAGTAGCAACTTTGGCAGCACTGATGGGATCAACACCGCCAATTGGTGAAAGATCAGGATAAGTAAGATAATTCGAAGAGATAGTAAAATCTTTAGAGACAGTATTAATTGTTAGGAGTCTATCTATCTGCTGGGCATCTCTCCAGGAATATTGAGTATCGGTAATAAGTGTTTCACTACTATTAAATCCTGCTTGATACACGTGATTTCGTGTTGATTGTAAATCAAGTAGAGAAGGAACAGGCGGTATCGTTTTATAAACATTTGCTCTATCAGGTGACGTCCCCAGATGTCCAGTTACTGTATCAAGTGAGTAGGTAAATGATTTATTGCTAGCATTTTCTGGGAAAATAATGGCTGGTAATTTCCCAAAAGCTGCTTTTGGAGGGAGGGGTTTTTTAGGAAAGAGCGTATTAGCAATTAATTTGCCTCCTCGAAAGAGAAGGATAAGAATCATAATAACGCCTAAACCAATTCCTCCCCATTTCAAAATATTTTTAGTAAGCGACGTAGCTTGATAAAGACTGGGCATATCTTGAGTATAAGTAATAGCAGATGTATAATGCAACAAGGCTAGAAAGAAATAAATATGAGTTCAGTACGTACCCGCATCGCACCATCTCCTACAGGTGATGATATCCATATAGGCAATCTCTATACAGCGCTTATCAATTACGCTGTAGCAAAAAAAAATAATGGTAAATTTATCATTCGTATCGAAGACACTGACAGGACAAGATATCGGGAAGGTGCAGAAAGTAGAATTTTGGCATCGATTAAAGCATATAATCTACAGTACGATGAAGGCCCTGATATCGGTGGTCCCTATGCACCCTACCGTCAGTCGGAGAGACTACCTGAATATAAGAAATTTGCTTTGGAGTTAGTTCAGAACGGAACCGCTTATTATTGTGTATGTACCAAAGAACGCTTAGAGAAATTAAAAGAAGAACAGATAAAGAATAATGAGCGTACTAAATATGATAAGCATTGTTTGAGAACTCAGGAGGAAGCAAAAAGATTAATTGATCTAGGGACTCCATATGTTATTCGCCTTAATGTAGCAACAGATAAAGAGATACTATTTAATGATCTTATTAGAGGGGAGATTCGTATTAATTCAAATGAGATCGACGATCAAGTTCTCTTAAAATCTGATGGATTTCCTACCTATCATCTAGGTGTGGTGGTGGATGATCATTTAATGAATATTACTCATATCATCCGAGCTGAGGAATGGATATCCTCAACTCCAAAGCATGTTCTATTGTACGAAGCGTTTGGGTGGGAACAGCCTATCTTTGCTCATCTTCCTATCTTAAGAAATCCTGATAGATCAAAGCTATCAAAACGAAAAAATCCTGTATGGGCTTCATGGTATCTGGATGAGGGATATCTCCCTGAGGCGGTGTTGAATTATCTCGCATTAATGGGATGGAGTCATCCTGAGGGAAAAGAATTTTTTAGCCTTGACGAATTCGTCGATGCATTTGATTTGAAGAGAGTAAATGTTGTGGGACCTGTCTTTGATATTAAAAAACTTTCCTGGATGAATCAGCAATATATCCAAAATATGGATGATGATAGCCTTATAGAGAGAATTAATTCTTTCTACAAAGATTCTCCTAAAGATAAGGAGATAATAAGAAAGTTACTTCCTCTTCTTAAGACACGGATGGAGACTCTCAAGGACTTTGAGAGTCTTACCGCATTCTTTTTCGAAATTCCTGCTATCACACTTCGAAATGATAAAGAGCGGGAGGTTGTGATTGATTTGATCCAGGTCTTAGAGACAGTTCCAACATGGAGTGAACAGGATATTTTTCTCGCTTTTAAATCAGTGCTTGAAAAGCACTCACTTCGGATGCCTGTACTATATTATCTCTTAACTGGAAAAGAGAAAGGCTTGCCTCTCCCTCAGGTAATTGAGATACTAGGAAAAGAAGAGACATTAAAAAGACTTAAGACTCTTTGAAAAGTATGCTTGTTCTGCTCGCAAGATTTATTTCATTTATTTTTAATCCCTATATCCTGATGCTTCCAGTTCCTTATCTTCTGGTAGTTCGTCAAACAGGGGATTATATCTATGCCGGGAAATGGGCGCTTTTCACCCTATGTTTTTTAGTCGCAGTGGGATTTTCTGTTTTTATATTAGTAAAAAAAGGATATTTCTCTGATCTTGATATATCGAAAAGAGAGCAGCGGCCTCTCTTTTTCTTTCTTCTTATTTTTTTTGCCATACTTTATTTTTTAAGCCTCTTTTACTTTCAAGGGCCGATTGTACTCTTTACTGCTCTGAGCGGAATTTTCTTAAGTATTGTTGTTTTTAGTTTTATTAATACCCGTATTAAAGCAAGTATCCATGTAGCAAGTATTACAGGACTGATATTCTCATTTAGTGTGTTGTACAATGGAGTATTTTTTCTCCTGCTTTTCCTCATCCCTCTTATCGGCTGGTCAAGGATTAAAATTCATAGACACACAAAAAGCGAAGTCTTTACAGGGGCAGCCATGGGAATTCTTCTCCCCCTTGTGATGGTAATTATTTTTAAAGTATTATTACATATGTCCTTTAAGCCATGATCAAACACGTCACATTAGCTAAATCTTTTTATTATGCATTTAACGGTATAGTGTATGCAGTAAAAAGAGACCAAAATTTCAGGATTCATATCGCGACCTCTTTACTTGTTATTGCTGCAAGTATTTTTTTTGATGTTAATCCTTTTGAAATGGGGATCTTAGGAGTAATGATTGTCTTAGTTATGGTAACTGAGATGATTAACACTGCAATTGAGAATATGGTTGACTTAATCTCTAAAGAATACAGTGAGAATGCAAAAATAGCTAAAGATATCTCAGCGGGGATGGTACTTCTTTCATCTATGGGGGCAATAATCGTAGGATTTCTTATTTTTACCCCTCATCTTCTTACGTTATTTGGTGTCAGACATTAACTCCAAATAATTTACCGATAAAGTACGTAATCGCCATTGCAAAAACACCCCCTAGAACTACCCTTACAACAGCTTTTTTAATGCTTGCATTCCCTACGATAGCACTGAGAGTTCCAGTAATGGCTAGAGCCACTATTACCGATATGATTTCTATGTAGATTTTAATAGATGGGGGGGGAAGCAGAATCGCCAAAAGCGGAATACATGCTCCGATAACAAAAGATACAGCAGATGCAAGAGCAGCGTGAGATGGATTGGTCAGATTAGTTGGATCAATACCGAGTTCGATATCTACATGAGCAGCAAATGCATCATGCTCAGTTAGTTCTTTTGCGACTGTTAAGGCAGTCTTTGGAGAAAGTCCTTTTTTCTCGTATAAGCTTGCTAACTCATGTAATTCCTCTGCAGGGAAATGAGCCAATTCATAGCGTTCTTTATCGAGCAAACTTTTTTCGGTATCGCGTGAGCTGCTTACAGATACATATTCGCCTGCAGCCATTGATATCGCTCCTGCTAGAACTCCAGCAATTCCTGCAGTAAGAATAATAGCATTATCACTTGTTGCTCCAGCAATCCCCATAACAAGTCCAGCGATTGAGACGATGCCATCATTAGCTCCTAAGACCGATGCACGCAGCCAATTAATCTTGGCTAAATGATTCTCAAGATGTGGTTCTTTGTGATCAAACCTGTCAATTTTGTCCATATGTGTCCTTATCTTAACAAATAAATAGCTATCATATATAGTGGAATTATGGATAAAATTATTAAAGGAAGTGCCAGTATCTATGTACTGCTGATCCTTACGGGGATAATAGGTATTAGTTACCTTATAAATAATGGTGTTATTCCTATGTTTACAGCAGATAATAAAGTCAGAAAAGTTGTCTCAAAAGTATCCCAGCCTACCTCAAAGGATGAAAGCGGAATTCAGCTCAAGTCTATTGGATATGATCCTGCATCCGTCACTGTTATGCCGACTGCCTCATATTTAGCTAGGCTTCCTGCAACCTCTCCCACTCAACAGCCAAATGCATCAGGAGTTCCCTCTCCAACTCCAGCAACAGGGCAGACTATTCCTACTCAGAGTTCCACTCCTATACCGACTAGGAGCCAAGTCTCACCCACTCCTGGAGCCAGTGTAACACCTGTGCGTATTCCAACAATTACTCCTACACCGATTCCTACTCCTTCTGAGGTAACTGCTCTTACCAGTATGCAGACCAGACTATTAGCTATTGCAAGATCTCAGAAAGGAGACAAATATGGTTGGGGGGATTGCCATGACTGGAGTTGGTCGGGATATAAGCCTAGCAGTATCCCAAAAAAATCTGATGGTTGTAATACGTATGACTGTTCAGGGTTTACAGGGTGGGTCTATTATTGGGCAACAAATGGAAGATTTAATATGAGAGGGCAGACGTGTAGGGACTATGGTAATTGCTATACTATAGATGGAGGCTTCAGGACTGAAAATCCAGGACTTTATACAAAGTATTCCTATAAAGAGTTAGACAAAATAAAATTTGGAGATTTAGTGTACTTTGGGACGAATAGAGATAAAAAATATCCGACTACCTCACACGTTGCTTTATATGTTGGAGCGTACGGTAGCTGTGGTGGAAAAAAAGACTGCATTATTGATGCGTCAGGGAGTGGAGGATGGCAGGTAAGTGAGCGTAGTCTCTCATCTGTCCCAAAATCTATCATTGGCTTTTTGAGACCTAAAATATGAATATAGCAAATATATATAGATCTAGAGGATTTTTGATATTTCTTGTAGCTGTTCTCATCGTTGTCTTTGCTATTTTCATGACGTTGTTATTCCAGCAAGGATTTTTAGGAGGGAGATCTCAAGTGCTCTCCAGTGATGACAAAGAACAAATAAGTTCTGTAGTTAAGAAAAGTCTTTCTGACAATTTTACAGGAGATGAATTAAAGTTTACTAACTTTAAAGGAGACCACAATTGGGCAATTGTCCTAGTATATAGTACAACTAAAGAGGTTGATCCAGCTTTTGTTTTTATGAAAAATAATAAAGGCAGCTGGGAAATAGTCTATGGACCTGCTACAGATGCTGATCCCAGCGATCTCAAAAAATTAGGAGTACCACAGGAACTTATCGACCAGAGAGACGACGTCTTTGTCCCGCCTGGTACACCTCAGTAAATAAAAGGGTATGTCAGGATCTTTGAGTCAGGTTTACCGCTAGGATTTTCCTCATGAATTTGGAGTTCGAGCTTTTTTCCCATAGGCGTTTTGGTAAAGGTAATGGTCCCTTTATATTGCACCGGCTGATCAGTCATCCAATCTTCTTCAGTTGTTAGTACTCCTTCTCCAATGACTGTCCCCTCTTCATCAAGCAGCTTCATACTTCCCGCCTGAGCTTCAAATACGGTCCAATGACAGTCAGTATTAGTATTATCAACAGTAACAGTGACAGAAAGTGGAGAAGAAATTTTCTGATTAGATGAGGGTGAATTGAGAGTAAGGGCAGTACAGGAAGCTGGTGAAGGTGAAGGAGTAGAGGAAATGGGGACGGGTGCTTTCTCGACATTTCCTCTTTTAGTTAAATATAATCCGCTAATAACGACAAAGAAAATAATCCCAATGAGGAGAAATATTTTATTCATATAAGAGTTTTCGTCAAAATTGATTATAGCATGTGTTTTATAGCTAAGACTTACTCTACGGGATAGCCAGGGAACCAATCACCTTTAATGTTATTTTCCGCTACTCCCATTTTTTTCAAAGTTTCAATTAAAGTATCTACCATAGGTTCTGGGCCTGATACATAAAATAGAGGTTTCTTCATATCTGGAATGTACTCTCTAATTTTTTCCTCATCAATATGTTCAGGAGACAAGACATATTGAATTTTGAAATTTGGATTATGAGATGCTATCGTCTCTAATTCATTTTTAAAGGTTATATTCTCATCGTGGTTGGCATAGAGAAGTGTAACGTTTATAGGTTTTTTGTCATGGTCAAGCTGCTTGAGGATTGATCTGAATGGTGTTACTCCAATACCACCTGCTATGAAAACATAGCTTTTATCAGGATCATCTAGAATAAAATCTCCCATCACTCCAGATATCTCTATATTTTTTCCTTCTTTTAATGCAAAAAGCTTCTGCTTAAAAGTACTTGATCTATTGGTAGCATGACGAGTGGTGAGTCTTACCTGATTTTCAAAAGGAGCAGCTGAATTTGTAAACCATCGGTCTGATCCACGATCGTCGGTAGGACGATGATGGAGGACATAGTGAAGATATTGTCCTGGTTTCCAGGTAAGCTGTTCTTGGGGATCAAAGATAAATGTTGTTACATCAGAAGTCTCTTGCCTTCTCTTAACGAGCTTTAATTTCATAGACAAAGTATATCACAGGAGTCAAATTACTCTCTCCTCAGGCGAAATGTAAGATGCGTTACTAAAGGAGAATCTATAATTCTTATTTTTTCTAGTTTTGCGTCACCTAAATTTTCTAGCAAGCGAGTGCCACCTTTAAGAAGTATTGGTACCATATGAATTCGTAATTCATCCAGGAGTCTCTTCTGGATAAACTGCTGAATAGTATTAGCTCCGCCTGCTACTGAGATATTTTTATCACCAGCTACTTTTTGGGCTTGTGAGAGTGCATTTTCAACTCCCTCAGTGACGAAGTTAAATGAGGTACCGCCATTTTTATCTACCTTATCTCTTTTATGCTTTGTGAGGATAAATACTGGTACATGAAAGGGAGGAGTATCACCCCACCAGCCATCTGGGTTGGGATCTTTTTCCCATGGCCCATTTCCCCCGCTATACATTTTTCTTCCCATTATCACCGCTCCAACGTTAGCTGTTGATTCTGCCATAATGTCGTTATCTGGACCTGTCTCGCCACCTGTCATTCCGTGAGGCTCACGCCATGCCTTCAAGTTATAAACCCACTCATGAAGCTCCTCTCCTCTTTTACCTAATGGTTCTTTAAGAGTAGGGTTTGGTCCGGCCACAAAGCCGTCAAGAGACATTGAAATTTCTGCAAATACTTTTCCCATCTCGAGATATTTTTATTAGACTTTCATTTAGAAGGAGCCTGTTTTGACTTCGCCTGAGCGTTTGTATGAAGCAAAGCTTACACCGCTTGGTGAAGTTTTAGACTCGATGAGAGTGAATGAAGCAGGGATAGTACCCTTATCAAATAAGCGTTTGCCAGTTCCGAGTGTTACAGGAAATATTTTAAGCCATAGTTCATCGACCATATCATTTTTAAGTAGAGATTGAACGAGGTTGCCACTACCATAGACTTGCAAAGGAGGACCGTCTTTTTCTTTGAGTTTTTTTAATTCGTCAATATCTTTGAGAATGATAGTATTCTCCCATGATGTCTTTGTTAAATTTTTTGAGACAACATATTTGGTGATTTTATTTACTTGGGGCCATCCTTCTGTGTGATTTGGCCAATATCCTGCAAAGATGTTATAGGTGTTGTGTCCGAGGAGTAGATCATATTCACCTTTCATCTGTTTGTCCATTTCTTTTCCTGATTCTTCATCAAAGTAGGGAAATGTCCATCCGCCGAATTTGAAGTTCCCTGATCTATCTTCGTCAGGTCCGCCTGGTGCCTGCATAACACCATCAAGAGTAATGAATTCAAGGACAATAATCTTACGCATCGAGATTATTGTAACAAAAGCGGAAGATTATTCAATAGTAGCCTTATGAAGCCATTTTTATCAGGATACGATGAACGGTCTTCCATGTCCGAGTAGTAATTGCTTTACCGTACTCTTTCTCTAACATTCGCATCATCGTAGATCCGTCGCTTTTAGTTAAGTCGATGACTGTACTTACTTCCTTTCGCGGCTCTTTAAAAAACGTGACCACCAGATAGTTTGGTTTTTCATCTTTTACATTTTTGAATGGGTTCTTATCTATTAACGCTTTAATTTCGTCTTGGCTTCTTATGATAGTGGAACTGGTAAAACCTAGTCTTCTTGGTAACTCTTTTTCAATTTTTTCTTCAAGAGAAGTAATGTCAGCAGAAGGAGAATCAAATAAGACATTGCCACTTGCAATTACTGTCTGTACATTTTCAAATCCTAAGCTCTCAAAGAACTCTTTAAGCTTTGTGCTTTTCATGTTGGGATTCATGGGCATAATACCACGAAGAAGTGCTACGTATTTCATATACGCTATTTTAGCAGAGAAGCTATTCAGGAATAAACGTTACTCTTTACTTAGTATTTTAATAAAGTCATTTTTGAATTCCTCTTCACTTATATATTCCACAACTGTGGTGTTGGGTCTACTTTGTGGTTTGGTACGTAAGTCAGCGACTGTCATTCCTCTTGTAAGTCTACCTTTAGTTTCTATCGCAATATTACAGTTATACACATTCGCAATTTTTGGGTTAATTAAGTAATACACAGTTAAAGGATCATACATCATAGCAGCTTTTACACCTTCATCCTTAGCAATATTATTGATATAGGGCTTAATCATTTTTAGTAATACCGCTCGAAGCGACGAGTTTTTAATCGCCTTAAAGTCGTTAAGTGACAATCTAACATGGTTACAAGCATCTAGTGGTACAAGAATTTTATTGATGGGAAAGGAAAATACAACATCTGCTGCCTCTGGATCAACAAAGATGTTAAATTCTGCAACACGATTTTTATTACCAGGCACTTTTACTGCTCCTCCCATAATGATTATTTTCTTCACTTTCATCATCGTTGCGGGTTCTTTAAGGATTGCCTGTGCAATATTGGTTAATGGGCCAAGAGCAACAATAGTCACTTTATTGGGGTTCATTTTTACAATTTCTAATATTCGTTCTACTGCATTATCTGTAAGCATTGGTTTATTGGCAGGGTCAATACCATCAAGTCCGCTTTTTCCGTGGACGACAGCTTGTATTAATGGTCTCTTTAAAGGTTTTCGAGCTCCTGAAAAAACGGGTATATCACTTCTGTTGAGTACATTAAGCACGAAACGAGCATTTCTCGTTGTATTAGCGATAGTAGAGTTACCACTGACGGTAGTTAGGGCTTGAATATCAAACAGATTACTTTTTACAGCCAGCATTATAGCCATGACATCATCGTGTCCCGGATCCGTATCAATTATTATTTTTTGCTTCATATAAATCCCTCCTTTTTCAATATGTTAATTGCTGATTTTACATTTTTCGTTTTATAGTCAGCGGTTGTGTTTTCGTTAGATCCAACTAATATAGTTTTCATACCAATGCTTTTTGCAGGAAGAATATCTGAGTATTCCTGGTCACCAATCGAAAATACATTTCCTGGAGGAACACGTAAATCATTCGCAATCTTTCGAAATACGACAGGGTTTGGTTTCCTTTCATCTGGTTCACCTGTATACAGCTTTCCTTCAAACATCCTATCAATATCCAGATATGCCAAAACATTTATAGCCCACACTCTTGGTGCTGCTGTTAAGAGTGCAATGCGTCCCTTTAACTGTTCAAGCATTTCTGGTAAGTCTGGATCCTTCTCAATATAGTCATTTGGATTGAGATTCCATGTGCTATCAAAATAATCATACCTATCTATTCCGTATTCCTTCTCTACTCCTAGACTTACCTCTCCATCATATTTGTCTTTTATCCTTTCATATTCAGACAAGGCTTCATCTCTTGATAACCCACGTCTCTCCATGAAAAAGCCATAGACATTGCTTCTCAGGTCAGTATAGAAACGTGACGCTGTAAAGGTTTGTCCTTGCCCTTTGTCAAAGTGATAGAGAGTACCATCCATATCAAAAATAAATCTATATTGTTCTTTCATAGTTTTTACCACAAAAAAACCTCCCATGTGGGAGGCCTATTTCTGTCGAATATGTTACCAACATCACGACAAAAGATCCTCCCGAAGAGGTTCTGTATGATGCCAATTAAACAAATTTGCGTAGTTCATAAAATTTATTATAGCATATTTCTGCTATACAGAAAAAATGGCTGAGAGGTTCGGTCAAGAACCTTCTTATCGTTATAGCTCTTTATCAGACATCATGAATCTTTTTCATAGTCTTCTAAAAATTTGATTGCTTCATCAAGAGTATTACATTCAGATTCAGGAACTATATATCCAACTCCATCTCGATTAGAAAGCTTTCTTTCTCTTTGAGTATTAAAGACATAAAAGCCTTGCTCCGTTTGAATAATATCGAACCAATATTTCTTAATAAACTTAGTTTTAACAATTGTATGCATAATTATTTTTTCTCACCTTCAAATTTTAGATATTCAACAAACTTATCAACCACTTTCCATGTCTTCATCATAATATCAACACGCTTTTCTCCCAAAACAGATTTATATTCACCGTGACGCTGACCTCCTCCAGAATTTTTAATTTCATTTACATCGGCTTCATTTAATCCCAAAATTCTTATAGTATCCTTCCATCCTTTAGCCTTATTACCAGACGTCATGAAATGTTGCATTATAGTTTCAGTTGCCCTCCTACAATGAAAAAACGTATCAAAGGGACGTTTAATAGCGTCTCTTAAATCCTTCAATACCATATAAAGCTTAGGGTGCTTTAGAGCAAGTAACAGTGTGTCGTGGTAATTTAAAGGTCTATTCTTTTCATCTTCTGTTATTTTGATCACATCAATCCCGAAAACTTCATTTTCTTGCGTTTCTGGTATATAAACAGAGTGCAATTCTACAGAATAGGCATAGCCCTTTAGATAACCGTAAACGTCAACCATAGTATAAACAAAATTTTCTACCGTATTTCTAAGGTCAACTGTGGATAATTTCATATCTGTATCAAGTTCAACTACTACTTGAGACAGTTTGATAGAAACTTTTACCGTTCCTTTAAAAGGAGAATCATCTGCTCCAACTTCTGCAGAAATATCAGAAATTGTTAGAGTTGCTCTTTCGGGTTGTACCTTACCAAAAAAAATATATTTCATATTGTTATCTCGAGGATACGATCACCTAGGGTGCCCGTCTTGGCTGCCAGGCTTGGATTCGAACCAAAATAAACGGATTCAGAGTCCGTTGTCCTACCATTAGACGACCTGGCAATGAATACTGCAATTTTAGCGAAAATAGAGCTCAATTACTAGTTCTAGCTATTTTGTTATAATTCCACCATGACAAACACGACTTTAGAAAATATTTTCGAACAATCCCTGAGTCATAGAAAAGAGCATGAATGCGGGGGATATCCCTACGAGCATGCGGATATGCTCTCTCTTCTCATCAAGCTGACTAACTCAAGATCTATTTTGGAATTTGGGACTGCGCTTGGCTATACATCTGCAGTTATGGCAAGTACACAGAAAGATGTACATATTGATACCCTTGATCAGGATGAAGATCATTTGAAAATAGCTAAAAAAAATTGGGAAGAATTAGGTCTATCATCCCAAATAACCTCTTATCTAGGGAAAGCGGAAGCTAGCCTGCCTGGACTATCTGGTCCTTATGATCTCATCTTTTTTGATGGGCATACTCCCTCTATGAAATTTCTTATACAGTTTGAGAGATTACTTAAAAAGGGTGGAATATTAGTTACGGCTAATATGTTTTTGAGGGATGTAACAGGAGGGAAATATATGCGAGCGCTACAGAGACACAAAAAATGGCAAGTCGGAGTTTTTGCTGATACCGCCATAGCCTTAAAACTATTCGGATAATATCGCGATGCTACAATATGGTATGGGAAAGAAGATACTTATCAGCTTCCTTGGTCTCGTTGTAGGTACCCTTATCGCTTATCTTGTGGTTATTCATCCTTCCTTATTCTCTCTCTCACCAAGTAAAACCACGCTATTTAATACATCTCAAGAAAAAACTAAAGAAGTCATAGGCTTTCTTCCTTATTGGCTTATGGGGAAGGCAAAGGATGATTATTCCGCCTATATCACTAACCTTTCGTATTTTGCTTTAACTGTCGATACAGATGGGAGAATTCTCAAGCTCAATTCTCCTATTGAGGCAGAGCCAGGATGGTATGCACTCAACTCTGGTAAAGCAACTAGCTTTTTAGAAATGGCTAAGAAAAAAAATCTCAATTTATCTCTTACTGTCTTCAATGGAGATCGTGACATGATTGATGAGCTTATTTCAGATCCTATACCTCACGCACAGAATCTAGCAGATGATGTCATCCCTGTCATGAGAGAACATGGGTTTAAAGAACTAAATTTGGATATCGAGAGTACGAAGGATGCCTCAACTGAGGCTCGAGAGAACTTTACGGCTTTTATGAGAGAGCTTAAAAGTAAGCTTACTGATGAGGATATAACGATGACAGTTGATATTACTGGTATGGACCTTATCAAAAAGACCCTCATTGATCCCAAAGACGCAGGGAGTATCGCTGACCATGTATTAGTAATGACATATGACTTCCATTATCCCGGTTCTTTCGTGACTGGAGCAGTTGCCCCTTTGGGTGGTGCAGGAGTAACTGCTGAATATGATGTGGATTCAGCAATCGAAAAATCTAAAGCAGTTATGCCATCAGAAAAAATCCTGCTTGGTGTACCTCTCTATGGATATGAATGGGAGACTATAAGTGATACAGTCCATGCAGGTATCATTCCTGGTACAGGCATTACTGCTAGTAACAGAAGGATAGAAGATCTGATCACATCATGTTCTAGCTGTAGCGCTTCTTTTGATACTACCTCTATGGAGTCATATCTTATGTATAAAGATACAGAGACAGATACATATCATCAGCTGTTTTATCCTACCAGTGATTCAACATTTGCAAAAATAGAATTTGTGACAAAAGAAAAGTTGGGGGGGATAGGTCTATGGGCATTAGGGTATGAGGGAAAGGACATCCTCAATCCGCTGGAAAATTATAAAAGTAGTTTATTTAATAATTGATGTTCGGGTGGAGGGATCAAAAGTGAGGACTTCATCTTTTCCTATTTTTTGGACAGTACTTACATTATCACTGTCATTATAGGCAGCTGTAACTCCTCCGCTAGTGACAGAAATCGTAACAGTTCCATCTCCATCATCAATTGCGACTGAGAAATTTCCTCCATGCGATTCAAGGAGAATTGGAGATGTACGTATTCCAAGTACGGCGCTGCTAGAAGCCTGGTATTCGATTTCTCCAGAAGGTTGCTCAACTACCATGCTCGTTGGAAGTGCCTGGATGATAGTAAGTTTAGTAGTGGGAGAAAGCTGGAAAAGCATACCAGGAAAAGCAACAGATACTTTTCCTGTCTTACCAGTCTCCAAAGATTCTCCTTGTTGGACTTTCTGTTTAAGGGTAATGATGGATGACTCTGTTGCTGTCCTTGACTGCCATTTTACCTCTCCTGAGAGTAAGGTAATATCTCCATGCAGAGAGGTCGAGGGAGCATCTTCAAGAGAAAATTTTGAAGGCTCTTGAGAAATTTTTACTTGCGGAGTGATTACTTTCTGAGAGGTATTTTTATAAATGAGAAAGAAAGTAAGAACAAATCCTACTAGGAGAAAGGTAATAAATAATACTACATTTTTCATAGAGATATTATACCCGCGACATATTACTAATAAGTAACAATTTTTTAGTTCTATCTAGTTTTTTAAGTTCTATCTCTCGTTTAAGAGCAGCTGAGAGTGAAGAGTGTTCTTCTGTCAATATCATTTTCACTGGCCTTCTGCTTCTTGTATATTTGGCCCCTCCTTTTATTTCTCCATTGTGCTGGCGAAGTCTTTTTTCGATATTAGTCGTTTTGCCGATATAGAGCGTTTTGTCACTGCATTCAATGATATAGGTATAGTAGATAGGCATACATATAGTATATACCTATCATAAAGCTTCTTGACAATAAATACCTTATGTCATAAGATATTAATAACATTAACTATGACTAAGACTCAGCTTCTAGAAGTTTTTTTTGATACCAGTGCTAAGATCAAACGACTTATGTCCCAAGGTATCCAGGATCAGGATCGTCTGGCAACTTTTTTTCAGCTTCAAGTTCTCTCCTACTTATCAAATCATACCGATAGTACACCAGGTCAGCTGGCTGAAGCTTTTTGTATGTCCAGCTCAGCAGTTGCTCAGCTTATCGATCGGTTGTTAACATCTCAGTTGGTAGCAAGAGAGCATGATGAAAAAGATCGTCGTGTCGTTCACTTGAGGCTAACTTCAGAAGGAGTAGAAGAGCTTAATCGGTTAAAAGAAATTCGGCGTAAGCGTTTGGGTCCGTTAGTCAAGCATCTTGATGAGAAAGATCTTCAGGAGTTAATACGAATTCTCCAAAAAGTTTACGTCTCAATGGATAAAGAAATGAGAGGAAAATTACATGGAAAATATTAAAAAATGGGGAAGCTTAGTGGTACTTGGCCTCGCATTAGCAATTATTATTATTGATACAACTCTTCTTAATGTTTCGTTATCAACAATCATCCGGGAATTCAATATCAATATTCAAAGTATTCAATGGGTAATTACGGCCTACTCTTTAGTACTCGCTGCATTTACTATAACAGGGGGACGTATCGGAGATCTATTCGGACGGAAGAGAATGTTCATGCTGGGAGCAGTTATTTTTGCTGTTGGTTCTTTTGTCGCATCTATTAGTAATTCAGTGGGTATGCTTCTTATTGGTGAGTCAATAATAGAAGGAATTGGTGCTGCTCTTATGATGCCAGCTACTGCCTCACTTCTTGTGGCAAACTTTTCAGGGAGGGAGCGGGGAATTGCTTTCGGTGTATGGGGAGGTATCGCTGGTGCGTCAAGTGCCATTGGTCCTATCTTAGGTGGCTATTTAACAAACAACTTTAGTTGGAGATGGGGGTTTCGTATCAATGTCGTGGTAGCAGCTGTTCTTCTTATTGGCTCGTTAATTGTGAAAGAATCACATGATACCAAAGAAAAGCCAAAGCTTGATGTTCTTGGTGTCTTTTTATCTGCAATAGGTCTGTTAGGAATAGTTTTTGGTGTCATCGAATCTTCAACATATGGATGGCTGCATGCATCGAAAGCTTTTACAGTTTTAGATCATACCTTTGGGAAAGGCGGTATTTCGTTCGTGCCGTTTAGTATTGGTATCGGACTTATCTTCTTAGCATTATTTTTTTTATGGGAGGAAAAAGTAGAGAAAAGAGGAGACACTCCACTTGTTTCGCTAGGGCTTTTTAAGAATAGAGTATTTAGTGCAGGTGTTCTGACGACTGCTATTGTTTCGTTGGGTCAAGTAGGATTAATCTTTGCACTTCCAGTCTTTCTCCAATCTGTCCTTAAGTTTGATGCTTTCCAGACAGGTATGGCTCTTCTTCCTCTCTCAATTGCGTTGCTAATCATGGCTCCTGTTTCAGGCTTTTTAAGCCATAGAGTGTCTCCCAAATATTTGGTTATCGGCGGGCTGTTACTCGATATCATTGCTATGTTTGTTATTAGAAATAGTCTATCTGTATGGGCCACTAAATCTGATTTAATACTCGGTCTTGGTCTGTATGGAGCAGGAATGGGACTTGTCATGGCTCAGGTTAGTAACTTAACCCTCTCGTCAGTACCTGTTCATCAGGCTGGAGAAGCATCGGGTGTAAATAATACTCTTCGTCAGGTAGGATCTACCTTAGGGTCAGCTATTGTAGGATCAATTCTTATTGCGAGTCTTTCAGCCAACATAGTAAAAGGCATCAATGATGATTTATTTATTCCTGCATCAGCTAAGCCTCAGATTATCAAAGCAGTCAGCAGTCAGACATCAAATGTAGAATTCGGTGGAGGAGCAAAAGTAAGTAGCGATGTTCCTCAGGTTATTACCGATCAGATAACAGCAATTGGTAAGAAAGCCACTGTTGAATCAGCTCGTGAATCTCTTCTTTATGCTGCCTTCTTTGCATTTCTAGGGCTTTTTGCAGCATCATTTTTGCCTCACAAACATGCTGAAGCCAAATCTCCTAGTGAAACTGCTCCTAGTGCTGGACATTAAAGCCTTTGCTCCGTTATATACTCAAAATGATTTTCTACAGTGAGTGGAAAAGTATTGCTGAAATTAGAGATAAAAATAAGAGCCTAATCTTAGCTGCGTTTGAAAAGTCTATCGAGTTCTTTAATATCTATCTTGATTCTTGTAGGACGACCGTGTGGACATGTAGCACTGTTGGGGGTTTTAGTAAGCTTTCTTAGTATATCCCTCATTTCTTTTTCAGTGAGAACATCGCCTGATTTTATTGCAGCGCGACAGGAAAGAAAGGCCAGCATCCGTAGACTCCTGGTATCAACTGATGCAGTAATTTCATTCTCTAAATCGGATAGCATCTCTTTAATAATTTTTTCAATGTTTCTTCCTTTAAAAACTACGGGAATACTGCGAACAATATAGTGATCTCCCTGGAAGTTTTCCATACTAAATCCTATATTTTCGAGGTGTTCCATATATTCATCAGCTAGTTGTTTTTCATGCAATGATAATGAAAGAGGTAAAGGTTTGGTTAATTCATGAATATTTCTTTCATTTTTTGATTTTTCAAATTTGAGGATAAATTCTTCATAGAGAATTCTTTCATGGGCTGCATGCTGATCTATAAGAAAAATACCATCTGCTGTCTGAGAGAGGATATATGTTTGATGAATCTGCAGTAATTTTTCAGATGGCTTAAAGTCGATTTTTTCATCTCTATTCCATGGAAGTACGGATTCTTTTAGTAATGTTCCGGCATAAGAGGTAGTCTCTCCGATACGGGCTGAGCTTTCGTATTTAAACTTCGCTAGGTTAAAAGTTATATTATTTTCATTGAGAACTTGGGTAACAGCTTGTCTTATACTATTGAAGACCTCCTTACTATTTATAAACGCAACCTGTTCTTTACGTGGATGAACATTCACATCTACTATTTCAGACGGAAGAGATAAATTCAGCAAAAAAATAGGAGTACTGGTAGAAGGAAGAAGGGTACCAAAAGCCTCTTTCACTGAAAGAGAGATCATACGATCTGTAATATGGCGATTATTAACAAATATGAATTGTTTTTGATTTTGCTTGCTGGCAATTTGCGGTTTGCCGACTAATCCCACTATTTTAATAAATCCCTCCTCAGATGAAAGTCTTAGGAGTTGGTCAGAATTCGTTTCACCCAAGAGAATTTTTACGCGCTCAAAAAAATTTTGCTGCTTGGAAAAATCAAAAACAACTTTATTATTATGAGTAAAAATAAAGTGGATAGAAGGGTGAGAAAGAGCAAAGTGAGTAATGACGTCGGTAATAAGCCGTAATTCTGTCCGTTCAGATTTCAGAAATTTTTTGCGGGCAGGTACGTTATGAAAAAGATTGTCTACAGTGACAATAGTACCCGGTGGCATCCCAACTTGAGATAAGGCTGCTACACTGCTATTTCGAATTACGATTTCATATCCTCCAGGCTGATCTGGACGTCTCGTTCTTATAGTGAGAGTGGAAATGGCAGCAAGTGATGACAGCGCTTCGCCTCTGAAGCCTAGTGTCTTTATCCCGATCAGCTCAGTCTCGTCTTTTAATTTGCTTGTAGCATGAGGAAGGAAGCTTATCTTTAAGTCCTCTTCCGTCATTCCTTCACCGTTGTCCTGGACCATGATACGTGTGAGTCCGGCTCCTTGGACACGGACTTCGATGACATCAGCCCCTGCATCGATAGCATTCTCAATTAGCTCTTTGACTGCATATGCAGGCCGTTCTATAACTTCTCCCGCGGAGATTTTAGCAATTACTTTATCGGGAAGCTGGATGATTTTTGCCATGAAGTAAGTGAATTATAGCAGGACTAATCAGCATCTAAGAAGGCAGATTGTTTGATAGTTAGGAGTTTAAGTTTGTCTTTTATCTCAGCTAGTTTATTGAGTGCCTCAAGGGGAGTCATGTTGGCGACATCGAGACTTTCTAGTTCTTTGTGGAGAAGTTTGTCAGCTAAGGAGTTGTCCTCAATAAGAGGAAGCGGAGAGAGTTCTTGGTAGATTTTCCCTTTTTCTGTTACATCACGATATTCTAGAGTCTGTAGCATCTCATTAGCTTTAGTGATTACTATCTCAGGTACTCCTGCCAGTCGAGCTACAGCCACACCAAAGCTATGCGATGCCCCGCCAGGCAGAATAGTGTGGAGAAAGATAGGTGAGCCTTTGTCGTCAGTAACAGCCATATGAAAATTCTTAATTTGTTTTGGATACTCTTGTTCCAGCTTTTGCAGTTCATGGTAGTGAGTAGCAAATAGGACTTTAGGTGATGGTTTAATACTTCTGACTAAGTATTCTGCTACAGCCCAAGCAATAGAGATACCATCATAGGTACTAGTACCTCGGCCTATCTCATCCATTACGATGAGAGAGTTTTTTGTAGCATTGTGGAGGATATGGGCTGTCTCTACCATCTCTACCATAAAGGTAGAAAGACCTGAGGTAATGACGTCTGAAGCTCCTGATCTGACGAAGATACGGTCACAGATACTGATATATGCGGATTCTGCTGGGACAAAACATCCCATTTGAGCCAGGAGGGTGATAAGTGCTACTTGTCTGATAAAGACTGATTTACCAGCCATATTAGGTCCTGTTATCAAAAGGAGTGACTGCGAGACATTATCAAGTGTTATATCATTGGGGACGAAAGCTTCTTCGACGAGCTGTTCGACAACTGGATGTCTACCTTGTTTAATCCTTATTTCACCTGAATAGAGAAGCTTAGGGCGGATATATCTTCTTTTTTCTGAAATGACTGAAAAGCTTATTAAGCAGTCTATAAATGCAATACTTTCAGCAGATTTTTGAATAATTTCTGTATCCTCAAGAATTTTATTTAAAACACCAGTATATATTTTATACTCAATATCATTTATTTTATCTTCTGCGGACAGGATAATTTCCTCATGTTCTTTAAGCTCGTGAGTGGTGAAGCGTTCTCCATTAACAAGCGTTTGTTTTCTATCGTAATTCTTGGGGACCAAGTGAAGATAGGATTTGGATACTTCGATATAAAATCCAAAGACTTTATTAAACCGTACTTTAAGAGAGGTGATGCCAGTCCGTTCTTTTTCTGTTTTTTCAAACTCTGTAATCCATTCTTTACTTTTGTTGATGCGGTTTTTTAGTCTGTCCAGTTCAGTATCGACTCCTGATCTGATCATGCGACCCTCACGAGTTGTAATAGGTGGTTCATCTACAATGTATGTCTCAATGCAGCTGATTATTTTTTGAAGATCAGGTGAGAAGTTTTTGGCCTCAGCCGTTAGAAGAAGAGATTTTTCTAGTGTTTTTACTATTTTTTTAATTTCCAGAATTGTCAGCAGTGCTTGTTTGAGGTTGATAAGGTCTCGTGCATTGCCAAGATTGACTGATAGCCGTGAGAGAAGGCGTTCGATATCGGGTATCTGCTCAAGGTGAGAAAGGATTTCGGACCTTTTATTGGATTGATTTCCCAATACTTCCACAGCATCATATCTATCCTCTATCTCTTTTTTATCAATCAATGGCTTCTTCAGCCATTGCTTTAAAAGCCTCCCTCCCATCGCAGTGGTAGTCTGATCAATGATCGAGAGAAGTGATCCTCGAGTATCATGTTCACGGATCGTTGAGAATAGCTCAAGGTTGATCATCGTAGACCGATCAAGGATCAACCCATCATCTTTTTTATAAGGAGAAATTTTTTTGATATGTCCAATTTCCCCTTTTTGTGTTTCTTTTAGATAGTCTAGGAGTGCAGCAGCAGACTGGAGCCCAGGAGTTGTGATAGCTAGTCCAAATCCTTCTAAGGTCTTTAGGCCAAAATGTCTCGTTAAGTACTTTTTAGCATCGGTTCCTGATGCAGGGAAAGTTTTAGCAGGATATATGTTCATAGTACGGATTCCTCGAAGTTGTTTTAAAAAATCAGTATCGTTATAGAGGTCTTCCGGGAGTATACATTCAGAAGGCTGTAGACGGGCTAGTTCCTCTAGGAGATTTTTTTCAAGTGACTCCATTTCCTGTTCTGAGACTGTAAAGTATCCTGTTGATAGATCAGCTACACTGAAAGCCACTTTGGTCTCATCAGCAATAACGCTGACAATAAAGTTATTTGCCTTTTTATCAAGACTATTTTCATCAAGAAGAGTCCCGGGAGTGACTATGCGGACCACGTCACGATCTACAAGCCCTTTTTTGTTGGGAGGAGAAAGCTGTTCACAGATCGCTACTTTATATCCCGCTTTCACAAGCTTTGCTATATAAGTATCCACTGCATGATAGGGAATTCCAGCCATGGGAATTCTTCCATCTTTACCTCCTGCTTTTCCGGTAAGTGTGATATTTAGGATAGAAGCCCCGATATGAGCATCCTCATTAAAAAGCTCATAAAAATCTCCCATACGGTAAAAAAGGAGACAATCAGGATACTGTTCTTTAATCGAACGATATTGTCGCATCATGGGAGTGGAGAATTCTGCCATACCACTTACTATATCTATGAGAGTAGCAAGGGTCAAGGGCAAGTGTTTTTGTTTTAAAAGTCTTTTATATTAATGAATACATATTACCCTCAAATTAGCTTTGATTTATTATCATATATTGGGTGGGATTTGCATTTTTTGCGTATTTTTGGTATCCTTGAAACTTCGTAATGCGACAAAGCGCACATAGTCTACGCTTGGCCGTGTCCCTCCTGCTCGGGGCAGTGTTTGTAGCTACTCCTATGGCAAACACCGCATTTGCCTCAGGCTCAGATCCCCTTTTAACTGCAGATTCTCTCACTCAGCCCGCTAATCAAACTCCATGTAAAAATATCCTTTCTAATTCATTATTAGGGATGAGTTCAGCCTTAGTTCCTTCTCAATTTGAACGCATTGATACTACTGCACTTAATAGATTAGTTATTACAGCTCCTAAGAATGCGCTCCCTGGCTCTCTTATGTCTGTCCAGACAGTACTTAAGAAAGCTACAGAAGATGATTTAGACTCAGATATTGTAGTGACACCTAGTCCAGCACCATCAATCTCGGTTATGCCAAGCGCACCTGTCTCCTCCCAAGGGATAACTCCTAATACTACTGGTTCAGTTCTGAATGCAGATGTTCTTTTTGGTCTTGTCAATGCTGCTCGTGCTCAGTATGGATTGCCTGCTTTTCAAAAAAATGATCAGCTATGTGCTGTGGCTAGCTCTCGCGCTCCTGAAATAGATGGTGAGATCTGGGTAACTCATACGATGCATGCTGGATTTTATGGCCGAAATCTTCCTTTTTGGGCGACAGAGAATCTTATTAGTATGGGTTCTGAGCAGGCAGCACTTAATTGGTGGCTTAATTCTCCAGTCCACCGCGCTGCAGTACTCGGGAGTTGGCAATATGCCTGTGTAGCCTGCGCTGGACGAAGCTGCAGTATGATTTTTAGTAATTTAGAGCCAAAATATGGAGTCAGTCAGCCTGTACAACAGGCAACTCCTACTCCAACTCAAGCTGCAGGAAGCTCCTCGGTACCAACGGTCACTACTACCCTTCCAACTCAGTAAAGAGAAATAAGAGAACCAACTATCTTTTTTTGGGAAATAAATCCATATCCTCTACTATCTAAACTAAAAGGTCTATTATCTCCTAGGACAAAGTAGGCTCCTTGAGGAATGACTACCTCCTGTCCCTCCGCTAAAAAATCACTTCCATAGGTCTTAATTCCAAAAGGAAGATAACTCTCTGATAATTCTCGTCTATTTATATAGACCTTTCCATTATTTACCATAATTTTCTCTCCAGGAAGACCGACGATTCGCGCAAAATAGGTTCGATCAGACTCTCTTTTAAAGAGGATGATTGTTCCTCGCTGCTGTGGTACAAAACGAGAAGGTAGGTTGACGAAGAGGAGTTGATTTTCTTTTATCGTAGGAAGCATGGATCTCCCTACAGCATGAAAAGGGCGAATAAAAAAGAGCCAGAGAATGATGTAAAGAATAACTAAGATGAAAGGTATTGTGATAAGAATTTTGAGCCATTTTTTCCATGTCGTTCCAAGCCACATGACTAAGAGGCCCAGGGGATAGAAGAGGATAATCAGAATAATAATGAGGATTGTTTTCAGCTTTTTGCTCATCAATTCATTATTGTTTGAGGCAGGAGCATTGTCAACATATGGTAGAATCGATGGACGATGAACTTAGCAGCACGGATGCGCCCACAGACTCTCGCTGAATACGTCGGTCAGGAAGAGTTAGTAGGACAGGGTAAATTAATAAGGCGGATGATTGAGTCTGATCAATTATTCTCTATTATCCTTTGGGGCCCCCCGGGAAGCGGTAAGACTACACTAGCTTCAATCATTGCACATGAGACTGATTCGAGTTTTTATACACTCTCTGCAGTAAGTACAGGCAAAGAAGATCTCCAAAAGATTATCAAAGAAGCAAAAGATGAGACTCTTTTTAAGAAGAAGACAATCTTGTTTATTGATGAAATTCATAGATGGAATAAAGCTCAGCAGGATGTGCTGCTTCCGTATGTTGAGTCAGGTCTGATAACACTAATTGGAGCTACTACCGAAAATCCTTCTTTTGAGGTTAACAGTGCTTTACTTTCAAGAAGTAAAGTTTTTGTACTCAAATCATTATCAGTCCAAGATCTGCACACAATTATTACTCGTACTCTTAAAGATACGGACAAGGGTCTTGGAGATTATAAAAAGACTATCAAAAAAGATGCAGAAGAGTTATTAATTCGTTTATCGGGTGGAGATGCTCGTGTTGTTTTAAATGCTTTAGAAATGGCTGCAGCTAGTTTTACAGATAAGATTATTACTGCAGCTGTTATTCAAGAGATTTTTCAGACAAGAACAGCAGGTCTGTATGATAAAAAAGCTGACGAGCATTACAATATTATTTCTGCTTTTATTAAGTCGATGCGCGGATCAGATCCTGATGCAGCTCTTTATTATTTGATGCGTATGCTTGAGAATGGGGAAGATCCTAAATTTATTGCCCGTCGTATGATCATATTTGCCTCGGAGGACATCGGACTTTCTGATCGGGGAGCACTCATTCAGGCTAATGCAGGTTTTGAAGCAGTTACTAAGATCGGTATGCCCGAGGCCCAATTAATCCTGGCACATATCTGCCTCTATCTTTCAACCGCTAAAAAGTCGCGAAGTGTTCCAAATGCCATGGGACGTGCGAAGGAGGCAGTCTATCAATTTCCAAATGAACCAGTGCCTCTCCATTTACGAAACGCCCCGACGAAATTGATGAAGGAGTTAGGCTATGGGCAAAATTATGAATGGAGTGAAGAAAAAGTTGGTCCCAAGGATCAAAAGCTAGGGTTTCTTCCAGAGAATTTAAAAGACAAAAAATTTTTTGAGGAATAACTAGTCCCCAAGATGAGCGTAGTCATTAAAAGTGCGCATTGACCAGTTATTTCCTTTATACTCAGCAACTGTTATTCCAGTATTGGTTGTTTTTGCATTACTATAGAAAGCCTGGAATACATGAGAGTCAAAATCATCACCAAAGATAATAGTAAGTAGCACCATTTTAAGAAAAGCTCCATGAGTGACAACTGCCACATTTTTTACATTTTCCTCAGAGACATCTTCTAGAAAATCTAAAAATTTTCTTGCTCTTTTTTTAATATCGAAGAAGTTCTCCTCATCTGAGTAATGCCAGCCGGAATCATCTAATTTATGCTCAATAAGATCCGTAATTTTTTTAGTATGTTCATCTGCATAACTTTTCCCAAGTATTTCAGAGGGTCTTTTCCTCTCACGTATTAGTTCCGAGAAGATGAGAGGTTTATTAATACTTTTTTGTATCGCTTGAGCAGTCTGTTTTGCTCTCATTAAATCACTCGAGTAGATCCTTTCAACTGGGATTGATAAAAATCTTTTTGCTACAAATTCAGCCTGCTGCTCACCTAAGGGAGAGAGTGGTGTCGTAGGCAGCTGATGAGTATCTGTTGCGTTAAATATACTTTGGCCGTGGCGGACGAAATAAACATTCATTAATGTAAATTGTCTGATTTACGAATCTCTTTATGGATGATTTTGCCATCCTTATCGAGCTGGTAGAGATAAATCTCACCAGTGGCAATTTCAAGAGAAGGGATGATGGTATCGGGGACATTTTCTAAGTGCTTTACCAGCGCTCGAAGACTATTGCCATGGGCAACGACGATGACATTTTTATCAGCCTTGATATAAGGGAGGATAGTTGATTTATAGTAGGGAATAAGACGATCATAGACATCTTGTAACGATTCACCATGAGGAGGCGGAGTATCCCACCCTCGTCTCCATTTTAAAAATTGTTCATCTCCATATTCTTTTTGGATTTCAAATTTATCTCTGCCTGTGAGATCGCCATAATCCCGTTCGTTAAGAGCGGGGTCTGAGAAAGTCGGGATATTTCCTTCATGGAGCTGAGACTGGATGATGTTCCAGGTCTCTTTAGCACGGGTAAGAACTGAGGTAAAAGCGACGTCGAAATGGATATCTTTGAGATGCTCTCCTGCAGACTCTGCCTCTTTGGCGCCAATCTCTGTGAGACCAATGTCTGTAAGACCAGTCCACCAATTTTTAGCGTTCCATTCAGATTGTCCGTGTCTAACGAGTGCGAGATAAGACATAATTAAAAGTTATGATAACGTTATTTTAGTAATGCGTTTTTACCGGCAAAGAGGGCTGAGTCGCCTAACCATTCTTCAATTCTTAAAAGACGATTGTATTTCGCAGTTCGTTCGCTTCGTGAAAGAGAGCCAGTCTTAATCTGTCCAGTCCCAAGTCCTACTGCAAGATCTGCGATAGTCGTATCCTCTGTCTCTCCTGAGCGGTGCGAGATGATAGCGTGCCAGCCTGCATTTTGTGCTGTCTGGACTGCTTTTATAGTCTCAGTAAGTGTGCCTATCTGGTTAAGCTTTATTAGCGCTGCATTGGCTTCTTTTTCAGTAATTCCTTTTTCAATACGCTTTGGATCTGTTACAAAGAGATCATCTCCCACCAGCTGCATTTCATTTCCTATAAGTGCTGTCAATTTTTTCCAGCCTTCATAGTCATCTTCTGCTAATCCGTCTTCAATACTAACAATAGGGTAATCGCGTCCTAACTGGATGAGCCAGGCGATGAATTCATCGGATGATAGGTTTTTGTTCTCGGTAGAGAGGACATATTTATCATCACTCACTAGTTCACTGGCAGCGACATCGAGTGCGAGGACTATATCTTTTTCCAGTTCATAGCCGGAGCGTTCGATAGCGTGGATAATAAGGTCTAATGCTTCTTTATTACCTGCTTTAACATGAGGAGCATATCCCCCTTCATCGCCAACTGTTGTTGTGTAGTTTTTATCACTAAGAACTTTTCCTAAGGTATGAAAAACATTTGCTCCCATCTCAAGCGCATGAGAGAATGATGCAGCTCCTGTAGGCATGATCATAAACTCCTGGATATCAGTGGATCCTGCAGCGTGTTTACCGCCATTGATGATGTTCATCATAGGAACAGGCAGAAGCATCTTGTCTGTTCCATTAAGTCTTTGGAAGTACTCAAAGAGTTTTATCTTTTGGGATTTGGAGGCAGCCTTAGCAACCGCAAGAGAGACGGCTAAGATTGCGTTGGCTCCTAATTTACTTTTATTATCAGTTCCGTCGAGATCGATCATAGTTTTATCAATCTCAGACTGATTCTCTGCATCCTTACCAATAAGAGCCTGGGCTATCTCACCTTTTACATGCTCAACTGCTTTAAGAACACTTTTCCCCTGATACATTGATGCATCATTATCCCGTAGTTCAACTGCTTCGTGAGTACCTGTTGATGCACCGGAGGGGACAGAGGCTCTAGCCCGCGTACCATCTTCAAGGAGGACGCCAGCTTCGACTGTAGGATTACCTCGAGAGTCAAGGATCTGTCTGGCGTTAAGAGATGTGATCTTCATCTGTGAACTATTATACTGAGCCTGTACGAAATAACAAGATGAGAGTTGTGTTATCAAGCAAAAAGGGTTATAATGGATAAATAATATAGGACTCTGCTAGAGGTTTTAGGCGGAGTTTTCGTATTCCATAATTAATACAAAATAGTATACGACCCTCCGATAAGCGCTCTTTGAGCCGTCTTCGAATAGAAGTGGAAAGGCGAAAAGTAAGCTAGGGGGGTTTATTGATTTAAGGAACCTAATCTATGAATAATATTAGAAATGTAGCAATCATCGCCCATGTAGACCATGGTAAGACAACTCTTGTTGACGCTTTACTTCGTCAATCCAAGACTGAATTAGATAAAGATCTTCAAGGATCAGATCTGATCATGGATAATAATGAACTCGAGCGTGAACGCGGTATTACTATTTTTAGTAAGAACGCTTCAGTTAACTGGCAGGGAACCAAAATTAATATTATTGACACTCCTGGACACGCAGATTTTGGTGGAGAGGTTGAGCGAGTTTTGAGTATGGCTGATGGGTGTCTGCTGCTGGTAGATGCGAAAGAAGGACCTATGCCTCAGACGAGATTTGTGCTTCGTCAGGCCTTGGCAAAAAAGCTTCGTATTATTGTGGTTGTTAATAAAATTGATAGACCGGATGCGCGGATTCATCATGTTCTCGATAAGACGCTTGATCTATTTCTAGAGCTGGGAGCTAGTGATGAGATAGCTGACTTCCCCATAATCTATGCGTCAGGTAAAGAAGGAAAAGCTGGTCTTGAGCCAGATTTAGCGACCATGACTGATATCTCGCCTGTCTTTGATGCAATTTTAGAGCATGTTCCAGCTCCCACAGGAGACTCTACAAAACCTCTCCAGATGCTCGTTACTACCCTTGCCAGTGATAATTTTAAAGGCCGTATTGCCATCGGGCGTATCTACAACGGTACGATAAAAATGGGTCAGGATATCATGCACATTAATCGTGCAGGTGAGATGAAAAAATATCGGCTGGTTAGTCTTATGACATTTGTGGGTTTAAATCGTGTTGATACAAAAGAGGCAGAAGCAGGAGATATCGTCGCAGTGTCGGGAATTCCAGAGATTACGATCGGGGAGACGATTGCTAGTGCGGAGAGTCCTGAAGCACTTCCTCTGTTAGACATTGAAGAGCCGACAGTAAAGATGACATTTGGCGTCAATACTTCTCCTTTTGCAGGGCAGGAAGGCGAATTTAAGACATCGCGTCAGATAAGAGAGAGACTCTATAAAGAGCTAGAGACAGATATGGCACTTCGTGTTGAAGACTTACCAACTGGAGAGTGGAATGTCAGTGGACGCGGAGAGCTGCATTTAGCTATTTTAATTGAACGATTACGCCGGGAAGGCTATGAATTTCAGGTAAGCCGTCCTCATGTTATTGAAAAGGTTGTAGATGGTTCTAAAATGACACCATATGAACAATTATTTTTGGAGGTCCCCCAAGACTATTCTGGAGTTGTCATGCAAAAACTAGGTGAGAGACGAGGAGAGCTTAAAGACATGCAGTCAGGAGATAATGGCATTACTTCTTTTGAATTTATTATCGCTACTAAAGATCTCTTTGGATATCGGTCTGAATTTATTACAGATACCAAGGGGCTTGGTATTATGAATGTATCTTTCGATTCCTATAAACCTGATAGTGGTGATTCATTAAAACGCGATCGAGGTTCGCTCGTCGCCTTTGAAAGCGGAGTTACTACTCTTTACGGACTAACTGGTATCCAAGATAGGGGAGAGCTTTTCATCGGTCCTGCTACGCAGGTCTATAAGGGGCAAGTCGTAGGCCAGCATAGTCGTCCTGAAGATTTGAGAGTCAATGTCTGTAAACAAAAACAGCTTTCTAATATGCGCTCAAAAGGTGAAGGAACAATGGAGCATTTCAATGTTCCTCATGTTATGGATCTTGAAGATGCCCTGGAATATATCGGAGATGATGAGCTTGTCGAAGTTACTCCAAAATCAGTCAGAATGAGAAAAAAGATTTTAGATGAGGTTGAAGAACGTCGCAGAAGAGCTCAAGGATTATTATAACGTTTCTCCCTATTTTTCCTCTTGCTTTCTTAAAACTTCATTGTGTATAGTAGTTACTTATGGATGACGAAAAGATACAGGATGCTGAAGTCGTAGAAGACGCTCCTTTGAGTCAGGACTTTCCTGGCCTTGATGATGCAAATCCTGCAGGTGAAGGAACAGTCGGAGATGCAGCAGTTCTTCTGAACCTCTCTGAGATGATTAAGAACTATATCCAAAGTATCGATAAGCTTCGTGAGGACAAGAAAAAACATCAGGAGATGTTTGAGGATGCATTTGTTAATAATCCTGTCTACCGTGAGAATGCTGAAAAAGCAAAGGAAGCATTAAAAGTAAAAGCAACTACCAGACAGCAGATCGCAAGTCAGCCTTCAGTTATTGCCTCAGCTCAGAAAATAAAAGATCTAGGAAGAGATCTTAAAGAGCGTCAGGCTGCCTTATCTGATTATCTTCTGGAGTATCAACGGCTTACAGGAGCTAATGAAATCGAAGATGCTGAGGGACAAATCAGAGAAATTATTAACTCTGCTAAGCTCATCAAGCGAACCGCCAAAAAATAGCTATCAGTTCTTAGGTCTTCGTTCCTAGGGTTTATTGTTATATTAATTCTCTGTTCCTAATTCCTACGAGCTATGATCTATTACCTTACTTTCAGCTGGGCTTCAGAAATTTCTTATATATTCCTTACACTACTCTACGTTATCTCTTAAGCTGAAGTACTAAGCTAAGGGAATCGAAAGGAGGTGACACTATGGCTTCTAAAAACGGAAAATCTATGAGAGGTTTTGCCTCAATGTCCAGCGAAAAGCAGCGTCAGATCGCCAGCAAAGGAGGAAAAGCAGCTCATGCACGGGGAACTGCTCATGAATTCACTAGTGAAGAAGCACGTGTAGCGGGCCGAAAAGGTGGACAGCAAAGACAAAAGAAAAATAGATAGCTGTCTCGCCACTACGATCAATAACTAAAAATACTTCGTATACGAAGTATTTTTAGTTTGTGGATGTTATTCTTGCAACTGTAGAGGTGAGGATTTCAAGATCAAACGGTTTCTCTATAATTCCTTGAATTTGGATTCCTTGAGAAAGCTGACGCAGACCATGGGTTGCAGAGACAAGAATGATAGGTATTCCCCGCAGTTCTTCGTCACGCCGTATCTTTTCTACCACCTGCTTGCCAGTCATATCAGGAAGCATATAATCCAGAAGGATAAGAGATGGGTGTTCTTTTTTAGCTGTTTGGATACTATCTTCTCCCGTAAAGGCAGTTATTGTTTTATAGTTCTCAAGACCTAAGATTGTCTCTATCGCTGAGACGATGTCATGATCGTCGTCAACAATAAGAATTTTTTTAGCCATGATATCTCTTTATAAGAAAAAAAATCTCAAAAAGCAATTGTTCTATCACAACTCTTACAAATTTACAGCAGGCTTCTTAATGTTGAGTAGGATACTAAATTACTAAGGAGGTGAAGATATGACCGATCAAAAAGATAAATCTGCACAGGCAGGAAAGTTAGTAACAAGCCTTGCAGCAGGTGTCGCACTAGGAGCAGCTACAGTTTATTTAAGTGATAAAAAAAATCAAAAAAAAGTTGCTAAAAAATTAGATGAGGTGCGGGCTTGGAGTGATAAAACAGTTGCTCAGTGGAAAGAAAAAAATAGTGACATTGAGGAAGATGTCCATAAACTTTCAGATAAAGGAGAGGAAGAAGTAAAAGAAAATCTGGAAAAGATAGAGAAAAATATTAAGGTAGACTGACGTAGGCCATCTAGAGGAATGAAGGGATCGACTCAGTGCCAAGACCTGCCTGAGAGACGTTGAGACATTCCTCTTCTAATTTTTTATAGTGTGTGATGATGAGATATCGTCCTTGACGTTTTACGAGGCCTTTTCGTTCTAGTTTTTTCATCTCAAGAGAGGTGGTTTCACGGGTAATACCGATCATGGTTGCGATATCTTTGTGGGTGAGAGGGACACGGAGGATGATCTGCTCTCCATCATTCTCTCCCAAACCTTTAGCACACATAAGAAGAATAGTGGCAACTTTTGTATAAGCATTACTAAAAGCCATAGACTCTATACGGGCAAGAACGCCATCAAAGCTGATGAGGAGGCGTTCTGTAAGTTCATAAAAGAGTTCAGGATCTTTCTTGATAAATTCGATAAAAAATTCCTGAGGCGCTTTCCATAATTCAAGGGGAGTGATGGCTTCCAGATAATAAGATTGATTGGTAGTACCAATGCCGTATGTCAAAGGAAAAAAATCATGTGATTTCAAAATAGCCAGAGTTAATTCTTCGCCATTTTCAGAAATGCGAAAGACTCTAATATAGCCTGACTTTATGTAAAAAACACTAGAGGTACTATCGTTGCTCTTGAGGATAAGGGAGCGTTTTTTGTATTGGTACAATTTAAATTTCTGGAAAAATTTTTCAAATTGTTGGATAAGATAACTGTCAGCCATAGTTGTAAGAAAGCTTATTGAAATGTGGTGATAAAGGCTTAATAGAAATGTAAGAAATAGATAATAATTTGTTCAGTTAGCTTCAAATGTTTGGAAATAAAATATAATTTTTGGTAAGATACTAGGATGGATAAAAAATTAGCAATTATAAACGACGCTGCTCTTCACTTTTTGATGCCGAGTGAGTTACAGAAAGTATATGCCATTATTGTGGAGAAAGCAGTCGAGCTGGTAAATGGTTCTTTCGGTTCTATTATTCTTACTAACGATAAAGAAATGGTGAGAGTCTATACCTCCAACCCTGATCACTTTAGTAGTAAGGTTAGAAAAGGAGAAAATGCCTCAAAAGCTTATTATCAGAATAAAGTTTTGGTAGTCCCCATATCAGATTTATCTTCGTCACATCCTGAGTTAGTAGAAAAAAAAATTAAGTCAACTATCTTTATTCCTCTAAGCAATAGAAATAAAGCAGTAGGGGTTTTGGTCGTTAATAGCCAGTACGATATAAAGCTTAAATCAGGCGATCATGATCTTCTTTCACTCTTTGGAGCTATGGCAAGTCTAGCTATTAGGAAGACTCAGCTTTATACCGAGACAAAGACTGCCCTTGAGACTCGAGATCATTTTATTTCTCTTGCCTCACATGAACTCAGAACACCGCTTACCTCAATTAACGGATATATTCAGCTTCTCCACAGTAAGATGAAGGATAAGGATACTATTGAATCCAAATGGGTACAGGAGCTTCTCTATGAAAGTAAAAGGCTCACTAATCTTATCTTTGAACTTATGGAAATAAATCGCATTAAGCAGGGGACTCTTCAATTTAACTTGAAGGAAAATAATTTAAATGAGTTCTTTGAAGAACTCAAAAAGCGTGTAATACATCTTAATGATAGAGAAATTATTTTTACCAATCTCTCAGCGAAAGATGACAGGATGTTTATCGGTGATCCGGAAAAACTGATGAATGTGTTTATTGGACTCATTACGAATGCTGAGAAATTTTCTTCTCCTAAAGATCCGATTATCGTTACCCTTCAAGCCTCTCAATCGAAGTTCTTACTCTCTGTTACTGATAAAGGAAGCGGGATGTCTAGAGAACAGCTTGCAAAAGTCTTTGAAGGATTTAATAAATTTGATAATCAGGAAGGGCAGGGATTTGGGGTAGGTCTTCTGTTAGCTAAGCACATCATCGATTTTCATCACGGAACAATTGAAATTAACTCAAGAGTAAAAAAAGGGACAAAGGTTGAGGTGAAGCTTCCCATACTCTCAAAATGAAAGAATTTAGTAATTTACCAGGGCCCTCTATGTCTCCATTTATCGATGGAGGGATGGGTATGTTTATGCTTCCGGAAACTGAGATAGAGATGCTTCTTCATGAAAAGTATGAATTACTTGATCATTTGAGAGTTCCGGATAATGCCTGGGGACATCTCAGTATCGGAGATTTTCTCAATGATATTACTGGTACGCTTAATACGAAAGAAAGTACAGATATAGCAATCATAGGAGAACCCGGATCAGGCAAAACATTTGCTGCTCTTCAAATAGCCAACCTTTTTGAGGAGGTAGGGATTACGCCGTATCATATTCCTTTTGTTGATGTTATCCGTGATGCAAAAGAAAGAGGACTTATCCCTCAGGAGAGTCCTTTTGGTAGTTTGAGTCCTCAGGAGTATCAGACAGTAAGTAATTTAATGTATCGAATCCATGAGCAGGTGGCAGCAGAGACGGAGGGAACTCCCTCTATTCGGATAGGAGAGTGTCCAGGTATTCCGACATTTGAGAAAGAAGATGAGGATCTGGTAGTAGTCGATAGAGGATTTTCAGCTGTGAGCAGACTGGTTCAAAATAGAGAGGGATATGTGATGGGTATGTACGGCAGTTCACGCATGAGAGAAAAAGCCAAGAATTTCAGAGGCAAGCTCCCCGGTCTTACTGATGAAACTGCTGAGCAGACTCTTTCAGAATTTAATATAAATGTTCAGTCTGACAAGAAAAGATCTGTTGTAGAGACCTTACAGAGAAGCGGAGCCCCAATCGATGCGGTAAAGCATTATGAAGATGTGATAAATCAGACATTTGTACTTTTAGCCAAGAGCAGGGAGGAAGAACTGGGTATTGCTGCTGAGAGTATAACCTCTGAATACCTGGCAGATCATCCTGATGTCAGAACTCGGCTGATTGGGTCTATATTTATTCCTTATCTTTTAAGAGATGAGTATAATGTTCCGGAGGATCATTGTGTCGTAGCATATAACCGATTAATCCAAAAGAAAATGCATCGTTTTGATTCTGAAAGTGTGCATTATCATCGCATTCTTTCTCCTGAGAGAATAGATATAACTAATTTAGGATAAATGTATCCTTTCTCTTTTCTTACGTAATTTATCTCTTTTTCTCATCAGCTACGTGTAATCTAGATCACAGATGCGAATTGCACAGATAGCCCCAATTATCGAATCAGTCCCTCCAGAGAAATATGGCGGAACAGAGAGAGTCATATCAGCACTCACTGAAGAGTTAGTGAGAAGAGGGCATGAAGTAACACTCTTTGCCAGTGGAGATTCTATAACAAAAGCTCGTCTCTCCTCAGTCTTTCCGACATCTCTTCGAGAGTCTGGTATTGAGAACATCTATGGCTATAATATCTGGTCGCTTCTTCATGTCGGTGTGGCGTATCAGCGTCAGGAAGAATTTGACATTATTCATGACCATAATAGCCAGAATAATCCCGTGAGTTTACCCCTTGCTAATATTTCCCAGACTCCCGTTGTCATGACACTGCATGGACCGCTTAATGGTGATTATGGTTTTGAGACTGATGGACACGGATATCGATTTTTTGAACTATATAATAAGCCACATCTAGTTACCATCTCCCGCAAGCAGCAGCAGCCTGCGCCTCATCTGAACTTTGCTGGAAATGTCTATCATGGATTACCGATGGAGAAGTATCCTTTTTGTAAAAAGGATCAGGGTTATCTCCTTTTTGTCGGAAGAATTCATCTCTATAAAGGAGTAGAAGAAAAAGGTCTCTGTAATGCAATCGAAATCGCCAAGAGATTGCATATGCCTCTCCTTATAGCAGCCAAATTAGATACTAGTATTAAAGAGGATGTAGCGTATTTTGATAGCGTTATTAAGCCAAATTTGTCTGATAAGATCCGCTTCTTAGGTGAGGTCGATGAAAAAAAGAGAAATGAGCTGATGAGTAATGCATTTTGTCTTATTCACTCAATTAATTTTGAAGAGCCTTTTGGACTTACTCTTATAGAGGCGATGGGTTGTGGGTGTCCAGTAGTCGCTTTCAATAAAGGATCCATACCAGAGATTATAGATGAAGGACGCACAGGTTTTGTTGTTTCAGGGATTGAGGAGGCTGTCTCAGTGATGCCCTCTGTTAAGGAACTTTCCCGCATCACAGCCAGGGAATATGCCCTCAAGAATTTTAGCTCATCTAGAATGGCTAAAGACTATGAGGCAATCTACCAAAATATCCTTTCTCAGCATACTTCCACATTTATCACTACGTCATTTAAGAAGTCATTTCCCCGCAGTAAGCGAGTTGAGGCGCTAGCTGATGAGCGGTTAGCAGTTGTCCACTAGTATTGTATGAAATCTCTTGTTCAGCTTGACTTGTCGTCTTTCCTTCGCTAAATTCGAGTAAGAATTTATTTCAACAATTTCTGCCTTATGGACTATACATCTCTCCGTTCACGAATTTATACTGATATCTTAGGTTTGGCCACTGAAGACGGCATAAATGCATCAGGTAAAGATGAAATATATGGCTGCATTTTTGGCCGTGATAGTGCTATAACTGTTCTTAAGATTCTTAAGGTTACTTCCTCTAAGAAAGCCTCTTATTATTATGATGTAGCCCATCTTCAGGACATGTGTAGGCGGGCGCTTATCAATCTAACAGCACTTCAAGGAAGACAGACTGTTTTTGAAAGTGGTGAACAACCAGGGAAATTTATCCATGAATATCGGAAAAATCGTTATGATCATCTGCTCCGCCTAGAAAAGCCGTGGTATGTCTATCCCGATGGAATTCTTCGTAACTACGACTCACTTGACTCAACGCCACTTGCACTTATCGCAATCTATCGATACTGGCAGCAGACCCATGATGATACATTCCTCCTCACAGTTCTTCCTTCGGTTGAAGCTGGACTTAACTGGATTATTACCTATGGTGACTTAGATAAGGATGGACTGGTAGAGTATGAATTGCCTCAGGATAGGCCCTATGGAGGCCTGCCTGTCCAGTCGTGGACAGATTCACATCAGTCGATAAGTAGCGCTGATGGAAGTATGCCATCCTATCCAATAGCTCCTGTTGAGGTCCAGGGATATACCTGGCTTGCTCTCAAATTGTGGAGTGATTTTTATGCAACTGACCATGTAGGCGGAAATACTCAGAGCTTTTCTAAAAAACTCATGAAATTTGCTGATAGCATGAAAGAGCAGTTTAATAAGCTTTTCCTTTTTGAAGATAATGGATATATGTTCCCCGCCCAGGCACTCGATGGAGTTAAAAACCAGTTGAGGACAGTTACCGGAAATCCTCTGTTATTATTATGGGCGACTTACCAGAAAGCTTCAGAAAAAGAAGTTATTTTAAGTCCTGACTATATTGAACCGTTAGTAAAGAGATCTTTCTTGCCGGATCTTTTTGATCGTGATGCAGGGATTCGTACCATGAGTATGCTGTCTCAGACTTTTGATGCATCAGAAAATTCATACCATAACGGCAGTTTCTGGCCCAAATTAAATGGAATGAGTCATGAAGGACTTATCAATTGGGGCTATACCGAGGAAGCAGATCTTCTGAAAGAGGCATCTCTTAAGCCTATTGTTCATTTTGGCAGCCCTATTGAGCTTTATATGAAGAATGGAGATGGAGGATACGGAGAATTTCATTCTAATGGTCAGACAGGCTGTCGGGTCCAGGCCTGGTCTGCAGCAGCTACACTTGATCTCCTAACTCAGTGATTCGAAGCAATTTTTATGGAAGTGAAGTTCTGCTTTAATTTTACTTCGTGTCTCATACCAGACGTGAAATCCTTTTCGTAGGTTATCTTTAGGATCGATATCTAAGTCTTTACCACAGAGGTCACAGATAAATGCTTTGAGTAGTGGTTGGGAATGAGTATTCCAGTCTTCTAGTAATTCTTCAAATGTTTCCTTAGTTTTTTCTGAGTAATTATTGGCAAGGATAGGTGGAGTAGCTGGAGGCTTAAGAGCTATTTTAAGATTATGAGCATGAAATGCAGGTTCACAGGTGTCAGGGCATAGATGAACTGGTACTATGTATCCTCCGCTCGTGAGCCAGTGGTGCCATGATTCATTTTTATATTCTTGGCAAGCTGCACAACGAAAGCCTCGATATTCAGGGTCAGAACTGAGAGTCCAGCTTTTAACTATAGTGAGTAAGAGTTGCTGTTCATCCACAGCCTGATTATAGCACAACTACCTTAATGTCTAGTAGTGTGAGAAGGGATGGGGAGAGCATCTACGATATTCTGATTTTTATTAAGAATAATATTCATTAGTTGTACTGTCCGTTCTACGGCTATAGTCAGCCTCTCAAGCTCTTCAGATTTGGCATGAATCGTTATATGAAATGTTCCTTTGGGATCATGGGTCCAGTCCCAATTAGTCACCCCTTCATAACTGGCATAGTCTAGGCCATTCTCAAGCTGGATGATACAGAGATATTCTAGAAGTATGTGTTCAAAAAGATGTCCAAGTTCAGTTCTGGCTACTTCCTTAGCAAAGGGTAGATGCTCATCGTTATAACACGCAGATTTAAAAATAGTTGGGAGGTAAAGTTGTAATAGTTGATGTGTCTGGGGGAAGCAGCTCGTATTTACCTCAGGAATAAGGAGCTTCATAAGGATACATGTCTTGGTGGGACGACGATCGATAGAGAGAGTATAAAGGTCACGACTCGCGATTTCCTCTATGCTCAGCTTTTGCAGGGTTTTGAGCTTAGACATAAAAAATAAATTCATTTTTATGATAGTAAAGACCAAAAAAGTCTGTCAAGCTGAGGCGTAGATTTTATGTAATAGGTTGTAGTTCTTAGGTCTCTGGGGAATTATATTTATTTTTAATTCGGTTCTCCTCCTAAGAGCTAAGAGCAAAGGACTAATCTTACTCTTTAATGACGTAGCCGAATCCGCGGACTGAGTGGAGGAGCTTTTTTTCATGCTCAAAGTCAATTTTCTTTCGCAGATACCCCATATAGACGTCGACAACTCGAGTCTCGATATCACTTGAATAGAGCCAGATACGATTAAGGATCATTTCGCGCGTAAGGATACGACCTTTATTATTCATGAGGTATTGGAGAAGCTTAAATTCCTGAGGAGTGAGCTGGATTTGTTTGTCTCCTCGGGTGACTTCAAGTGTCTTGCTGTTGAGTTTAAGATCAGCGACCTCAAGGAGTGCTTCATTACTGCCGTCTTTACGGCGAAGTCTGGCTTTAATGCGGGCTAAGAATTCATCTGCCACAAAAGGTTTAGTCATATAGTCATCAGCGCCTAAGTTGAGACCCTGGACAATATCATTAATACTGTCTTTTGCGGTAAGGATAATAACAGGCAGCTCAGGATATTTTTTGCGGACTTCACTACAGACTGCCTCTCCGCTCATATTAGGAAGCCCAAGATCTAGTACCAGAAGATCCGGCTGAGTACGGGTGAGAGTCTCCAGTGCCTCAATGCCGTCTCCTGCAACTTTGACAGAGTAGCCGTTATCCAGGAGTAATTCCTTGAGGTATTTTTGAAGGCCTTTATCGTCTTCGACAACGAGAATGGTTTGTACCATACGGGGAGAGTATAGCAGTCTTCTTACAAAACCTCAATGTATCTTTGCCTTTCTTGCGCTTCTCTTACATTCTCATCTATTGCCTCAGAAAAAATAAGCTCTACTGAGGACTCGATATGTATTATAGTAATTTTCTTACTTTCTACTCTAGGATAGGTTATGGTTGAGAGGTATACCTTGTCTCCATGGGATTTCTATTGGCTGAGTATCCTCACAGCTCTCTTACTTTCTTTTGATTTTCAGCTTACGTTGACCTTGACTCACATTTTGGGGTTGTTATAATCGCTTCTCAAACCAAACTACTATAACTCTACTGATGACCTTGCCCGTATTTAAAAAATCTAACAAGATATATGTAAAGGAATATCCTTTACAGACCTCCCAATCGGAGAGAAGAACTTATTTTAATTTGTCTGGTAAAAGTGGAACACCGTTTATGTTCTTATTTACTCTCGTTGGGATACTTTTTCTCACACTTTTTATGATAATGAAAAGCTCACAGCTAATTTCTCCCTTAGTAACCCCTCTGCATTCACTCACAGAGACCCAAGTCAAAAATAATAGTCATGAAGTCTTCGGGTTTGCTCCTTATTGGACTATGGCTAAATTAGAGAATGTTGATTTTAATGTCCTCACCACACTTTCATATTTTGGTATTTCGGTAAATGCTGATGGGTCTTTTGATACTACAGATCCAGGCTATCTTACTTTCCAAAGCAGGGAAGCGACCGAGCTTTTCAAGAAGGCCCACAGTCATGGGACTCGGGTAGTCGTAACGCTTACCCAAATGGATAACGATACACTGGACACTTTCCTCATGGATCCTCAGGCGCAGGACAGAGCGATAACAAACGCAGTTCAGGAGGTAAAGAATCGGAGGGTTGATGGGATTAATGTCGACTTTGAATACATTGGTAATCCAGGCAGTAAGGGACGGACTGCTTTCTCCCGTTTCGTGAAAAATCTTTCTGAAAAAATGCATCAGGAAGTACCTAGTTCTAGAGTTACTGTCTCGGTATACGCCTCAGCAGCCAAATCTCCTCGGATGGTAGATCTTGCAGAGGTTGCAAAGTATAGTGATGGTATTTTTATGATGGCTTATGACTTTGCGGTGGCAGGATCTGATACCGCTATGCCTACAGCACCTCTCTATGGCAAAAAAGAAGGGAAATATGCCTATGATGTCGCAACAGCAGTCGATGACTTTCTAACTCAAATGCCTGCTAATAAATTGATACTTGGTGTACCATACTATGGTTATAATTATGTAGTTTATCAGCCAGGGGTGAATGTCCCTACCCGTCCTGCCTCATGGAGGGGTAGCGGAACCGCTCAGACTGTAGAATACGCTCAAGCTAATGTTCCGATTGAGGCGAGCGGGTGGGATGATGCAGGCAAGGTTGGTTGGAAGGCCTACTATGTTAAGGAGACAGGTACCTGGAGAGTACTCTTTCAGGATGATGCCAAGTCACTTGGAATAAAGTACGACTTTGCCTTAGAGAAAAATTTGGGAGGAGTAGGCATGTGGGCACTTGGGTTTGATAATGGTACCAACGATCTTTGGGCATTACTTGAATCAAAATTCGGTAAAAAGCAGATTGCTGACGGAAGGATTATGAGTCGCGTTATCAATGATATCGAATAAAGTATGAAGAGACAGAGTGTTTTATCAAAAAAAATCAGGATAGGAGTAGTAAGTGCTGGAGTTATTATTGGTATGGTGTCGTTAGCTGCCAGCCATGTATCTTTTCTCCACCTTATGTCTCCTCTCTCATCACAAAAAGAAGATGTATTGGCTGAGCTCCTGCCTCGGCTTACCCAAAAGCAGAATACCTATCATTTGAGTACTCCACATAGCCTTATCAGTCAGGCTTCTGCTGAAACGTTGGGAGATACTGCTAAAGCCTATGCAGTACTGGACTTTGACTCAGGGCAGATTATAGATAGTAAAAACGGGGAGAAGGAAGTACCTATCGCTTCTCTTACTAAGATAATGACTGCTGTAGTAGCTCTTGATATTTCCTCACCCGGTGAGAAATTTGCGGTGATGAAGAAAGCTGCAGATCAAATTCCGACAAAAATCGGCGTTCGTGTGGGAGAGCGATTCACATTACAGGAGTTATTAGAGGCAGGACTCATGACATCTGCAAATGATGCAATTGAAGTTATTAGAGACGGGATAGATGCCAAGTATAACGATGAGGTTTTTGTAAAGGCTATGAATGCCAAAGCAGAGTTTTTAGGTCTTACGCATACTCACTTTACCAATCCTCAGGGCTTTGACTCACCAACTCATTACAGCAGTACATCAGACTTAGCTGTGCTTACTCACTATGCGCTGACTAATTACCCGCTTATCGCAGATATCGTTAAGAAAGATTATGTATTACTTCCTGCTACTAAGGAGCATAAGCAGTATGACCTTTATAACTGGAATGGGCTTTTAGATGTCTATCCTAATATAAGCGGAGTGAAAATCGGGAATACTGAGAATGCCGGAACAACGACTATTGTAAAGTCAGAAAGGAATGGTACTAATCTTTTAGTAGTAGTCCTTGGTACGCCAGGAGTATTAGAGAGGGATCTTGCTGCAGCAGAACTGCTGGATGAGGGGTTTGAGTCGACCTTAGGACTTATACCGATTAATATTACCGAAAAAGAACTTAGAGCAAAATATGCTACCTGGAAATACTGGAATTGATAGGAGGTGAGACTATGATAGAGCGTTTTATACAAAAATTAGTCGAAGCACTTACTCCCAAAAGGCCTGCTTTTGTCCCTGTAAGATCAGAATAGTACTTCTCCATTGCAACTCTTCTCTGTATCGTTATAATAGCGCTATGACGATACTGCTGGCAGAGGACGACGAATCCATAGCATCTGTAGTAACTCTTATCCTTACTGAGAACGGCCATAGTGTATTACTTGCGGGTGATGAGAAATCGTTTCATCAGCATCTCTCCCAAAAACCACAGCTTATTTTGCTCGATATTTCTCTCCAAGGGGCAAGTGGAGCAACTCTTGCAAAAAAAGTAAAAAACGATCCCTCTCTGTCTCAGATTCCCCTTATTATGGTCTCTGCTAATTCTAATACTAAAGAGATTGCTCGAAAATCAGGAGCAGATGGATTTTTGCTAAAACCTTTTGATCTGGATGAGCTGCTTGATCTAGTAGCAGAGCATACTGCTTGAGTTTCTTCCTCTATCCTTACTTTCCTTTAGTTGTTCTCTTATGAAACTTTTTAATAATGTGCTGAGTACTACTATGAATGCTGACGAAAAGATAATTATTATTGAGGATAAAAAAAAGAAGAGTTCCTCTCTTGAATTAAAGAAGATTCTTATTAATGCCATTCGGATGCAGGCTGTCTATTCCAAAGGTAAGATAACGATACTTGAGACTAGTGAGATGATTAACTAGTCTTATCGCTTTCTTGCTTGGAAGTACGCTGTCTTTCAACAGTCATGACCCGAGTCTGCATTTGTGAAACAGATTTGATGAGATCATTGAGTCCTGCCTGGATTTTATCGATATCTCGGCCTATCTCATCGACATCCTGACTAATCTCTTCAACATCCTGTTCCAATTCATCATGTTCTTTTTCTTCCTCTTTTTGTTCTTTCTCATCCTGAAGTTCACGATAGGTATCAACTAAAGCCTGACGATTCTGCGCGATCATAATGAAGGTAGAGAGAAAAATAGCCTCAAGGGAGACGATCATCGTGAGAAGTCCATAAGGAAAAGGATCAAAGACAGGCACAAATGGATGCAAAAGCCCGGTATTAGCGATGATCCAGAAGCCAAACCACACAACATGAAAATACACAAAGGTGATACTTCCTGCCCACTGGGTGATGATTTCGGCAAATTTACCCTGTGCTGAGTTGAGCTGCCTGGCAAGCTGTTCAGGCTTTAGTCCTTTTTGGAAGAGAATAGTACTGGAGGTCTGCTTCTTCTCGTTCATACCATATTATAGTTTCTCCAGAGAGTATTGTATAGCCACAAATTGATATGGTATGAATGGTAATTATCCTTACAGCAGGTTTTATTTTTTCTGATTTAATGACACTAGGCATATTACTGTAAGAATGCTATATCAGACTATAGCAATATGGCCTGGCAGGGTTGACATCTAGCAGTAATAATGATAGAGTGCTAAGAGTTCGACAGGCTCACCCTACAGCTGTCAAAATTATGGAAAAAGTAGTACCTATTATCCCAATCCGAGACGGCATCATATTCCCCAATACTGACTCTGTCCTTACCTTCGGTAGACCCAAGAGCCTTGCTGCTTTAGAATCCTCCTTTGAGCATGAAAGAATAGTCTGTTTTGTCCTTCAGAAAAGTTCCCGTGTCAATGATCCAGAGCCAAATGACCTCTATGAGATAGGTACACTTTCTCGTATTGAACGCATGATTAGAGCAGATGGTGAGATAAATGCTCAGGTACGTGGTTTAGCAAGAGTAAAGATTCTCTCTTATGAGAAGCAGGATTCATTCTTTGTCGGACGGATAGAAGAGCTAGAAGAAGAAGTAGATAATACTCCCGAGGTAACTGCACTCTGCAATCACTTAACCAATGAATTCAGACGAGCTATGAATTTCGGTAAGTCTGCTGACTTCTTAGTCTTTATGAATATCATGTCTGAAAACTCTCCAGCAGAACTTTCTGATTTAGTAGCCTCAGCTCTTGATCTTAAGCCTCAGGAACGACAGACACTTTTGGAAATGACGAACGTGAAAGAACGTCTCCAGAAGTTAGTTGATTTACTTGCGAAAGAAATCCGCGTCCTAGAGCTTGAGAAGAGGATTGCTAATAAGACTCAGGAGCGATTTGAAAAAGGAGCTAGAGAAGCGATTCTTCGTGAGCGCCTCAAGACTATTGAAAAAGAATTAGGTGAGGATGAAGGCGGGAGTGAAATAAAAGAGCTTCTCCAAAAGATCAAAGAAGCCAAGATGCCTGAGGATGTAGAAGATAAAGCGAAAAAAGAAGTTAAAAAACTTCAGCAGATGAATCAATTTAATCCAGAGGCGGGTTATATCAGAAATTATATCGACTGGCTCATCAGCCTGCCATGGAGTATCGAGAGTAAGACAGACATTGATATCAAAGCTGCAGATGAAATCCTTAATCAGGATCATTATGGACTCCCTAAAGTTAAAGAACGTATCCTTGAGTACTTAGCTGTTCAGAAATTAGCAGGAAAGATGAAGAGTCCTATCCTTTGTTTTGTAGGACCTCCTGGAGTAGGGAAGACCTCACTTGGTAAATCTATCGCTAGATCTCTCGGACGTAAATTTATCCGTGTTTCACTAGGGGGAATTCGAGATGAAGCAGAGATAAGGGGACATAGGAGAACATATGTTGGAGCCCTTCCAGGCCGTATCATTCAGGGCATTAAGGACTCAGGGACTCGAAATCCTGTCTTTATGCTGGATGAGATCGATAAAGTCGGCGCAGATTTCAGGGGCGACCCATCAAGTGCGCTTTTGGAGGCGCTAGATCCTGAGCAGAATACTGATTTTTCAGATCACTATTTAGAAGTACCATTTGATCTTTCAAACGTTATGTTCATCACTACAGCTAATATGCTTGATACTATCCCTCCTGCATTAAGAGATCGTCTGGAGATCATTCAATTTGCGGGCTATACCCACGATGAGAAGTTCCATATCTTAAAGCAGTTCCTTCTTAAAAAGCAGATGGAGATGCATGGACTGAAAGAAAAGCAAGTTAAAATCACTGATGAGGCACTTAACTTTATTATTAATCACTATACCCGTGAAGCAGGAGTGCGTAATCTCGAGCGGAGGATTGCTACTATTTTTAGAAAAGTAGCTCGGAGTGTGGCTGAGGGTAAAAAGACTAAGATCACTATTACTGATAAAGATATTCCTAAATATTTAGGCCCTACTAAATACTCAGGAACAGAAATTGAGAAGCAGGATCAGATCGGACAGTCAACAGGTCTTGCCTGGACTGAGGCAGGAGGAGAGATCCTCTTTATCGAAGTAGCATTGATGCCTGGACGGGGTAACTTGATCCTTACCGGACAGCTGGGTGATGTTATGAAGGAGTCATGTCAGGCAGCACTCTCCTATATCAGAGCTCGGGCTGAGTACTTTGGCATCCCTGATAAGGTTTTCCAGAAGACAGATATCCATGTCCATGTACCAGAGGGAGCAGTACCCAAGGATGGACCTAGTGCAGGTCTGGCTATAACTACTGCTATCCTCTCAGCACTTACTAAGATCCCTGTTAAAAGGACTGTGGGTATGACAGGTGAGGTTACACTCAGAGGGCGGGCGTTAGAAATCGGCGGAGTTAAAGAAAAAGTTATCGCAGGACACAGAGCAGGGCTTAAGACGATCTTACTTCCTAAAGACAATAAAAAAGATCTAGAAGAAGTACCAGAAGAAGTATTGAAGGATGTCGATTTCAAATTTGTCGGACATATGGATGATGTCATCGAGCTTGCTTTTACAAAGCCGTTAAAAATAAAAGATAAAAAGTTAGATGAAGAGATAGGAGCTCAATCAAGCCGTCCCAATCTAACTACCCGCCAGCCGTATAAAGCCGACTAATAATTCAGGTTTTAGACATTAGATATTCGTTCTTAGGAGTTTATCTCCTACTTACTCCCAAGACCAAAGAGCTACTAGCTAAGAGCTACAATATTATATAATTACCTCATGAGTGAGTACGGAGAAGGCAGAGAAAATCCCCCCATTCACCTTGCACGGATAAATAGCCGTGGAGAGCTGGAGTACACAGATCCTGTTCTTGAGGCATTTGAATCAATGCTTGAGAGACAGAGACGGTATCCCTTGGTAGGTGAGGTTACGATGTCTGATCCAACGCACCTCTTCTCAGTAGAGTCTAGGACAAGAGGACAAGATCGCTTTTGGGAGCGTTCATACTATCGTCCGTATCTCTCAGGTGATCCTAAAGAGCCGATCACATTCAAACCTAATTTAAGTACGACTCTTCACAGGGGATTTTGGACCTCTGGGATCAGGGCCAGTTACTATCCTGAGAACACCTCACTGCTTGCTCAGAGGGTAAATGTCGGACTGGAGGGGCTTCGCTTTATGGCAGAGGTTGATCTCTTCTCCCCTGATCGATTATCTGTAGACTGGGTGGTGGATGGAGTAGTAGGAGGGGTGGGCTTAGGAGGAACTGATACGGAGAGAAGTAAAAATGCTCTCCAGGGTCCTACTTCATTTCATCGTGATAAATTAGATCTTCTCTACAAAGGAGAAATAGAGCGGATTAGTATGCCTATACCTGATGAGTCTGGAGTAGAACTCGATGCGACACTAGATGAGTATGGGGATCTTATCCTAAGGAGAAGAGGTGGTACTCCATCCCGAGGATACCTCATCAAATCCCATATGACTCTAGAAGACAGAGATGAGATAGTTAGTAAGATGGCCTCGCAAGAACTGTTGGAACATCCAGATACAGCCCCTATTACTGAGGACCTTTGGAAGGGGCTGGATATCTTACCTACTTTTGGAATTAAAACTCTTCCAGCACAACATTCATAACAATTTTTATTGCTACGAAAGGCTAATGCTGGGGTTGACAAGAACATCTTAAAAAGTCTAGTATGTCTCTATGTTTTCTTGTCTATAATGCATGTAACCTCGCTCCGCGGGGTTTTTTTGTAGGCGAGAGGGGAGGAGGTGAGAATATGAATTTAATTAAAAAAATCGCTATCTCTATTTCAACTCTCTTAGCATTGACATCTTTCGCTGCTCCAGCATTTGCTGCCAACACAACAGTAGTAGTCAGAGCTGGAGATCTTGAAACATCTACAGACAAAGTTGTTGCTGCAAGTCACGATAAGTGGTTTATGTATAACGATACTAATGACACTATTGATAATAGTCTTGGATCGTTCGTAAATGGGCCAGCAACTCCTATCCACGGAGTTGGGAGTATTGAATTTACGTTGGGAGCAAATCCTAATGATCGTAAAAACATTGCTACATATCAGTTCCGAGGCACAGCATTAAGCTCAATTACAGCTATGTCATATGGAGCATATTCACATAGTGGAGTAGCGGGGGCAAATGAATCACCATTCTTTAATTTTAATGTTGATTTTACTGGTAACAGTACTACATGGCAAAGACGGTTAGTCTATGTGCCAGCTAATAACGGAGCAGTTACTCAGGATGCATGGAATACTTTTGATATGATCAATGGTGGAAATGCTATGTGGGTATACTCTGGGGCACTTTGGCCAGCAGGTGGATCTGAGACTGGAACTACGCCAGGTACAACTCCAAAAACCTGGAATTCTATCCTTGCTGATTATCCAGATATTCGAGTACTCCCAACTGATTCCTGGTTAGGAATTCGTGTTGGTGAACCAGGACCTACAGGCTATACAGGTAATGTTGATTTCTTCTCGATTACTAAAGGAGGAGATACAACAGTATTTGACTTTGAACCTACTCCAGTCCTAGTTGGACCGCCTGTTCATAAGGATGAGTGTAGAGATGGTGGATGGCAGACATTTAACAATCCTACATTTAAGAACCAAGGAAAATGTATTGATTATGTAAATCATCATAATCATATAGTTCGCGGTAATAACGCACAATATCAGGCTTACGGTCTGAACCGTGAAGCTAATTTTGATATGGAGACCGCCAACAACAAAGGTAATTTCCACTACACTGATGGAAACAAAAATAAATATAGTGTCAAAGTTTCTGAAGTTAAGGTAGATGGGAATACTGCTTGGTTTGCGGGAGAAGTGATAAGCTCCAAGAATAACGCCTATGACGGTCAATGGCTTTTCGCGAAAGTTGTTGATAATGGCGCATCAGGAGATCTTATCTGGGGAAGTTTTGTAGCTGATGAAACCACTGCTAAGGCAGATGTTGCAGCTATGTCCGATCCATCTGATGGATCATTTACCCTATTTAAGGGAAATATCAAAGTAAACTAATTAGTAGTTTAGATTTGAACAAAAAAGGCTCCGTAAGGGGTCTTTTTTGTTTTGAGAGTTAGTTAGTAATGAGTGCTCGGCAGAAATTATTGATAGCTCTCCCTTCGACATTTAGGCTGGAAATACTTAGCGTCTGGAAAGGATTAAGCGTTACATTCCTACACAGCCTATCATTATAGATAGTATAGGCACTAGTCATCCCCGCTAGCTCCGAGATCCTCAGATTCCCGCTACCTTTGAGATAGCATCGTCCTTCCTGGACAATCGTGTCGGTTGATGGAGGAGTGACACCAGTGCACGAGACAAAACGGATATTCGGCAGCGTATAGTCATCCCGCGATCTCTTAGTCAGGTTAGTATTAATTTCATGGGCTGTATCTTTGGTATAGGACTGGCTGTAGAAAATATAATTTCTATACGAAATAGCAGGATCACTAGAGAGTATTGTGACGTGGGAGTATGAAGAGCTTTCTTTGATATACCTTGCAGCCACTCGTTCAGGGAAGTTAAATATACCAGCTTGCCTGGGTGCTTCAGTAAAATAGACTGAAAGAAAGTTAATCATAGAGAAAAAGTAAATCGCCCCAATACCAAGACCTACGTATATCCTGTACTTCTTTTTTACTTCTTCAAGAGTAAAGACTATTCCAAAACCGGTGATAAAAAGAAACATGGTAATAACAATGATGATATGAGGAGTAAAGTTACCAAATTCTTTTCCTCCATGGAGAATCTGGGGAAGCAGTCCGATCAAGATAAAAGAAGTGACTAAGAGGAGTACTTTTTTTTCTTTCCTATACAGCCCGATTATCCCAAGGAGTAAAAAGAGAGCATCGATTACATAAAAGAGTCCATGTCTCTGCTGAGAGAAGAAGTAATCTCCAGTCATAAAAAGGTAAAGCGGTGAGAGAGTGGTAAATGTATTGACGATGAGGATGTCTTTGTAGACAGTAAGCTTATTAATAAGCGGGAGGAGTGGTGAGGGGATAGACTGTGCTCTGAGACTATCTACCTGCTGAGTGATTATTTCATTGGTTGGTAGGAAGATTTCATTAAGCCGTGAGTTAGAAGGATCAGATCGTAGCTGGAAAAATAGCACAGCGACTATAAGAAGAGAAGCTAAGAAGACGATAAGATACTGGATAGCAAAACGCCTCTTCTGGACAAAAAAATACGAATAGATGATGCAGATAAGAACAAAAGGAATAAATATTAATTTAGTCCCGATGTAGGAATAAAAGGCAGCGTAGAGGATAGGAATACTTGTCAGTATCGTCCAGTTCTTAACTCGTAAGAAAAGAAACAATGCAAGGAGGAAAAAAAATACAGCAGCTGTCGGCTCATAAGCTGTCCTCCCAATAAAAATAGACCACGGATTAATCCCAGTTAAAAGAGCGATTACTAGGCCTTCTTTCTCGCCAAGCAGTTCTTTCCCGACAAAGTACGCCACGATAACAGTACCGATACTTAAGAGAATATTTGGAAAAAGAGAAGTAAGAAATGATGCGCCAAAGAGAAAGAAAGACAGCATCTCCAAAAAATACGGCAGTTCTGCCTGAGGGAATTCGTGAGGCGGATATTTAAATAAGAATATATCAAGAGGTGAGATAGTGCCACTAGTATCTTTTCCTGTTAAGAGGAATGACTGGGAGTTGATCATGTAGTGGATCTGGTCATCATTACTTGAGACAGGGACACTGGTGATAAAGATAAGTCTAAGGAAAACAGTGAGGATAGTAATGAGGAGCAAATACTTATATCGTTTCAGCCATTTCATATCCGCATTTTTATACTAGAGTTTTTAGTCACAGATAGCAATGAGCGGACTAATGTATAATTCATACATGTTACCTGAGTATTTCGCCTATATCGGAGCGTTTGTTACAGCTAGTGGCGGGGTGAGTTATCTGGTCCAGACCATAAGAGGGAGAGTCCAGCCAAATCGTGTGACGTGGTTTTTATGGGCGCTGGCAGCATTCATCGCATTTTTCGCACAGATCAGTCAGGGGGTAGGCATTACGGCATTACTTACCTTTGTCGTCGGATTTCTCCCATTACTTATTTTTGCTGCCTCTTTTTTAAATAAAAAAGCATACTGGCAACTTACCCGTTTTGACTTCTTGTGCGGAGCTTTTTCTCTCCTTGGTCTTATTGCTTGGATCATCACCAAAGAAGGGAATATAGCTCTTACCTTCAGTATCATAGCTGATTTTTTGGCATCATTTCCTACTTTTGTTAAATCATATAAAGAACCTGCATCAGAAAGTGCCTCAGCGTATCTGCTAAATGCAGCAGGTGATGGGATATTATTACTGACTATTAAAAAATGGGACTTTGCGAATGCAGGATTTGCTGTCTATTTATTCCTTAACTGTTTGGTCCTTATCTTCCTTATTACATCAAAGATCGGGAAGAAAAAGAGCTGATTTATTAACCTTAAAATTTGTTTTTTGCTATAATAGCCCAGCATATGTTTAAGATTCAGAAAACCGACCTCCTTATCTCTTTTTATATTGGATGTATTGCTATCTCAGAACTTATGGGAGCAAAGACATTTCCTCTTTTTAAAGTAGGATCATTTAATCTCAGTGCTAGTGTAGCCATCTTCGTCGTTCCCCTTATTTATTGTATTAATGACATGATTACGGAAGTCTATGGTAAAGAGAGAGCCAGAAGTATCGTCAGGAGTGGATTAGTAGTTATCCTTTTTTTCCTTCTTTTTTCTCTTCTAGCAACACATCTCCCCCCAACATCCCGTTTTGCTGGTTCTGAAAAAGCATATGAGGCTGTCTTTAGTGTCTCAGCACGTATAGCAGCAAGCAGCCTGATTGCCTTTACTATAGCTGAGTTTTTGGATGTTTTCATCTTTGCCAGGCTCCGTCAAAAATTCGGCAAGAAAGCACTCTGGCTTCGTACCAATATCTCAAATATCATCTCCCAATTTTTTGATACGACACTTTTTATGGTCTTAGCATTTTATGCTCTTAATAGACCATTTGGTGATAACTTCAGTTTTCTTATCGGGCTTATCATTCCATACTGGATTATTAAATGTCTGATGTCTTTTATCGAGACACCTCTTGTCTATCTGGGGGTAAAATGGCTCAAGGACAAATAGCTATTAGCGGATAGCGAATGGCGTATAGTTAGAACGCAAAACCCTAAGACCTACGAACTAATTACAAAGAACTAATAATATGAAGGTTATTTTAGTAATGGTTGCGACCATTAATGGAAAGACAACGAAAGGTTCGACACAAGGAACTGCTAGCTGGGCATCTCCAGAAGACCAGGATTATTTTTTCAAAACGCTTCAGGACAATAACCTTCTTATTATGGGCAGTAAGACATATGAGGTTGCCCGGCCTGAGATGAAGCTGAGTCCTGATAGATTGCGGGTAGTTCTTACGAAAAGACCTCAGGATTATCAGCATGAAGCATCCTCAGGACAGCTCGAATTCAGCTCAGACAGACCACGTGAGCTCCTGCAAAAACTTGAGGAGAAAGGCTATAGCCAGGCTATCCTTCTTGGCGGGGCGAGAACCAATACTGATTTTCTTAAAGAGAAATTAGTCGATGAAATCTGGTTGACATTAGAACCTAAAATTTTTGGGGAAGGAAACGATCTTTTATCCTCAATAGACCTAGATCTTGATTTAAAATTATTAGAGAGTGAGAAGCTCAATGATAACGGTACACTCCTTCTTAAGTATAAAGTACTTAATTAGTTCTCATTACCTCATCAATCGTGGCATCATTAGATTGAATAGCTACTAATGGTGAGGGAGCATAGATTTGGACCGAATGACCTTTAGAAGCAGAAGCATTTGACGTAGACCAGAAAAAAACTTTTTTCGTTTCGTCATCAATATCCGCAATGAGAGTACTGCCTTTTATCTGTCCCAGATATTTTAATTCAGCTGCTTGCCCGATTATTTCTCTATCAATTTGGTTTCTTAATGTCCTTGCTCCATATTTGCCGTTCATTGCGTCATAAATAAAGTGTCTTCTTAACTCTTCTGTCGTACTGATGATCACAGCATTTTGTGTTTGACTATTGTTTATTTCACCTAAAAATTTGTCAAAAATTCGGTCATATTCGCTAGGTCCCAGATCCTTGAATACAACTGAGTTCGCTTCGCCGATTCTCCCCAAAAATTCAGGAATTCCTACAAAATGATTTCTGAGAGCTTTCATAGCAGCTTGTTTTATATCAGAAGTTTTAGAAGTGGAAGGCCCAAATCCTATTTCTCTTTTCCCGCTTTTCACATCTGTAATTGCATCTGCCCCAACATTTGAGGTCATTATCAAGTAAGCCTTGGTAAAATCTAGTGTTGTAGGTACAATTTCCTTCGTATCTTTTGCTCCATTAGCAGCTGGTTTGTCAGTAGGAAGGGGAACAGTTACTGATCCTTCCTCCATTACTGGCAGTAACCAGTTATAAAGGGAGCGATGAGCTTTTTCAATTTCATCAAAGACAATAACTCCTCCTTTTTCGAGAAAATCTGGCATAATTAATACCGGATCACCATATCCTACATAGCTATTAGGACTTCCTTTAATTCTATTAATACTTGAACTATCTTGATAATCAGTACAGTCTACTCTTTTGAAATGATCTATCCAGTCATTAGGATAGAGATGTCGGGTGAGAGCTTTAGCCATTTCTGTCTTACCTACGCCAGTGGGGCCAAGAAAAAAGAAAACACCCTTTGGACGATTTGGGCTAGTAAAGCCAGCCTCTGACCGCATAATTGATGAGGTGATCGCCTCAACTGCTTCCGGCTGTCCGAAGACATCGGCGTTCAAAGAATCTCTAATAGGATTCTCTGTATTAGGATCTATTTCTAAACGATTAAAGTTGCCTTCTATTAAATCTCTTCTAGGTATGGAAAGGGATTGAGACCCTTCAATAAATTGCATAGTTGGGAATATAGTACTGCTTGAGAAATTTTGCAAGAGGAATTTTTATCAAATAGCAAAAATCTTTTTGTTATAATAGCGTCATGAAATCAATTAATCCTTCAAAGAAAGCAGGCCAGTTAGTCAGTTTTATTAAAAAATCCTGCGAAAAAGAAAAAATAGATGATGTTCTTATCGGAGTATCAGGAGGTGTAGATTCTGCTACCAGTTTGACACTGGCTGTAAAAGCACTGGGGCGTACGCATGTCCATCCGGTATTACTTCCTTATGGGACACTCAATGATCAAGGGACTAATGATGCATGGTTGATTATTAATAATCTGAAGATCCCTAAAAAACAAGTTCAAGTTGTTGATATCAAGCCATTTTCAGATACTGTGATCAAGTCAGACCCAGCAATGGATGAAGGAAGAAAGGGGAATATCATGGCACGTATGCGGATGGTAGTGCTTTTTGATCTTGCCAAGAAATATAATTTCCTTGTTATTGGAACTGAGAATAAGACTGAGCATCTGCTTGGGTACTATACACGTTTTGGCGATGAAGCGAGTGATATCGAACCGCTAAGAGACCTCTATAAATTCCAAGTTTATGAGTTGGCAAGATATCTTAAAGTTCCCAAAGAAATTATTCATAAAAGTCCGACAGCTGGACTCTGGGAGGGGCAGACTGATGAAGGAGAGTTTGGTTTTTCTTATAAAGAGGCAGATGAAATTCTTTATCTCCACACAGAAAAAAAACTACCAAAGAGAGAAGTTGTTGCCAAAGGATTTGCTAAAGATCTAGTTGAAAGAGTCTGGTGGTGGATTGAGAAAGGATCCTTTAAAGACCGCGTACCTTATACGTCTTAGATCTCTATCTTTCATCTTGGGGTTTTGTTGACACAAAAATATAGGCAATGTCGGTGGTTGTATAGGGGACAATTTGTCTATCAAAAAAGATTGATACGGGGCGAGTAGGATAAAAAAAGATATTTATGGTTCTGCTCTCTATCTGCACGTCGTTTTTTCCTGTTATAAATAAAGTATTTTTATCTTCTAGGTCCTTTGACCAGTCCACTTTTCTAAACTCATACTTTCCAACTTTATCCACTCCATTTACTAGGCCGTGTAGAGAGTAGACAGCATGAGTCTGGTGGAAGGTGGGATCTATTTTTCCATAGAAAAGAAGAGACGTGTAGTAAAATCCGCTTGAGGTATCAAAGACAATTTTGTCATACTTTTTTTCAAGACTTTGAATATATTGGACTGCCTTTTCATCCTCAGACCTCCAGTCCTGTGCCAGCTCTATAGGGAAGCGGACAAAGTAGGATAGCAGATAAAACATAATAGAGTAGAGTATTATTCCTCCAGAAAAAATAAAGACAAGATTTCTGATTACTCTTCGTCTTACTCCATAGAGGAGTTTAATTGCAGAGTACATTCCGTATCCTGCAAAGACAGTAAAAGGGATTACCACTGCATAAGTACGTGTACCATTAGGAACAGATTTTATGATGGAACCGACAAAATACATTACTAAAAACCAGAGGACAAAAGGATAAAGACTCTTTACTCGATTTTTAATTATTTGATATGCGCCATAGATAATAAATGGAAGATCGAAATAATAAAACATACCTAATCCTCCAGCAATATTTTCATTTGGTCTATCAGCGCCAACGATGAAGAAAAAACTGCTTGAGAAAAATGAGACAAGATTTTTAAGATATGCAAACGCTACTAAAAATACATAATTAAACATAAATTTTTGGATAAGAAGGGGAAGGGAAGTGAAGTAGCTCCTCGTTAAGATGTAATCTGTCCTGGCAACTTTTCCGATAAGGAGTGCATCATCATGGGCAGCAAATCCTGGCTGTGACTGCAATGCAAAAAATGTTATGACAAATGGCAATAGCCCTACTCCAAAAAGGAGAAGAAGAGAAAAAGATTTTTTAAGAGAGTATTTTTTAAGATCTTTATAATAGTAAAGACAAAGCCCCGCAAAAATAATAGGTGAGATGAGACGAGTAACATTGTAGGTATAGACTGCTAGTAAAAAAGAGACGATAGAAAGAATAAAAAATAAATATTTTTTGGGCCTCTGGATTGCTAAGACAAAGAATAATACCCCAAAGAGCATGAGCGCTGTTGCGACATTTACTTCATATCCTGCTCGTGAGAAAAAAAGATGCCAGGGATTATATGCGAGACTTACTGCTACGAGTAGTGCCAGCCATTTTTTCTTGGTGAGGAGATAAATAAGGGCAAAAAGAGCCACCAGAGATAATGAACCCATGAGAGCTGATGGAAAGCGTACTGCAAAAGCATTTACTCCAAAAATCTTTTCTGTAAGGGAAGTGGCATAGACGTAGACAGGGAGTTTGTAATCATCAAACGATCTGAAATAAAGAGGCATTTTGACGCCATATTCATCTTTTCCACTCATAAGGATAGAATATGCGTTGTAGCCAAGGGCTGTCTCATCAGGATAAAGTCCATTGGGGACTGAGGATAAGTGGTAGAAACGTAGAAAAAATCCAGAGATAAAGACAAGTGCTGCTAGAAAGACAAAAGAATATTTTTTGAGAAATTTCATCTTTTCCACTCATTATGCCAGAGCTAATTAATCTCAGCAAGAGATTGTCTTTTCTGGACTACGAAGTTACCAAAATGCTTTTCTTCAAGTATTTTTGATCTGGCATTCTCCTCATCAATTGCTGCTTTGACAAAGTAGTCAGGAATGCCGGTGGTGGGCTCGATGATGAGATAGTGGAACTCTGGAGGATTATGAGAGGTGGGAAGCTCTCCTAAGTTACCAGTCTGATCTTTACCATCCCAGTAAGGAACAAAGCCGTATCTTCTCTGTCCATAGAAATTATACAGATATGCCCAGGTCGTATTAATAAAAAGCGGTTCAGTAACTGTATTGATGCTAAAGGGCTTTTGATGAGAGGAAGTATAAGTATATTCAAGTATTTTTTGTTCCTCTGTGAGAGTAATTCCCCTCTGGACTGTCAGCGGATTTACTATGTCTCTTATCCAGGTAAGATTAAGCCATACCTGCGTTATGATGATGCCGAGAATGCCTATGACTAGGAGATATTTTGACGTGATAACTTTAGTGAGAGCGTAGGAAAAGAGGATAACTACCACAACGAGGGAGGGATAAAAGACAAAAAGGCTTCGGGAGATGCCTGTATCAAAGAGACAAAAAATAAGGAGGTTGGTAAGCCAGATAACAAGAAAGAGGAGAGGTTTGGTATCAGATTTTGCTCTTTTTCTCAGTGCTAAAAGGAGGAGAAGAGCAAAAAGAACAAGAGGTAAGAGAACAGGAAGAGACAGCACACTGACAGTAAGAAGCTCATTTACCTTCGCTATCATTGTTTGGAAAGGAGTAAAGATAGACTGAGACGATGAGTGAGGAGAAAGGATAAAGTGAATGAGGCTTGTCGTTCCTTGGAAGTGATATTTAGCCTCACCGAGAATAATGGTAGAGGAAGTGAGGATAAGACCAAGAACAAAAAGAAAAATATCTTTAATTCTGACTCTTATTTTAAAGACTAGAAAATATACAGGAAGAAAAATAAGTAGCAGGATAAAAGCGAGCTGAGACTGGATGACAAGTCCATACATGACTCCTGTGAGCAAGGCATTCTTAGGGCTTTGCTGAGAAATATATCTCCAGAGGCAGAGAAGAAGAAAAGGCATACAGATAAGAGATAGTACAGGATTTGAGAGCCAGCGGGTGGAGAGCTGAAAAAGGGGAGAGAAAGCATAGAGTATGACTGCGATACCAGCTATCTTTCGGCTATGAAATAATTCTTTTGCCAAGAGATAGGTTATCGGGAGTGTTAGAAAAAATGCTAGAAGGAAAATAGATGCAGTAGGTAAGACTGCCTGGTGGAAAATCCCATAGAGAACTGCCAGGAGGTAATACCAGAGTACGCCATGGTGGAGAAAGCGGATATCAGTACTTGGGCCAAGTATTTTGATGTCATGATGCTGCCAGATATTATATGCCTCATAGCCGTCTCGTGCCTGGTCGTAGTAGAAAAAAAGCTGGTGAGAAAAAGGGATGACAGAGAGGGTAAAAGCGATGAGAAGAGCAATGAATACAACTTTTTCGGGAGTCTTAGAAAAGTAATGGGTAAGTAAAGTAAGGTATTTCATCAGTTAAATACCCGCTGATCAGTAAGGACTTTAATTATCTTTCCTCGAGTTCCCAGGACTCTCCCAAACATTATTCCAGCCAGTATCGCAAAACCGATTGTTTCTACTTCAAAATTATGGGTAACGAAGCCTACGATTTTTCCCCTAAAAATCTCCAAAAGGATATAGAGAGCTAAGATGATTATTCCATAAATATCCAGACGGCTGATGACTTTTTTAGCATTTTTATCCCATGAAATATGGTACATCCGTGATGCTACAATTCCTATGATCACCCCGACAAGCAGGGCGATGATCCCTAGGTCCAGACGTAAAGCTCCCCGAAAGACATTATAGATAAGTAGGAGAAGTAAGATTCCTGAGATGAGGAAATATATCCTTATCATCAAGCGGAGTCTTTTATCAATGTGCTTAACATGAGGACGAAGATCTTTGGGCATAATCTTACTATATCAGATTATAAGAATGCGGGCAGAGATATATCCTGCCCGCATTCTTTATACGGTTACTTCCTTTTCATTACGGTAACAAGTGCTACCACTGATAACGCTAAAGATGCAAAAGAAAATACCATTGCCTGAGACACCTTTTTATCGGTATCAGAGGATGGAGAAGACAGAGTATTATTCTCTTTGGCAAGATCATTTAGGATCTTTGTCTGAGAATAAGGGCCCAATCCTTTCTTTTCATTCTCTTCCTGCTTCTCACTTGATATATTTTTCATGGAGTCTGGATTTTGGTCCCATGATATGACTGTCCCATCCTGGTAAGTCTGGTAGGCTTTCCAGATGAGAGTTGTTTCACTTGCTGGAGCTTGTGCTTGAAAATAGAATTCATCACGCTGCCCCATAGGAATAGATCCGCCTGTCCACTCAATTTCAGTAACCACTCCCTCACCAGATTTTTTGAGATCGATTGTCCAGCCTGGCTTGACATTGGGAGTTACTGATTTTAAGCCATCGGGTATGAGTAGACGCAGTCCTGTTGTCGGGTTATCTTTTTCATTGGGAACACCAACAGTAAAGACCTGCCGTACAGCTGCACCCGTTTCATTTGGTTTGACGACCACATGGGCAAAGCTAGGCATTACTACGATAAAAAGTGAGAGGACAGCACTAGTAGCGCTTATGATAATTTTTTTCATGGTGATCACCCCCTTTCTTTATTTCTTTTTTCAGAGTCCGCTTATGAACCATAAAATAGACAGCAATACAGATAAGAAGGATACTGCCTCCCAGAACAGCTGGTGAGATGAATGACTTTGCCGTTTTTTTCTCACCTGATGAGGGCGAAGCATCCTGATCTATTCTAAAATCCCATGAAAGAGCAAAGGGCGTAAAGGAATTGTTATTGCGTGATTTGCCAATAACCGCAACAGTATAAATATCACGTTTTGGGAAGGTATACGCTGCACTCGCACTGAATACATTAGGCTTATTATCTGTTTTAAAAAGGGGTGCTGAGTAAATTTTCTTCCCATTCTGAACTACTTCAAAGGTACAATCGCAGTCCTCAGCCCTAAATTTATTAGTTTTGTCTTTGAATTCAAAGAGAAAAGTCGCTTGTGAGTTAGCGATAGGTTCATCATTAGGATCTACATGCAGGATTGCTCCTATACTACCGTCAGTTTCGAGGGTGTGTGCCTGAACATCCGCTGGAAGTAAGAAAAGCAGTACTAGTAAAAGGGTAAAAAATATTTTCATTTAACCTCCAAAGTAAAGTCACTAGTAAGTAGCTTATCACCAGGGTTGAATTCTGCAAATGCTTTATAAATTCCTGGTGTAAATGGTCCATAAATACCAATAGGCAGAAAATCTACTGTAGGACCGGTCGTAGCGTTGGGAGGTGGTGGAGTGAGGGTGTAAGGGTGAACATGAATAAAGTCAAAAGTCTTTTCATTGATCATGGTTAGATGGCCAAAAGAGGAGAGATAGGGTTTGAGATTGGTGACAGGCTTCCCTGTCTTGGCATCTTTGAAAGTAAAAGTGATAGTCTGTTCACCCCGTGACATCTGAGATGCAGAAAGTACTCCATGAGTATCAACAGAGATAGAATAGGAATCAAATATTTTTGCTTTATCGATATCTGGTACATCTTTTGATAGAACTGGTGTCTCAGGTACCTCTCCGACAGGCAGGGTAAATCCCACTTGCTGCTCGATTCCGCCTAGGGGCTGAAATTCAACATATAAATGATATAAGTCATCTTTAGGAAATTGTGTAGTTATAGTAAATCTTCCATCATCATTCTCAGTTGGATGGATATGATTAAAGTACGATAGGTTGCTGCTCACGATAATAAAATGCATCAGCTTTTCATAAACAGTATTAAATAACTTTACCTGATATCCGTTACTTGCATCATAAACTGTGAAATAGAGTGTGACATCCTCATTTGGCTCTGGATTGGGGGGGTCGGAAGCAATACTTACGGTATATCTCTTTGTAGGATCGCCGTTCACACCAGGGATTTTACCCAGGTCTGTATTTCCGATTGTATTTTGGGAACTCTGATCAAGTGCTCTTTGTGCCAACCTTTTATGGGCAGTATGAATATCAAATGAGATACTGCCATCAGGAGAGGAGATAAGCGGAGAAATAATAGTAACGTAGAGTATTCCTAAGATAACAGCCATAATTCCCTGGCTAATGCTTATTTTGGGAAGCGAAATAAATCGTTTAAATAACTTATCAAAGCGGGGTGCTTCAAGAAGAAGAAGGAAAGTAAGAGCAATAAATGTCACGTGAGGTATAACGTCTGAAAGTACTGAGAAATGTGATCCCAGCATTACTGTATGGACCAGAATGGTGATTCCTGCCAGATAGACAAAGCGGTGCAGTAATTTCCATTTAGCAAATGACAATTTCTCGACTGCGTAATCAAAAGAGGTAATAGCAAGGAGAGAAAAAATAAAAAGCCCGATAAAGCCTAGGATGATAGCTAATAGATAGCTTCCTTCCAAGAAGCTTAGCCCTGAGAATCCGCCTAATTGCCCAAACAGCGAAATCATACTATGAAGGAAACCAAAATAAAATGCCAATACTCCCAAGGCCCGACGTGACTCCATAAACTGATCGCGGTAGTGAAATGAGCGGAAAGTATAGCAGAAAGGTCCTGCGAGGAGAGAGAAATAGAGAAATACAAGAGATACAAGACCATAATACTCGACGAGCTTGGCAGTTTGCGAAATACCTAGTGAGTAACGGGTAACGACCAGCATGTAAATAAGGGAAGAGAGGATGATACCACTGATAAGGATAGATGCCCGTAAAGATCGTAAATACGTAGAGATATTACTCATAAGTAGAATACTCGTATGGCTCAGGAATAGAGAACCATTCCACTATAATACGTTTTTCCTCTAAAGAGAAGACTCTAAAGCAGGTAATTCTTACGAAAAAAGCCCCAGAAGGGTTGCGAGAAATGAGTCCCTCGGCGCTTTTTTCGTCCCATCGCGTGATGGGAAAGCATCATAGGCAACTCCTTCTCCCTTGTGGGGCTTTGGATACCAAAACGATCAGGAAGGATTGGGCGCAGGGTGAGGGAAAGGGTTCCACTTAGGGAGTCTCAGACTCCTGAGGTGGAATTTCCGCAGTTTCCGCCTAGGTCGTTCGCCTCTGTAGACAAAAACGATCTGACCTCCGAGGAGGTAGTCGTCTTCCTCGATGACGAAGTTGCTGACGTAGACCATCCCTGACCAGCAGGGGATCTCTCTGCTGCAGGGACAGCGTCCGTACCCTCCACGCATCAGAAGATCGTATGTCACTCCTGAGAGGGTGAATTTTGCCTCGAAGAGCTCTGCCTCTGTCAGCATGAGCGGGGTAATAGCTACAGGGATGGGCTCACTCTGAGACTTGACAAGGCTGAAGAACGTTGAGACGAACTTCATGTCCCTGCCTACGAATACAGTGTACGTACTGTCCCCGCTACGACTATAGTGATACTCCACTCGGTGTCCATCCACTTCGAGGATGGCGGAGGGGAGGAAGCTCCACATGATACGGACGCTGATAACGCAGGTGATAATGACCGCAGGTGGAAGGATTATCCACCCTACGGGAAGCCCTGAGATCCACAGGAGAGTGATGCCGGCGGACATGAAGGTAATTCCTTTCCAAGGCATTTGACCTGTCCTTTCTGATTTGCTTTGAAAGAGCGATGGACACAGTGTCCAGTCCCCATAGTATACAGGAATGAGGCCTTAAGTTCAAACTATAAGATGTAGGAGGAGAGACAGCAGATAAGCGTCACTTATAGGTAGTTGTGGTAATGTTTGCCTCAGGTATGGATTTCAGGTAAAATATAGTGCTGGCTAATTGCTTATTGCAAATGGTTAATAGTTTATAAATCAGGTATCCTATTTTGAACTATTAGCTATACGCTATTTGCTATTAACTAATATGGCCCCATCGTCTAGTGGCCTAGGACACTGGATTCTCATTCCAGTAACCGGGATTCGAATTCCCGTGGGGTCACTTCGGCAAGCTCAGTGCAAGCACAAATTAGATACTTATCTTATGTGGTTTGTTTACATGCTTCTTTGTGATGAGAAAACTTTCTATATAGGGATTTCTGACGACCTCAAAAATCGACTGTTCCAACATAAAAATAAACTAAATATTTCTACCAAAAAGTTTTCTGATTTTGATTTAGTTTATGCAGAAAAGTATCAGTCTAAATTCGAAGCTGCAAAGCGGGAAAAGCAGTTAAAAGGATGGTCTCATGCAAAGAAGCAGATGCTAATTGATGGAAAGCTTGGAATAAATGCTTGTACTGAGTTGGCGAAGGGTCTCGTTAGAGAATTAGAACTTTGAGTTTACTCCGAGCAACGCCGAGGAGAATTCCCGTGGGGTCACCAGTATGACGGTAGTCTTACATATTAATAGATATTTTTAAGGAAAAATCCTCGCACAGTTTTAACGCTGAAATACAAAGCAAAAAGGAAAAGGACAGCCTGTATTTGATTTGCCCAGAAATATAAATTTACTATTGAATAAGTAATATAGCTATCGATAGCATAATATCCAAAAATAAAAACTCCACCCAACGCAATAATAGTATCTAGTATAGCAACCCATTTTTGAGCAGGATTCGTTGCTCCAGCTACTATCCCTAAGGCAAGAACTATTATTAATGCTAGATAAGTCGATACTGGAATATAATCCGTGAGAAAAGGAAGTAATAACAGCATTAAAATGGCAGATGTTAGATAGAGTATACGCACTATATCACCATAGTAATGATGCATATTCTTTAATAAGTTTAAAAATGTAAGTTGTGTGTCCATCATGCTCACTCCCATCTCCAAGAAGAGTACCTTATTCGTACTCTTCTTGATTGGCCTCCTCCTTTGTTCTATGGACAGTTCCGTCTGGATGTTCCGGAGGCGCATATGCTGTAAAGAGCCTCAATTCCTCATCATCAGTATTTCTAATATTGTGTGTTACTCCTGCCGGTACAAAGATGAGATCATGCTCTTTTACTTTTTGAGTCTGGCCATTAAGGATAGCTTCTCCCTCTCCATCTATAACGATGAGTATTTGGTCGACACTGGGATGGACTTCTTCCCCAATATCTTCTCCTACAGGTATACACATGGTAACGATCTGACTATATTTCCCCGTATAAAGAACTCTCCGATAGTCTGTATTCGCCTTTGCTAATTCTTTAATATCTTCTACATACATATCCTTCACCTCCTTATTGAAATACATAAGTAGAATACGCTTAGGAGAGTCTTATTACATTAATTTGAATCATAGAAATAAGGTGATATAAATCAGTGATTTATTATAAGAACTTACGTATTCTTCGACTATGATCAAACTCTTAAAAGAAGGTCGATATACATTATTAGAGACAAAAAATCAGACAAAAGTCCTGATACTCGATGAAGCCAAAAAGTTCGCATGGATAAATGTCTCAGATATCGGTGAGATATTAGTCACCACCCATAAAACATTACGAACGGATAATTTGTTATCTATTGGGAAGTATAGGCTTTATGATGTTCGGGATGAACCAGAATTAACTGATTTAATTCATCTTGAGTTGCTTGTAGGAGATGGTATGTGGCAAGGATACTTGTTACCATTAGGGATGCCTACTGATATAAAAAAAAGAGGAAGAGTTATTCCAACAGAAGAGACAATTTCGGTTTCCTACTAAGTCTCTCTTTCCAGCTCAACTGTAAGCTTTGCTACGTCTTGGATGATAAGTTGATGTTTTACACTTGTAACTAACTTTTTCTCTTTTAATATCTTTACTTCGCGACTCACTGTCTCTCTGGTAAGTCCAGACTGTGCTGCTATGTCTTTTTCTGAGATGGTTAGGGTAGCTGGAGAATTTCCTTTTGCAAAGCGATTAACATAAATCAGCAGCTCTGTTATAAGCCTTGCGTATGCACTGCCAGACATCAAATAAGTCATGCGTGTTAGGAGGCCGTCAACACCGCTAAAAACTCTACTTATAAGGTCATAGAGAACATCAGGGTTATTCTTTATAAAGGTTATTACTTCTTCTCTGGGAGCACGCCATAACTCGACATCAGACATCGCTTCATAAAAATATTTATTTGGAGTTTGGTTAATTGCCCAATTCATAGGGAAGAAGGCAATCGGTTTAAAAACATTAATTACCAATTCATCTCCATTATGTGAGATTGCGTACTGTTTTACGAACCCCTCTTTCAAGTAAAAAACACCTAAGGGGTCATCATCAGCCCTTACTAAGATTTCTCCTTTTGTATATGTCTGATGCTTAAAGCGAGTAAAGAAAGTCTCAATCTTTTTAGAGATAACTTCATCCATGGCTGTATTGTAACAGAGGTTGGTTCATGATTCTAATTTCTCCAAATAATTAGCGATTAGGTGGTCTCAAAGCAGGTTCTAACTCACAAAAAAGCCCACGGAAAGTGGGCTTTTTAAGAAGGCTGAAATAGCTTTATTTTCCTGATATGTTTACCAGCCAGTCTATACCGAATTTATCAGTAAGCATACCGAAAGTATCTCCCCAAGGTGCAGTCTCCATGGGTACAGTGACCTTTGCTCCTTCTGAGAGCTTGTTCCAGTAGCCTTTGAGTTTTTCTTCATCAGTTTTTTCACCGCTTAGTGAGATACTCATACCACCTCTCTGGCCGTACTCCATTTCAGGAGGTGTATCTGCTGCCATAATGGTGATTTCAGGACCGACAATAAGCATTGCATGCATGATATTATCTGCAGCTGGTCCATCCTGGACAGCTCCGCCTTCTTTAAAAGTAGACATCGTAAGTTCACCGCCGAAAATAGATTTATAAAATTCCATTGCTTCGCGCGCGTTATCTTTGAAATGAATATAAGGATTTAGTTTTGTCATTTATAGTCACCTCCTTCCAAACAGAGTATAGAGTATAAAGCGTCTAGTAGCTAGCGTCTAATTCTTAGGGATAAGTAATGGTCAACTATGCCCTATTAACTAGATGCTATTCATAATTGATCGTTTCAAGATTCAGTGTATAATTAGGAGGTGAGTGATATCTCAGTCTCTGTAATAATCCCCTGCTATAACGAAATGGCCAATCTCCGTAAAGGAGTCCTGGATAAAGTAGATAGGTATCTTACCAAGCGTAAAAAATCTTTTGAGGTTATCATAGCTGATGATGGATCAAATGACGGCAGTGTAGAATTTATCCGCGAATTTATTAAAGACCATAAAGAGTTTACTCTTCTTGAAAATAAGCATATGGGTAAAGCAGGAGCAGTTACTGCAGGGATCTTAAAAGCCACAGGTAAATACCGCCTTTTTTCAGATATGGACCAGGCAACTCCTATCGAGGAGATGGATAATCTACTTCCTTTTTTTGATGAGGGATATGATGTAGTCATAGGCTCACGGAGTAATAGAAGGAAGGGATCTCCTCTTATCAGGCAGTTTATTTCACGTTCCCAGGTCGTTCTCCGAAAGACTATTGTAGGGTTACACGATCTCTCTGATACCCAGTGTGGATTTAAGATGTTTCGAGGAGATATCGCAGAGACTCTTTTCAGTAGAGTCAAAAAAATCCATAATGGTTTTAAGACGATAAGCGGTTCAAATGTCACTTCAGGATTTGATATCGAGCTGCTTTTTATAGCAGAGAAGATGGGGGCTCGGATTAAGGAAGTACCAGTTCAGTGGCTTTATGTAGAGACCAGAAGAGTCAATCCTATTAAAGACTCCATCCAAGGAGTGATGGATCTTATCACGATTAAAAAGAATGCCCTCAATGGAATGTATTCAAAGGTATGAGAGATTTATTTTTCCGACCGAGTAGGTTACTCATAGGTCTTTATCTAATCCCTCTTCTCTTATTATTTTTTTATAGTTATACCCAGGTTGATCTAGGTCTTACCCTAACACGAGCTTCTTTTGCCACAGATATCCAAAAAGCTTTCCAATACGTAGGTTATTTTAACCGACCTTTATCGACAGTTCTCTACTTTCTCATCATTCTTTCTCTCTTTAAGTTCTATGGACTTTTTCTCTATTTTGCTAAAAAGGGTACGCTTTCTAAAAATACACTCTGGAAAATAATTTTTGCTGTGGCTGCAATTTTAGTCTTTTCCTATACTGCCTTTTCCTATGATCTTTTTAACTATATTTTTGATGCTAAGATCCTGACTCACTATCACCTTAATCCTTATATGTACAAGGCTCTCGATTTTCCAGGGGATAAAATGCTCTCATTTATGCACTGGACGCATCGGACCTATCCTTATGGTCCTACCTGGCTTTTTTTGACAGTTCCTTTTTCTTTCTTAGGCTTCCAGGTCTTCATCCCGACATTTTTTCTTTTCAAAATTTTAGCCGGAGGGATGTATCTAGCATCAGTCTGGGCGGTAGGGAGGATTATGCAGATTATCTCTCCCAAAAAAGAAGTATTAGCGCTTACTTTTTTTGCGCTTAATCCACTGGTTATTGTCGAGACGCTTGTCTCAGGCCATAACGATGGTGCCATGATGTTCTTGGCACTTATAGGTGTACTATTTTTGATCCAGAAAAAATATATATTAGCCTTTGTACTTCTTTTATTATCAATCGGAGTAAAGTATGCGACAGGATTTCTCCTGCCTCTTTTTGTCGTAATTTTTCTCTTTGAAAAACGCCACATTGCTATTAAGTGGGGAACGATTTTTCTGATTTTTATTATTACTATGATTCTCGCGCTCTTTGCAGCTACATTGAGGTCTAATTTCCAGCCATGGTATTTGATGTACCTTCTTCCTTTTGCGGGGCTTATTTCTGATGAAGACTATGTTCTTTATCCCATATATATCCTCTCGATTATGGGGCTTTTGAATTACCTGCCGTATTTATTTACCGGGAATTGGGATCCACCGATTCCTGCTATTCTTCTGGCGATTAACCTTATGGGAAGTGTTATTGCTTTGGTAAGTTTTGTATGGTTCTATCAGTATAAAGGGAAAAAAGCTCATGCATAGCTCGTAAGCATTGCTTAGGCTTAAGTTTTTACTCTATAATTTTTACTATGCGTTTTATCGCGAAATATCGACGTGAAATAATACTCTGTCTGGCTCTTGTTATCGTCTTTTTCCTTCTGAGACTCTTAACGCTTACCCAGCTGCCCATCTTTACTGATGAGGCTATTTATCTCAGGTGGGCGCAGATTGCTAAAAATGATGCCAATTGGCGGTTTATTTCACTTACTGACGGTAAGCAGCCTCTTTTTATATGGCTTGTCGTGGGGGCGATGAAATTTTTCCATGATCCATTAATTGCAGGAAGGATCGTCTCAGTTTTTGCAGGATTAGGAACTGCGATAGGACTTTTTTTTCTAGGACGTGAGGTCTTTAAAAATCGCTTTGTCGGGATTATCTCTTCTTTTCTCTATGTAATTTTTCCTTTTGCGCTGGTCTATGACAGGTTGGCTCTCTATGATTCTCTGGTCGGTACCTTTATCGTTTGGGGACTCTATTTTACCTTTCTTCTAGTCAGAAGACTTCGACTCGATTATGCATTACTGATGGGATTTGTCACAGGAGCTGCAGTCCTTAACAAGACAAATGGCTTTTTTACTATTTATCTTCTACCGTTTAGCCTTATTTTATTTGATTTTAAGCAGAAAGGCTGGAAGAAAAAACTGTTTCTCCTTTTAGGTCTTAGTATCGTGGTCGTAGTGATGACGTATGGATTTTATTCACTTCTGAGACTTTCTCCGTTTTTCTATATCATTAATGAGAAAAATCATATTTTTTTCTATCCGGTGTCTGAATGGATTAAAAATCCGCTCGCTTATTTTCTGCCTAATATTTCTGCTTTTAATGACTGGACACTCCGTTATGTAGGACTGCCTTTGCTAGTTACCGCTCTGGGAGCATTTTTCTTGAGTAAGTCATACATGAGAGAGAAGCTGCTGCTTTTGGCGTGGTTCCTTGTCCCTTATCTCGGATTTGCACTAGATGGAAAGACTATTTACCCAAGATACATCTTCCCCATGACGTTATCTCTCCTGCCTCTTATTGCATATAGTCTCACTCTCTTGGCCAAAAAATTTGGGGGATGGAGAGTATATCTCCTTTTCTTTCTTGTTATTTGCTATTCACTTTTTACGGACTTTTTGATTTTGTATAACTTTTCTAAGTCTCCAATTCCTAACTCTGATAAGAGTCAGTATTTGACAGGCTGGCCGTCTGGTCTTGGTGTTAAAGAAGCTGTAGATTATCTGACTGAAAGAGCGAAGAAAAATCATATCTACGTCGGGACTGAGGGGACTTTTGGACTCATGCCTTATTCGCTTGAGATTGCTTTTGCTGCTAATCCAAATGTTACAGTAAAAGGCTTCTGGCCCATTAATGAGCTTCCTCCAAAAGAACTTCTGGATGCCTCTCAAAAAGAAGAGACGTATGTCCTTTTCTATCAGGACTGTCCTAGCTGTGAAAGTGTCGGTGTCGCACCAAGTACCTGGCCTCTTCAACAAGTTTTACAGGTTAAGAAAATAGAGCCAGGAGTCTATCTGACGCTCTATAAAGTGATGGGAGTTAAATGAAATTTTTCACTAAAAAAACTATATTTTTTCTCTCTCTGATTGTTTTAGTCTCTCTTCTTATTATCCTTCCATTTTTCCATAAAGGCTACTTTCCCACTCATGATGGGGAGTGGGCGGTTGTTCGTCTGGCGGATATGTACCGAGAGATAAGAGACGGACAGATTCCTCCTCGCTTCAGCGGTAACTTGAATTTTGGCTATGGATATCCTCTCTTTCAGTATGCTTACCCCATGCCTTATCTTTTAGGTCTGCCTGCTTTTCTGCTACATTTTGGTCTGGTAAATAGTATCAAACTCCTTTTTGCTCTCTCAGTACCTCTTAGCGGAATTGCGATGTTTTTTGCAGCGAGGGAGCTATGGGAGGAAGATGATGCGGGACTTATCAGTAGTCTCCTTTATATGTATTTGCCGTATCGTATGGTCGATTTATACGTAAGAGGATCACTTGGAGAATCTATAGCCTCAATCACATTCCCGATTATTTTATTTTGCATGAAGCGATTGTCTCAAAAACAATCAGTCTCTACACTTATTCTCCTCTCTTTATCATTTGCAGTACTTATCCTCAGCCATAATATTATGGCTGTTTTGTTCGGTATTATTCTTGTTGTATATCTCCTGTTCCTCCTTCTTCATGAGAAAAAAATAAATACCTTCCAAATTCTCATAGGGTTTGGTGTGGGGGCAGGAATAGCTACATTTTTTTGGCTTCCTGCTCTTTTGGAAAAAAATCTTATTTTACTTTCAAAGATACCTATTGCTGATAGGAATCTCTACTATGTGACACTTCCAAAGTTATTGTTTTCTCCTTTTGGCTATGGAACTCCGACAGAGAGCAATCCTTTTACGTATCAGATAGGTATTCCGCAGATAACCATCGGTATTGTCGCGTGTTATTTATCAGTGATGTCGCTTTTTAAGAAGAAGAAGGTGAGGGGAGATATGATACTTTTTACTACTCTCTCAGTATTTTTCATCTTGATGATGTTACCACTAAGCAGAGTAATCTGGGAGCAGACTCCACTTCTTAGAGAGATTAATTATCCCTGGACGTCACTTTTTCCTCTAGGGCTTCTTTTAAGTCTTCTTGGCGGAAAAATATTTACTGCTACCAAACAGTATTTCATTATGGGGATTTTCCTTGGACTTTTTGCAATAGTATTTACCCTTCCCTACGCGAGGCCCAATTCATTTGTGGATAGAGGAGATGGGTTCTATCTCACCAATGATGGTACTACCACATCAAGCAGTGAGCTGATGCCCTTAACTGTCAAAACATTTCCGGTGAGTCGTCCTCAAAAGAGAGTAGAAGTAGTAAAAGGTGAGGGTAATGCTGAGATAACTTCTGATAAATCTCAGAAAAAAATTATTGCACTTAATTTGAGTACGCCTAGTACAATAAGGCTTAATACGATTTATTTTCCAGGATGGCACTGGTATAGGGATGGAAGACAAATACCCATCAGCTATAACAATCCCCAAGGCGTAATGGAAGCACAACTTCCTCAGGGCAGTTATACTGTCACTGCCTCCTTTGAAAATACTATGGTGAGGATAGCAGCAAATATTATTTCAGGACTTTCTATATTTATTGTATTTGCAGCTCTTCTTATACGAGCGATTAAGCCATACTCACTTTCTTCTCTTACTGCTCATTATTTCTCATGAAAAAGCTATTTATACTTCTGGTAATTCTTCTTTCTTTACCTACTATTTGGCCCCTTTTTCAGCAGGGGTTATTCCCCATGCACGATGATACTCAGACAGCCAGAGTTTTGACGATGGGCAAGGCGCTCCACGATGGTATGCTTCCGGTACGCTGGTCTGATTACTTAGGCTATAACCTCGGGTATCCGATCTTTAACTTCTATGCACCGCTTGCTTACTATATAGGAGGGATTTTTACTTTTTTTGGATTTTCTGCCCTCCTATCTACGAAAATTATGATGGGGGTGGGGATGGTGCTGGCTGGTGTGAGTATGTACTTACTTGCCAGCTCACTTTTTGGCAAGAAAGCCGGACTGATTGCTAGTGTCTTTTACCTCTATGCTCCTTATCATGCTCTGGATTTATACGTGAGGGGAGCAGTGAGTGAGCTATGGGCATATGCACTTCTACCGCTTCCCTTTTATGGGTTGTGGGGGATTTATAAGACTAAGAAGTTCCGTTATGTCATAGTATCCTCAGTATCTTTAGCAGGTATTATTATTTCCCATAACTTAACTGCCATGATGGTACTGCCCTTTGTCATAGGAAGTATTATCTGCTTATCGATAGCATCAGGAAAAAAAAGAGAGTTTACGGCACTTTATCTCTATGGTACTAGCCTCATAATAGGGCTGCTGCTTAGTTCTTTTTATGCAGTTCCGGCGTTTTTGGAGATGCAATATACCAATGTCACTTCAGTACTTGGTGGAGGTTCAAACCCTCTCGACCACTTTATCTGTCCTCTACAGCTCTGGCAGAGTATGTGGGGATATGGGGGCTCTACTCCTGGGTGTATTGACGGGATGTCATTTATGCTTGGAAAGATCCACGTAGTATTTATTATTGGAGGAGTTGTGGCAGCAGGATACCTCCTTAAAAGTAAGCGCTATCAGGATTTCTCCGTGATGGCAGGCAGTTTTGTAGGGTTGGGACTCTCACTTTTTATGACACTCAGTTACTCATCATCTATTTGGCAAAGTATTTCCCTTTTATCCTTTATCCAGTTTCCTTGGAGATTTTTATCCATTGCTTCTCTTGCATCCGCAGTTATTGCAGGGGGGGTGATAACAGTCTTGGGTAGAGTTAAGCCGTTTATTGCTCTTGTAGTAACGCTTGTTTTTAGTATTATCTGTGTCTTTTTCTATGGCAAATACTTTACTCCACAGTATAGTGATCACAATACTGCCAAGTATTCAGATTTATCTCAAATCATGTGGAATGTCTCAAAGATTTCTGATGAATATCTTCCAAAAGGTATTATAAAACCTACGTCTCAAAAGGAAGTCGCAATAGGTCTTATTCAGCCTATTACCAGTAAGATTCAGATTCACGATATAGTCGAGAAAACTCAGACGAAACGTATTAGTCTCACGTCATCCCAGGGTTCTGTAAGGCTGAATATAGCCTCATTTCCTGCCTGGCAAATAAAAGTGGATGATAAAGAGATCAAGCCTAGGATTGTCCATGGTTTATATGAATTTGATTTATCTGAGGGGGCGCATAGAATTGAGGCTGTATTCGTCCAGACGCCTCTTGAATTGGTGGCTGATATTCTAACTATTGTTGGCCTTTCATTCGTTATTCTTGGTATAATAAGAACACGTAAGAGTAAGTCGCTATGACCAAACTTCCTGAGTTATCAATTTTCTTCCCTTTCTGGAATGAAGAGGCAAATATAGCAGCTGTTGTCCAAAAAGCTTTGGAGATAGCTCCTACCATTGCTGATAAATTTGAAATATTAGTTGTGGATGACGGCTCTTCAGATCGCACTCTGGAAAAAGCTACTGAACTTTCTAAGAAGCATTCCCGTATTAAAGTCATCTCACATAAGGTAAATAGAGGCTATGGTGCAGCGCTTCGTTCGGGTTTTGAACATGCCCAGTATGACTATATAGTCTTTACTGATGGGGATCTTCAATTTGATTTTTCAGAAGTTACTAAATTTGTTGAGAAGATAGATCAGGCAGATATGGTAATCGGATTCCGTAAGAAAAGACGCGATAATAAACTGTTCAAAAGACTTCTTCTTATGAATCTCTTAAAGGCTTGGGACTTTATATTATTTGGTTTTTATTTCAGAGATATTGACTGCGGATTTAAGATGTTTAAGAAAGAGGCAGTTGATAAGATTGGACCTTTTCATTCAGAAGGAGCCATGATTACGACTGAGATTTTAGCTAAAGCCACGGCTAAAAAACTAAAAATTATTCAGATAGGCGTTAATCATTATCCAAGGGAACATGGTGAGCAGACAGGTGCAAATCTTTTTGTAATTGTGAGAGCAATTCTTGAGAGTCTCAGTCTTTTTGCTGATATTAAGAATAAACGTTTCTAGTGTATGCAGGACATTGATATCCAAACGATTAAAAATCGTTCTATTAAGGGAGTTTTTTCTCTCGTATCCAGGACTTTTCTTATCCAATTCATCGGCCAGGTAGTCACTTTTTTACTCACCGTCTATCTCTCTCCTTCGGATTATGGTATTTTTTTCCTTGTTTCAACAGTTATTACCTTTCTAGCGTACTTCTCAGATATTGGACTGGCAGCAGCTCTGATCCAGAAAAAGGATTCGTTAACTGAAGATGATCTCAAAACTACCTTTACTATTCAGCAGGTACTTGTTGTAACTGTTGTGATTATAGGTCTTTTAGCTACTCCTTTTGTAGCTAAGACATATAATTTGAACGGAACAGGTGAAATTCTTTACCAAGCTCTCATTTTCGCATTTTTCTTATCCTCTTTAAAGACTATTCCATCAATTCTTCTTGAAAGAACACTCCAATTTAATAAGCTTGTTATTCCGGATATCGTCGAGACATTAGGATTTAATATTATTGTCCTGGTTTTGGCTATTAAAGGATTTGGAGTAATGAGTTTTACTTATGGTGTTGTCGTTAGAGGACTCGCTGGGCTTATTGCTATCTATGTCATATCACCTTGGAAGCCAGGACTTGGAATTAATAAAAAAGTTGCTAAAGAACTCCTTTCTTTTGGACTTCCTTTTCAGGCCAATTCTATCTTGGCGCTTGCTAAGGATAACCTCTTTTTCCTCTACCTTGGTGCTATCTTACCTAAGCCTGCCTTAGGATTTATTGGTGTTGCCCAAAAATGGGCATATATCCCTCTGAGACTGGTGATGGATAACTTAATCAGGATTACCTTTCCGTCATTTTCCCGTCTGGCTCATAATGAAGAGTATTTGGGTAAGGCAATTGAGAAAACACTTTTCAGTACTACGCTTTTTATTTTCCCATCGATTGTAGGAATGGTGATCCTGATGCCACACTTTATGCAGATATTCCCTAAATATCATAAATGGGAGCCTGCTCTTTTCTCACTCGTATTTTTCGGTATCAACGCTATTTTATCTTCTATCTCAACACCCCTCACTAATGCTCTCAATGCAATCGGAAAAATTAAAATTACCCTTTACCTGATGATCTTTTGGACTGCAGCGACTTGGATCTTGACTCCAATCCTTATAGCAATATATGGATTTAACGGCGTAGGTATTGCCTCAGCAGTTATCTCTTTAAGTGTAGTTGGGGTCGTAGTTCTTGTTAAAAGATATATCCGATTTAACATCTTTCATGTGGTTGTATATCCGCTTATTGCAACAGTGGTGATGGGAGTTGTCCTTTATTCCTTCAGTAATTTGATCCATAATTTTCCTCTCTTCTTTTTGAGTATTTTTGTGGGGGGAGTAACGTATCTGGGAGTTATTTATCTTCTGGCCAGACAGCTTATCATTTCTGATATACAATTAGTAATAGAGAATCTGAAAAAATAAGTATATGAAATTATCAGCAGTTATTTCTACCTATAATAGTGGAAGCGTTTTGGAGGATTGTCTTAAATCCCTCAGCTTTGTAGATGAAATATTAGTTGTAGATCACAAGTCCTCAGACGAGACAGTAAAGCTTGCCAGAAAGTATACAAAGCATATTTTCTCACAAGATAATAACCCTCAGGAGATAGATCTCCAGAAAAATTTCGGTTTTGAAAAAGCCAAATCAGATTGGCTCCTCTCAATTGATGCAGATGAAAGAGTCAGTGAAGAACTAGCCAGAGAGATTCAGGATGCTATCTCCTCTGACTCAGGATTTACTGCTTTCAGGATGCCCCGTAAGAATATTATCTTTAATAAATGGATTCAGCATTCGATATGGTGGCCTGACTATCAGCTGAGACTTTTCAAAAGAGGCAAAGGACGATATACCAAAGCTAAAGTACACCAGGATATCGCTATAGATGGGACAATCGGAGAACTGAAGGAGCCGTTAGACCATCACAATTATCAGAGTATTTCTCAATATCTGGCAAAGATGGATCAATACACAGAAAATGAAGCTAATTCATATGTTTCTCAAAATATCCATTTTCTATGGGTAGATATAATCCGCATGCCAGCTTCTGACTTTCTCAAAACATTTTTTCTCCAGGAAGGTTATAAAGACGGGCTGCATGGATTGGTACTAAGTATCATGCAGGGATTTTATATGTTTTTGGTGGTTACAAAAGTATGGGAGAAGCAGGGCTTTAGAGAGGAAAATTCGAAGGATTTTCTTAAGACGCTTGTTACTGAATGGGGGAAAATACATCAGGAGGTAAGCTACTGGGTACTCACTGCACTAAGTAATAACTCCTCAAATCCTCTTACAAAAATTTCATACAAAATAAAGAGGAAATATACCTCTCGAAAAATAAAAGGACAATAATAGTGGAAAAAGTAATTATTTCAATACTGGATTATAATCAGGAGAAAGACACATTATCGTGCCTCCACTCATTGGATCATCTAGCGACTGATAATTTTACGATTGAGATAGTCGTTGTTGATAATTATCCTCAGGGTACTTTTAGCTTAGGCAAGGAAAAATTCCGTCATCCCATAACACTTCTTAAGACAAATGAAAATAAAGGATTCTCAGGAGGACATAACATCGGTATCAAAAAAGCTCTAGCAATGGGAGCTGACTATGTCATAGTTCTGAATAATGATACGAGAGTTGATAAAAATTTGGTTAAAGAACTGGTATGTGCGTCTCGTGAGGATAAAAAACGAGGGGCAGTTGTCCCCAAGATTTATTTTGAAAAAGGACATGAATTTCATAAAGACCGTTATAAGAGTCAGGACTTAGGAAAAGTTTTCTGGTACGCAGGAGGGAAGATGGACTGGGATAATATTAATGGTTCGCATAGAGGAGTAGACGAGGTTGATAAGGGGCAGTACGATACTCCATCATCGACAGATCTGCTCACTGGCTGCTGTGTACTTTTCCCGCGTCAGATACTTGAGAAGACCAACGGCTTTGATGAGAAATATTTTCTTTATTACGAAGATGCTGATATAAATGAACGTATTAAAAGGATGGGTTTTACTATCTGGTATCAGCCGACAGCTGTGCTTTGGCATATTAACGCCGGAGCAACCGGTGGTTCCGGTTCAGTCCTCCAGGATTACTTCATCAGTAGAAATCGAATGCTTTTTGGGATGAGGTATGCTAGATTACGGACGAGAATTGCTCTGGTAAGAGAGAGCATTTCATTATTTAGGAAGGGAAGAGAGTGGCAGAAGATCGGTGTTAGAGACTATTATAGAGGCAAATTTGGAAGGGGAAGTTATCCTGTATGACAGCTACGTTGACAGCCATTATTTTAGCGAAGAATGAAGAAGAGATGATAGGAGAGGCTATTACTTCTATTTCTTTTGCAGACAAAATTATCGTTGTTGATAATAATTCCTCAGATAATACGGAAGAAATTGCTAAGAAAAAAGGTGCCCATGTTCTCCATATTAATTCTCAGGATTTTTCAGAGCTACGGACATATCCGCTTAAAAAAATAACTACCGATTATATTTTTTATTTAGATGCAGATGAGAGAGTAAGTGATGAATTAAAAAAAGAGATACTAGATTTCCTCGAAACACCTAAAGATACAGGAGCCATGAGAGTTCCTCGCAAAAATTTTTACTTTGGTGAACATCCTTGGCCTCAGGTAGAGCATCTGGAAAGATTATTTAAGTCAGATAGTCTTAAAGGTTGGCATGGAAAGCTCCATGAGACTGCTGTTGTAAAGGGCAGTATAGGCGAGCTGCAGAGTCCCATTCTTCATTATTCTCATCGTGATCTTTCCTCAATGGTAAACAAGACTAATACTTGGTCAGATACAGAGGCAAAGCTTCGGTTGGAAGCCAAGCATCCTCAAATTACCTGGTGGAGATTCCCGCGGGTGATGACTACTGCCTTTGTGGATTCGTTTTTCCGTCAAAAAGGATATAAGGCGGGTACAGCCGGAATAATTGAGAGTATTTATCAATCCTTTAGCATGTTTATAACCTATGCTAAGTTATGGGAAATGCAGGAAGAGAAGAAAAAGAAGTAATTACTTCTTTTTTCTTGAGAGCATTTTAGGCCATGTCTTTATCTCGGCAAGGGTAAGAGGTTTTTTAGCAAATTTGAAGAGATAAATCAGTTCGAGTATTCCGATCGAATTAACGATAAGGAATATAAAAATAACAACAAACCATATCTTTTGTCCCTCTCTGGATGCCCTCCACAAAGCTGCACCTTTCCAGAAGACAGACCAGATACTAAGTACTATGATGAGGATCTGCATTTGGATATTCATGTGGATAAATCGTAGCACAGCTATCCCAGAAATGCAAAAACTTGCTACAATACTAATGAGTTTATGAAGATAGCTATTTTTGATCCATACTTAGATACCATGTCGGGCGGAGAAAAATATATGCTCTCCATTGCGATGTCACTATCTAAAGATCATGACGTAAGCATCCTCTGGGATGAGCTATCAAGAAAAGACATTCTTGATAAAGCAAATCTGCGATTTGGATATGATTTAGCAAAATTCACCTTTGTTCCTTCTTTTTTTGATAAGAAAATCAGTTTTTTACATCGGTACGAATTATCAAAAGAATATGATCGAATTATTGTTCTGAGTGATGGGAGTATTCCTGTCGTTGCTTGTCCTCTTATTCTTCATTTTCAGTCTCCTATGAATTGGGTAAAAGGTAAGACTCTCAAAAATCAATTAAAGCTTACTCGAGTTAAAAAGATTCTAGTGAACTCCCACTTTACAAAGAATTATATCGATAAGATATTTTCTAAAAAAAGTATAGTTCTTTATCCTCCTGTTACGATCCAGAGAACGTATGATCCAAAGAAAAAAAAGAATAAAATTTTAAATGTCGGAAGATTTGGTATTAATCAGGCAGGATCGAGTTTTAAGAAACAGGATATTCTGGCAGATACGTTTGTAAAGATGCATCATGAGCTTTCCGGCTGGGAGCTTGTTTTTGTCATGAGTCTGATGGATAAAGATAAATCTGCTTTTGAGAGTTTTAAAAAGGACTATACCGCGTATCCAATTAGGTTTTTATTAAACCCCTCAAATAATGATTTGTGGGATGAGTATGAGAGTGCCAGTATTTATTGGCATGCTTCAGGGTATGGTGAGGATCTTATAGATCATCCGGATAGAGCCGAACACTTCGGAATTTCTACAGTTGAGGCTATGGGGACAGGAGCTGTCCCTGTGGTCGTTGCTGCAGGGGGCCAAAAAGAGATCATTACTGATGATAAAAATGGTCGACTTTGGTCTACGCTGGAGGACCTTCAATCACAGACTTTGGATCTTGCTACAGATAAAACTCAGAGAGAAAGGCTTGCCTTACAGGGAATAAAGGATGCAGAAAATTTTTCGCTTCAGAAATTCAGTAAGCAGATTAATGAATTAGTAAGATGAATATAAAAAAATTTGTAGGCATTTTTTTTATTATTGCTGTTGTTCTTATCTTTTTTAGATCAGTATTTTCATTTACCAAAGTCCCAATTCCTACGGATGTATTGGTAAATCTTTTTAATCCCTACAGAGATTATTATGCAGCTTCTTATCCGCGAGGTGTCCCTTTCAAAAATCCTCTGGTCGGAGATCCGGTGCTTCAGCAGATTCCATCCAGACAATTATCGCTTGAGCTCTTGAAGAAGGCAGAACTACCTCTCTGGAATCCCTACCAAATGGCAGGTTATCCGCTTCTTGGTAATATTCAGTCGGCTCCTTTTTATCCGCTTAATATTCTTTTTTTTCTCCTTCCTTTTGTTCCTGCCTGGACTATCTTTATTATGCTTGAGCAAATCTTAGGCGGAATATTCATGTTTTTTTATCTGAGAAACCGCTCTCTTTCTCAGGAAGCAAGTATTTTTGGAGGGTTGGCTTTTAGTTTTAGTGGTTTTTTCATCGCCTGGCTTGAATGGGGAACGATTGCCCATACTGCATTATGGATCCCGTTAGGACTTCTGGCTATAGATAAAATTCTTATATCCAAAAGTAACTATTGGTATGGCCTTTTTTGCCTTTCATTAGTCTGTTCTTTTTTGGCAGGACATCTCCAGACATTTATCTATGGATTTCTCCTTTGGATTCTTTATTTTCTTTATTACTGGTATAAGGATAGAAATAAAAGGATATTACTCTTTACTATTTTTACCCTATTTGTAGGAGGAATTATCACCTTTCCTATCTGGTATGCGCAGCTCAATCTCATTTTGCTCTCTGCCCGGAACGTAGACCTTACTTGGCAGAAGCTGGGGTGGTTTATTCCTCTAGCTCAGCTTATTCAATTTTTTGCTCCTGATTTTTTTGGTAATCCTGCAACAGGTAATTATTGGGGGGTCTTTAATTATGGTGAATTTATAGGCTATATTGGGATGGCTCCGCTTATATTTGCAGTTCTAGCTTTATTTTCAAAAAAGCGTAAAGACGTACTACTGTGGGGAGGTCTAGTCATAATCTGTCTGATCTTGGCTACCCAAAATCCTCTCGCTCAGCTTCCTTATACATTCTCAATTCCCTTCTTCTCCTCAGCCCAACCGACAAGACTTCTTGTCTTGGTGGATGTCGCGCTTGCAATTCTTGCTGCTATTGGATTTGAGACAATAAGCAGATCTAAAGAAAAATTACTAAAACCTATCATACTTGTGCTCGGCTTTATAGCAATTATTGTCTATGGGTTTGTTCTTCTGAGTGTCCATAATTTTAGTGTTTCAGATTTTACAGTCACGAAGAGAAATCTCATAGTCCCTAGTGCATTATTTTTCCTGACTTTTGGAGTGCTGCTTTTCTCACAGGTGATACCTCCTGCCAAAAGGAGAATTCTGTTCTATTTAGTAATTGGAGTTACAGTCGCTGATCTCCTTTTCTTTGCGGGTAAGTATACTCCTTTTGCCCCAACAGAATACTATTATCCAACTACCAAGGCATTGGCATATCTGACTGAGCATGCGGGACAGTCACGTATCATGACAACAACCCGGCAGATATTTTCACCAAATATTGCTACGATGTATCACCTGCAGAGTGTTGATGGATATGATCCGTTATACATTATGCGGTTTGGAGAGATGATGGCTGCATCAGAGCGGGGGAAAGCAGACATCTCCACTCCATTTGGATTTAATAGAATAGTTGTCTCTAATAAAATAAATTCACCAATAATTGATCTGTTAGGAGTGAAATATATTCTTAGCCTGACTGAGAGAGATGATCCAAAACTAAATAAGGTCTTTGAAGAAGGAGAGACAAAAATATATGAAAATAAGTCTGCTTTCCCCCGCTCATTTTTTGTAAGTAATGTAGTAAAAGCTGATTCTCCTCAGAAGGCTATCCAGCTTATGTTTGACTCAGCAGTTGATCTCCATAAGACTGCAGTTGTTGAAGATACTGAGTCCCTCTCATCATCCTACTCAGTAGGTACTGCATCAATACAGACATATTCTCCAAATAAAATTATTATTTCAACAAAAAATAGTAAAGAAGGCTTTCTTATCTTTACCGATACGTTCTATCCCACATGGAAAGCAGCTATAGATGGTCGTCAAAGTAAGATCTATCGAAGTGATTACAATTTTAGAGGGGTTGTTGTGCCTGCCGGTACCCATACTGTAGAATTTAGAAATACATTATTATGAAAATTAGTGTTGTAATCCCAAGCTATAATGGCCAGGAGCTTCTTTCAAGTAATCTTCCTAAGGTAATTTCTGCACTCCTTTATACGAAAAAGGAAAAAAAGATTGAATCAGAAATAATTGTTGTTAATGATGGCTCAAGTGACGGGACAGTATCTTTTATGGAAGAATTTATTTCAGCGCATAAAGAAGTCCCAATTTTTCTTAAAGATAATAAAAGAAATCTCGGTTTTTCTCCGACAGTTAATAATGGAGTGAGAGAGGCCAGAGGAGAGATAATTATTTTGCTGAATACTGATGTAATTCCTGATAAAGATTTTATCTTACCGCTTCTTCCTTATTTTGATGATGAGAGGACCTTTGCTGTAGGATGTATGGATAAAAGTATCGAGGGAGATAAAGTTGTCCTGAGAGGAAGAGGAGTTGGTATGTGGAAAGAAGGCTATCTCAAGCATAGGCTTGGGGATTTAGATAAAAACGATACTTTGTGGGTAAGTGGCGGAAGCGGAGCTTTTCGGAAAAGTCTGTGGGATAAATTAGGAGGATTGTGCGAATTATACAAGCCGTATTATTGGGAAGATATCGATCTTTCATACCGAGCACTAAAGGCTGGATATGCTGTCTATTTTGAGAAAAAAAGTATAGTAATCCATAAGCATGAAGAAGGAGTTATCAAGAAAACGCAGCCAGCTAGTAAGGTTCTGGAGATTGTTAATCGAAATCAGAATATCTTTACTCTTTTAAATGCGACTGATCTTGCTATTTACGGTGGCTACCTCTTATTTCTGCCTGTCCATATCCTTAGAGCACTAAAGAATAACGAATGGCTTTACTTGAAAGGGTTAGCGAAAGCTCTTCTTATGCTTCCACACATTATGTCGGCTAGATCTCACTATCAGAAGTTAGTAAAAGTCTCAGATCATGACGTCATCGCCAAAATTAAAGCATGATTTTTATTCAATTAATTTTTTTTATAGTTCTTGTCTATCTCTTTCTTTATGCCCCGGGTAGATATCTGGTAAGGACGACAAAGCTTTCTTATTCTCCATGTATTACGGTGCTTCTCTCCTTGGGAGCAGGAATTGCAGTACTTCTTCTGAGTGCATACCTTTTTGCATGGGTAAAGCTTGAGTGGATGGCGTTGGTTTTGACTGGTATTCTGACAGTGCTGGATAGAGGACAGTCTTTAGGGGAGCTTTCTGTTTTTGTAAAAAAACTGAGGAATTATCCCTTGGAGACAGTTCTTTTAATGAGTGGAATTATCGGGATGTGTTATCTCACCTGGCGGTCGGGGATAGAGATAGGGGGAGAGTACTACTTTTATGGCGTAAATTCGGTTGATTCGTTATACCATTTAGCTCTTATTGGTAACCTCACACATACTTTTCCTCCAGAGCATTTTGGCCTCAGCGGAATTCCGCTGAGGGGATATCATTTTTTTTATGATTTTCTGATAGCTCTTTTTGCAAAATATTTCCATTTTCAGATAACTGATCTTTATTTACGATTTTTTCCTTTGTTGGTAAGCTTTTTATATGGAGTGAGTTTTATTGGATTTTCTCAGTACTTTACCTGGAAGAAAGATGTCACACGAGGTATAATCTTTGTAGTCTTTTTTCTCAGCAACTTTGAATTTTTCTTCAATTATTTTGTCCATTCTGAGCTCCTTGTCCATATTCCTGAAGGATTGACTCAGATACTTGATCCCTCAGTTCCATTCTCAATAGCGCTCTTTATTTGCGGGTATATTCTCTTTAGTACTAAAGGAAAAACACTTCCCCAGACTCTCCTGGCAGCTTCAGTAATAGGTATTTTGCCCATGATAAAAGTCTATACAGGATTCTTATTCTTTGCTGGATTAGGGTGCGTTCTGCTCTGGAGTATTGTGAAAAAAGAATATCAGAGACATCTCCTTTTGATCATAGCTTCAGGAATTATCGCAGGGATGGTGTACTTGCCGGTGAATTTTGGGGCAGGAAGTTTTATCTTTGCTCCATTTTTATACTGGAGACACTTGATGGAAGGGTCTCATTTCTTCCAGGAACTTCATTTTCCTCTTCAGTATCTTATCTTTCAAGAGCATTCTAATTTTCCTAGGATGGCATTTATTATTGCGGTTATAGGAGGAGTATTTTTTATTGAGACACTTGGATGGCGAATTCCTGCGGGGATTATCTATTTACTAAAAGAAAGGAAGAAAAAAATCAGAACTGATATTAGAAGTATTTTCTGGATTGGTGTATTTTTGGCAGGTATATTTATCCCGATCCTTTTTATCCAGAGTAGTAGTGTCTTTAATATTGTTCAGTTTTACTGGATTATTGTGACGCTTTCTTTGCCTTTTTTTGTATTTCAGGTTCAGGTGATTACAGCTCAGTGCCATAAAAGATATATTTTCCTTGTCTGGACTGTTATTGTTCTCTCAACGCTTCCATCGCTTATTCTCCTTTTCAAGGAGTACTCCTCTAATCCGACTATTATTCCCAGTACTACTGTAGAGCTGACTAAGAAAATTTCATCCAGTGTACCTATAGACCAGTCTATACTCATTCTTGACACAAAAGATAAGAGTCAAGTCCCTCTCTTCTCATCTCTTACTGCGCGTTCTATGTATCTGGAGACTGAGGGTATAGATTTTTCCTCTATGAAAAATGTCATCTATGATCGAGAGCAAAAAATTGATAAAATTTTAGATGTGGCAAAGAACTGTAATGACTTCACAAAACAGAAAGACACGCAAGAAATGGTAAGCCTGATTTTATCGACTAACTCACATTATTTTGTCACCTCTCCCTTCTCGTGTCTTGAAAATAATGCTTCTTTTAAAATTCTTTTTACTACTCCTAATCAGCAGTTGGTTCATGTAATAAAATGAAGTTATCAATAGTTATACCAGTCTATAATGAAGAGAGGACAGTAGCGGAAGTAATAAGAGAAGTGAGTGATGTCCTAATTGACGATCCTTCGACGAGCTCAGGACAAGTTAAGAAGGAAATTATCGTTGTTAACGATGCCTCTAGTGATAAAACAGGTGAGATCCTCCAGAGATTAGAGAAATCAAATAAAGATCTCGTTGTGGTGACGCATGCGCAAAATAAAGGGAAAGGTGCTGCTGTCCGAACCGGATTTGCTAAAGCCACAGGAGATTATATCGTTATTCAGGATGCTGATTTAGAGTATAACCCCGATTATTTTAAAGTTCTCCTTAAACCTATCCTCTCAGGTAAGACGCAGGTGGTATATGGAACCCGACTTAAAAAGCTTCCTAAGCTTACTCAACATGGTACGATGGGTAAGACCCGTTTTCTCCTCCATTTTTTCGGTAATAGGTTCCTTAGTCTTGTTACCAGTATTCTTTATTTACAGTGGGTTACTGATATGGAAACCTGTTATAAGATATTCCCTCGAGAGTTCCTTAGGACAACGACACTTCATGGCAATGGGTTTAATTTCGAACCGGAAATTACTGCTAAGCTGATCAAGGCTGGTTACCATATCGTTGAAATACCTATCACTACTAAGCCAAGAGGATATGATGATGGTAAAAAGCTCCAGACAGTCCCCGAAGGAATTGAAGCAATAAAAACATTATTTAAATATCGTTTTAGCAAATGAAAGTCGCAGAATTTTTTATAAATCCGCGCGGATTTATTTTTCTTGCAATTGTTGTCTTTGCTGTTCTTATCCGCTTTACCTCTCTTTCTTCTCTACCGGTATCTCTCTATTGGGATGAGGTGTCTGAAGGCTATAATTCCTACAGTATCCTTCATACAGGAAAAGACGAATACGGCACGTCTTTCCCCCTTCTTTTTAGAGGCTATGACGATGATAAGATGCCGGTCTATATTTATTTATCGGTTATTCCTATTGCTCTTTTTGGTCTGCAGGAATTTTCTGTGAGATTTATGTCCGCTTTCCTGGGAGTGGGGAGTGTTATTGTATGCTTTTTTTTGGTGAGAGAACTCTTTAAGAAAGAAAAATGGAGAGACCCTGTCTCACTTTTTTCAATGCTCCTTTTTAGTATTGTTCCTTGGCATGTCCAGCTCTCAAGAGCCGGTTTTGAGGCAAATACTGCTCTTTTTTTTGTGATGCTTGGCAGTCTCTTTGTTCTCAAAGGCATAGAAAAGAAATGGTATCTCCTGGCTGCAGGTATTTCTTTTGGGGTGAGTGTCTATACCTATAGAAGTTCCCTCATCGTGATACCTCTCTTATTTTTTGTTTTTCTCGTCATTTTGAGAAAATTGGTAATGAGAAAATCTCACCAGAAAATTACTCTCCTTTCTCTCTTGATTTTCATTCTTTTATCCTTGCCACTTGTCTCTATTTTAGCTATAAGAGGAGATACTCGTTCAAGTGAAGTAAGTATATTTGTAGCAGAAAGTCCGCTCCTTCGAGAAGCCAGTATCAGACAGCAGCAGGCAGGTAATACCTTCGCTGCTAAGGTTATTTATAACAGAAGGCTAGTCTATGCTAGGGAAATAGTCGGGAACTATCTCTCTCACTTCACCCCCAACTTTCTTTTTTTACACGGCGATTCCAATCCGAGACACAGCGTAGGCAATGTCGGGATGCTCTATTTTTGGCAACTGCCCTTTGTGGTGATTGGGATAGTGTATCTCTGGAAAAAATATAAAGTACAAGCACTTTTTTTAGTAAGTTGGCTGTTGTTGTCTCCTCTTCCTGCGAGTTTTAGCTATCCTGCTCCTCATGCATTGCGGAGTCTGTTAATGCTGCCTCCGCTCATTATTTTTACAGCAGCTGGCGTCTACTATTTTTATACTCTCTGTCGGAGGAGGATTAGCCTTCTTTTTTTTCTAGTAATGGGAGTTGTGATGATAAGCAGTTCGCTTATTTATGCTAAATCCTACATATATCACAACTCTACAGCAGCAAGTAACGAGTGGGGAGACGGCTATAAAGAATTACTAACAGCTATAGAACCTCAGCTTAACAATTTTGATAAAGTTATTATTTCGGGACATTATTGGCAGCCTTATATGTATACTCTTTTTTATACTCGTTACGACCCCAGACTTTACCAAAGTGAGGGAAGTCAAACCGGTTTTGCTTCCTTTATTTTCGGGGGAACTTCGTGGGATCAACGAGTTAATAGACAGGAGCTTGATAGGATTGACTTAGCCAGGTTAGCAGGAGGCAGGAAAGTCCTCGTTGCTTTATCCCCAGGTGAGTACCAATCACAAAAACACTATATTACGAAGACGTCTGAAATTAAAAACCATAAAGGAGAAGTTGTATTCATCGTTGGTAAACTTCATGAGTGATATACTGAGTAAATACATGAGTAATTATAAAATCCTTGCATTTGTCGGAATAGTATTTCTTGCTGCATTTTTTCGATTTTGGCAGATAACAACAGTTCCGCCTAGCCTTTATTGGGACGAAGTATCACAAGGGTATAATGCATACTCAATAGCGGTGACAGGGAAAGATGAACATCAAGAAAAATTCCCTCTTGCCCGCTTTCAAGCATTCGGAGATTACAAAGCACCAGTTAATATTTATTTAACTTCTTTGGCGATGCTTTTTCTGGGAAAGACAGATTTTGCCGTGAGATTTCCCTCCGCTCTGCTTGGAACAGCAAGTGTATTAGTAACTTATTTTTTGGTCTATTATCTTTTTTATAAGCATAGATTTGCTATAGAGTATGGTTTAGTTAGTGCTTTTTTTCTTAGTATATCTCCATGGCATATTCAGCTCTCCAGAGCTGCATTTGAGGCCAATATTGCTACTTTTTTTACGATTCTTGGTGCGTTCCTTTTTTTCTATGGCTTAAGAAAGAATCCATGGATGATAATTTTTAGTTGTATTTCATTTGTTCTGGCTTTTTATAGTTTTAACGCACATCGTATTTTTGTTCCTCTTTTAGTACTGCTATTTTCACTCATTGAATACAAAGAATTACTCAAGCAGAAAAAATATTTCATTACTGGAGTTGTGATAGGAGGTATCTTACTTCTCCCTTTTATACTCTATTTCACAACCCCTGAGAGTAAACTTCGTTTTCAGGAAGTAAATATTTTTTCAGATATAACGACAATTAAAAAGTCTAATCAGCTTATAGAGCAGGATCATAATACTGTATTTGCGAAACTTATCCATAATAGAAGAGTATTATTTGCAGAAAAGTATTTAGAGAATTATTTTAGTTTTTTTGATACAAAGTATCTTTTTATAACAGGGGATGCTAATCCTCGTTTCTCAGATCAGTCCAATGGAGAATTATTTCTCTTTATTGTACCTTTTCTCATCATAGGTTTTTATTCTCTATTTTGGCTTCGCAGACAGTTTCTAGTGGTTATTGGGTGGATGCTTCTTGCTCCCGTTGCAGCATCAGTTGCCAGGGAAGTCCCACATGCTTTGCGGAGCGAGACATTTATTCCGACATTTGAAATACTTGCAGCAGTTGGAGCTGTCTCTGCCTTTGTTATTTTAGAAAAATATTTCAAAAAAGCAGCAGTAATTATGCCGATTCTATTGTCTGGAGTTATCCTTCTTTCCTGTATTCAGTTCTGGCATGATTATCTGACTCACAATAGAGTTGTTTATTCTGGAGCATGGCAGTATGGATATAAAGAAGTAATTGAGAAAATCCACTCATTGGAAAATGATTATGACAAAATCTATTTCACTGACTCTTATGGGAGAGCGTATATCTACGTAGCCTGGTATGACAATTTAACTCCAGATAGATTCTGGAAAGAAGTAGACATGAAGAAAGATGCATTTGGTTTTTATAATGTCGATAGATTAGGGAAATTTGTCTTTACAGAGACACCACCTCTTGAAACTAAAGAAAGAGCTTTATATGTTACTACTCCTCAACATATTCCACCTAATACAAAAGTAATAGATAAGGTAAGTTTTCTTAATGGAACTGATGCTTTTGTGATATCAAAGAAGATATGAGTAAGAAAATAGTAATTGGATTATGTCTTATTTTTCTCATTGGGGTTGTCCTCAGGTTTTATCTCCTAGGAGGAATTCCTAATTCTCTCAATTGGGATGAGGTCTCATGGGGATACAACGCGTACTCAGTAGGAATAACTGGAAAAGATGAATACGGGAGTTTGCTACCTCTCTCTTTTAAAGCCTTTGGGGATTATAAGCAGCCTATGTATGTCTATCTTGATGTTATCCCTATTATTCTTTTTGGTCTGACTGGATTTGCTGTGAGATTTCCTTCTGCTGTGATGGGAAGTCTCACGATTTTTTCAGTGTTTTTTCTCGTTCAGGAACTATTTTTTCAGTATAAGAAAAAGGACAGTCTCTCCCTCTTAACAGCCTTATTATTTGCTCTCTCACCATGGTCTATCCAATTTAGTAGAGTAGCATTCGAGGCGAATGTAGGAGTATTTTTTACTATCACAGGGGCAGCAATTCTTCTGAGAGGAATAAGAAAGAATACTTTGCTTTCTCTTCTCGCGGGGACAGCTGTTATGTCTCTTAGCTGTTACACCTATCATAGCCAAAAGCTCTTTACACCTTTCCTTTTTGTCGTAATCCTCATTGTAACGAGGACGTTTTGGTTTAAGAAAAAGAACTTCCTGATAGGAATACTAGGATTTTTTCTCCTCTGTAATATTTTTTGGCTTATTGATAGTCGTACTACTGCTAGAGGGAGAAGTGTCCTTTTTACTTCCAACCAGACACAAATTTTAGCTAAGTCCTCAGAAGAGCTTATTTATGACAGAGCCCAGGGAGATTATCTGGGGAAAATTCTGCATAATCGGAGAGTAATTTACGCTACTACCTATGCTGCAAATTATCTTTCTCATTTTGATCCTAATTACCTTTTTCTAAAAGGCGACAATCCTAGACATCATCCACCTTTTATGGGTAACCTTTATCTTATTTCACTGCCATTTATCCTCATTGGCGGAATTTTTCTTTGGAAAAAACAAAGAAAAGCTGCCGTTATTATTACCTCATGGATGCTTCTTGCTCCTGTTGCATCATCACTTGCTGTTGATGCGCCTAATGCTTCTCGGAGTTTGGTATTTCTTCCTATGTGGGATATCCTTACTGCTTTTGGAATATATATCCTCTACGAATGGAGAGTTTCGCGGTTGAAACCACAATTAGTGGCAGGAGTTGTCGGATTTTTGTTCCTTCTTAACGCCATCTTTTATATCCATAATTACGTGGGTCATACTGATCTGACGACAGCCTATGACTGGCAGTATGGGTATCGTGAGGCAGTCATCTATGCAAGTAATTATCAAAAGGAGACTAAAAAGCAGGTATTCTTTGCGGGAAATTTTGAGCAGCCGTATATTTTCTATCTTTTTTATGCCAAGGTAGACCCGAAAAATTATTTGGATGAAGGCGGTTCTCAGAGAATAACGAATCCCTGCTTCTCTATTCAAAAGGCTTATTTTGGTAAATGTCTGGATAAAATACAGCCAGGAGACTTATTTATATCATTAGCAGATGAGAAGAATAGCCATCTTGTCAAACTAAAAGAAATTAATTATCCTAATGGAGAGGCAGGAATCAGAATCTATCGTTATCGCTAAGAATTTATTATGAAACTAACTTCAAAAGTTTCCTCTTTGTATTTACGTTTTATTACCTTCTGTCGAAAAAAAGAGAATTGGCCGTATCTTGCTTTCTTTACCGTTATTTTTTGTATTCTTTTTATTAATGCGTTCCATGAGAGTTATCCTGATGAGTTTGATAATATTATGGGGGGTTGGTATATCATCCATGGACTTCCCATCTATACCAGCTTCTTTACTCACCATGGTCCGATAGCTTACTTTCTTTCAGGACTTATTGAACTGATCGGAGGAAGATCTTTCGTCCATTTCCGTATCATTTTTTCTCTTTTAATATTTGGATTTTTAGTATGGTCATACCTCTATATACGAAGAGGTTTTGGAAAGGATAGAAGTTTTTTCTATCTTATTTTTATTGGGATTATTAGTCTTGCAGGTAATTATTACTGGCTCCATATGCTTTTGGCAGATACATTATCTGCCTATTTTTTTGCGCCTGTCGTGACTATTCTGCTTTTGGTCAATTTTTACAAAAAAAAGCTTAATAGCCAAGATCTTGTTGTTATTTCAACCCTTACATCACTTACTTGTCTCTGCTCCCTCACCTTTCTCTATCTAGCAATTATTATTTATGCATATTCTTTTTATCTTTATTTCAGGTCTAATAGTTATCGTGTCTTTTCCCGATCAATAATCCGGCCACTTCTTATTTTTGCTGCGCCGTATTTTCTCTTCGTTCTCTATCTTGTGCTTACGGGAAGCCTACAGGAGTATCTCTATCAGGGCTGGACTTTTAATCAGAAGTATTATATTTATAACTATCCACGGCCTGAGGGGACTACAGGGATTAATCCGCTGCGTTTTGCAATCGTTATTGCCAATAATTTTTATAACAGTTACCTTACTCTTCTTCATCAGATCACGACATTTAATATAGGGTTTCCTCTCAATATTACGATGGCTGTTGGAAGTCTTTCGCTTATCATCTATGCTCTCTTGAAGAAAAAGTATTTTTTCGGTTTTGTTTTTTATCTCTTTTTGACATTTGCCAATGGCAGAAGCAACCCTCTGACATCAGGGGAGACTGACTACCAATCCGCTGTCTATATCATGATGGCTTTTATAGCGATAGCCTTTGTATTAATGCAGCTATTTGAGGATTTTGAACTGCCGGATAGAGTAGGAAGAAGGGTAATCGGGATTGTGCTGTTTATTGTTGTTGGATTTTATTCTGTTTTTTCTCTAGGATTTATTGGACAGAAATTTTTTAACAGGACATACGCTAAATATATGGGGCAGGCTGCTCTTATCTATGATAATCCGGAGATAGCACCCATTATTAATAAGCTTATTCCGCCTAATGAACCTATGTGGGTAGGTCCTTTTGAATTTAAAGAGCTTTTCTATATTAATGGAAAGCCAGCAACTCACTATCAGATTTTTATTCCAGGGATGGGAATGTCGCCTGAGATACGTTCAAGGATGATTGGAGAATTGGAAGCATCTAAGCCAAAAGTAATCTATTTTCAGAAGAATTTCTTTATATTAGGAAGAAGTCCTGAGATGTATGGGCAGTTTTTCATTAATTATCTCAAAGAACATTATGTGACTCTTCAGACCTACAAGGAGAATGGTATAACCTATAAATCGATAGTTCCAATTACTGAGAAAGTTGATTTAGACTCAAGACTTTATATTCGTAAAGAGAATGCTCCGGAGATAATTCAGAAGCTCCTATCAAATAATCTTATCCAAAGGTCTTCAGAATGATAAACAAATTTCAGAATTTTTTGGAAAAACATTCCTTTTTGTTATTTTCTCTTATTCTTCTCATAGGCATCTATTCCAGAGTTCGGCTTATTTTTGATAAGACATTTCCCTTTACCTATGATATCGGGCGCGATCTTTTAGCGCTTGATAACATAGTTCATAAATTTGATGTTCCTCTCATTGGCCCGACGACAGGCCTCCCTGGACTTTTTTATGGACCATGGTGGTATTACTCTTTAGTACCTGCTTTTATTGTCGGAGGGGGCAGCCCTCAGATAATGAATTTCTTTATGGGGCTTACTGGAATTGCTGTTATCGGAGTAGGATTCTATATCGGTAAAAAAATAAGTGGGAAAGGGTTTGGATTATTATTTGCTGCTTTTTTGGCTTTTTCTCCAAGCCTTATTGCAGCTGCTACTCAAATCTGGAATCCTAATATAGCTCCTCTATATCTTATCTTTATTTTTTTGATTTTATTTCTTCTAGACAGAGATAAGAAAAAAATAAGTATCAAGCGTGAATATATCTATCTTATCCTTTTGGGAATCTTGGCAGGACTTAATATTGATTCAGAAGTTGTCTATGGATTAATCCTGTCTTTTGCGCTCTTTATTTTCTTGGGGTTCTCATTCTGCAAGAAAAATGTTGTGAAATATCTTTTATTTGGTATAGGTATTTTTATCACCTTTGCTCCAAGAATCTTTTTTGAACTTCGGCACAACTTCATCATGACAAGGACAATCTTTACTCTCCATCACGATGGCGGAAGCGGAGTTATCAGTAATATTCCGCAGGAATTTATGAAATCACTTACTGCCCTCTACCAGCTTTGGGAATTAACCATAGGGATACATTCTTTCATGGCGGGGATACTTGCATTAGGTGTTATAGTGGTCGTGATTTTTTATATGAGGACGTATTCACGAAGCCATAGACTGCTTTTGAATTATAGTCTGTTTACTATAGTCGTTTATCTTTTCACATTAAGCCTTTTCCAAGGAGATATTTGGGGGCACTATATAGTCGGCGTCCCGCTTTTTTATCTTTTTGTGCTGGCTACTGCCTGCTGGTCTTTATGGAAAAATAAAAAGTTGCTTCCTGTAGGAGTGATTATTTTCTTCTTTATTCTTATGAGTCAAATTGATCCGATAGCTATCTATAATTATTATACTAAGTCTCATCCTCCTGGGAATGCATCTCTCTATAAAAATCAGGAGGAAGTAATAGAGTATGTCTATCAAGAAGCTCATGGTAAAAAGTTTAATGAGATAGTTTATACTCCGCCAGTACATGATTACACCTATCAGTATCTTTTTAGATGGCTGGGAGAAAAAAAATATCACTACTCTCCTTCCTCGGCAAAAGAAACATTATTTTTTGTGATTTTTGAGCCTGATCCTGGCTATGAAGATAGGTTAACTGATTGGCTTAAAGAGAGGGAGAACGATGGGAAAATAATAAAGCAAAGGATTTTTCCAAGTGGGATTACTGTCCAGACAAGACTTCACTGATATGAATATTTATCCTCTATTTAGCTTACCTTTTCTGGGTTATTTACTGCTTTTTCTTCTTTCAAGCTACTTTTCTTTCTACCTTCCAGGAGCATTAGTTATCCAGAAAAAAAAGCTTGGATTAGGACTCCAGATAATCCTCTCATTTTGTATTGGGATTGCTTTGTGGGGATTTCAGGGATATTTGTTGGGATTTCTCCATCTGCGCTTTTTGACATATCTTTATGTAGTTCTTATTGCTATTCTGGCATACAAAAAAGGACTGTTCAGCCTGACTCCATTTAAAGAATTTCTGAGGTTTATAGGGAGAAACCCTCTTGTAGTACTATTGGTCCTCATCGGTGTCTTAGTGCAGCTAAGCGCGGTGGTTGGTTCGGGAATAATGTATATGGATGGGGTAAGATTTTTTGGGGTGAATAGAGCGGATGGGATCATGCATGTAGCTTTTATCCAAAGTATTATTCATTATTTCCCTCCTATTGAACCCGGATCCTACGGGCATCCCATTACTAATTATCATTACTGGTCTGACTTAATCATTGCTGAGTTAGTGAGAGTATGGGGGCTTCCTATTACTCATACTTTTTTTCAGTATTTTCCCTTACTTCTCTCGGTATTAACTGCGATAGGCGGGTATCAGCTGGTAAGAAAGCTCGGATTTTCTCAGAAGGCTGGTATTTGGACCATTTTTTTTCTCTTTTTTGCAGGAGATGCTACCTATGTGCTTATCTTGGTCTCTCTTCAAAAGCTTAACTTTATGACTCCTGCTTTGGATAATGGGGCATCTCAATTCCTTAATATGCCAAATGCTATGGCAAAGGTAATATTTTTGGGAGGAATTATCAGCCTTAAAATTTGGCTGGAAGAGAGAGAGAGGATTTTTTGGGGGATAGTAACTATCCTTCTTTTTGCTTCCCTTGTTGGGATCAAGATCTATTATGGAATTTTTGTGATTTTGGGTTTAGGCCTCGTAACTCTTTTTATTTTGATTACATCAGTAGTAAAGCAGATTAGAGAACATGGAATAATTACCTCAGTGTGTAAAACGGTTGTGAGGGAGAAATATCTGATCATAAGCGGAGTAGTATTATGTATTATTTCTTCTCTCATCTATTTTCCAGTTAACAAAAATGCTGGGGGATTGGGTTGGTATCCTTTAGAATGGCCGAAGATTTTCTTGGGGAAAGATGTGATCGATGGAGAAGGATGGTGGCTGAGAATGCAGGTCTATCAGTCCGCGCATAACGTCTTAGGTGTTTTTGTATTTGATTCTATTGCGATTCTTATTTCGCTTGTCTGCATTCATGGCACTAGGCTTTTGGGAGTGCTGCCTAGGCGAGATCTCTATAAAAAAATAAGCTGGGAGATGATAGTTTTTTTCTTTCCTGGAATAATTATTTTCCATATCTTAGGATTTTTTACTCTGCAGACGTCAGGGGGATTAAATGTATTTAATTTTTTTGTGGTAGCGACAGTGGTACTCAGTCTTCTTTCAGGGATGGTCCTGGATAGGTATTCTTTTTCTCTTAAGAAGCCAGTTATCACCGCATTTCTTATCATCGTAGTATTTGTTACAATTCCGAGAGTGGTCTTTGAAGTAACTGCTAATATCAAAGCAGCACTTAATCCTAAAAATAACTCATTTCTTGTGTCCAAAGATGAGCTAGATGCCTTCAGCTTCATCAGGCAGAATACTCCTCATGATTCTATTATCCAGTCTCATCCGGAAAATGCTCAGGACTATATTACACCCTATGTAGCATTTTTCTCTGATAGACTTTCATATCTAACAGGGGTAAATTTACAGGAGACACACAATCAGCCACTTAAAGAACGTGAGAGTAAATTAAAAGAAGTATTTTCATCTAAAGTTCCGATTGATTTTTTTGGGCAGGCTCGGGCTGCCGGGATAAACCTTCTTTATCTTAGAAAAGTGGATGAGGAGAGACTGATATTTCCTATAGATAATGATCTGATTACGAAACTATATGAGAATGACTCTGTAGTTGTCTATAAGGTAGATATTACTAGATGAGTGGTAACGATTCCTTATCTATAATACAATACGTATATGTCATCATTATCAGTCGTTCTTGCTACCTATAATGAAGCAAAGAATCTCCCAGCTTGTCTTGATTCAGTAAAAGATATAGCAGATGAAATTGTGATAGCGGATGGTACCTCAACAGATAGTACTGTAGAAATAGCCAAGAAATTTGGTGCTAAGGTTATCAGCACTACCAATAAGCCTAACTTTCATATCAACAAACAAATAGCTATCGATCATGCGACTAAAGATTGGATTTTGCAGCTTGATGCAGATGAGCATGTCTCAAAGTCATTACGTGAGGAGATAAAGGATAAAATAAATGACAAAGAGAACAGTAATAATGGCTACTGGCTGCCTAGAAAGAACTGGTTCTTAGGCCGGTTTCTTATGAAGGGCGGGCAGTATCCTGATTACACATTACGGCTTTATAAAAACGGGAAAGGAAGGCTGCCACAGAAGGATGTGCATGAACAGGCTGTAGTAGAGGGAGATGTAGGATATACCAAAGAGGCGCTGCTTCATTACCCTTATAAAGACTTTGCTTTTTACCTCGCTAAATGGCACCGCTATGTCAGATTTATTGCTGGACAGTTAAAGAAAGAAGGCCACCTTTATAGTCCTATCCTTGCTCTTAAACAGCTTGTATTCTTACCTGTCTATTGGTTCTTGCTAACCTTTATTCGACACAAAGGATTTATGGACTCATGGCAGGGATTTGTTTTCTCGTTTTTTTCAGCACTTCGTTATCCAGCTTCATATATTGAGGCACTCCTTTCTTAAGTATGAGTTCTAAGCCTTCTTCCCATATTTCCGCTAGTAAGAGGTGGTTTAGGAATCCTCTCAAGGTATTATTCATTACTATTCTAATAGGTGGAATTTTCTTCCGATTTTACGGGACCCCTGATAGATTTGGTTTTGATAAAGATCCTACTCGCGATGCATTGGTTACTCTTTATGGTGCTCGGCATGGGGTATTTCCACTTGTCGGGCCTGCCTCAGGAATTGCATCTTTTACCTTTGGACCCTGGTACTACTACGAACTTATCCTCTTTAGTATGATTCTTCCGACTCCCTATGCTCCTTTTTACTTTATTCCTCTTTTTTCTGTGTCTTTGATTATTCTGATGTATTTTATCGGGAAGGAAATATATGATGAATACTTAGGACTTATCCTCTCCGCCTTTTCTGCTTTCTCTCCCTCATTCATAGGACCTGCCTCAGGGTTGAGTAATCCAAATTTAGTAGCTCCGCATGTGGCGGGAAGTATTCTTATTTTTGTACTTTTTCTTAAGAAGAAAGGCAGTTGGTGGCTAGCTTTAGTGTGGGGAATGGTGATGGGAATCGGTATTAATAATCATTATGAAATGATTCCTATTCTTTTATTACCCTTTATATATTTTGTTCTTAATTTAAGGAAATCAGGCAGGTTTATACTCTCTTTCCTGGGAGGGTTTATCCTTACTTTTTTACCGCTTATCTATTTCAACATTAGCTATAACTGGTATACGCTGCAGGGGATTACTAAGTTTGTTCATTCAGGGGGATCCAATAATTATATTCCGAATAATTGGCATATTTATCTTTTAGATTTTTGGCCACATTTCTTTGGTTATATTTTTGCTGTCCCGCCCATACTGAGTCTGGCTGTAGGAGGAGTAGTAGGCCTTATCTATGGATATTTAATAATAAAAAGAAAACTTTCATTGCCCATCATACTTCTTGGTGGAGTCTTCTTGGTTATTTTCCTCTTGCTTCGTTATTATAATGCTGAGAGAACGTATTATTATTTTATTTTTCTAGAGCCGTTGCTTTTTATTGTAGTTGGATTTGCACTGCGAGCGATAGGTACTAATCAATGGACACGCATTCTTATGGGAATAATGGTACTAGCTTTTATTTTGATATCACTTCCCCAGAATATACAGCGTACAAAATCAAATGGTGATTATAGAGATGCCCAAAAGACAGTAGCTCTTCTTAAGAAGAGGTTCCAATCACAGCAATTTACGATATATACCTGTCAGCAGAAAGCAATCGAAAAGGCGCAAGGAGTGGCTTTCCTTTTGGAAGTAAAGAGAAAGCTAACCGAGAACGGACAGAAGATTGGATTTAATAATGAGCTGGATAACTGTCAATTGCCCGATCCGTCAGTAAGTAAGATAGATAAGGATCTCTATAATCTCTATAGCCTTCCTGAGAACCTCCTGAATAAGTATGGATGGTACAAAATATCTCCTGAAACAGTCTATAAAAATACTGTTCTATGGTGGACACCACAGTATGAAAAAATTTAAATTGCAGCGGAGGTTTCTGCTACAATAACAATATGAAAATTCTTGTAACAGGAGGAGCTGGCTATATAGGCAGCTTTATGGTTAAAAGATTACTCGATGAGGGTAATGAAGTAGTTATAGCTGACAGTCTTGAGAGAGGGCATGAAGAGTCACTCGATAGTAGGGCAGTTTTTCAGAAAGGGTCACTTCTTGATAAAGAATATCTTAAAAAACTCTTTAATGAGCATAAATTAGATGGTGTTATCCACTTTGCAGGCTATATTTCTGTCGCGGAGTCAGTAAAAAGCCCTGAACTATACTTTACTAATAATTTTCTAGCTACTCTTAACTTGCTTGATCAGATGGTACAAAGTAATGTTACCAACATCATTTTTTCATCTACGGCTGCTGTATATGGTACTCCTCAGCATACTCCGATTCCTGAGAATCATCAAAAAAATCCAGAGAGTCCTTATGGTGATAGTAAGCTTATGGTGGAGAGACTGCTGCATTGGTATCACCTCTCTTATAAGATCAATTCTGTTGCTCTTCGTTATTTTAATGCATCAGGTGCTGCGCTCGATGGTAGTATGGGGGAGATGCATATTCCTGAGACACATATCATTCCTAATGCTATTAAAGCAGCTCTTGCTGGGACATCATTTACGCTTTTTGGGACAGATTACCCAACCAAAGATGGTACAGCGATAAGGGACTATATACATGTCCTTGATCTAGCAGAAGCCCATATCTTAGCTTTACAAAAAGTAACTAAGGATGGGGGAGAATATGCATTTAATGTCGGAACAGGCATGGGATACTCAAATCAGGAAGTTGTCACGATGGTTGAGAAAGTTTCAGGGAAGAAAATCGATATTCATATCGAATCAAGACGCTCAGGAGATCCTGTGGAGCTGGTGGCTGATGTTGATAAGATCAAAAGGGAGCTTGGTTTTAAGCCAGCTCACTCAGAGCTTGAGGCGATTGTGAGTTCTGCATGGAAATGGCACTCAAGCAGAACCAATAAGATATGAATGTAGCTATCGATACTTCACCTCTTACTTCAGGGCATAAGGTCAGAGGTGTAGGTTCCTACGTGAAGCATCTTAAGGCAGCACTCGATGTATATAAAGGTGATATATCACTTACTTACTTCTCCTCACTTAGTGAAATAAAGGATGCAGATGCAATCCATTTCCCTTATTTTGATCCTTTTTCAAAAGCTGTCCCTTTTAATTTATCAGTTCCGACAATTTCTACTATCCATGATTTAACTCCGATTAAATTTGCGAAGCATTTTCCCTCTGGTATAAAAGGAACTGTGAATTGGAGGCTTAATAAGTACCAAGTAAAAAAACTCTCTGCCGTTATTACAGATTCTCAGTCATCAAAGAGAGATATCATAAAGTATCTTTCCTACCCTGAAGAAAAAATTCATGTAGTGTACTTAGCAGCAGGAGAAGAATTTTCTCCCGAGAAGCTATCGGAGAAGAGAGTAAAGGAACTAACTGAGAAATATCATTTACCTGAAAAATTTGTTTTGTATGTAGGAGATGTTACTTGGAATAAAAACATCCCTCGACTGATTAAGGCTTGTATGAGTAAAGACATTCCCCTTGTAATGGTAGGAAAGGCTCTCTCGAGTAAAGACTATGATAAAAGTCACCCATGGAATAAAGATTTGGTAATCTCCCAAGACCTTATCCAAAAAGCAAATAATGTTACTGCACTGGGATTTGTAGAGGAGGGGGATCTGGTTGATTTATATAGGAGAGCATCAGTATTTGTGATGCCTTCTCTTTATGAGGGGTTTGGGCTGCCTGTTATTGAAGCGATGCAATCAGGTACTCCTGTTGTGACGAGTAGGGAGGGATCGCTTACTGAGGTAGGAGGAGAGGCTGTCTCCTTCGTGGATGCATACAGTATGGAAAGTATTGGTGATGGAATAGCAAATGTTTTTAATTCGGAAAAACTGCAGAAGGAATTATCACAAAAAGGTATAGTGCAAGCTAGAAAATTCTCATGGCAAAAGACAGCAGAACAGACTATAAGTGTGTATCAACTTTTCTCTTCTTATGAAAGATAGAATTTTAACTGTTGCCAAGCATCCAATGGTGGGAGGAAGTTCGATAATTTTTCTGGGAACTTTTGGAGCTAATGTAATTAATTATATCTTTAATCTCCTTATGGGGAGATTATTATCAGTCTCCGATTATGGACTCATGGTCTCACTTAATTCACTTTTTGTTTTGGTTGGGATTTTTGGGATATCATTTGTAAATCTCATTACTAAATTCTCTGCAAAGTATCACAGTACCGATAATAAGATCGGCACCTATACACTTATCGGCTACGGCTCAAAATTTATTGCTATATTTTCAAGCTTACTTTTTGGGATGCTTTTTCTTCTTATTCCTCTTTTAGGAAGATTTTTAAATATAGACAATTATTTCTATATTCTCCTCATTGAACTTTCTATATTTTTCTCACTACTTATGTCACTCCCGAGTGGTTTTTTTCAAGGAGCCTTACGTTTTTATACGATAACAGTTATCACTCTTGTTCAGCCTGTCATTCGTCTTATCGTTGCTTTGACACTCATTGTGGCGGGATATGCCATCTTAGGTCCTCTTATCGGTATCGTACTTTCAGGGTTAATTCCTGTGATTATCACCTATATCTATATTTTTAAAAGATATAGAACTAAGTATGAGGATAAGACATTTGATATAGCTTTATTTAAAAAAGAATTCTTTCATTACACCTATACCTATTTTCTATCTGGTATAGGGCTGACATTACTATCTAACTCAGATATTCTTCTTGTCAGACATTTTTTTAATTCAGAAATTACCGGTCAGTATGCAGCTCTTTCTTTGATGGGTAAGGCTATCCTTTACTTTACTACGCCAATTGGTACTGTCTTTTTTCCATTTATCGCCCAAAAAAAAGAAAAACAAGAAAAACTATTTCAGACAGTTCTTGTAGCATCAAGTTCAGTAGTAGGGATCTCTGCAGTACTGTCAGCAGCTTATTTTATAGTTCCTGATTTAGTACTAAAAGTATTTTTTCCAAAACCCAGTTACCATATCTTGGTGCATTACTTAGGATTTTATTCTCTGTATATTCTCGTCTTTTCTTTTGCTTCACTTTTAAATAGCTACTTTCTTTCAATTGGAAAAACAAAAGTATATGGCATAACGCTAACAGCAGCAGTGATCCAAATTGGGAGTATTATATTGTTTCATGATAATCTTTATGAAATTATCGCAGGGCTATTCATAGCATCCCTTGTAATGCTATTATTGTTGATAATTTATTATTTGAAAAATGGAAAAGAAATCTAAGATTTCTCTTATTGTCCCAACTTACAAGCAAGAGAAAATTATTATCAAAGAGATTGATCAGTTACACCAGCTTCTTCGTCAGCTCCCTTTTGATTTTGAAATTATTGTTGTGGTAGATGGATTTGTAGATAATACTTATACATTACTCAAAAGGTTGCGGAGGCCGTATCTAAAGGTAATAGGGTATGAGGAGAATAAAGGGAAAGGTTTTGCAGTGAGATACGGAATGCTGCAGGGGAGCGGGGATATTATCGGATTTATGGATGGAGGGACTGACATCCATCCTTCAAGCCTCCCAATGGTCCTTAATCATTTTCTATGGTATAACGCTGATATTGCTATTGGAAGTAAGCTTCACCCTGTATCCCAAGTAAATTATCCTTTAATGCGTAAAGTACTTTCCTGGGGATACAGGACAATAATACGAATACTATTTGGACTAAAAATTCGAGATTCACAGGTCGGGTTAAAACTATTTAAGAAAGAAGTAGTGAATGATGTGTTCCCTCGGCTTCTGGTAAAACACTTTGCATTTGATATAGAAGTTCTTGCAGTTGCCCACTCGAGGGGTTTTAAAAGGATCTACGAGGCCCCAGTAAAGCTTTCTTTTAATGATGTAAGTTCAATAATAGGCGGAAATTTCTGGAAAGCTATTTTCTATATGATGTGGGATACATCTGCTGTATTTTACCGTTTGAGAATCCTCAATTACTACAATAAACAGAAAGTAAAAAAGAAATGAATATTCTATTGCTTAACTGGCGTGACCCCCAAAATCCCAAATCAGGTGGTGCCGAGAAGTTAAATCTTCATTTACTCCAGCCGTTCTTAGAGAGAGGTGATTCAGTCACTTGGTACTCAGTAAAGTCAGACGGTCTCCCCCAATCGACTACTTTTAAAGGCATAAAAATAATAAGAAGAGGGAACATTTTAACGCATTATCTCTTATGGCCTCTCCTCCTCTGGTCTGGGAAATTTGGGAAAGTAGATTTTATTATAGATTCAATCCATGGGATAGGATATCTTAGTTCGGTTTTTGCACCCAAGACCCGAAAGATAATCCTGATATGTGAGGTAGCACAGAATATTTGGGATGAGATGTATCCTTTCCCTGTTAATATGATAGGGAAGTTATGGGAAAGAGTAATGTTCAAGTTCTATAAAAACAATATATTTTGGACTATCTCTCAATCAACCAGAAATGACTTAATCAAATTTGGTGTTGAATCAAAAGAAATCAAAATTATTCCCATGGGTTTTGATGGGGTAAAAATAAAGAGTGTTAATAAATATAAAGAACCCACAGCTCTTTTCGTCGGCAGATTGGCTGAGATGAAAGGGATAAAGGACGCAATAACAGCAATTGCAAATATAAATGAGGATAGTCGTCAGAAGTGGAGGCTTATTATTATAGGAAGAGGAGAATATTCTTATGAAAAAGAGCTTAAGGACCTTGTTGCTAGTTTTAGAATGAATAAATACATTACGTTTCTTGGTTTTGTTGATGAGGTTAAAAAATTTGAAGAGATGGCAAGGTCTTGGGTACTTGTTGTTCCTTCATCAAGAGAAGGCTGGGGGATGATTGTCCCTGAAGCGAATTCTATGGGAACACCGGTAATAGGTTATGATGTAAGTGGCTTGCGAGACGTGATAAAGAAATATTCGAAAGAAAATATATTGATTAATCCTTCAAGAGAAAGCTTACAGAAAGCGCTGGGATCTATCAAGAGCCCAGTCATGGTAAAAAATAAACCTAATTCCGGTTGGGAAGATCTCCATAGTTACGTAAGTACTTATCTTTAAAACTAAGTATCATCCGTAGACCTCTACCATAACAGATGTCCTATTATTAAATGCAGATAAAGTACCACCATTTCCAGCATCGTTTTGCATGCTTATTACAACATATGTTTCCGTTGATAAATCAATGCTAATTATTGTGCTCCCAACCATTGTTGGAACTGTCAAACCTGTCCCACAATAAAGATTCTGATATTCAGTATTACTCAGATAAGTGGTATTTGTACCAATCCTGATTCTTAAATTATTGTTACCACTTCCAAAGGCAGCGTATCCACCAAATGTAGCTTTTAGAGTACAGGTCTTATTGATTACTGGTAGCGTAACTCTTAATGCAGTAACCTCTTGTTCATTAGTGTTGTTTGCCTGGGTGAAACTAGATGGAAGGCTAGTCTGGTTTGCGTAGAGTAAGGTTTTCCCTATATCTGACCATGAAGCGTCATTATCTGAAGTGGCAATAAGAATTTGTCCTGCTTCCATATAGCAACAGTATATCATTATGAAATAAATGTCAAACAAATTAGATGAGTAAGTTATATTTGATCAGAAAGATATGTTAATTAGTGAATTTTATACACTGTATCAGTGAAAATTAGGTCGATAATACTAGACATTCTTTATAAAATCCACTAGACTAACTTTAATATATTTCATGAAAAAGATTAGGAATTATGACAGCTTTCTGCAAACTACTGAAACGGCTTGTGAATCATGGGCGAGACTGAATATCTTCGGTGAAGAATATTTGAAATATAAAAAACATCATAGAAAGCCTATTTCAATTCTTGATATTGGATGTGGCAGAGATGTTGCTTTATTTAAATTCAAAAAAAAAGGAGACAAATATTATGGTTGTGACTACTATAAAGATATTAAAGTTAAGATAGATGGTTATCTTCAGATAGATTTAAATAAATCTGCAATAGACAAAAAATTTAAAGATAAGAAATTTGATGTAATTTTTTGTGGAGAAGTAGTGGAACACCTATTTAGTCCAGATGATCTTCTGGAAGATATCCAAAAGTTGATGCATAAGGATAGTATTTTAATTTTTTCAACTCCAAATCTTGGGTATTATGTAAATAGGATATTGTTACTTTTAGGGATTTCTCCGTTATTTTTAGAAAACTCTTCTTATCATAAGCTTGGAAGAAGATTTAAATTTCTTGGACAAGGGAATGTTACTGAAGGACATATAAGGCTTTTTACTTATGGTGCATTAAGAGATTTGTTTAAACTCAAAAATTATAAAATTGTCGACATAAGATCGGTATCTGTTTGGAATTTTTGGCCTGATAAATTTATTTCAAAAGTATCGAAGAGTTTATCCTCAGATAATGTATTTGTTTTAAAAATTTAGCTATGAGCTATAATCCCCTAGTCTCCATTATAATTCCTACAAAAGATTGTTCGAGGGAGTTAAAACGTTGCTTAGATGTTATTAAAAAACAGACGTATCGTAAGTATGAAATCATTATCTCAGATGGCTTGTCAGCAGATGATACTGTCTTGGTCGCCAGAAAGTATAAAGCCAAAGTGGTTAAAAATATTAAAGTGCTTGCAGAGCCGGGAGTGAGTCTAGGCTTTTTACATGCAAAGGGAGAAATACTCATTGTTATGGCAGTAGATAATATTTTTAAAGAATCAAACGCTCTTGAAAAGATAGTTAAGGCGTTTGAAAGTAAAAAAATTTATGCTGCATTCCCCAAGCACGAAAATAGTATAAAAGATACCCTCTTTACAAAATATATAAATGTTTTTACCGACCCATTTAACCATTTTATTTATGGCTATGCAGCCAACGCCAGGACGTTTAATAAAGTATTTAGAACCTTAGAGCATAATAGTGTCTACGATGTCTATGATTTTCAATCAGGACATACAATGCCTCTTATTGCTCTTGCTCAAGGGTTCTCAGTGAGAAGACACTTCATTGATAAAAACAGAAATGAAATGGATGATGTTTTCCCCATAGTTGAGCTTATTAAAGAAGGTAGGCAGATTGCCTATGTACATTCAGCTAGTCTATATCATCATACTGTCAGAAGTCTTGGTCAGTTTATAAGAAAGCAGCGGTGGGGAGCAAGAAATGCCCTATTGGGAAAAGAGTTTGGTATCAACTCTAGGGTTAATGTTCTATCTAAAAACCAAAAAATCAAGATGTATTTATTCCCTTTTTACTCTCTAAGTATTGTGCTTCCTTGTTGTAATGCAGTAATTCATTTGCTCAAAGATAGAGAAAAGATGTGGTTATTTCATCCGGTTATTACTTTTATTACGGGAGTTTCAATTATCTATGAGTATGTTAAAATAAAATTTAGAATACCCGGTATTGTTTCAAGAATGTAATTATGGATTTTAAGATTGAGAGATTTAACGCATATGACGATAAAAGAGGTAGGCTAGTTGTCTTTTTGCGGAATAGAGATTTAGGTAAAAAAGTAAAGAAATTTGGTCAAATTTATTTTGTAACTTTTGAAAGAAAGGGAATAGTTAGAGGTAACCATTATCATAAAAAAATTAGAGAATGGTTTGGTATCGTAAATGGAAAAGTAAAGGTAGTTTTAGTAGATATAAATACCAATGAGAGGAAAGAAATGATTCTCAATGCAAATTCTAAAAAATATCTAAGATTAGAGATAGGTCCAAATATTGCTCACGGATTTAAGAGTCTTTCTGAATCAGTATCACTTCTAAATTACACAGATAAAGAATGGGAAGCAACAGATGTCTATCCTGCTGAGATTATTAAACAAAAAAAATGAGTTATTTCGTTCATAAAAAAGCAATTGTTGAGAGTAAGCATATAGGTGAATTAACAAAGATCTGGGCATTTTGTAATATTTTAGACGGTGCACAATTAGGTAAGAATTGCAATATTGGAGATGGTTGCTTTATAGAGAGTGGTGTTATAGTTGGGAGTAATGTGACACTTAAAAATGGAGTCTATCTGTGGGAGGGAATAGTTATAGAAGATAATGTATTTATTGGTCCTAATGCAACGTTTACAAATGATAAGTACCCAAGGAGTAAAAATAAAAATTATATCCAACAACGAACTTTATTAAAAAAAGGTTGTTCAATTGGAGCAAATGCTACCATTCTCTCAGGGATAGTAATAGGTGAATACGCGATGATTGGAGCAGGGGCTGTTATTACGAAAGATGTTCCTGATTATGCGTTAGTTTATGGAAATCCTGGAAGGATAATCGGAAAAGTAGATAAAAATGGCAAAAAACTATAAAGAATGAATATTCCCTTTCTTGATTTAAAATCTCAGTATAAGTCTATTAAGCCTGAAGTTGATGTAGCAATACAAAAAGTGTTGTCCAATCAGGTTTTTATTTTGGGTTCTGAATTAGAGGCTTTTGAGAAAGAATTTGCTAAGTATTTAGGAGTTAAATATGTAATAGGGGTAAATTCAGGGACTGACGGATTAATCCTTGCGTTATTGGCTTTGGGTATTGGTAAAGGGGATGAGGTTATTACTCCAGCAAATAGTTTTATTGCGACTACTACCGCAATTGTATTTGTTGGAGCAAAGCCTGTACTTGTTGACTGCGATCCAAATACTTACCAGGTTGATGTTAAGAGAGTGGAAGAAAAAATTACGAAAAAAACAAAAGCAATTCTGCCAGTACATTTATATGGTGCTCCTGCTCAATTAGATAAGCTTCAAAAATTAGCAAAGCAACACAAATTATTCCTGGTTGAAGATGCTTGCCAGGCTCATGGCGCAACATTTGCAACTAAGAAGTTAGGGACTATTGGAGATATTGGAGTTTTTAGTTTTTATCCAAGTAAAAATTTAGGTGCATACGGAGATGGGGGAGCTCTCACCACAAACAACGATAATCTATATGAAAAGCTTCTGAAGCTTAGAAACTATGGTCAAACAAAGAAATACTACCATGACAGCTTTGGTATTAATTCTAGACTAGATGAAATTCAGGCAGCAGTCTTACGTGTGAAACTAAAACATTTGGATAAATGGAATAAGGAAAGAGCTGACATAACAAAAAATTATAATAAATTCCTTATGACTTATAGGAAGCAAAAAGTTCTGGAAGGTGGGGAATCCAGCAACTACCTTTATGTGATTGAAAGTGAAAATAGAGATAAATTGCAAAGTTACTTATTGGATAAGGGAATTCATACTCTTATTCATTTTCCTGTACCAATTCATTTACAAAAAGCATATTCATACTTAGGATACAAAAGAGGAGATTTTCAAAATACAGAAAAAATTGCACAAACAGTACTTTCAATTCCGATCTACCCAGGCTTAAAAAGAACGAGTCAAACGTATATTATTGATACGATTAATAATTCTTCTCTTTAGAGATAAGTTAGTTCTTGCAAATACATATATGGGCTATTACAATAATTGGTGAAATGACAGGAAAAAATAAAACAGCATTAGTCTTGGGGGCAGGCGGATTTATTGGAAGCCACCTGGTAAAAAAGCTTAAAAAAGAAGGATTTTGGGTCAGAGGGGTAGATAGGAAACTTCCAGAATTTAGTAAAACAGCAGCCGATGACTTTTTACTTGGAGATTTAAGAGATCAAAAATTCTGTAAAAAAGTATTTGATCGTAGCTATAATGAGGTTTACCAGTTAGCTGCCGATATGGGTGGAGCTGGATTTATCTTTAGTGGGAATAATGATGCTGATATTATGTATAACTCAGCATTAATTAATCTAAATGTTCTAAATAATTCTTATGAAACAAAAGCTGGCAAAATATTTTTTTCTTCATCTGCGTGTATCTATCCTGAGTATAACCAGCTTGATCCTAACAATCCTAAGCTTTCTGAAGAGTCCGCATACCCTGCTGCACCTGATAGTGAGTATGGATGGGAGAAATTATTTAGCGAGAGAATGTATTTAGCCTATCATAGAAATCACGGAATGAAGGTGAGAATTGCCAGGTTTCATAATATATTTGGTCCAGAAGGAACTTGGACTGGAGGGAGAGAAAAAGCTCCTGCAGCAATGTGTAGAAAAGTGGCTGAAGCAAAAGATGGAGGGATGATTGAAATGTGGGGAGATGGTAAACAAACAAGATCTTTTCTTTATATAGATGAATGTTTAAAAGGAGTTAGAAAGCTCATGAATAGTAATTTCACAGGACCTGTAAATATAGGTTCTGAGGAAATGGTCTCCCTTAATCAACTCGCAGAGATGGTAATGAAAATTGCAAATAAAAAACTTAAAATAAAGCATATTAAAGGTCCACTTGGAGTAAGAGGAAGAAACTCGGATAATCTCTTAATTAGGGAGAAGCTAGGTTGGTCTCCTCAAAAGCCCTTAAACGATGGGCTAAAAGAGACGTATCTTTGGGTAAATGACCAAGTAAAGTCTCACTAGAAAGACTACAGAACAATCGACATTTTAAGTCCATGAGGCTTAGTGCTCGGTTTTTATTTTGGTATAAAATCAATTAAATTTAGAATTATGAAAAGTGGCTTGGATGCAAAGATTGGCAAATTAAATATTGCTATTGTTACGCATATTTTTGCTTCAGGGCCAGCTCTCGATTTAGAGGTATTTCTTGAGAAAAAAGCAAAGAATCTATTATTTATTGGTCATCCGTTTTCTTTCGCTAAGAATAAGTCATCCTTTTATAGAATATATTCAAAAGGAAAGCTAGAAAAAAAACATACAGCATATCCTGTTAATCTCCCCAATATATTTTTGTACTTTAAAGAAATTTTATATACTTTTTTTTGGATATTAACTTACAATAAAAAAATTGATTTATACATTGGGAGTGATGGTTATAGTGCCTATATTGGCCTTCTTCTAAAAAAATTAGGGAGAGTCCAAGATGTTATTTTATATACCATAGATTATGTTCCGAACAGGTTTAATAATCCAATATTAAACTATTTTTATCATTATTTTGATAGAAAGTGCTTAGAAGAGTGTAAAATTATATGGAATGTATCTCCAGCTATGGCCGATGCTCGAGAGAGTGTAAAAGATTTAGACAGAAAGAAATTTTCTCCACAGATTACTGTTCCGCTTGGAGTATGGTATGACCGAATCCCCAGACTAAGACTATCAGAAAAAAGTAGTAATTCATTAGTATATATGGGGCATTTGATCGAGAAACAGGGGGTAGATCTTATCATAAATGCTTTGCCGTATCTTATAAAAGAAATTCCGTCTGTCACATTGACTATTATAGGAACAGGATCATTTGAGGATGCATTAAAAAAATTGGTTAGGAAAAAGCATCTGGAAAAGTTTGTTATTTTTAAAGGTTATGTAAAGAGTCACGAGGATCTAGAGACATTCTTATCGCAAGCAACAGTTGGGCTCGCAATGTATAAACCAATCCCTGAAAACTATACTTATTTTGCTGATCCTGGTAAGCTAAAGAACTATTTGGCAGCCGGACTTCCTGTGATACTTACAGACGTACCACCTATAGCAGCTGATCTAGAAAGAAGCAAATGTGCTTTAATTTCTGGATATGATCCAAAAGAACTTGCAAAAAAAATAGTTACCTTATTACAAAATAAAAATACCTTAGAGAAGTATAGGAAAAATGCAATTAGCTATGCTAAGAATTACGATTGGAATGACATTTTTGGGAAAGCGCTTTCACTCTCGATTAAGTAAAGCTGAAACTAAAATGTGCCCTGTTTATGGATGAATTATCTAGAAAATTTAAAATATATGGCTGGAGGAAGTTTTTAGGCTTTGTACTAATTGATATTAGAAATAAGGTTATTATGGAGTTTATTAAACAATCTTACAGCCAAAAAGGAGAGGACCTAATCATTGATAGGTTACTGGGCTATCGTAAAAAAGGTTTTTACGTTGATGTCGGAGCAAATGATCCTGATCGCTTTAGTAATACTAAGAAGTTTTATAAAAGAGGATGGAAAGGAATAAATATAGAACCTGACAAGAAAAATTACGAAAATTTTTTAATCAAAAGGAAAAGAGACATAAATTTAAATATAGGTATTGGAGATGTTATCTCTGACTTAACTTTTTATAAATTTGTGCCCGACGCTCTTTCTACCTTTTCAAAAAAAACTGCTGATAGATATAAAAAGCAAGGTTATGATTTTCTTGGGACTTCAGTTATTAAAGTAGAAACGTTATCAAGCATTTTTTCAAAATATATTGGCACAAAAAAGATTGATTTATTGTCAGTTGATGTTGAAGGATTTGATTTAAAAGTCTTACAAGGTAATGACTGGAGCAGGTTTAGACCAAAAGTAGTTTGCGTTGAGTCTGTTGAACATGATATTACCGGCCAGAATAAGAAAGTACGTAACGATATTGATAAATTTTTGAGTAATAAAGGATATGAAAAAAGATTTGATAATAACCTCAATAGCATCTTTATGCTAAAAGACAAACGAGTGTGACTACTTGTAGATATAATTGATACTATATTAATGAATTAGCTCTCAGAAATTAGACTATGTTTAAAAAAGATAAAAGTCTTTATTCAATTCTTATATTACTCGTACTTTCTTTTGTAATATATTGGCGATGGGTTTCATTTGCAATATTTACTAGTGGAGACTGGCCATATTATTTTCATGAGACCTTCAGCTCATTCCCTTTCAGCTTTACCTGGCTTAACTTAAACGATATGGGGTTCCCCAACATTATTGCATGGAGGTCAATACTTGCAGCAGGTCAAAGTATATTTGCAACATTTGGATTTGGATCTAATGTTTCAGAAAAAATACTGATTTTTTGGCCAACTCTTATTTCTGCTAACATTTTCTCGTATTTACTTTTTAAAAAGATACTTAGGTCAAATATAGGTGCAGTAACAGGAGCAATTGTCTTTAACTACAGCACATATTATATAACTGCTAGTAGCGCTTTTTTACTTTACAGCGCATCCCCTTGGGTTTTGTTAGCTCTCTTATTATTCATGAAGGCGTTGGAAGCGAAAAAAAAATACTTGGGTATTTTTGCTGGATTTGCTTTATTTATTGCTGGATCATATGATTTCAGAGTTGCATATATAGGAGTATTCCTTTTACTTCTGTATTGCCTTTATTATCTCTTATACATAGAGCAGCTAGGTCTCTCAAGAAAATTCGCTACAAAGGCTTTCTCTTCTTCTCTGTTATTTTTCTTTTTTGGTCTCCTCAATATCTATTGGATTCTGCCTATGATTAAGCTTGGTTCTTTGACAGACAATTCAGTTCTAAGTAGGGGTTTATTTGGGAATGAATTTCTAAATGTTTTATATGCTCTTACGTTATATCATCCTTTTTGGACAGGAGGGAAGTCTACCTGGTTTATTGTCCAGCCTATTGTCACTTATTTTTGGTTTATACCTATAATTGCATTTACTGGGCTCTATCTTAATAGAAAAAATAAGAATATTTTATTTTTTGGATTGGTTTCATTATTAGGGATCTTCCTAACAAAGCAGGTTTCTCATCCTTTTTCTGAGGTTTATCCTTGGCTTAACGCTCACTTAATAGGATTTAGCGCATTTAGAGAGGCAAGTAAATTTTATTTTTTAATTCTATTAGGTTATTCGGTATTAATAGGCTCGTTTGTTACATATTTATTTAATAACTATAAAAAAATAAATAGCTTCACTAAGTATTTCATTTTTATATGTATAGCTTCTTTGTTTTTATGGAATGTAAAGCCTATTCTTACGGGAGAAATTAGTAGTATTTTTGTCCCAAGACGTATCCCCCATGACTATCTAGTTATTAAGGATTTTATCTTAAAAGACTTAAATTATTATAGAACGTTATGGATTCCTACCATCTCAACTTGGGATATTTATACAGAAAACCATCCAGAACTTAACATGGGGGCTATGTTGAACTCTTATGATTACTGGGTCAATCATGATACTAAACCAGTTTCATATGGAAGAAACATGGTAGAGGTTCTTAATCTCCCTTTATCTAATAATCTACTTGATATTTCTTCGGTAAAATATATTATTCTTCCTCTTAAAGACATCAAAAATGATGGTGACTTCTTTGCTAATTTTGGAGAAGAAAGACAATATTATATTAACCAACTGAATAAGATCCCTTGGTTGAGGAAGATGGATATCGGAACGAAGGAGATAGCAGTCTATATCAATGACAATTTTAGACCATATATCTACGCAACTCAACAAGAGGAAACAATAAAAAAGATTGATCCTATAAGTTATAAGGTGGAGTATAAGATTGTTAATCCAACAGAATATAAATTCCAAGTTAAAAGTGTTAAAAAGTCATTTTACCTTAATTTGTCTGAAAATTATGATTCTCAATGGAATTTGAGAGTTGGAAATTTTCACTGGGTAGACGTTATAACAAATAATAATTACTTTCTTGCACCTAAATATCATACAAAAAACGATGCGGGATTAAATTCTTTTTATATAGATCTAACTCGGACCTGCGCTAATGGAGGATGTAAAGTTAATAGAGATGGGAGCTATGATATTTCTGGTACATTATATTTTTCTCCTCAGAGTTATATGTATTTGGGGGTTATTATTAGCAGTGCTGTTATAATCGTTGCATTTACTTTTGCATTTCTCATGTTAAAGAAAGATCTATATGACAAAAGAAACAAATAAAAAGAAGTCAAACATTTTTAAAAGGAAGATAGTCAGATTTATAATAACTCCTCTGTTATTACTTGTGCTATGGTTTGTGTCTACACTTTCATACATTATATATTTGGACTCTTCATTTTCTCTAATATCTCATAACTTACCAGTAACTATTTTTACACATTTGCCTTCAGGGAAGTTAGAGAAAGGAGATTATATCTCAGGTAAGTTTGTAGCTCATGAAGATAATCTTGGGATTCTCTCTCTGCGTTTCCAGACCTTTTTTAGACCGTCCTATCAAAGTGAAGACCATTTGCTTTTTCAAATTAGAGAGGTTGGGCAAGATAAATGGTATTATCAAAATGCTTATCGAGTCGGAACTATTTATGACGTTCCTTTTTTTCCGTTTGGATTTCCTAAAATATCAAATTCAAAAGGTAGAGTATATGAGTTCAGAATAATATCTTTAAATGGAGACAAAAACAATTCTGTTGCACTTAATAAAAGATGGCAAAATGTAGCAGCAAAATATAAATTCACAAAACAAGAAATTTTACAAAATAAAATTAAACTTATTCAATTTTCTGTTGAAAAATTCACTAGCTCTTTTGAAAGAATAGATGTCATATTCTCGTCTCTTATTTATTTGCTGCCTTTATTTTTTTATTTAATATTGATTTCTCCTTTAGAAAAACATCTAAGTAATAAACTTTCTATATTAGGTAATTCGAGACTTTTAAATCGCCTACTTCCTTCATATGATATATCACAACGTTACTTAATTACTCTTTCTGATTCAATTTTGATTGGCGCAGTTTTATTGGATGGAGTCTATTTACAACTTGAGAATAATTTTGTCTACTTGTTATTACCCTCTCTTTGGATAGTTGCGCAGGAACACTTCAGATTTACTAGTGGAAAAACTTTCAAAGTAGGAATCATTTTTCTTTTACTTCCGCCTGTTTTTCTATTGTTTGGACTGGGTCAAACTGCAGAGAATATGGCAGTTTGGGCATTTCTATTTTTGTCCACAGGGATTATTCAATCAATCATAGAAGTAAGTAAGTCTTCGGATAAACCCTACCGCCTTGAATCTATGTCTACCAAAAGCATAGAAAAGCCAAAAAAGAAAAGAGAAAAAGGAAATTAAGAAGCCAGCTATAAAAGAGGTTGAGTGATAAGTAAACGTATAGGTATGCTCTCCTTTTTCTAACGGTATATTCAAAAAGTCATTTTTTAATAATTTCAGATTTTGTTTATTGTCAATAACTGCTTTCCATCCTGGAGCAAACGATTCTAAAATCAGGAGCGTCTGGTTATTTTTTGTTGAATCAGCTGTAACAGTTATTTTATCAGGCATTATCTCAACATTTTTTAGATTCATATTTTCTGTCGAGATTTTTTTCAACTTTCCTGCAGCTCCAGAATATATGTCAACATAAGCAGTGTAATTTTTATTCTTGTATAGCTTGCTACCCTTACTTCCTTGATAAATTTTTTTATAAGTAATTGAGCTTGGAGGCTTAGATGTTTTAGGAAAAATATAATACTTTGGAGCAATAGCTAAGTAGCTGTTTGGGCTTAACGAATAGGTTTTTTTCAAAAGATAGCCATAGTTATGATTATAAATTAGTTGCTCATTGTTAATAGCTGGATATATCGGAACTCCGTCTGTAAAGAACTGACTTTGTCCGATGAGGTAATAACTATCATCAAGCTTTTTTACTTGATTAAGTATGTCTTGTAAATCACTGATTGGGGGAGTGTATATAAAGCTATTTCTATAAATTTTGGCATTAAATGAAGCTAAAACGTTCAAAAAATTTATAGATAATATAGCAATTATTACGATCTTTGTTATTCTGCCCTTTGTTTTGTAAAAGTAGTTCAAGACTATAGCATTAAGCGTAAGAATGACTGGAATTAGGAAAAGAAATATCCTGCTTGGAATTCTAAACTGTTGAAGAAAAGAAATATTGTTAAAGATCCAAGTAAAGGGATTTAGGGGGCTTCCTAGCATCGAAAAGCTGATTATCACAAATAGTAAAAAGGAAAAAATTTTAAGCTCGCTTAACGCCCCTTTTTTTATAATAAAAGGGATTAAAAATAAACAGAAAAACGGGAGAGATCCAATAAAAGCATAACTCTCCCACCAAAAATATGGGGTGTTTGGGTTAAAGTTGCTAATCCCAAATATTAAATATAATCCGTTATAAGGGAAAAACAAATTATATAATAAGCTAATAAAGCTCTGAGAGCCTCTAAAAGGGTCACTTACATGCAATATATAAGTACTTATTTCTGTAAGAGGTAGTATCTTCACAGCAGAAAAAAACATAAATAAAAAACACGAGATTAAGAGAAATAAGATTTTAGGTATATATTTTTTGTCTTGCTTTACGATAAAGATGCCTATATAAAGAATAATAATTGATCCTAGTACTATAAAGGCATAGAGTGTTTCATATATTGCTCCAGAAAAAACGAATAAAGTTAATATTCCTGCTACTATTCCAGACCATTTTATACCACCTTTTTTTAGCAAAATTAAAATGGAGAGTAACAGTAAAGGTACTAAGGGGTATGAAAGAATTTTTTCTAAATGGCCTGCATATATTCGAGCTGCCATATAACCACTCGACATAAATGTAAAAGAAAGAGGTAAGGATATATTCCTCTCTATATTTAATTGTTTGAGAAGAAAATAGAAAAACAACCCTGATAGAAAAATAGAGATTATATAAGTAAGTTTTATTGAGATAAATAAAGGGAATACGAGGAATGTTAATAGAATAATTGGATTATAAAAGGTGTTTAGCGGGTCTGCTACTATTGGTATTCCTTCATTTAAAAGTGGATTCCATTTTGGAAATACCCCGTGTTCAATTAGCATTTTTTTTATATATACGAGATTAACTACATTACCTGATAAATCGTTTGTTTTTAGGATAGAACCATCCATAATGAATGGTAAGCAGATTATGATAGTGATAATAAAAATCAAGATAATGTTGAGACGATTGGCTCTAACTATGCTCATCATTTCCATATCAGAATTATGTATTGAACAAGGATTAAAAGCAACAGCTTTAACTAAATTATAAAAATAGTAATAATCCTAAGGATAAGGCTATAGTATTGATAAGCTGCTGAGGATCTAAGATACTGAATGTATAACTGTTGTGAACATTAAAGAACTACTCGCTTTAAAGAGATTTTCTTTTGGTCATTTACTTCTTCTATTTTCTTTTGCTCTTACTCCAATTCTTTTATTTAGTAATAAGGTCGGTAGTGCTGAACTCAGTGCAGCATGGGCATTTATTTATCTTTCAGTGGCTATAGTTGAATCTGTATTACCTCTTCATAAGAGGAAATAATTTAGAAGTAATTATTAAATTAACTCCTAAGATGCTACAATTAGCTCATGCTAAGTATAGTTGTCCCTGTCTATAACGAAGAGGAGAGCCTGCCTCATTTTTATGAGGAGCTGGTCAGAGTCCTCAAAGCACTTAACAAAGACTATGAAATAGTCTTTGTTGATGATGGCTCCAGAGATAAATCCTTCTCAATACTTCAGGAACTCGAAGCGAAAAATAAGCATATCAGAGTATTCTCATTCAGACGCAATTTAGGTAAAGCAGATGCTCTCTCTCTTGGCTTTCTTAAAGCAAAAGGAGATATAGTCATCACTCTTGATGCGGATCTCCAAGATCAGCCTTCAGAAATTCCTAACTTTTTGGCAAAACACAAGGAGGGTTATGATGTCGTCTGCGGTTGGCGTAAGAATCGTAAGGACGCTTCTAAAATGAAGATGATCTCTCGCCTCTTTAACTATACACTTAATAAGGCTTTTGATCTCATGGTCCATGACTATAACTGCGGTATGAAGCTTTATACTGCAAGTGCTGCGAAAAGTCTTCACCTCTATGGCGGTCTTCATCGATTTATCCCTATTCTAGTCTATGAACAGGGATACTCTGTAACAGAGATGGTGGTCCACCACGAACCGCGCAAGTTCGGCAAGTCTAAGTACGGATTTTCAAAAATCTTTAAAGATCTTCCTGACATGTTTACGATGTTATTCCTTGTGAAATACATGAAGCAGCCTCTGCATTTTTTTGGGGGAGTCGGAGGAGTACTCTCTGCAATAGGGATGCTAATCCTTTTTTATCTCACAATCCTTCATTTCTTGGGTGAGTCTATTGGAAGACGGCCTCTTCTGATCTTTGGAGTTTTACTAGTGGTAACAGGCTTACAGGTATTCTTTACAGGCTTCCTAGCAGAGCTTCTTATCAATCTTTCACAGCGCGGGGAAAGACATAGCTATCCTCTGAAATACGTGTCTAGTGATAACTAACGCTTCAGAATTGACAGACTGCTTTTGCTCATGCATGCTAAATGTAATAAGTCTATGCGAATAGGAATAGATATTTCTCAATTAACATACAGCAATACAGGTGTAGCCAACTATTTAACGCATCTTGTGAAGGAACTTACAGTGGCTGATTCTTCAAATGAATATGTCCTTTTCTATTCTTCCTTACGAGGAAAAATAGATGAAAGCTTTGTCAAAGATCTTACTAAATCTCATGTGACTATTAAGAGCTTTAAATTTCCTCCAATTTTCCTTGATCTTCTATGGAATAAACTGCATATTTTACCAATTGAAGCACTTATCGGAGAGGTAGATTTATTTATCACCTCAGATTGGGTTGAACCACCTGCCAGAAGTGCGAAAAAAGCTACTATTCTTTACGACCTTATCGTCTATAAATATCCTCATGAATCAACTGCAAAAATCGTTGAGACTCAGAAAAGGAAGCTGAAATGGGTTAAAAAAGAGACCCAGGCAGTCTTTTGTATCTCAAAAGCGACTATGAAAGATGCAATTGAAATCCTTAAAATTCCTCAAGAAAAACTTCACGTTATTTATCCTGGTTTTACCATGTAATATGATTATCGGAATTGATGCCAATGAAGCAAACGTAGAAAAAAAAGTAGGAATCAGTGAGTATGTCTACCAGTTACTGCTGCAGTTTCACGCAGCTGCATCAGATAATAAAAAGTTTGTTATTTACCTCAAAGATAAGCCCCGTGAGGATTTCCCGAAAGAGTCTCCCAATTGGGAGTACAAAGTAGTGGGTCCTCATAAAATGTGGACTCAGATGGGGCTTCCTCTTAATTTATTCCTTACCAAAGTTAAGCCAGATGTCTTTTTCTCTCCTGGCCACTATGCACCTCGCTTCTCTCCTATCCCGACAGTTATATCTATTATGGATTTAGCTTTTTTTCATTTTCCGGAGTATTTTACCCAGAAAGATCTAGCCCAGCTTAAAAGTTGGACTAACTACTCAGTTAAGAAGGCTAAGGCTGTCATTACCATCAGCGATTCTACTAAAAATGATATAATTAAGCTGTACGGTGTCCCTGATAAAAAAATACATGTCGTTTATTTGGGGATTAAAAATGCGCTGACTCTCACACCGCACATCTATCCTATGCAGGAGTTGCAGACTAAATACGGAATAAGCAAAGACTTTATCCTTTTTGTGGGTACACTACAGCCACGAAAAAATATCCAGAGACTCATCCAGGCTTTTGCAGAGCTTCTCAAGCAAAAAAAATATCAGGATTCACCTCATCAGCTGGTCATCGTAGGTAAAAAAGGCTGGCAGTATGATGAGATCTTGGCTGCTCCAAAGAAGCTTGGTATTGAGGATAGAGTGAAGTTTCTGGATTTTGTCCCCGATGAGGAGTTAGTGATGCTGTATAAGAATGCACTTTGCTTTGCATGGCCAAGCCTGTATGAAGGGTTTGGTCTTCCAATTCTTGAAGCGATGAAGCTGGGATGTCCGGTAATTACCAGTAACGTCAGCAGTATGCCAGAAGCAGGAGGAGATGCTAGTCTCTATGTCGATCCCGAGGATACTGAGGACATCGCAGAGAAACTTGATAAGGTACTATCTGATCCTAAGCTTCGTTCAGAAATGATCGAAAAAGGTAAAAAGCAGGTCCAGAAATTTAGCTGGGAGAAGACAGCTAAAGAGACCTTGGCTGTTTTAGAAGAGGTAGCGAGAGTTTAGTTCTTAGATGATAGGTCTTAGGTCTTAGGTCTTAGGTCTTAGGTCTTAGGTCTTAGGTCTTAGTTTATATCTTAAGAAAAATACAAACACATATGATTCGGAAAGTAATTAATCGAATAAATACAGTTGCTAATGAGTATGTGCTTTTTTGGCTTCATTTAGTGGGAAGTATTCCTTCCCATCACCTCCGCCGGTTTTTTTATCGTCTTTCAGGGATGAAGATTGGGAGAGGTTCAACGATCCACACTGGGGCTAAGTTCTATCAGCCACTTGGTATACGAATTGGTAAAGATTCCATCATTGGTGAAGGAGTAGTACTGGATGGGCGAGGAACACTTGAGATTGGTGATCATGTAGATATTGCTTCAGAAGTGATGATTTACAACTCTGAGCATGATATCCATGATCCAAACTTCGGTCCTATCACCCAAGCTGTGAAAGTTGAAGACTATGTCTTTATCGGCCCACGGGCGATTATTTTGCCTGGGGTGGTGATTGGGAAAGGAGCAGTCGTCGGAGCCGGAGCGGTAGTTACTAAAGACGTCAAGCCATTTATGGTGGTTGGCGGAGTTCCAGCTAAAGAGATAGGAGAGCGGAGAGACCAGAATCCTTCTTATAAGTTGGGGAGGGCTGCATGGTTTCGTTAGTTATCCTCTCTTATAATAAACGAGAATTAACCTCAAGCTGCCTTACTAGTATTTATAAGCATATTCCTGAGAAAGAATGTGAAGTAATTGTTGTCGATAATGCCTCAAGTGATGACAGTGTAGAGTATATTAAAAAGCATTTTCCTCAAGTAAAACTCATAGAAAATTCAAAAAACGCAGGTTTTGCAGGAGGATGTAATCTAGGAGCAAAACGTGCTTTGGGAGAGTATGTCTTATTTCTTAACAATGATGCGGAAGTCGCCAGTGATCCGCTTCCTCAGATGATTGAGGTCTTTGGAAAACATCCTGATACGGGAATTGTGGGAGGACTTTTGGTAAATCATAATGGCAGTCTCCAGCGTTCATTTGGATCATTTTATACAGTTGTGAACGTCGCTTACCTTCTTTTTGCAGGTGAGAGCGGAGAATTAAAAAGATTCCACAGTAATGATGTTACCCCAACTGATTGGGTGAGTGGTGGTTTTATGATGGTAAAGAGAAGTATTTTTGAGAAGGTAAAAGGATTTAATGAATCGTATTTTATGTATATTGAGGATATGGATCTTTGCTACAGAGTTAAGAAGGAGGGTTATGAAATCTATAACACACCTTTTGCCCGAGTGAGACACCTAGGCCAGGGAAGCACTAATAAGGCATTTGCGATAGTACATATTTTTGAGGGACTTCAAATTTTCTATAAACAGCAAAGAAGTGCTTTCGAATATTACGCAGTTAAGCTATTATTATTTATTAAGGCAGTCTCTGCTTTACTTATTGGTGTGGTGACGATGAATAAATATCTTGTCACGACATATAGAGATGCGCTTAAGACATTATGAGATTGTTACGCTGGATTAAAGCTAATCCATTATTACTTATTACCCTTTTTCTTTTTGCATTTATCCCTCTTTATCCAAAATTGCCACTTCTGGATATCAAAAATACGTGGGTATATATAAGGGTTGAAGATTTCCTTGTAGCTTTTGCCTGGTTAGTATTTTTTATTGCGTTTATTCGCAAAAAAGCGACTCTTAAAACGCCATTATCTATCCCTATCCTTATCTTTTGGATCGTCGGAGCAATTGCTACAGTTTATGGTGTACTGTTTATCTTCCCAAAGCTTGCCAATGTCTATCCCAATTTAGCTTTTCTTAATTATCTCCGCCGTATTGAATATCTTTCTGTTTTCTTCCTTGCTTATTCATCAATAAAGAAAAAAGAGGCGATTACTCCTATTATGATTACTCTTTTTGTTACCATGCTTGCAATTTTCTTGTATGGAATAGGACAAAGGATGTTTGGATTTCCTGCCTTTCAGACGATGAATGAAGAATTTGCAAAAGGAATTCCACTTAGGCTTTCGGCGCTCTCCAGAATTCCATCTACCTTTGCGGGGCATTATGATTTAGCTGCTTATTTAATCCTCCTTATTCCAGTTCTAGGAAGTATGATCTTTGGCTATAAAAAGTGGATTGTGAAGATCCTCTTTTTTCTTCTTACGACCGCGAGCCTCGTCCTTCTCCTGATGACTGCCTCGCGTGTGTCATTTGCAGTGTATATGGTTTCAATTGCTCTCATGCTTATCTTCCAAAAACAGAAGAAGTTCATTATTCCTGTCTTTATCTTAAGTATTCTCCTCTTAAAATCCTTTACAGGAATTTCTCAGCGTTTTGCTGCTACATTTACTCAAGTAGATCTCGTTGTTGACTCGCGAACCGGTAAGGCTATAGGAGTTGCATCAGAATATGGAAATGGAAATATCGTTATTTCTGACGAGTTATCAAATGGGGAGAATTTACCGACAGGCTCCCGCTATATTAATCTGGCAGGAGGAGGACAAGGACAGGACTCAAATATTACTTACAAAAGACTTGTCCCAGGGTCTGGCCAGCAGGAAATCATAACCAAGGCAGGTAAGGTAATCGTCAAGAAAGCCTTTGCTTATGACGTCTCATTTACTACGCGTTTTCAAGGCGAATGGCCAAATGCTATCAAGGCTTTTGAGAGAAATCCACTCCTCGGGAGCGGATATTCATCCATTACGCTTGCTACAGACAACAGCTTTCTCCGCATGCTGGGTGAGACCGGACTCTTAGGCTTTTTCTCCTTTATCAGTATTTTTGTCTTTGTGGGAATTTATCTCATACGGCTGGTCCCTGAGATTGACGATAGGCGTATTAAAAGTCTTATTTGGGGCGTACTAGCAGGAAATATAGGACTTGCGCTTAATGGGACACTTATTGATGTCTATGAAGCATCAAAGGTGGCTTTTGTTCTATGGATTTTACTTGGCGTAACACTTGGTCTAGCACATCTTTACCAAAAGAAAAAGATTGATTATCTCTTAGATCTTCGTAAGATTTTTACCTCAACACCAGCATTTATTGTAGGGATAGTCGTTGTTGGTTTTTTGGTTTTTGCAGGATCATTCTCAAATTACTTTACCGCTGATGATTTTACCTGGCTTCGCTGGGCAGCTGATTGTAAGCAAATTATTGAGCAGACAGGTCTCCAACAGTGCGGTTCTCTTATCTCAACGATTACTCATTACTTCACTAACTCTCAAGGATTTTTCTATCGTCCTGGTACCAAAGCGTATTTCTTGATAGCGTATCCTATTTTTGAATTATTTCCGTCTCCTTTCCATGTGGTTTCATTCATGCTCCATTTGACAGCAACAATTCTTATATTCTTCATTTCTAAAAAACTCCTCAAGAGTCAGATCTATGGCTTTTTAGTCGCAATTTTCTTCCTCTTTTTAAGTGTGCATGCAGAAGCACTTTATTGGATTTCAGTTACTGGGCACTTAGTGACTGCAGTCTTGATACTTTTTGCATTTCTCTGCTTTATCTACTTTAGGGAGACAAAAAAGAAAATCCTCTTCGCTCTTGCATGGGTAGCAGTATTTATCTCTATGTTTTTCCATGAATATGGTACGACAGGTCCGCTCCTTCTTATAGCTTATGATTTAATTGATGATTGGAAGATGGCGGTTAAGAAACCATTTGCTAAATGGTATTATCTTTTGCTCCTCCTTCCTATCGGTTTATATTATTTTCTTCGTGTCATCTCTCAGAGTGTGTGGTTCCAGGGAGACTATAGTTACAATATCGCGAAGCTGCCGTTTAATGTCATAGGTAATACACTTGGCTATGTGAGTGCATCCGTCGTGGGACCGGTTATCCTGCCTTTCTTTACGACTCTGAGAACTTCGGCAGCACACAATCTCCCCCTCACTGCAGTTGCTGTATTAGTAGGAATAGCAGTTGTTGGAGGAGGAGTATGGCATGTGAGAAGATCATTCAAGAAAGACAGTAGTAAAATGCTTTTATTATCAGGAGCCTTATTTATCATTCCGTTACTTCCATTTTTAGGGCTTGGCAATATCAGTCCTCGGTATGCATATCTCTCTTCATTTGGAGTTGTTTTTTTCATTGGGTATATTCTTCAGCAGTTCACAAAAGAAGAGAAAAAATATAAAGTTACTTTTGCCTTAGTTGCTTTAATTAGTGTTGTTTTTGTTTCACTCCACTTTAGTCAGCTAAATAAGATAAATAAAGACTGGAATAAGGCAGGTGCTATAGTCAATAACACGCTTGTTGGTATCAATTTGGCCTATGCTCAACCAGGAAGTCTCCCTCGCAATCCTATTTTCTATTTTGTAAATATACCTATTAAATATGGCGATGCATGGGTGTTCCCGCTTGGTCCGCAGGATGCTCTATGGTTCTCATTCCAGGATGTTCCTCTTCAGACAATATTAACGAACTCTGAAAAAGGAGCAGAGGATTTAGCTGACAAACATCCAAACGTAAGTGTATTCATGTATGACAAGGAGGGAAGTATCGGACAGTACACACCTCCTCTAACACCTACCCCAACTCCAGGATATAAGGTAAAGACAGTAGTTAGTCCTACTCCGTATGTTAAATAAATCATTAGCGACTAAAGTACTCATAGTTATCCTAGCGGTCGGGTTCCTTGTAAGACTTTATCGATTTGATAATCCTATCGCTGATTGGCACAGCTGGCGTCAGGCAGACACCTCGTCAGTCTCCAGAAATTTTGTTACTTCAGGATTTGATGTACTACATCCTCGCTTTGATGATTTATCAAATGTCCCTTCCGGCCTTGATAACCCGCAAGGCTATCGCTTTGTTGAATTTCCTATTTATAATATTCTCCAAGCTGGATTTTTTAAGTTTATTGGGATACTGACTTTAGAAGAGTGGGGAAGACTCATTAGTATTTTTGCTTCTCTATTCGGGAGTTTTGTGATATTCCAGCTTCTCAATAAGTATTCGGGAGTAAAAGCAGGGTTAGCAGGAGCTTTTTTCTATACATTTTTGCCGTATAACATTTATTATTCACGTACTATTCTGCCTGATCCTGCTATGGCAGGAGCAGTAATAGGAGCAGTCTATTTTTTTAGTAAGTGGGCAGATAGCCATGGTAAGGATACTAGGAGTTTTGTACTATCTCTTCTTCTTCTCATGTTAGCTATTCTCCTTAAGCCGTATGCTCTTTTCTATGGATTGCCATTTTTGGTACTTGTCTATCAGGAATTTGGGATGAAAGTACTAAAGAATGTGAAAATATGGATATATGTGATAGCTTCCATTATCCCTTTTATCCTTTGGCGACTTTGGATGCAGCAATTCCCCGAAGGAATCCCTGCTAATGCATGGCTTCTTAACGGCAATGGTATTAGATTTAGGCCATCATTTTTTCAATGGATTGGGTATGAGCGGATAACTAAGCTAATCTCAGGGTATGTGGGGATACTCCTCCTAGGAGTAGGAGGAATACAGCTTATCAAAGAAAAGCGAAGACTTTTTTATCTTTCATTGGTTGTAAGCGCTTTGGCATATCTTTGTGTATTCGCGACAGGGAATGTGCAGCATGATTACTATCAAATAGTAATTATGCCTGTGGTAGCAATATTATTTGGCCTTGGGGCAAAATGGTTCCTTGAGCCTAAGTCCCATAAGGCATTAGCTTTTAAGCCGATTATTCTGGGAGTCATCACCTTGGTGGCTTTCAGTCTGAGTTGGTATCAGGTGAAAGATTACTTTAATATTAATAATAGAGCCATTGTTATAGCCGGGAATGCAGTAGACCAGAAGATCCCTGAAGATGCCAAAGTAATTGCTAATTACAATGGAGATACTTCTTTTCTGTATCAGACAAAGAGAAAAGGCTGGTCAAGCTTTGAGAAACCGCTTCCTGAGATGATCTCAATGGGTGCTGATTATTTAGTCTTAGCCAATCCTTCGACTCAAGATCTCTACTTTGCTAAAGACTATAAAATTATTGCACAGACTAAAGACTATTTGCTCTTTGATCTTCACCAGAAACCATGAAAATTTTAATGATTTCATCATACCTTCCTTACCCTCTCTTTGATGGGGGGACCATCCGTCTCTTTAATTTGATAAAACAGCTCAGTACTAAGCATGAGATTACGCTTATTTGTGAAGTAAGACCGCATCAAAATAGAGACGATAGTAAGGAGGTTGAGAAAATTACAGAAAAGGTGATCACTATCCCTCGTAAAAAACAATGGAGTGCACAGAATATCCTTAAGGCGGGTTTTTCTAGTGATTCGTTTTTGATCGTCGGCCATACACTCCCTGAGATGAAGAAAGTAATTGACAATGAACTAAGGACAAAGACCTACGACCTTATCCACGTCGAGACTTCATACGTCATGCAGAATCTACCTCCGACAACACTCCCTGTAGTTCTTGTTGAGCATAACATTGAATATCTGGTTTATACAAAATTTATGGATAAAGCGCCTTTGCCTCTCCGTCCTTTTCTAAAGATTGATATAGCAAAACTGAGAAAGCAAGAAGAGGCTTTTTGGCGGAAAGCTTCTCAGGTAGTAACTGTGTCTGATGGAGAAAAGAAGATTGTCGAAAAAACAGGAATTAAAGCAAAGACTGTCTATAATGGTGTTGATTTATCAAACTTTCCTTTTAAAGATGTGGTTAAGTCATTGGAAGGCGACAAAAAACAATTCTTATTTATAGGCAACTATAAATGGCTCCAAAATCGCGACTCTGCCAGATGGATCTTACAGGAAATCTGGCCAAAAATAAAAGAAAAAGCAGTGGGGGAAGTTGTGCTTCGTATTGTTGGGCGGGATATGCCTGAGGATATAAGAAATTGGAAAGATGAGTCAGTCATCATCGAAGAGAATTCAGGTCGTAAGACTCAAGAAATCTTTGCAGAAAGCTTTGCCCTCCTGGCACCGATCAGAATTGGAGGAGGCAGCCAGTATAAGATTTTAGAAGCCTTAGCAGTCGGGACTCCAGTTATCACGACCACTCTTGGCTTGTCAGGACTTGATGTAAAAAAGGATGCGGATCTCCTGGTCGCAGATAATGCGTCTGATCTTTCGGAAAAGGCTCTAGCTCTTCTTAGTGATGAAAAACTCTATAAGCATCTTGCAACAAGTGGAAGGAAGCAAATTGAGGAAAAGTATGATTGGGGAAAGATCGCAATAACTCTCCAGGAAATATACCAGGAGGCTGTTAACGTATGAGGATTGGCATTGATGCACGATTTTGGCATGAAACAGGTGTTGGGCGATACATTCGTAATCTTGTTCTAGAGCTCGACAAATTAAATTCCGAACATGAATTTGTCCTTTTTGTAAAAGAACAAGATGAAAATAAGATACGCAGTGCTGTCATGAATAAAAATTTTAAGATTGTACCAACTGCTATTCATTGGCATTCTGTTAAGGAACAGCTTTTATTTTCACGGATTTTACAAAAAGAGAGGATGGATTTGATGCATTTTACGTATTTCTCAGTGCCTATTTTATACTCAGGCCCATTTGTAGTGACAATTCATGATTTAATCATCCATCATTTTGCCACTGGTGAAGCAACAACTCTGCCTTTTCCTCTCTATAAAGTCAAAGTTGAGGCATATAAGCATGTTATTTCAACAGCAGCAAGAAAGGCGGTAAAGATTATTGCAGTATCTGAAGCAACCAAGAAAGAGGTTGTAGATCATTTAGGAGTACCTGAAAATAAAATTACCGTTACCTACGAAGGCGTAGACCTTTCTCTATCTAAGCCAAAAGACCGAGGATCTAAGAATGATTATGGCAAGTACTTCCTCCATGTCGGCAATGTCTATCCTCATAAAAATGCTAAGCGGTTAGTAGACGCCTTTGAATTTATTCATGAGGAGGATGTCAAACTTCTATTTATTGGTAAAAAAGATTATTTTATGACTAAATTGGAGAATTATGTTAAGAAGAAAAATATTTTAAATGTAGAATTTTTAGGATTTGTTAAAGATGATGAGCTAGAAGAGTTATACCAAAATGCTCTTGCTACTGTTGTTCCTTCTTTGATGGAAGGATTTGGTCTGCCTGTCCTTGAGGCACTTGCAAATAAATCACTTGTAATTGCTTCAGATATTCCATCTTTGAGAGAGGTAGGAAAAGAGGCCCTCTTGTATATTGATCCTTTAAATATTACCTCGCTTTCTGCTAAGATGCAGCACATTGTCAAGGATGATCCGAAAAATTTTGAAAGTTATAAGATAAGAGGACTCGAGATAGTAAAGCATTTTAGCTGGAAAGATATGACTGAGGCGACAATACGAATATACGAAAGCTGCCTTTAGTCCCGTTTAAGGACAACGTGATCCGACTAACTATACACTGCTCCTAACGTCTCTTTGATCTATGAAAGTAGCGCTTGTTTATGATCGTGTAAATAAATGGGGTGGAGCAGAACGCGTCCTCATAGCTCTTCATGAGTTATTCCCAGATGCAGATTTGTATACCTCAGTCTACAGCAAAAAAAAAGCCAAGTGGGCAAAGAATTTTTCAGTTATTCCTTCTTTTTTGCAGGACTTCCCCTTTGCCAAAGATGCTCATGAGTTCTATCCTCTGTTAATGCCGATCTCTTTTGAGTCATTTCATTTTGATGACTATGATGTAGTGATTTCAGTTACCAGCGAAGCTGGAAAGGGGATAATCACCAAGCCCCATACTCTTCATATCTGTTATTGTCTGACTCCGACCCGTTACTTGTGGAGTGGTTTTGATGAGTACTTTCCGACCCCTTTAGCACGGATTCTCTCCTATCCGGCTATTTCTTATCTAAGAATGTGGGATAAAGTAGCGAGTTCCCGACCTGACAGATTTATCGCCATATCAAAAGAAGTAAGCTCACGAATAAAAACCTTTTACCATCGAGATACTCAGATTATCCACCCGCCTGTTGCTCTTATTGAGGCTGATTTTTCTAAAAATACAAGAAAGAAAAAAGGAGAGTATTACTTAGTGGTATCAAGGCTCGTGCATTATAAGAGAATTGATCTAGCAATTTTGGCTTGCAATAAGCTTAACCTTCCGCTTAAAATCGTAGGAACAGGCAGCGAGATAGAGAAATTAAAAAGAATTTCAGGGCCTACTATTGAATTTCTCGGATTTGTTCCTGATGAAGAGTTAGTCCCCCTCTATAAAGATGCAAAAGCTTTGCTTTTTCCAGGGAGTGAGGATTTTGGGATAGTCATGGCTGAAGCATTAGGCTTTGGGACACCTGTTATCGCTTATAGGAATGGGGGAGCTATGGATATCGTTGAAAACGGTAAGTCAGGAATCCTTTTCCCGCATCAGACTGTCGCCTCGTTAGTAAAGGCTATAAAAATGGCTGAGACCAAAAAATTTAGAACATTAGATCTCAAAAAACGAGCTCAATATTTTTCTTCAACACATTTTAAGCAAAAGATAAAAGCCTATATTGACGAGTCTTTGCAAAAGAAAGAAATATGTCTATAATAAGGTGAATCTATGAAAATAGTTATTTTTGCAGGCGGAGTTGGTACACGGCTTTGGCCTCTATCGCGCAAGAATACTCCTAAGCAGTTTGGACAGATCATAGGAGATAGGTCTACCCTTCAGCAGACAATAGATCGTTTATCAACAGAATTTCCTCCTGATGATATTTTTATAGCCACGGGTAAACAGTATAAACAAAATGTAGAATCCCAGCTCTCAATGGTTCCTAGGGAAAACTTTATTTTTGAACCGATGATGCGGGATGTAGGACCAGCTATCGGCCTAAATGCTTTTTTACTGGAGAAATTGGCTCCCGATGAACCTATTGCGATTTTGTGGAGTGATCATCTTGTTAAGAATGTCTCGATGTTTCGCCATGTGCTGCGGATAGCTGAGAAAATGATTCTGGAAGACAATGCTAACTTTGTTTTTATTGCTCAAGAGCCACGATTTGCCAACCAAAATCTCGGCTGGATAGAGTTGGGAGAAAAAGTAAAGAATGATAATGGAGCTGAAGTTTACCATTTTGCTAAGTTGCGTTATCGTCCTGCACTAGAAGAAGCTGAGCAGTTTTTCCAGCAGGACAACTTTGTCTGGAATTTAGGCTACTTCGTTACCACACCCCGCTTCCTGGTGTCCTTATTTAAGGAAAATTCCCCTGAGATGTATGAAAAGCTACGAGAGATCCAGTCAGCATATCAGACAGCTGAGTATGAACAAAAGCTTGAAGAAATTTATCCAACTCTCGAGAAGATAAGCTTTGATGATGCAGTGCTGGTAAAAATGTCACCTCAGGATGTCTATGTGATATCTACTGATCTGGGCTGGAGTGATATAGGAGCATGGGATGCTCTGAAAGAAGCATTAGCTAATACTTCAGATGAAAATATTACCAAGGGTAAAGTTCTGGTAGAGGATACACGTGATTCGTTGGTCTTTAACTATACCGATCAATTAAGTGTAGGGATAGACCTTTCGGAGATGCTTATTATTAATACAGAAGATGTGCTTCTCGTCTGTCCTAAGAGCTCAGTACCAAAAATTAAAAAGCTGGTTGAGAACCTTAAAGACACTCCTCATGAGCATCTAGCCTAGCCATGCCATACGTTGAAATTAAAAAAAGCAGAGCATATGAAATGGCCAAACGTGCTATTGATATCATAAGCTCTCTTTCTATTCTTTTGATCTTTTTTCCTGTTATTCTTCTTGTGGCTCTTGCGATTCGGTTGGATTCAAAAGGTCCCATCCTTGCTGATACTCCTGAGAGGGTGGGAAGGGGAGGAAAACCCTTTAAGATGTATAAATTCCGTTCTATGATTCCCAATGCCCATATTATCCTGCGTGAGGATCCTGAATTTGCAGCTTTGTATGAACAATATAAAAAAGGCAGCTACAAACTGACAAATGATCCCCGTATAACGAGAGTTGGGACATTTATAAGGAAGCATTCGCTGGATGAAGCTCCGCAGTTGTTTAATGTCTTAAAAGGAGACATGAGTCTGGTTGGCCCTCGGGCGTATTACCCTGATGAGCTTCGCGAGCAGCAAAAAAAATATCCTGAGACAAAGGATGCAGTAAAAGTAGTGCTGTCTGTTAAGCCTGGGGTAACTGGCTTATGGCAGGTCTCAGGGAGAAGTGAGATTAATTTTGATAAAAGAATAGAAATGGATGCAAATTATGTAAAACGACGATCTATTTTGTATGATATATGGCTTATTCTCCGCACGCCAGGAGCTGTCATAACCGGCCGAGGAGCACGATAGTGATTTTATACAAGTTGACAATGAAGAAAGCTCTTTCGTATCATAGTGAGTATGCCCGGATTTGAAAAGATCGATCTAGATCTTAAAAATGATATAATAACAGAGACTCCAGGTATGGCACGACAAAATCGAAAGCAGCGAAAGAAGTCTCCTAAGAATATGAAATTAATCGGCGGAATTGTACTCGTCGTAGTTCTATTTCTTATTTTTGGACTTATTCTCCCTGCTTACTCTCTCATTAAATCAGCTAAAGCCACTTATACTCAGACCAAGGCTCTTTCAGCTGCAGTAAAGCAGCAGAATATAGATCTGGCATCAACAGAACTGGTTAAAACCCAAGAAAAACTAGCTGACACTAAAAATAAATTACACAGACTTGGCTATCTGCACTTTATTCCTCTAGCAAATTTCTACTATAACGATGCTGATCATATGATGAATGCAGGGGATGAAGGGCTAAAGACTGCCAAGATAGTCATAGAGTCGCTCAAGCCTTATGCAGATGTATTAGGCCTTAAAGGCCAAGGTACTTTTGTCGGAGGATCAGGTGAGGATCGAATTAAGACTGCTGTCCTGACGCTTGGTAAAATTACTCCTCAGATAGATACGATCTCAGGTAGTCTCTTAAAGGTTAAGTCGGAAATTGATAAGGTAAATCCCCGTCACTATCCCAAACTTCTTTTCGGGAGTAAGATACAGGATCAGCTTATACAAGTCAGGACACTAACTGATGAAAGCGTGGAATTCGTGGATCAGGCAAAGCCGTTGATTAAGGTTCTTCCGACTCTTTTAGGTGAAGAAGAGGAGAAGAAATATCTCGTCTTATTCCAAAATGATAAAGAGCTTCGCCCAACCGGAGGCTTTATCACAGCATATGCCATATTCAGAATTGATAAGGGAGTAATCAACTTAGAGCGTTCTGATGATATCTATCCTCTGGATGACTCTATCTCTAATAAGCCTAAGGCTCCTGCACCTATTTTGAAGTATCTCCCTAAAGTCTATAATCTCAATCTTCGTGATAGTAATTTATCCCCTGATTTTATTGAGTCAATGGACCAATTTAATGAGCTGTATCAGAGAGCAGGTCAGAGGGTAGATGTCGATGGTATTATCGCCATGGATACCAATGTCTTGACGACAACTATCAAGATTCTTGATGATCAGGTGACAGTAGATGGCCAGACATTTACTACTAAGAATGATCCCCGATGTGACTGTCCACAAGTGATTTATGCTCTGGAGGATAATATTTCTCGTCCGGTTAACTACGTCAAAACTGATCGTAAGGGACTTCTTGGTGACATGCTCCAGACACTTATGAAGAAAGCTCTTTCTTCATCTCCTAAAGTCTACTGGGGTCCCCTTTTCCAGTCTATGCTCGCCCTTACTCATCAAAAGCATATCCTTTTTGACTTATATAACGATGATGCTCAGTCAGGAATCGTAGCTCTCCAGGCAGCGGGAAAGATCGAAGCGTTTGATGGAGACTATCTTCATATTAATGAAGCCAACTTCAGCGGAGCTAAGACTAATCTCTTTATCAACCAGACAGTAGAGAGCTCATATGATGTTAAGAGTGACGGGAGTGTCACTAAGACAGTCACTATTAACTACAAGAATACCCATGCTCCTTCAGACTGTAACTTAGAGAGCGGAGGGCTCTGTCTCAATGCTGAGTATCGTGACTGGATCCGGCTGTATGTTCCTAAAGGAAGTAAGATGGTAGATAGTAAAGGTTCTCAGGTAAAAATGTCTACCTATGATGAATTAGGGAAGACTGTGTTTGATGGCTTCCTCACAGTAAGACCATTAGGTGCAACGACTTTTACTATTACCTATACGCTTCCATTTAAGGTAAAAGGCGGAGAACTTCCGCTTCTTATCCAGAAGCAGCCAGGGACAGATATGCCTGCCTACACTGTCAAGGTAAATGGTCATACAGTCCAAAAGTTTAACCTCCTTACAGACAAGAAAGTTACATTAAAAGTATAATATCCTCGTGCGAAATTTTAAGACTGAAGGCATTATTATTAAACGCCATGACTTCAATGAAGCTGATAGAATGCTGACTATCTACACGAAAGACTTCGGTAAGATAGGGGTTAAGGCGACAGGAGTGAGGAGGATTACCAGTCGTAGAGCCTCACATATAGAGCTTCTTAATGATGTCACACTTACTCTCTACAGGAAGTCTCATATTCCGGTCCTTACAGAAGCCCAGATGATCAATAGTTTTTCTGAGATAAAGAATAATTTAGAAAAAATGGGGTATGCTTATCATATTTGTGAGCTTATTGACGGTCTTTGTCCTGCCGAAGAGATACAGCCTGAAGTTTTTCATTTACTCAAAAATACGCTTAATGAAATCTGTCTGGCAGAAAAAGAAGAATTACTTTTTACGATCCATGATTTTGAGGTAGCATTGCTGACACTTCTTGGGTTTTGGCATAAGAGACCTCAAGAATCAACAGAGCTTGATACCCATCAATTTATTGAAAATATTCTTGAGCGAAAACTAAAAAGCCGTCGCATCTTCTCAAAGCTTCACTAATTCATCTTCAATCCACAGTCTGTTTCTGCTATGATAGGCTCATGACTGAGAATAAAATGGAAAAGTTGAATGCCCTTTTTAAACGCCGAGGATTTGTCTATCCTGGATCTGAACTCTATGGTGGGTTGGCAAATACCTATGACTATGGCCCTGTCGGTACAGAACTTTTGAGAAATATCAAAAATTTGTGGTGGAAGTACTTTGTCCAAAAGCGGGATGATATGGTCGGTCTTGATGCGAGTCTTATCTCTCATCATAAGATCTGGGAGGCTTCAGGTCATACTGCAGGTTTTTCAGATGCGTTAGTTGACTGCAGAAAATGCAAAACAAGAATTCGGGCAGATCATTTGCTTGAGGACTGGATTAGTCTGAATAAAGATAGTGACACCGCAGATAAAGAATATGCTGTTCTGACTCATGAAAAAGTGAGTGAAGCATTTAAGTCAGAGAAGGTAGAGGGCTGGAGTCCAGAGGAAATGACAGAGTTTATAGATGTATTTCAGATTCCTTGTCCCAAGTGCAAAGATAATCCTGGAACTGAATGGACTCCAGTCCGTAAGTTCAACCTTTTGTTTCCGGTCCATCTAGGTATCATCGAAGGCGAGCAAAGTCTTTCGTATCTTCGTGGAGAAACTGCTCAGGGTATGTTTGTGGATTTTGATAATATCGTTAACTCGACTCGTGTCAGACTTCCTTTCGGTATAGCACAGGTCGGTAAGAGTTTTAGAAATGAAATTACCTTAGGAAATTCTGTTTTTAGAACTATTGAGTTTGAGCAGGGAGAAATTGAGTATTTCTTCGATCCAAATAAGTCCGATTGGAATGAACTTTTTAACAGTTGGAAAGACTCCATGTGGAACTTTGTCACTGAAAAGCTAGGGGTCAGTGCTGAGAATCTGCGGTGGCGAGAGCACACTGATGAGGAACGATCATTCTATAGCAAGCGAACTGAGGATTTAGAATACAACTTCCCATTTGGTTTTAAAGAGTTGTGGGGGCTTGCATATCGTACTAACTATGATCTTTCTCAGCACGAAGCATACTCAGGAAAAGAGTTACATATCATTGATCCTGAGACCAACGAAAAAGTAAAACCGCATACTATTGAGCCAGCTGTCGGTATTAATAGGCTTTTCTTAATGGTATTAGCAGATGCCTATACTGAGGAGTCAGCAGAAGGTTCAGAACAAGCGAGAGTCGTACTGAAGCTTCACCCTCAGATTGCACCGGTAAAAGCAGCGGTTTTCCCGCTTTTGAAAAACAAATCAGAACTCGTTGGGAAAGCACGTGATGTCTATACTATGCTTAAAGAGGCAATAGATGGAGTAGTTGTCTGGGATGATAGAGGTAATATAGGTAAGAGGTACTTAGCCCAAGATGAGATCGGTACACCATTTTGTGTAACAATAGATTTTGATACCTTGGAAGACGGCTCAGTTACTGTTCGTGATCGTGATTCTGCCTCCCAAGAGCGCGTTGCTATCTCAAGCCTCAGTAAGTTTCTCTCAGAAAAGCTCCAATAATAGAAGAGTCTGACTCATTGACATAAAGTAGAGAGTTGGTACAATAAATTTATGAATATGAAAAATAAGAAGATAATGATCTCTGTTGCAGCGGTTGCTATACTGCTCCTTGGTATCGGTGGATATTTCGTGCTAGCTCAGAAAAATACCAAGCCTCCGGTTGAGAACCCTTATGAGTCAGAAGACGCGATTAAAATACCTGCCAGTGATATTGGTCTTACCATGGAATTAAGTGCTGATGAGAAGAAAGTTAGATTTACTGCTTCCAAGTTGGATGGAGCTACATCTCTGGAATGGACCTTTAACTATGATGCAGATATTCCACCTGATCAGAGATCTGAAGCAGATGGAGCAGCAAAAGTCTCTCAGGCATTCGGAAGCCTTGAACCAGTAGATGTATCTGGCAAGTCTTCTTATACATCTGAATATAGAGAATTAGGAACCTGCTCAAGTGGCCATTGTCGCTATGATACAGGGGTTGAAAAAGTAAATCTTGTTCTTAAAATGACAAAGACGGACGGGAAAGTTTACCAAATAGAAGACTCAATCAGCCTCTGAGTGGTCAGCTCATCATCCTCCATTCCAAGACCTATTTTCTCCTTCTCTTAGCTGTTTTTTCTTACATTCTTTACCACTAGATGTAGTGTCGCAAGTAATCTGCAGTACACAACTCTGTGAAAATTCGTGTTGACAAGCTCATGTGAAAAGTGCAAAATAAATAAATAGTAGTGAAAAGTAGTTTTCAGTAGTGTTTTTTGTTACTATTTCTGGTACATTAACAAGCTATGCTTTCAGGACAAGTAGAAGGAAAATTATCGAAGAAGTTCCAGTGTGCCTTTCCGAAGAATTTTAGACAAGAATTAGGCTCTGTATTAATGGTGACTAAGAGTATAGATGAGTGTTTGTTAGTTGTTAGTGAGAAAAATTGGGAGACACTTTTGGAAGGAACAAAAGGACAGCCATTTTTAGATAAAGCAACACGTGAATTGCAGCGCTACCTTTTTGGTAATGCTACGACGATTAGATTGGATGGACAAGGTAGATTTATTCTCCCTGTCTACCTCAGAGAATACGCAGGGATGAGGAAAAATATTGTTTTTGTGGGAGTACAGCGGTATGTGGAGATATGGAGCAGCGAGAAATGGATAAGTCATCAGAGAAGCATAGCTAAAAGTGTCGAATTACTTACTATAGATCTGTCCAAATCTGAAGGACATGAATAATTATCATACATCTGTTCTTTTACAAGAAGTACTTACCTTACTAGCTGTCAGACATGACGGTTTGTATATTGATTGTACGTTAGGAGGGGGAGGCCACACATTCAAGATTATAGAAAAGGGTGGGAGAGTTCTGGGATTTGATGTAGATGAAGACGCGATTGCTTTCGTTAAAGAAAGATTACGAGAGAAAAATCTGAATGAAGGAGAGGAACTTACTATTGTTCAGTCAAATTTCAACGTGGTAGGAAAAATAGCCCCGAAGCTGGGATTTGGCAAAGTAGATGGGATACTCATGGATTTAGGAGTCTCGAGTCATCAATTTGATGAACCATCACGTGGATTTAGTTTTAGAGATGGCCCTTTAGATATGCGGATGGGAAAAGCGTTAGGGGTCAGTGCAGGGGATTTAGTAAATGGACTGACGGAAAAGGAATTGAGAGAGTTGTTTGAAAGATTTGGTGAAGAGCCATTTGCGAGAAAGATCGCTAAAAGGATCACTGAGGCCAGGAGAAAAAGCCCGATCAAACGGACTGAAGAGCTAGCTGAACTAATCAGAGCAACTGTGCATGGGGAGCAGGGTATCCATCCTGCTACACGTGTTTTTCAGGCATTAAGAATAGCAGTAAATGATGAGCTGAATATCTTACAGGAGGTTCTCCCTCAGGCTGTAGAGTTACTAAAGCCTCAGGGAAGACTGGCTGTAATTTCATTCCACTCACTCGAAGATAGGATTGTCAAACAGATGTTCGAGCAGTTAAAAAAAGAGAACAAAGTTAGAATGGTGACTAATAAGCCAGTTACAGCAAGTGAAGAGGAAGTACTTCAGAATAAACGTGCTCGAAGCGCTAAGCTTCGAGTCATAGAAAAAATATAGTTTGTCTCAAAAGTAAAACTATGAAAAAACCTGTCCTATTTATTATTTTAAATCTCACTGTCATTATCGGGCTCTCAATTGCCCAAGTTGTAGCAGCTAATAGCATCTCAACCACAGGGATTGAGCTGGGGAAAATACAAGATCAGACCACCAAGCTGCAAAAGCAAAATGAAATTCTTAAAGAGCAAGTGCTTACGCTCTCGTCTCTCACCTCTATTGCATCCCGAGCAGGAAGTATGGGATTTGAAGAAGGAAAATCCACACTTGTTATCTCTCAACCGCTTCCAATTGCTAGAAGATGATGAGCTGGCGATATAGATTTGTTTTATTTTCATTTATCTTTGCTTTTTTGCTGATTTCAGCCAGACTTTTTTATTGGCAGGGTGTAAAGGCAATTGAGCTCTCTGCCCTAGGGGAATCACAGTATGGTCAGGCAATAAAACTAGATCCAGTCAGAGGAGAGATCAGGACTTCAGATGGATTTCCCATCGCTGCTAATAAATTAACCTATCAGGTATTTGCCAATCCAAAAGAGGTAAAGAATATCTCCAAAACTACAGACCTTCTTGCTCCAATCTTAGATGAGGATTCCGCTAGTATCTCAGCACTTCTCTCACTTAATAGATATTGGGTGGCGCTTAAACCTCATGTTGATAATGATACGAAGATTAAAATAGACGGCCTAGATCTCCCTGGTGTAGGCTTTGATGATCAGTCAGTCAGATTTTACCCAGAAGCTTCTATTGGTGCTAAGTTGTTGGGTTTTGTTGGTAAAGATGATGCAGGTGATGATACAGGCTATTTTGGACTCGAAGGATACTATGATAGACAGCTAAGAGGCAAAGAAGGAATAGCCAAACAAATTCACGATGCTTTTGGAAGGCCCATTTTAGCCAAAGTAAATAATGCAAGCGGAGAGGTAAATGGAAGGAGCCTCAATCTTCATATTAATCGGGTTCTTCAGTATGTTTTGGAAAACGAGCTTAAAACAGGAATTGAAGTTAATGGTGCAGCAGGGGCTATGGCTGCTATGATGGATCCAAAGACCGGTGGTATTCTGGCTTTAGCCTCTTATCCTTCCTTTGATCCGAGATCTTATTATGATTACACAGATACAGACTATAAAGATAGTTTTATTTCTGATACTTATGAACCAGGATCCACCTTTAAGCCACTTGTTATGGCTGCAGCAATTAATGAAGGGTTAGTGAAGCCTGAGACACGATGTACAATTTGTGCAGGCCCTGTCTCTATTGGTGGATATGATATCGAGACATGGAATAACAAATACGAGCCTAATTTGACGATGACTAAGGTAATTCAGGAGTCTGATAATACGGGGATGGTTTTTGTCTCTCAGAAATTAGGGTTGGATCGTATGATCCAGTATATAAATAAATTTGGTTTTGGTCAGGCAACGAATATTGATCTCCAAGGAGAAGTAACTCCTAGTATTCGTCCGAGAAATGAGTGGTATCCTATCGACCTTGCTACTTCCAGCTTTGGACAAGGTATATCAGTCACTCCTATTGAGCTGCTTACTGCTATAGGAGCACTCGCTAATGGAGGAAAAAGAATGGAACCGCATGTTGTGGAAAGTATTGAGACACCAGATGGAAAAAAGATCACGATTCCTCCTAAAGTAGTGAATCAGCCAATTAAAGAAGAGACAGCTAAAATTATGACAGAAATAATGGTGAATGCTGTTAATAAAGGAGAGGCGCAATTTGCCAGAATTAAAGGATATCGTATCGCTGGAAAGACAGGAACTGCTCAGATCCCTGTAGCTGGGCACTACGATCCTACTAAGACAATCGCATCATTTGTCGGATATGGTCCGGCTGAGGATCCCAAATTTGTTATGCTAGTTATCTATGATAGACCAACGAAATCCATTTATGGAGCAGAGACCGCTGCTCCAACATTTTTTCATATCGCAAAGAGAGCGCTTGAGTATTTCAATATAGCACCAACAGAGCTTGATGAATTGGGGAGTTAGGACTAGCGGATAGAGGATCCAGGAAGAGTAGTGCTTGATGGAATAAGAGGAACAGGGCGTCCTCCATCTTTTCCTTCTGCAGCAAGAATCATACCTTGAGATTCCTCATCCATCATCTTTCTGGGAGCTAAGTTTACGATAAAAATAAAGCTTTTATCAGCAAATTCTTCAGGTTCAAACATCGGATAAAGAGCCGTAAAAATGGTCTTTACTCCTTCATCACCAAAATCAACACTAAGCCTGATCAGCTTTTCAGATCCTTCTTTGCGTTCAGCTTTTGTGACTAACCCTACTCGCAGATCGAGTTTGGCAAAATCATCAATTGTTACAATATCTTTCATCTTCTTTATTATACCATGTCCACCGCCTAGCAATTAACAATTGACAATATATAGGACTATGATTATTATGGAGTTGATGCTACTTAAGAGCAATCAATATAATAATTATTATTAATGACTGAATGCAACCCGCCATGGCGGGTTTTTTTATGGAAAGACTAGTAGTAGTTGGGAATGAAGATGAAAGGATGCTGCAGGATAAATGCGGTATCATAGGGCTGAGCTACCCCGACTGGATGATGGATAGCAAAGGTGAGGCTGCACCTAGCATGGTACGCAATGCTTTAGTAGCACTTCAGCATAGAGGTCAAGATAGTGCGGGTTTTACCGCTTTAAATGGAGATATGAAGACGTATCACGGGATTGGTCTTATTAACCAGGCAATTCCGGATGAAGATTTAGTAAAGGCAGGCGGAAGCAGGAGAGCTATTGGACATACACGATATAGAACTAAGGGCAGTATCTCAGGTGAGAACAGTCAGCCTATCCAGGTGCAAAATAATGATTATGTGCTTAGTCTTGCCCATAATGGCAATCTTACTAACGTTAATTGGCTGCGTGATAATACCGAACAGGTTTTTTCAGAAGATGCATCTGACACGGTTCTTCTGACTGCTTACCTTCTGCAGCAACGACACCTCTATCCCTCATGGGAGACTACTTTTCAAGAAGAAATGCCTCGTGTTAAAGGTGCATATAGCGCTGTAGCCTTAACAGAGGATGGAAATCTGCATGGTTTTAGAGACCCTTATGGAATTAGACCCTTTGTCGTCGGAGCATTTAGAGAGGGAGGAGTAATGATGGCCTCAGAATCTGTCGCTTTTGATACTGTGGGTGCTGAATATAGGAGACAGCTTGAGAGAGGTGAAATTATGACAGTAACTCCTGATGGAGACATACAATCGCTTTTCTATGGAGAGCCTAAAAGATCGAGATTCTGTACTTTTGAAAATTTTTATTTTCAACGTCCCGAAACATTTAGTAATGGTCAGAGGGTACAGTCAGGCAGGGTTGAGTCCGGTAGATTACTAGCCGAGAGGATGGAAAGTAAAAATATTAACTTTGATATCGTAGTTCCTACCCCTGCATCAGGATCACTTGCGGGGGAAGGATTAGCTGAGCGCTCAGGTAAACGGCTGGTCCATGGAGTAGGAACGAGTCATTATCTTGGGAGGACCTTTATTATGCCAGGGGAGGAAAACCGTAAAGATGCGGTAAGCAATAAGCATATTATCATGCCGGATGAGCTGGATGATATGTCTGTAGCAGATGAAGACGACTCAACTGTACGCGGAACAACCTCAGGTAAAATTACTGAAGAATTACGAAGAGGAGGTGCTCGTGAAGTGCATAAAGCCCTAGCTGCTCCTCCTGTTGTTAATACTTGTGATTTGGGGGTAGATATGCACGACCGCTCAGAATTGCCTGCTGCAAAAGTAGCGGATAGATCTCATGAGGAAATAGAAAATTATATGGCACAGGTTATGCATTCGGATACTGCTACATTTCTTACTCGTGAAGAAGTATCAAGAGCGTTTAATAGGGATGAAAAAGATATGTGCACCTTCTGTCTAGGTGGTGAGCATCCAGTCCATGGCCGACAAGAGGAATTTCCTCAACGGGAACGCCAAATGAGAGGCAGGCCAAAGCTTTCAGTTTTTATCTCAGGTAATGGGACTAATCTTCAGGAGATAATAAATGGAACTCAGTCCGGTACGCTTAAGGGGGAGATTGTCTCAGTTGTCTCGAGTAATCCTTATGCTTTTGGCCTCCGAAGAGCAATGGAGGCAGAACTGCCAATTTTTTCTATTAGTTCCAAAGGAAAGTTGAGTAATCCTTTAAAAAGAGCAGAGTACGAAGAAAAATTACTGGATGTGCTCTATTCCAATCTCCCTGATGTTCTGGTTCTGGCTGGATTTATGAATATATTAGGAGATTCTTTTTTAGAAACTATGCAGGATTTAGAGATACCAGTTGTTAATCTCCATCCAGCTCTTTTGCCTTCTGATAAGAGGGATCAGATAGCGACTTCTCGAGGAAGAATGCCTGTTCTGAGGGGGACAGATGCGATTGATAAGGCTTTTGATCTTAATTTGCGTGCCTCAGGGGTAACGGTACATCAGGTACTGCCTGGAAATGAGTGTGATACTGGACCGGTTATTCTTAAAGAAGAAGTCCATCGTCGAGTAGACGATACACCTGAGGAGTGGGAGAAGAGAATTCATGAAGCAGAATTTAGAGTCCTTCCAACAGCTATTAAGAGAGTTCTTCATGTTATGGAACATGGAATAGATGTCAGCCGAGGTGAGTTCCCCTGGAGCTAAATGCTTTGCTATACTGGATATATTATGACGGGACGAACACATGATTTGGCTGCTTTTACAGCTTTGTCGTATGTTCTCGTTACGACTCCTCCAGAAAAAATAAGTCTTGCTACCGCTCTTGTTGCATTCTCAGTTAATATGGTGGGAGGCCTTGCTCCTGATTTGGATCAGCCTACTGCTAGACTTTGGCATAATATCAGAGGAGGAAGCATTATCGGTAAAGTTATCTCCCCGCTTCTGGGAGGTCACCGATTTATTTCACACTCTCTTATCGGTATAGTCATAGGAGGGATAATTGCTAAAGCAGTTCTTGATATAGTGGGCACTGTGCTTCTTGTCGATATGCATATTGTCTGGTGGGCATTTATGATAGGGATGGTTTCTCACATTTTTATGGATTTATTTACTCATGAAGGCGTTCCTCTTCTTTTTCCTATTCCCATCCGATTTGGAATTCCTCCGTTAAGTTTTTTGAGAATAAAGACAGGAGGACTCGTAGAGAAGTCATTTGTCTTTCCTATTCTTATCTTTATAAATGGCTTCCTTTACTATACCAACTATCAGACAATTCTTACGTTTTTACGTCATTTGCGATGAAAATAGAATCTCACCATTGAGAGGTATATAATACACACAATGCTTCAGTCAGCAAAAAATTATTTTCATTTATTACAGGCAATTCGGGCTGTGAGAAAGTATAAGAATCCCTCTCAGAGCTTAACGATAATAGGAGTAACTGGGACTGATGGAAAGACTACTACTGCAAGTCTTATTTACCATATTTTGAAAGAAGCAGGCTATAAAACAGCTCTCATTTCGACTGTAGCAGCATACATCGAGGATAAGAAATATGACACTGGATTTCACGTCTCGACTCCTGATAGCGCTACCCTTCAATCATATATCGCAAAAGCCAAAAAAGTCGGTGTAACCCATATTGTGTTGGAGGTAACGTCACACGCTCTTGATCAGCATAGAGTCCATGGAATTCATTTCGCAATCGGAGTCTTAACGAATATTAGCCATGAGCATTTAGATTATCATAAGACAATGCAACATTATATGCAGGCAAAAGCCAAACTTCTAGAGAGTTCGGATGTCTCTATTATTAATCGTGATGATGACTCTTATACTTTTATGCAGAATCGTCTAAAAAATAAAAAGGTAATAAGTTATGGTTTGAGCAATTTAGCTGACAGCAACCTTTCAAACCATTCTTTTAAAACAAATCTGCCAGGTATATTTAACCAGTCCAATATCTTAGCTGCGTTAACGGTAGCAGATATTTTAGAAGTTGATCCTCAGAAAGCTGCCCATGCCATCTCTTCTTTTCACCTTCCTGAAGGGAGAATTGATGTTGTCTACGATAAGGACTTTAAAGTCATTATAGATTTTGCACATACGCCGAACGCTCTTAGAAACATTCTGCAGACTCTCAGGGAGACTACTCCTCAGGGAAGGATAATTCATGTCTTTGGCAGTGCAGGGAAAAGAGATGCAAGCAAGAGACCAGCTATGGGAAAGATTTCTCAAGAGCTTTCTGATATCATCGTCCTAACTTCGGAGGATCCAAGAGATGAGTCACCTGAAAAAATTGCGGAAGATATCACCTTGGGTATGACAGCCAGCCAGACTAAGCTTTCTTTTATAGCAGATAGACAGGAGGCTATAACTCAGGCGATACGTCTCGCGGAGAAAGGCGATGTGGTTATTATCACAGGGAAAGGTCATGAAAAATCGATGAATTTAGGCCAGGGAGAAAAAAAATGGAGTGATCATGATGCAGTAGAGAAAGCCTTAAAAGAATTATGGAAAAATTAAGGAAAATTCATTTTGTAGGAATAAAGGGGGTCGGTATGACGCCTTTAGCGATTATTGCTAAAGAAGCAGGTATAGAAGTCTCAGGGAGTGATGTAGCAGAGAGATTTATTACCGATGCTGCTCTTAAGAAAGCGGGAATCTACCCTCAGGAAGGATTTATTCCGGAACATATTACATCAAATATTCAGCTAGTCATAACCACCGGAGCGCATGGTGGGTATGAGAATGTCGAAGTAATCAAAGCCCGTGAACTCTCAATTCCTGTTATAACCGCAGGAGAGGCTGTTGGGGAATTCATGCAGGGGGATATCTTAGGCAGGAAATTTCAAGGAATTTCCATCACAGGATCACATGGTAAAACTACCACGACTGCTATGCTCACCACAATTTTTCAAGAAAATAACTTAGACCCATCATATTTGATCGGAACAGGCAGTTTTGGAGATTCCTTGCCGGGACATTTTGGTAAGGGGGATTATTTTATAGCTGAAGCAGATGAGTACGCGACTGAGCCGAAGCATAATCATAAGGCACGCTTCCTGTGGCAGCATCCCTCTATGGCTCTCTTTACTAATATTGAGCATGATCATCCCGATATCTATCCTACTATGGAAAGTATCGTTAAGGTATTTGAAGAATTTGCATTACTTATCCCTCATAATGGAGTGTTGGTAGGGAATGGAGATAATCCTTATGTCACAAAAATTTTTCAAAAAATGTCCTGCCAGACTATCACTTTTGGCCTATCTCCAAAGAATGACTACGTAATTGATCGAGTGCATATTTCAAGCAGCCAGACTTTTTTTCGTGCCCATACTAATGAAATTGATTTAGGCGAATTTAGGTTGTCAGTGACAGGGGAACATAACGCGCTTAATGCACTTGGAGCTGCAGTTCTTGCGTTAGAGGCTGGCCTTCCCCTTGAGAAAATTAAATCTTCACTTGCGGTATATACCGGATCAAAAAGGAGACTTGAGTATAGAGGACAACTAACAACAGGAGCGTATGTATTTGATGATTATGCCCATCATCCGACCGAGATTAAAGCTACTCTTAAGTCACTTCGCCAGCGCTTCCCTCAGTCAACTCTGATTGCTGTCTTTCAGCCACATACCTATACTCGTACCAAGACGCTCCTTGAGGAATTCGTAAAGTCATTTGATGATGCTCATAATGTTATTATTACTGATATTTTTGCATCAGCTAGAGAAGTTAAAGATGAGACAGTCTCTTCAAAGCTTCTTCTGCAGAAGCTTGCTACCCGTCATCCTGCAGCTTTATATATTCCTTCTCCTGAAATGGCAGTGGAGCTTCTTTTAAAAGAGAGACTTAAAGATAATGTGGTAGTTGTTTTTATGGGAGCGGGAGATATCTATCAGGCTATTGATTTATTGTCTTTTAAATAGGGCAAAATGGTATAATGCAGACGATGGACAAGTACATAATCACAGGCGGAAATGTCTTAAAGGGAGAAGTAAGAGCCAGCGGTGCTAAGAATGCAGCCCTTAAAGCATTAGTAGCAGCCTGTCTTACTGATGAAGAAGTAATAATTAAAAATGTTCCCGAGATTGCTGATGTCTATGTAATGCTTGAGATCATGAAAGAACTCGGAGCAAAGGTGAGTTTTACTGATCACACAGTCCGCGTCCAGATGCAGGATTTTGTCACCCATAAGCTTTCACTGGAAAAAGCAGCACAAGCAAGAACTTCTTCTATGTTCATCGCTCCTCTTTTAGCACGATATAAAGAAGCTATTGTCCCTAATCCTGGTGGTTGCAGATTAGGCGCTCGGCCTATTGATCGGACAATCGAGGGAATTGTTCATATGAATGCTCATATCCATTACGACAGTGATGATGGCTATTTCCATGCGAAGACCGTAGGGCTGCAGGGGATTGATTACACCTTTACCAAGAATACTCATACCGGTACTGAGACGCTCATCTTAGCTGCAGCTTTAGCAGAAGGGACAACTGTCCTGCATAATGCAGCAGAGGAACCTGAGATTGATGACTTGATAGGGTTGATTAATGCCATGGGTGGGAACGTAGAGCGGACCAATGCGAGAGAAATTACTATCGTGGGAGCAAAAAAACTCCATGGTGCATCATATACCATTAGCCCTGATCGGAATGAAGTAGTTACATTTGCTATTATGGCCTATGTTACTAAAGGTGATGTTTTTGTGAGAGATGCCCAAAAGGTAGACTTACAGGCATTCTACGAAAAATTAGATCAAGCAGGAGCATCCTATGAAAAAAAAGAAGATGGAGTAAGATTCTATTACGAAAAACCGCTGCAGGCAGTGAGTGTAGAAACCGCGATTTATCCGGGATTTATGACTGATTGGCAGGCACCATGGGCAGTCTTAATGACGCAAGCGATTGGAGAATCTATTGTCCATGAGACAGTATTTGAAAATAAATTATCATATATCAATGATTTAAAGAAGATGGGAGCAGCGGTGACGCTTTTTAATCCTGAAGTTGCCGATCCTGAGAAAGTGTATAACTTTAATCTAGAAGATAATGATCCGTCTTTTTTTCATGCAGTTAAGATTGTCGGCCCTAAACCACTTCATAATGCTGTGGTCATGATGGCAGATATCAGAGCGGGGGCTGCTGTAGTTCTGGCAGCGTTGTGCGCAAGCGGTGAAAGTTATATCTTAGATGTTCAGAAGCTGGACCGTGGGTATGAGCATTTTGAAGAAAGAATCCAAGCTCTTGGAGCGAGTATTAAGCGTGTTCGGGGTGAAGAAGTATTATGACATCGTCTCAAGTCGGAGCAATTATTCTAGCAGCAGGGAAGGGGAAGCGAATGCAGAGTATCTCCATGAACAAAACTGCCTCTCTTCTTGGCAACAAACCTATGATTCAGCATATTGTTGAATTTATGCAGAAAATATCTATTGGGCAAATAATTATAGTAGTAGGTTTTGCGAAGGAATCAGTAGAGAAAGCTTTAGAGGGATTTAATGTGACATATGCAGAGCAGACAGAACAATTAGGAACTGGTCACGCTGTTAAGGAAGCAATGAGAGAACTGCATCCTCAGATAAAAGATGTCTTAGTTGTCTATGGTGATGATGCAGTACTTTATAATAGTAACAACTCTCAAGTTGTTGCTGACTTGATTAGAAAACATCAGTCAGAAGGTAATTCAGTAACGTTCCTTACTATTGAGCAGGATGATCCTACTGGCCTGGGAAGAATTATCCGCGATGAGAAGGGGGAGGCACTAGGAATTGTTGAGGAGAAAAATGCCAGCGATGAACAAAGAAAAATCACTGAAATAAATCCTGGCTGTTTTGTCTTTAGTGTGGAGTTCTTGAAAAAGTATATAAAGAGTATTGAAAAAAATGAGGTATCAGGAGAGTATTACTTAACTGATCTGGTAGATATTGCTCGGACTAACCAGCTAAAGATGAATACAGTAAAAGGCGGTAAGCTGCTATGGCGAGGAGTTAATACTCCTGAAGAGTTACAGACTGCTCAAAAAATGATGGGAGAAATACTGCATGGATAATATCGAATTTAAAAAAGTTCTGGAATTTACTCCTGAAATTGGGAAAGCTATACGGGATCTTACTGATCAGCTGGATAAAAACCACCAAGAGCTTTCGGATACTGATATAAGAGACATGATAGAGAATCCAGGGACTCATCTTCTAATCGCAAAAGATGCAGAACATATCGTTGGGATGATAACACTCATCGTGTATAGAATTCCTTTTAAGATGAAAGCTCAGCTGGAAGATTTTATTATTGATGAAAGTATGCGGGGTAAAGGACTGGGAACTAAATTACTCCAATTTTCTATAGATGAGGCCAAAAAAGCCGGAGTGAAGTCCCTTAACCTGACATCCCGTCCCATCCGTGAGTCAGCAAATCTCCTCTATCAAAAAATGGGATTTCAAAAACGTGATACCAATGTGTATAGGATGGAACTATGACAAGTACCTTTCAAGAGAAAAAAGTACTTTTATTAGACATTGATCATACACTTTTTGATACCCGCCTTTATACAAATCTTTGCTACCAGGAAATCTTTACCTATACTGGTAGCTCAGATAAAGAAGAATTTATCAGGGTATGTAATCAATTGTACGCAGAACAAAGGAAAGTAGGTCCTTTTACTACTTCTCAGTTTATAGATAGCTTATATGTGGTTTTTCCTATCCAGACAAAGAGAAGCACTTTAGAAAAAATATTTGCAGATGAAACAATAATTAGAAAAGCTCTTTATCCTGATACTGAAGAAACACTTCAGAAATTATCTCAACGAAAGGATCTCCTCATAGGTGTTTTCTCGACAGGTCCTCTCCATCATCAAAGATCTAAAATAAATTCACTTCTTAGTTATTTTCACCAAGAGCATATTCATATCAATGAGGCAGATAAGATAAAAGATATCCCTTCGATCCTTGAAAGACATAAGGAGAGGAAGGTCTATGTTGTTGATGATTTAGCAAAAGTATTACATAATTTCAAAGCAAAAAATGATAGTATAATTACGATCCTTATAGAGAGAGACGTTATTTTGACAAAAGATCAGGTACTGGATTTTGAGCCTGATTATAGAGTAAAATCGCTTGACGAAATAATACAGATCATAAATATGTAGTTATTTTGGTAACCATATGTGTGGAATATTTGGATATATCGGTACTAGAACAGACGCTCCAGAGATAGTCTTGGATGGATTAAAACTCTTGGAATATCGTGGATATGATTCCTGGGGTATCGCTGCTAAGGTCGATAAGACTATCGAGGTTGATAAGCATGTGGGTAAGATTGGTAATGCTACTATTAACTTCCCTCCTAGCAGTCTGAGTATTGGGCATACCCGTTGGGCAACCCATGGTGGTGTTACTGATATCAATGCTCACCCTCACCTCGACTGCACCAGACAGATTGCAGTAATACATAATGGAATTATAGAAAATTTTGAAGAGATAAAAGAAGAATTACTACAGAAAGGACATACCTTTATTTCCGAAACTGACACTGAAGTAGTTCCTCACCTTATTGAGGAGCATCTTAAAACACAGGGGTTTGCACATGCATTTAGGAATGCTTTTAATCGACTTCATGGGCTGAATGCGATAGTGGTCGCCTATGCACCCTCTAAAGAAATCATGGCAGCCAAGACTGGTTCACCGCTTGTTTTAGGTATTGGCGATGAAGAACTTTTCCTCGCGTCTGATTCTGCAGGAATTATTCCTCATACCAGAAAGCTAATCTTTATGAAAGACGGAGAGATGGCAATCTTAGGGAAGAAGCTGCAGCTTATTGCATTGAAAACCGGGGATCAGATTGAACCAGTAATAGAGGAAGTAAATTGGAAAGTAGAAGATGTGCAAAAAGGCGAGTACGACCATTTCATGCTCAAAGAAATGCATGAGCAGTCACAAATTGTCCGCAATATTGCAAGTACATATGACGATCAAGTGAGAGATATGGCTGCATTGATAAAAAATGCGTATGGTACTTATTTTATTGGCGCTGGCACTGCCTATCATGCAACTTTAGCAGGAACCTATCTTTTCTCAAAAATTGCTAAGAAGCATGTTAATACGTCACTTGCCTCAGAATTTAATTATCTTGAGGACTTTTTAACAGATAGGAGTTTAGTTATCCCTTTATCTCAGTCGGGGGAGACAATTGACGTTATTGAGCCTCTTACTCGGGCTAAAGAAAAAGGGAGTAAGATTGCAGCTCTTGTTAATGTCCTCGGCTCAACAATTTATCGCATGGCTGATAAAAAAATTCTTATTGGTGCTGGTCCAGAAAAAGCAGTCGCATCTACGAAAGCCTATATTGCTAAGTTAAGTGTGCTTATCCAGCTTGCTTATGCTCTTAGTGGCGAGTTAGAAGAGGGAAAGAAAGTTTTGGAAAAGGCTGCAGGCGAAATAGATAAAATACTTGGTGAAGACATGAAACAAACTATTGATACGATAGCTGATGTCCTTTTAGATGCTGAGCATATCTATACTGTTGGGCGCGGATTATCATTTGCTACTTCTTTGGAGGCAGCATTAAAAATAAAAGAAATTAGCTACATTCATACTGAAGGACTTGCAGGAGGAGAACTTAAGCATGGCCCGATAGCTCTTATTTCTCAGGGCACACCATGTATTGTATTCGCTCCAAGTGATGAAACGTATTCTGCAATGATCTCCAATGCACGCGAAATTAAAGCTAGGGGAGGAGTAATCATAGGCGTTGGATCGAAAAAAGAGGAAGTATATGATCACTTCATCAAAGTAGGAGACTGCGGTGCAGCATCATTAATTGCACAAATTGTCCCTATGCAGTATCTTGCTTATAAATTGGCAGTAAAGAAAAATTTGGATCCTGACAAACCCCGTAATCTAGCAAAAAGCGTTACGGTAAAGTGATGTAGTAGTTAGCGTCTGCTCTTTTACATATGCGAATGGATGGAATGTATATTTTTACATCGGTGGCTTTTTTTATCTGGGCACTGCGCTCGATTTCCTATTGGATTAATCAGTGGCAGAGGTTATCTAGTGGAACACTTCAAGTAAGGTCTCCATTCAAATATGTAGTAAAAACATTTTTTTCGCCCTTTTCAGTTATTAGCTGGACGGGAGTTATTTTTGCTTTTTATATAACTATCGTAGATCTACCCCTCATTTACTACGAATCTTTTATATTCTTTATATTTATTTTCAAAGCGGTATTTACTCTTATTGATCTTGGAGGAGGTAGGGTAACTCTTCCCCGATTTACCTGGCAGAACAGTATTATTAGCTGTCTGGCAGTTATTTTAACAGCTGTTGTAATTGCCCTTCCTCTAACTGAAAGGTATTTGTGGCTTTTGTTAGTCGATAGAATGCTTTTTCTTTTTGTTGCATTACCTGTCTTTCTTATTTTATTTCCTAGTGAAATTTTGGATGATATTCAGTTAAGAAGAGCAGAACAGCTAATCAGAAAATTAAGAAGAATTAAGCCTGTTTTTATTCTTGGAGAGAATGCTACAGAGACAGCTTATTTTATGCAGCAGACTATCAGAAAGAAAAGGACTGTAATTGTAATAGAAGGTCCATTTATGAGGCCCGGATTTATAGCTAAGTCTATTATAAAAAATACTACCCCCAAAACAGATTTTATTTTCATTGTTATTCCGAAAATACACCTATCATTACTTAATACTATAGCGAGAATAGTTCCGCCGGCTTTTGTTATTTTTTTGGATAAAGATCCAAAAGTATTTCAGAAAACAATAAAAGTACTTGATCCTTCTATTTCTAAAAATACCTCTCTTATTATGGATCAGGCAGTAAAAAATACAGCTGCTAGTAAGAGAAGAAACGTCTTCTCATTTGATGCACAAATTGGAGGATCTCAGAAAAGTGATATTGCTCTGCTTTCATTCATGCAGAAAAAAGATGAACTGCAGATTTCCCTACGTCTTGATAGAGAAATGCAGATAAAAATTCCTGTTATTGGCAGCCATCATCTGCTTTACCTTCTTCCAGGGTTTCTTTTCGCTCATTTAATTGGATTTACGGAAGAAGAGCTGATAGCAGTTCAGAATTATAACAGCCCAATGCCTGGAAGATTGGTAGGGCATATACTTCATTCAGGAATTGTCATTATTGATGCTACCCGTATCAAACAAAAAACTGAGGTAAGTGGCTCTCTTGAATACTTAAAAATTTATCATAAGAAAAAAATTGTGGTCTTTGGTATAGATGATGAGTTGAGTGCAGATGAGATAAAATCTCTTAAGACAGAATTCTCCCAGCCTACTTTGGTAATAGTCTTGAGACAGAAATACCAGCAGCTTATCAGAAGGCTTGTTCGTGTCGGTACAGGGAAATCAGAGGTAAAATTCAGTAACGAGGAAGGAGTCCTTCAGCTCGTTTTAGATGAGTTAGGAAAAGGAGATGTAGTTCTTCTTATCGGTAAAGATGCAGAAGCGTTAGTCGAATCAATTTTGCTGTCCTCGCGAACACTTAGGTAATTTGATTGAACTCACACTGTATCAGGAGTATAATACTGAATATGGCTGCACTTTTGGGGCTTACTATTCTTTCATTTTTTGTTAATATTATCCTCTTTGTTCCTTTCATAGATTTTTTGTACAGAGCTAAATTAAGGCGACAGCACCAGGAGACTCGTGATCTTTTTAATAACAGGACGCCAATTTTTGATAAATTTCATAAGCTCAAGGCAGGGACTCCGGTAGGCGGTGGAATACTAATTATTGTTCTTACCTGCGTACTCACCATTTGGTCGTATGGAATTTTAAATGTTCCCACTAAGGCGTGGGAGATGTTCGTTATTTTCTTCTCAATTATTACGTTTGGTGCATTAGGAATGCTTGATGACTGGAAGAAAATAGCTGATCCGACCCAAAAAAACGTTTTTTTCGGACTGCGTTTTAGGCATAAATTTATTATCCAGTGGATACTTGCATTAATTATTGCGACTGTTTTTTACTTTCAGTTAGGCTACTCATTTATTTACCTTCATGGGATAGGACTGATTAGTATTGGAGTCCTTTTTATTCCTTTTGCTGCATTTGTAATTGTATCTTTTGTTAATGCGGTGAATATCACAGATGGGCTTGATGGACTTGCTTCAGGGCTTTTAGTCATCTGTCTAGTGGGATTTTTGGCAATTAACTCTCAGCAGATAGATAAGTCTCTTGGAGTATTTATCTCCATCCTTCTTGGATCAGTGATGGCATTTCTTTACTTTAATATTTATAAAGCAAGGATATGGCTTGGAGATGTCGGATCCCTTGCCTTAGGTGCTTCTCTAGCAGTTATTGGACTTTTAACAGGAAAGACAATCACCATTGGAGTTATTGGGGGAGTTTTTATCATAGAGATAGCTTCATCTCTTCTCCAAATCCTTAGCAAGAAGTACTTAAAAAGGAAGCTCTTTCCGGCTGCCCCTTTCCATTTGAATCTTCAGCAGCGCGGGTGGGAAGAGCCAAAGATTGTAATGCGTGCATGGCTAGTGGGTATCCTCTTTGCAGTATTGGGTGTTTACTTGGCATTCCTCTCTTAAGTGATTCTTCACTCGCAAGGAACAGCTCTTTTTTATACAATAGAGAAAGATTATGAAGCGAGTCGATCTTGTCCTACTGTGTACTACTCTTTTTCTAACGGTTTTTGGCCTCTTTATGATCTACGATGCTTCATCTGTTATTGCCTTTCGTGATTTTGCTGATAAGTACCATTACATCAAGGAGCAGTGTATTAATGCTCTTATCGGACTGAGTGCATTAATTTTTTTGAGTTATTTTGATTATAAGAAGCTTTATAATTTTTCCATTCTTATTCTTATTGCAGCGATTGGAATGCTTGTAGGTGTATTTTTGCCTGGAGTTGGTATCTATGCATTAGGAGCGCATAGGTGGATTAATTTAGGTATTACAGTCTTGCAGCCTGCGGAGTTCGTCAAGCTAAGTCTAGCCATCTATCTGGCTGCGTGGTTTTCAACGAAAGAAAATGGCAGACTGTTAGCATTTGGATTACTGATGGGTTTTGTGCTGCTTCTTATCATGGCTCAGCCAGATATGGGTACTGCATCTATCATTCTGTTTGAGGCTGTTGTTCTTTATTTTTTATCAGGAGCAAGTATTATGCAGTTTTTGGTGATGATTCCGGTTATTGGTGTCGGTGGATTTCTCTTAGTTTTACTGGCTCCTTATAGACTTGCCCGTTTGACATCTTTTCTGAGCGTAGGAAGTGATATCAATAATGCCTCTTATCATGTTAAACAAATTCTTATCGCTCTTGGATCAGGCGGATTACTGGGTGTAGGAGCTGGAAACTCCTTACAAAAATTTGCGTATCTGCCTGAAAACGTTACTGATTCAATTTTTGCTATTATTGCAGAAGAGTTCGGTTTTTTGGGATCAGTTGCTCTTATGGCTCTCTTTGTAGTAGTTATGTGGCGGGGATTTATCATCTCCTCAAGAGCCAAAGATAATTTTGGCAGGCTTTTGGCAGCGGGTATAATTTGTTTTTTGGGAGTTCAGGCGGTCATTAACCTATCAGCTATGACTGCTCTTATTCCATTAACAGGCGTACCTCTTCCTTTTATTTCTTACGGCGGATCAGCTTTAATTGTAGATATGGGAGCGGTAGGGATCTTACTTAACATTTCAAAACAAGGAAAAAATTCATGAAAATAGTTATTGTCGGTGGGCATTTATCACCAGCACTCGGAGTTATTGATGCTTTATCTAAAAATGATACGGTGGTATTTATCGGTCGCAAATTTGCCATGGAGGGAGATAAAGCACCATCTCTTGAATATGAAGAAATAACCGGAAGAAAAATCCCTTTTAGGTCTTTAACAACTGCCCGAATTCAACGGAGGATTACTTCCAAAACTGTTTCCTCGCTTGCCAAGCTGCCGATTGGCCTTTACCAGGCAGTGACTTACCTCAGGGAGGAGAACCCTGATGTCGTGTTAGGTTTTGGGGGATATTTATCTCTGCCTGTGGGATATGCTGCCAAGATGCTAGGTATCCCTCTTGTCATTCATGAGCAGACGTTACAGGCAGGACTTGCCAATAAAATCTTAGGTAAAATTGCTGATAAGGTCTGTATCTCATGGGAGACATCGTCTCATTTTTTCCCGAAAAATAAAGTAGTCGTTACAGGTAATCCACTCAAAGAATTTGTGGGAGATAGTTTCTCATTCAGTTTTAAAAGAAGTGATTCCTCTTTACCGCTTATTTATGTGACAGGAGGGAGTACTGGGTCTCATGCCATAAATGAACTAGTAGGAGAGTCGCTGTCTGAGCTTCTCGTACAGTATCGGATTATCCATCAGACGGGGGACTCAAGACAATTTAAAGACTATGATAGACTCAGCAAAAAGAAAGAAGAGCTCCCTCCTAACCTTCAAAGCCGATACATAATCGAAAAATTTATTTCTTCAAGAGATATAGGAGGAGTCTTTAAAGAAGCAAGTGTCATCGTCAGCCGATCTGGTATCAATACAGTAAGTGAGTTAATGTATTTTGGTAAACCAGCTCTTCTTATTCCTCTTCCGCATGGGCAGAAAGATGAGCAGGCAACCAACGCACGATTTTTGCAAAATTTAGGAATGGCATTAGTACTCCCCCAAGAGACAGCCACTCCCGCTATTTTTCAAAAATCACTTGAGCAGCTAGTAAAAGATAAAGATGAGTATTTATCTCATGTAAAGGAAGCCCGCCAGCTACTGCATCCACGTGCTGCTTTCGAGATAATTCATACGCTTTCATATGTGGTCAACAAGAAGAGTTCTCAGAAGAGATAAAAAACAGCTCAATAAAAAACGTATCCTCCTTCTTAGTATACTTTCAGGGTTAGTAGGAGTGATCTGTGTTATTCTGGGTGTTATTGTTCTGTCTCGTGAGCCGGTATTTATCAGTCCTCTCCCTTTTTTAAGGTCATTAGGACTGGCATCTACCAATGATGCCAGTAAAAAGAAAATTCAGGATTTTATGAAAGCTCAGAATATACCATATAAGGATATCTCGTTGGCAGGTAAAACAACCTATATTATAAAGATGACTGAGAACGGAAACGCTTACATAACAACGAATAAAGATGTTTCTGAACAATTATCCTCTTTACAAAGAATCCACTCACGACTTACAATGGAAGGTAAGAAGTTTACGAGGCTTGATCTACGTTACGACAAGCCCGTTATTGTATTGCAATGAAATCACAACAGGAAGGAAAAATTGTCGTCGGAATTGACGTTGGAACCTATAAAATAGTATCACTTATTGCTAAGGTAGATGAATTTGTTAACATCCTGGGTGTATCTGAAGTTAAATCTGCAGGTATCCGTAAAGGACAGATTGTCGATATAGAGGAAGCAGTCCATGCTATTAATTCATCACTTGAGGCAGCTGAGAGGATGGCGGGCTATTCTGCTTCGCATGTCTTTGCCTCAATTGGCGGAAATCAAATAGATAGCCAGAATTCACGGGGTGTTGTGGCTGTCTCAACTCCACAGGGGGAAATTACCCAAAATGACCTCAGCCGTGTTATTGATGCTGCTAAGGCTATCTCTCTTCCTTCAACCAGAGAAATTATCCATGTGCTTCCACGTAATTATATAGTTGATGGCCAGGAGGGTATTAAAGATCCGATTGGTATGTCAGGAGTCAGGCTTGAGGTAGATACTCATATTATTACTGCTAATAGTATTGCAGTACGCAACTTAGATAAAGCTTTCTCTGAAGTCGGTGTGGATGTGAATAGTTATGTATTTAATGGATATGCCAGTTCGCTTTCAATTCTTTCTGACACTGAACGTGAATTAGGAGTAGTACTTGTCGATATAGGAGCAGGAACTACCGATATTTCAATCTATACGGAAGGATCGGTAGCGTATTCGTCAGTTCTGGCAATTGGGGCTCGTCATATTACTAATGATTTAGCTATCGGGCTTCGAATTTCTCTTGAGAGTGCAGAAAAAATTAAATTATTTCTCTCCGAACAGGCACATCATAGAGTACTCAGGCCTGATGATGATGAGAAAAGAGAAAAGCCAAGTGATGAGATAGATCTATCTTCATTAAACCTGCCTGAAGAAGTGCGGAAGGTTTCCTACAAAACACTTGTTGATGGCATTATTCGTCCAAGGATGAATGAGATATTTACTATGATTGGAATTGAGATTAAAAAAAGTGGATATGGCGGGCAGACTCCAGCAGGGCTCGTACTAACAGGCGGGGGTGCTATGACTGTTGGAATTAAAGATGCTGCTAAGAGAATGCTGGCTATGCCTGTTCGGGTAGGGACGCCGTCAGATCTCAAAGGAATCGTAGATGAAGTACAGAATCCAGCCTACGCTAGTGTCGTTGGACTTCTCATGTATGGAGCAAAGAATGATACGAGTAAGCTCTCAGGCGGATTTGGCTTTTCTATGCCTAAAGTACCGGGAGGATCAAATCAGTTAATGAAGAAAATAATTGAGTTAATTAAGTCGTTTATCCCATAACTTTGAAAAAAGTTCTTATCTCTACTCTTGCAAAGAAATATAGTATCTGTTAGGATTGGCTCGTATGCTGATTCGTCCTCAGACTTCAAATTTTGCCAAAATTCGTGTTATCGGAGTCGGCGGTGGTGGTGGTAATGCTATCTCCTCAATGATCACCCAAAGTAATATCCAGGGAGTGGAATTTGTAGCTATTAATACTGACGCGCAGGCTCTTCTTCGCAATCCAGCATCAACAAAAGTTCAAGTAGGAGAAAACCTTACCAAAGGTCTCGGAAGCGGTGGCGATCCAGAAATAGGCCGTCAAGCAGCTGAGGAGTCAGCGGAGAAGATTAAGGATATGCTGGAAGGCTCTGATATGGTCTTCCTGACTGCAGGGATGGGAGGAGGCTCCGGAACAGGCGCTACCCCTATTGTAGCCAAGATTGCCAAGGAAGTTGGGGCTCTCACAGTAGCTGTTGTTACCAAGCCATTTTCTTTTGAGGGAACTCGTCGTATGGTCGCAGCTGAAGAGGGAATTGAGAATCTTAAAGATAAGGTAGATACATTAATCGTAATTCCTAATCAGCGTATTATGGATGTAGTCGATCGTAAGCTTTCCCTTCTTGAAGCATTTAAAGTAGCTGACTCAGTTCTTGGGCAAGGAGTACAGGGGATATCTGAAATTATCACCATGCCTGGTCTGGTTAATGTCGACTTTGCTGATGTACGGACTATTATGTCAAATGCTGGCTCTGCTTTAATGGGTATCGGGACTGGCATAGGCGAGAATAGAGCACAGGCTGCAGCACGAGCTGCAATTGCTTCACCGCTTCTTGAAGTTACGATGGATGGAGCCAGAGGAGTTCTCTTTAATATCGTCGGCGGTAATGATCTGACTATGACTGAAGTCGATGAAGCAGCTAAGATCATCAGTAGCTCTGCCGATCCGGATGCAAATATCATCTTTGGAGCAACGATTGATGAGACCATGCACGATCAGATCCGCATCACTGTTGTGGCAACTGGTTTTGATCAAACTAAGCAGCGTCTCCAGCAATTCGTCGCTCCCCATTATCAAAGGCAGTCAGCTCCGGAGCCTCTTCCTAATCCATTTGTTACACAAGGGTCAGCATCTTCTTATACAGAGGATAGTCATCAGCAGGGAGAAGAGACATATCCTGAAGAACAGAAGTCGGCTCCACAGAGTTCCCAGCCTCAGCAGAAAGAATCAGAAGAAGATGAGTGGGATATACCTGCATTTCTAAGACAGAGGAATTGATTACTTAGTCCCATCTTCATACTGATAGAGTGCCCGCTTCTTCTTACAGAGGAGATAGAACCTATCGTGGCTTCTTATCTTTGAGGATCTTTTTATATACCTCTATGTAGCTCCGGGTCATTTTTTCAACTGTATAGTGCTCTTTTACTCTTTCCCTGCATGCTTTTCGCATTTCTTTATACTCTGTTTCACTCATTGCATAGATCCTATTAATGGCTTCACAAAATCCTTCGATACCAGTCTTTTTTATGATGAAATCGCCCTTTGATTCCTCAGGTGAAGGGTTAACGATAAATCCAGTCACTCCATCCATTATCACCTCAGGTGCAGATCCTCTAGCATACGCAATAACCGGTGTTCCGCTAGCCATAGCCTCAATAAGTACCAGTCCAAATGGCTCTTCCCAATGGATAGGGAAGAGAAAAATTTTACTTTTTTGAAATTCATGAGCGAGTTTATGTCTGCTTACCGAATTTTTAACACCAAAATTAGGATCATGGGGACGCTTCTTCTCAACAATTTCTCTAAACCATAAGGGAGTTTCCTGCTTCATAAGCGGGAAAATGGAGAGAGGTTTTTTGGATTTTGCTACTATTTTTGGTAAGTCATGAATGCCTTTTTCTCTGATAGCTCTTCCTGCCCATATCATAGAGTCCCCACCATCTGAATCGAATTTCCACGTCCTTTTAATATCAATTCCATGAGGAATTGTCTCCACATAGTTTATCCCCGGTAGTGGCAATCGCTGAGCAGATGAGAGAGAGACAAAGTAGAGATTAGGTAAGTTATTAAAAAGAGAGAGGTATTTCTTAGTATATTTCTCTTCCAGAAAACTTCCATGCATAGTAATAAGAATAGGTTTGGTAACAAATGGAGCAAGAGGGAGGACAGTATCGCCATTGCCAATATTCACATGAAATATATCAAATGATTTCTGCATACTAAATGCTTTAGAGACAAGTGCCATTTCAAATGTTTTGTGATGTTCAATCCCTATCGCTTTATCACTAAGAGAAGATTGATAGTTGATACTCTCTACTTTAACCGGTAATTCTGAGTCACCTGAAGCAAAAGCAGTAATCTGAAGATTAAATCGTCTGGAGAGACGCTTTAATTGCTGGATAAGGATATAAACATAGATTTCTGTACCTTTTTTAGTATGCCGATTTATTGAAACAAAGTTAGAATTAACAATAGCCAATTTTATCATTACATATAGTTTATCAGATCAAAAACTTAGGACTTATTGCGTTCCTTCATTCCAGGAGGAGAGGTATTTTTTCTGTTGAGGAGTAAGCTTGTCAATTTGAATATCCATAGCTTTTAGTTTTAGGCTTGCTACCTGGATGTCTAATTTTTTAGGCAGAACATAGACTTTATTTTCTAATTTTCCTTTGTTATGGACGAACCACTCAGCAGAAAGAGCCTGATTTGCAAAGCTCATATCCATCACTTCTGCCGGATGGCCTTCTGCTGCAGCGAGATTTACCAGTCGTCCCTCTCCTGCAACATAGATTTTTTTACCACTTTTAAGAATATATTCGTCAAGCTGATGTCGGATTCTCCTTTTTGATTTTTTTTCTTTCTCGAGTCCTGCCATGTCTATCTCCACATCAAAGTGGCCGGAATTAGCAACGACAGCTCCGTCTTTCATTGTTTTCATATGACTGAGACTGAGGACATGCTTATCTCCAGTGGCTGAGATGAAGATATCACCATTTTTTGCAGCCTGAGCCATGGGCATGACAGAAAAACCATCCATGGCTGCTTCTAATGCTCGAATTGGATCGACTTCTGTTACTATGACGATACCTCCTAGCCCGCGTGCTCTCTCTGCAATCCCGCGGGAACACCAGCCATAACCAGCAACTACGACAATTTTCCCTGCAATGAGAAGGTTAGTGGCGCGTATTACCCCATCAAGTGTAGACTGACCCGTTCCATACCGATTATCAAACATATGCTTGGTATCAGAGTCATTAACAGCGATAACAGGGAGGCGGAGGGCTTTGTCTTTTTCCATGGCTTTAAGCCGGATAACTCCTGTGGTGGTCTCTTCACTTGAGCCATAAATCTCAGACAGCTGCTTTTGTCTTTTGGTGTGGAGGAGAGAGACGAGATCTGCTCCGTCATCCATTGTAATGTGAGGGTGATAGTCCAAAACTGTATTAAGATGTTCGTAGTAAGTTTTGTTATCCTCTCCTTTAATAGCAAAAGTAGGGATGTCAAAATCAAGAGCCAGAGAGGCAGCTACGCTATCTTGGGTAGAGAGTGGATTTGAGGCGCACGCGACAACTTTAGCACCACCTGCTTTTAAGGTAGTAAGAAGATTAGCTGTCTCTGAGGTGATATGGAGACAGGCAGCAATAGTAAGATTTTTAAAGGGTTTTTCTTTCTCGAAACGATCTCTAATAGTACGGAGGACTGACATTTGCTCTCCTGCCCATTCTATTTTTAGTTTTCCTTCTTTGGAGAGAGTCTTATCTTTAATGTCAAACTTTTTATCCATGAGGAACTATAAATGTAGCAAAGATCCATAAGCCTGTCTATAGGTTTTTCTAAATTCTTTTATAGTAAAAGTATGCTCCTGAGTGCCGAATTTAGCTACCGCAAACGCTCCTGCAACTGCTCCCATTTGACCACAGGTGAGGAGATCATAATTCCTTTGCATACCTGCCAAGAAACCGCCTCTCCATGCATCTCCTGCGCCTGTTGTCGAGACAATAGCTTCAAGCTTAACCGGCTTTATCATGATTTTTTTGCCTTTATCGCTTATCTCAGCTCCTTTATCTCCCTGTGTAGTAATAATAATTTTTTGTTTAAGGAGTTCTTTAAAATTTTTAACTCTTGATCTAATCAAATTTATCTCGTATTCATTGCCGATAATAATCTTAGCATGATTCATCCCAAGACTGAGATCTCGGTTTGAGACTTCAGTTAGGATAAATCCAGGGTCGAACATGTATGGAATGTGATAGGTAATACACTGTCTAATAAAGTTGAGTGAACCTTGAGCACCTTGAGGTCCAATGAGGACAAGATCAATTGGTTCTTTGATCATGGCAAGATCAAGCTTTGTGTTCTTAGCTCCAGCACCATAATAATATCCCCAAATTTGATTTTGGGTTTTATCCGTCATAGCAAAACCCGTAGCAGTATGTTCATCTTTCTCAATAAAAACATACGAAGTATTTATTTTTAGCTGGGTAAATTTTTTCTTATAATCTCTGAAATCGTTACCTGCATATGAGAGCAGAAGGTGAGGAGTTTTGAGTAGACCCAAGGTATATGAGGCATTACCAGCTGTGCCTCCACGTCGTCTGGCAAATTTGTTAACAATAAAAGACAGGTTAATGTTATGCGTCTGATCAGGAAGGATGTAATCTCCAAAACTTCCTGGGAACTCCATGATATAGTCATATGCTAAAGATCCTGTCACAACAATCATTTTTCTATTGTATGAAAAACAGTGTTAAATAACTAGGGGAGTTACTCAAGAGGGAAAGAATCGTCGTAATGAGGGAGAATGATATCTGTTATACCGAGTTCTTTTCCTATTCTTTCCCGAAGGGCTTCCTGTTGGTGAATTTCTCCATGTGTTAAAAAGACTTTTTTCACTCCTTTAATATGCTGCAGCCAGGTAATAAGCTTTGGCTGGTCTGCGTGAGAGCTGAGTGTCTTAATCTCGCTGACTTTTGCCCTTATAGGGATAGATATTTTATTAATAACGACATTTTGGGCTCCTTCTAAAATTTGTCTGCCGATTGTCTCCTCTGCTTGGTAGCCGACAAAAAGTATCCTGGTCGTTGCCAGAGGGAGGTAGTTAGCAGCATGTTGCATGATGCGTCCTCCAGACATCATGCCTGATCCGGCGATAATTACTTTCGGTCCTGGAGATTTGATGATATCTTTACTATCTCTCACATCATCCGTTATTACCAGGCCTTCGAAGTTAAAGGGGATATCAGTATGGCTTTTGATCTCGTCATTATAATAATCCTTAAAGTCCAGATAAGCCTGGGTAGCGTTAATTCCCATAGGACTATCTAAAAATACCGGAGTATCAGCCTTTACTTTTTTGTCTTTTTTTAAGTGATGGATGATATGGAGCAGTTCTTGAGTCCTCTCAATTGAGAAAGCCGGAATAAGAAGTGTCCCGCCTGACTCCTCCACAGCATTTATCTCCCGTTGGACTATCTCATCGGGATCTTCGTCGGGGTGGCTCGAATCACCGTATGTCGATTCCATTACCACAAAATCGGCTGAATCACTGTATTCTGTAGGTTTGACGATAGATTGAGGAGTATTTCCTAAGTCACCACTAAAAATAATCTTGTTATTGTTCTCCTTTGTGCTATCAATAATCTCAATTGATGAGGATCCTAAGATATGCCCAGCATCTCTAAAAGTAGCCTTGAAGCTGCCGACTATTACCTCCTCATCATAGGATACGGTCTGTATCATATTCATAGTCTTCCAAACCTCTTCAGTCGTATAGATAGGGTGCTTTGGGTTATCTTTTTCTGCAACATGAGCTGCGTCATTGAGGATAATCTCAACGAGGGCACGTGTCGCCTCAGTCATATAGATCTTTCCTTTAAATCCACCAAAAACAAGAAGAGGGAGTCTGCCACAATGATCTAGATGGGCATGAGTAAGAAAGACTGCCTTAAGCCCTGATGGAGAGAAGGGGAGAGGAAGATAATTACGCTCCTCTGATTTGTCGCTTCCCTGGAACATACCAAAATCAACAAGAATTTGTTCTAACTCAGAAGAGGTGAGAAGGTAGCAGGATCCCGTTACTTCACCATTTACACCACCCACAAACTCAATAGACTTCATACAGACCAGTATAGCTGAAATTGGCGAAAAAGCCAGTCAGATTTGAGTTTTAAGTAATGAAAATCCCGTCAGTATTATGATAGAATAGAGATATGAAATTTAGTGAGGATAAGATATGGAATGTATTAAGAGTATTCTTGTCAGCGGTATTTTTATGGGCGTTTTTTGACAAAGTATTCGGACTCGGTTTTGCTACGGATCCTACTCATTCTTGGTTACAGGGAATTTCTCCTACGGCTAAGTATTTGCAGTTTGGAGCAAAAGGTATTTTTGCCCCGTTTTTCCATGTATTATCAGGAAATCCTATAATAGACCTCCTTTTTATGCTGGGCTTATTTCTAGTAGGTATGAGTCTTTTGCTTGGGGTAGGTATCAGAGTCGCCTGTATAAGTGGAAGCTTCCTTTTGTTCCTCATCTATCTTTCTTCTTTCCCGCCTATGAATAATCCACTAATAGATGAACATATTGTTTATATTGTAGTGTTAGTAGGTATTTTAGTGAGATCTTCTCACCAATCATTTGGTCTTTCTAAGAAATGGTCCCAGACTCCTTTTGTCAAAAAGTATCCTTTACTAAAATAATTTATTGACATACTCTTCAATGTCCTTTATAGTATTTCTACTCTTTCAGGGTCGGGTGACTCGCAGTGGCGAGAATTCCCAATCGGTAGTTACACTCTACGAGTTTTCCTAATTAGGAGACAGGAGTCTGTTAGACACAGACAGCGACGGTATAGTCCGGATAGAAGAAAGATATGAAAAAACTCCTCGGCTTCGGGCCGTTATTTGTCGTTATTGCTGCGCTCCTTTGGAGCTTTGATGGACTGTTAAGGATCAGTCTCTACTCTCTTCCTCCTGCTGTTATTGTTTTTTACGAACATCTCTTAGGATTTATTGTTTTACTTTTCCTGAGCTTTAAGTGGGTGAAAGATCTTAAAGAGATGACGCGAAAGGAGTGGATTGCGATAGGAATAGTGGCACTCTTCTCCGGTGCGTTGGGGACCATCTTATATACCACAGCACTGAACTTTATTCACTATACTCAGTATTCAGTGGTTGTCCTTCTTCAGCAGCAGCTTCAGCCAGTTTGGGCTATTGGAGCAGCGGGTCTTCTCTTAAAAGAAAGGATTACAAAACGATTTGTCCTCTATGCGATTCTCGCATTAGTTTCTGCTTATTTCATCACGTTTAAAGATCTTCAGGTAAATTTCGCTACAGGAGGCGGGACTATCCTGGCTGCATTATTAGCAATAGGAGCTGGATTTATGTGGGGTACCTCCACTGCTATTAGTAAAGTTGTACTCAACCGTGTCTCTTTTATTGCAGGGACTGCATTAAGATTTATGTTAGCTCCTATTTTTGCATTAGGCTTTGTTATTATGGGAGGGCAGACAGCTTCACTTACCCAGTTAAGTCTGCCGCAGCTTCAGACATTACTTCTTATTACCTTCTCAACCGGTATGGTAGCGCTGCTTTTTTATTACTATGGCTTAAAAAGAACTCCTGCACGGATTACCACTCTTTGTGAATTAGTCTGGCCAGCATCTGCTATTCTTATCGATTACTTTCTTTTTCATAAAAGCCTTACCTTTACGCAGATATTTGGAGTAATTGTCCTTCTGGTCGCAATTTATAAAATTACCATGCCTCTTTCTAAAAAAACTCCATCTATCTAACTGAATTACTTGACAGAGAAGCATGAAAAATTCCAATGTGCATGTCTTGGGATCTCTCTTAAGATACCACTGACAAAAGTGACACTTGTGGAAGACTTTGGGATGGCCATTTTAGCCTTATTAATGCTGGTTCTGTGAAAAGATTTGTAAGAGTTTTTTTAGCCTCAAAGCTAATGTTTCCCGAGTAATTCCTGTGATACAGTTTTATATACTTTTCTCTCTTGACAGAGAGGCTGGTAGAGCCATATAGTCTAGGCAGTCCAAGTACTCAATTACCAATTGAGTGTACGGGGCAATAAACTTTCGTCGATCGAGAGGAGTTTAGAGGACAAATATGTGATCCCATGTCTGTCCTTTTTTTGTGATCTACGCACAATTTAACAGCGTCGATATAATGTGTCAAGTAGCAATTTACTATACATTTAACTCTACGCAGTTATGAGCCTTCGTTCATTGAACAATTAGCTGATTTCCGCTACAATTAGCCTTATGTTCAAGCCGGTTTCACCTAAGATAAGTTTCCCTGATCTAGAGGAAGAGATAGGTAAATTTTGGAAAGAAAATAATACCTTTGAAAAATCAGTCACTTCACGCCCTGAAAATAAGAAATGGACATTTTTGGATGGTCCGCCTTTTGTAACAGGAATGCCTCATTATGGCCATCTTTTAGGAAGTATTCATAAAGATTTATTTGGACGTTACTGGACAATGAAAGGATATCGAGTCCGTCGAGTCTGGGGGTGGGATGGACATGGACTCCCAATTGAGAATAAAGTCGAAGGAAAACTAGATATAAAGCATAAAAAAGATATTGAGAATGTAATCGGCGTTAAAAAATTTATTGATGAATGTAAAAAATATGTTGAAGAGATCTCAGGAGAGTGGGAGTGGTATGTAGATCATATTGGACGCTGGGTCGACTTCAAACATGCATACAAGACGTGGGATACACCTTATATGGAATCGGTGATGTGGGTCTTTAAACAGCTTTTTGAGAAGGGGCATATCTATAAAGGCTTAAAAGTTACTCTCTACTGCCCTCACTGTGCAACTCCTATTTCTAATTTTGAAGTCGCTATGGATGCTGATAATTACAAAGAAGTTCCTGATAGCGCCACTACTTATAAATATGAATTACCATCTGAAGAGCCAGGACCCAAAACCTTTATTCTTGCATGGTCGACTACTCCGTGGAATAAGATCGTTACTCCTGCACTAGCAGTTAATCCTGAGTTGGAGTACGTTAAAGTTAAGCAGAGTGATGACTATTATATCCTTGCCAAGTCAACACTCAAAACGCTTGTGGGGAAGTATGAAATAGTAGAGGAGATGAAGGGTAAGGATCTCGTCGGAATGAAATTCGTACCTCACTATGACTACTATAAAATAAAACCAGGGGAAAAGGCATTTGAGATCATCGCGGGTGACTTTGTCACAGCAGATGAAGGTACTGGCGTCGTTACAATCGCTGCTTATGGAGAAGAGGATTTAGTCGTCATGCTACGAGACAATGTGCATATTGAGATGCATGTAGATGAAGACGGCATGATAAAAGAAGATGTGCCAAAATTCGGCGGGATGTATTACCTCAAAGCTAATAAAGCAGTTAATGAGGATCTGGCTTCACGAGGGCTTATTTATAAAGACGAAGAACTGCCACACAATGTTCCTCTGTGCTGGAGGTGTCATACAAGACTTTATTATGCACCAATTGATGCGTGGTATGTTAATGTCCAGAATATGAAGGAGCTCCTTAAAAAAACAAATGAAAAAGTAAATTGGTTTCCTAAGCATTTTAAGTATGGAAGATTTCTTAAGAGTCTTGAGAATGCACCAGACTGGAATATCTCACGTAATAGATACTGGGGAAGCCCTGTCCCTGTATGGGAGTGCAAATGCGGGGAGCGATTTGTCCCGGGATCTATTAAGGAATTAGAAGAGAGAGCAGGAAGAAAGGTTACTGATCTTCATAAGCCCGAGATTGACGAGGTAACGATCAAGTGTGAAAAATGTGGTGAGGATGTAAAGCGTGTTCCTGAAGTCCTCGATAGCTGGATCGAAGCAGGAAGTGCATCTTTTGCAGAGCGTCATTATCCTTTTAACACATCAGAAAAGCTGGAAGATTTTTTTCCTCCTGACTTTATTGCTGAGTACACAGGTCAAATAAGAGCATGGTTTTATGTCCTTCATGTTATTGGTGGGGCACTCTATGGTACTGAGGCATTTAAAAATGTCGGAGTTGAGGGAGTCATCTTAGGTACAGATGGAAGAAAAATGAGTAAAAATTTAGGTAACTATCCTGATCCTAAAGAGCTTTTGGCTAAGTATGGAGGAGATGCTTTACGTCTCTATCTGATGACAAGTCCCATTATGCATGGAGAGGATATTATCATCTCTGAAGAACAGTATCGCAATCAAGTCCGCGGTATGATGCTTATTCTCTGGAATGTCTATAATTTCTTTATTCAGAATGCACTTATCGATAGCTGGATACCTCACAATCACGAGCAGAAACCATCAAGTAATGTCCTTGACCTTTGGATTACTTCACAGCGTAATGGTCTTCTCGAGAAGGTAACCACAGCTCTTGATAATTACGATACCGTCGTTGCGATTGATGCTATAAAAGTCTTTATCGATAATTTCTCTACATGGTATCTCCGCCGAAGTAGGGATAGAGTTGGCCCTATGGCAGCGGATACTGAAGATAGAAATGCTTTTTATGAGACTACGTATACTACACTTATAACACTTACTAAGCTTTTGGCACCCATTGCTCCTTTTATCGCAGAGGCGATGTATAAAAATCTTACTGATAAAGAATCTGTCCATTTAGCAGATTGGCCGGCATTTGATACATCACTAATCAATCAAGACCTTGAGCATCAGATGAGCTTTATCCGTAAAATCGTTGAGGTTGGACATTCGGAGCGAAAGGAAAAAAGCTTAAAAGTACGCCAACCGCTTGCCAAGGCGATAATTTCACTAGGGAAAGATGCAGTGAAGCCTACTGATGCATTGGAATATCTTATAAGAGATGAACTCAATGTCAAAACACTTGATTTTAAAGAGAGTGAGGAGCTAGGAGTAGTATTTGATACGGCACTTACTCCTGAGCTGGAGGCTGAAGGGAAAGCACGTGATATTATCCGTATGATCCAGGATGAGCGTAAAAGGCTAGAAACCAAGCCAACAGAACTTATAGATGTTACTCTTGAGGAATGGCCTGAGGTTTTTGCTGAGGAAATAAAGAGAAAGACTCTCACGGCTACTCTCTCACAAGGACCATTTGCTATTAGACGTCAATAATGCGAAGAAAAACACTGCTTGGTATCGACTGGTGGCTCTTAGCTCCTGTTGCGGTACTTCTTATCATCAGCTTGGTGACACTGCTGTCTCTTAATAAATCACTTTTTTTCAGTCAGTTTTTTACTCTTATCGTTGGGCTTGTTGCTTTCTTCTTCTTCTCACGAATTCGTGTGGAAGCGCTTCAGAGAATTACACTTCCCATATACTTTATCTCCATTCTTCTTCTTTTTATTGTATTGGTGATAGGATTTGAAAGTCATGGAGCAGTCAGGTGGGTATCGGTAGCGGGATTTCCTATCCAGTTTTCTGAAGTTTTAAAGCCTTTTTTAGCCCTAACACTGGCATCATATCTCTCAAGACAGTCTACTAGATCGTTTCGATCTCTCGTCACCATCTTAGTTTTATTATCACCTATCTTTGGGCTTATTGCTTTCCAACCTGACTTAGGTAATGCGCTTATCTATGCTGGGGTAGTATTCCTTGTGCTGATAACATGCGGATATTCATTAAGGTGGTTTGGCCTTTTGGCAGTTCCATTTCTTATGGTATCGCCTATTGTATGGAATCTACTTCATGACTATCAGCAAAAACGTCTTTTAACATTTCTTAATCCAACAAGTGATCCATTAGGAGCCTCATATAACGTAATTCAGGCTATGATTGCAGTCGGGTCGGGTATGTTTTTGGGGAAAGGCCTTAGTCAAGGTACTCAATCTGGATTAAGATTTCTACCTGAAAGGCATACTGATTTTATCTTTGCAACACTCTCGGAAGGATTAGGGTTTGTAGGTGCAATTATCGTACTTATCGCCTTTGTTATGCTTTGTCTGAGGATTTATAGCATTTTTACCCATCTTGATAACAATTTTGCCAAAATATATGCCTCAATTGTCTTTGCTTTTTTTCTGGTCCAATTTTTTGTTAACATAGGTATGAATTTAGCCTTACTTCCTGTAGTGGGGGTGACACTTCCTTTTGTTTCGTTCGGGGGGAATTCGCTCCTATCTAACTTTATTTTCTTAGGAATCCTCTCCTCTATGGTTACTACCTATTCGAGGCATTCCGTGCTGGAAATCAAGTAAGAGATCTGCTATAATTGGTGGACATTATGAACTACGCAGTTATTAAATCAGGCGGAAAGCAGTATAAAGTTTCAGAAGGAGACGTTATTACTGTTGAGAGAGTAGCAGTTCAGCCTAATGAAACTATCACTTTTTCTGAAGTTCTACTTCATATCGCTGATGGAAAGGCTACTTTTGGGCAGCCTACGATATCAGGCTTTAGTGTCTCTGGGAAAGTCTTAGCTCATGTACGAGGAGAGAAGCTCCGAATTGCTAAATATAAAGCTAAAGTACGTTATCGCCGAGTTACAGGACACCGCCAGGAGCTTTCCAAAATTCAGATTGAAGCAATTGGAGGACATAAAGCTTCTAAGGCAGAAGAGGCTACGAAAGCTGAGGTTAAAGCTTCAGCAAAACCTCGTACCACCTCGACCTCTAAAAGAAGTAAAAAATCCGCATAAAATAACTATTGACATTTGTGAAAACAAAACCTATTATAGTTATGTTTTCACAAATTCATAAAATAAGCGAAAGGAAATTATGGCACATACAAAATCACAGGGAGCAGTAAAAGGGAATAGAGATTCAGTAGCTAAGAGACTTGGTGTCAAGGTATATGGCGGTGGTCTCGTCAAAGCTGGAAACATTATTATAAGACAAAAAGGTAGTAAGTTCTTTGCTGGAAATGGCGTAGAGATGGGTAAAGATTTTACTATTTTTGCAGTACGGGATGGAGTAGTTAATTTTAAGACAAGACTCGGCAAAAAAGTTGTCGAAGTAATAAATGGATAATAAACAAGGTCAATTGACCGAACTCGAAACAACACAATTGCAGTCAAATCCGCTGCAGCCACGTGGAGTTATCCTACAAGACTCCCTCACTGATCTCGTTGAATCAATTCGTGAACAAGGAATTTTAGAGCCTATTGTAGTAGCTGAGACTCCTGCTGGATATCAAATTATCGCTGGTGAGAGACGCTGGAGAGCTGCCAAGATATTGGGCCTTCCTAAAGTTCCTGTTGTCATTAAGAATACCACTCCTCAAGGAATGCTTGAGATGTCTATTGTTGAAAATGTTCAGCGTGAGGATCTTAATCCAATAGAGAGAGCTCTCTCTTATAAAAGGCTTATTGATGAATTCGGTCTAGGAACGAACGAAGTCGCTAAACGAATCGGTAAAAGTGCTCCTACAGTTAGTAATACTATTAGACTTCTTTCGCTTCCAGATGCTATCAAAGACGCGCTGGTAGCAGGCGTCATTACTGAAGGACATGTACGTCCGCTTATCTCACTTGGGGATCCTAAGTTGATGCTTGAATTGTTCAAGAGAATTTTGCGGGATAACCTTACTGTCCGTCAGACGGAAGATATCTCACGAAAAGTAAAAGGTGAAGTTCAGCAGCGTGAGCCTGAGAAGAGTAAAGATAGGCTCTGGGTGCCGGAACAGGATAGTATGGCTCAGCATCTCCAGGAAAAATACCATGTAGATGATGTAAAGATCTTTCAATCCAGTAAGCTCGCGCGTATGACTATCGTTATCAAAGGAGACGTCGATGTTACTACTAAAAAGCTAAAGCAGTTCCATGATATCTTAAGTTCTGCAAGTGTAGAAGAGAAAAAAGAAGAACCACAGGAGACAGAACAGCTCACCGCTCAATAAATTTATTTAGCTACGGGATTTTGTACCAAATGCGCTTCAGCGATAGGCCAGTATACAAAGAAAGATTTTCCAATCACAGCTGATTTTTTAAGAAGCCCCCATTCTCTGGAGTCAGAGCTAGCTGATCTATTATCTCCTAAGACAAAAATAGATCCTTCAGGGATTTTTTTCTCAACATTGTCTGCCAGAAATGTCCCTCCAAAGGTACGGACATTATTCTCTAGATACGAGCTTTCATCTAATTTCTGTCCATTAAGATAGACAAAGCCATTCTTCAGCTCGACAGTGTCGCCAGGAAGGCCTATGACTCTTTTGATAAAGTCTTTATCGTCCTCAATCGGTGCTTTAAAAACGATAACGTCTCCGCGCTTTACATGATCTAACTTAACACCGAGTATGTTAGTAAAAATGTATTCTCGATCTTTATAGGTAGGGAACATAGAATCACCGCTTACCTGGAAAGGCCGTGCGATAAAGAAATAAATTACTAAAAAGACAGCCAATGCCATGAGGAAGGTCTGGAATGTATCAGAAAAGAGTCCGGAGAAACGATTTTTGGAGGTAGTATGTTCCATCTAGGTCGTTTCATTATTCTGGATTAGCCACAATTTGTCAACCAGAGATTACAAAATCAATGTCGGATTAGTATTCATTTGTCTCTTTTTGTAATGAATGCTGATCTATTGAATACTATATTAAAAAAGAGTATAGTCCCAGTAGATCAGTATGAAGAATATATTTCTAATTTTATTTCTTTTTATAGTGTCCACAATATTTTTGAGACAGGTTTATGCTGAACCTAACCTCTTTAAGGTCCTTAGCGTTGTTGATGGAGATACTATAAATGTAGATATTCGTGGGAAGAAAGAAGCTGTCAGACTTTTAGGTATTGATACTCCTGAGGTTGTTGATCCTAGAAAGCCTGTTCAATGTTTTGGTAAGGCAGCAAGTGACAAAATGAAAACCTTTGTTAGTGGTAAATCGGTAATTCTTGTAGATGATAGTACTCAAGGTAACAGAGATAAATACAATAGATTGCTGAGATATGTTTATCTTCCAGATAGTGTTCGTACTTTCGTTAATGGGGAAATGGTAAAGCAAGGATATGCATTTAGTTATAAAGAATATCCTACCAAAATGATTAATAAATTTAATTTACTAGAGACATATGCACGAGAACATAATTTTGGGTTATGGGGGTCATGTACTTTAACTCCATCACCTGCAAAAGCTGTAACTAAAAGTACAATAGTAAAGAAAGTTACACCTACATCTTCTTATATGGCTCCGATTGAAAATCAAAAGACGACTAATGAGGTTCCGAGATCTAATAGTGGGGATGGTTATACTTGCTCTGGTAAGACTACTTGTGGCCAAATGACTAGTTGTGCCGAAGCAAGATACTATTTAACCTCGTGCGGTCAGACCAGGTTAGATGGAGATAAAGATGGGACTCCATGCGAAACAATATGTAATTAAGTAACGGAATATGAATCTAAAAGAGATAAATTAATGAGAATAAATTACTAGCTTTATAAATTATTGTGGAATTCTTGTATTCTTAAGGTAAAATTTCAATATCTTTTGTTTGTTTAACGCTTATTGTATTTTTATTTGGATCATAAATACCTGTAATGAGAACTCTCCTGTTTAAATAATTATCCATTTTGAGGTTATTTGAAGATAATATAAAGATTATTTTTTCGTCGTTGTCTAAAAGTACGAATCTTGATAATGGAGGAGTAGGGGTTGGAGTTAATGTAGGAGTTGGTGTCGGAGGGAAAGGAGTTGCGGTGGGCGTAGTGTTATCTGATTCCGCAGCGAGCACTTGATATGTTCCTTTTACAATACCTACTTTTGATGTCAAATATGGTGCGGGAACTAAGGTAGGGATTACTGATGCAATAGGGGGTGATATTGTAGATGTTTTAGTATTCTGTTTTTCTGTTTCTTTTCCCAGATTAAAGAAAAATGTAAAAGCACTACCTAACACTACCAGAAATACTGGAAGAGCAATTAGTGGGATTTTAACTTTGAATTCAAAGGTGGTTGTCTGTTTATTCTTAATTTCCTTAATCCATTGAAGAAGTTTCCTGAATGGGTTATTAACCGTAACACTGAGAAGCGGTTTATCTAGAGATGGATCTGTTAACGCTTCTTTTACAACTTGTATAGGTCCAGATACCTCAACCGATTTAGTAGCGGTTTTTTCAGGAGGAGTATCTTTAGCAACAAACTTTCCATCTCCATCCCTTAGCCTTTCCTGGGCCTTCTCAGGGTGTTCAGGATCAACAAACATATAACTCAACAATATGCCTGTCTAAATGAATTGTCAATACCTTAGCTTTTAATCTTAAAATTAAACTTTTTAGCGACAAGGTGGATATTTGACTCGCCAAATATTGGAATTGTTAATTCGTCAATTAATGCAACAATATCTGAAAGAAATCCTCGAATAAACCGTATGGATTTCCCCGCATTGGTGTTGGTAAAAAGAAAGTTTCTAATTATTCCTTCATGTTTTCCAACTAGTAGGACGTCATAACCACATTCTTTCACAAGCTTTGTTAAATTTTCAGATGTATATCTGCGGACATGTCCTACTTGTTTATCGAATTCTTTAAGCATACCCATTCTATACAGGGGTGCATTTTTGGAAGGAGTGGTAATTACTAAAAACCCTCCTGCCTTAAGTACTTTCCGAATATCTCTCAAAGCTTTTTTGTCATCATCTAAATGTTCAATAACTTCAGAAAATATCACAAGGTCGTATTTATTCCCTGAAATTTTAGAAGGGAAAGTAGCATTAATAAATGTAATTTTTTTGTCAAGGTTGAACATCTGAGTGTTCTTTTTTGCAAGTTCGATGGCTTGTTTGGATATTTCAATCCCTGTTACATTTTTTCCTTTAGTAGCAAGGTAAAAATCGACAGCTCCAACTCCACATCCGATATCGAGTACATTTTTGACTTTTGATAGAAGCGGTCTAAGAATTTTAATTAACTCTCGATACGTAAAATTATTATCAGTAATGATTCGCTTTTGAAGTTTCCTATCGTTATGAAACTCTTCATATAATTTATTTTTTTGTTTAGATGAATTTTTCATTGATCGTATTTTAACATAATGTTGAGTTATAATTAGGTTTGGATCATAATACTTCTATGAAGAGGTTGTGGGGACAAGATATATTAATACCTGCTGCAATTTTTGCAGTTGTTCTCTCTACCAGTTACTTCTTTTCTCATATCGGGATAGACCCTCATCATGATGGTTTAATGCTGAAAAATGCAGTAGATGTCTATAACGGGAAAATGCTTTTTAAGGAGAGCTATACTCCCTATGGAGCATTAACAACTCTCATTCACAGCTGGTTTATGATGCTTTTTGGAGTAAAACTTCTCTCCCTTAAGATTGCCTCTAGTATTTTTTACGCATCAAGTGGAGTTCTTATCTGGCTTATCTCAAGACACTTTTTATCTAAGAATTACTCACTGGCTGTTATTCTCCTTTGGGTAGGGAATCTTCCATTTTTTACCGATCCGTTATATCCTTGGGCATCAATTTATGCCACATTTTTTGTCCTTCTTACTCAATACACAATTTTGACTGCAATATCTCTTAAAAAATCTCAGAGATTGCACTACTTCCTATATGCTTTGTCAGGTGCTCTGGGGATGTGTGCATTTTGGTGTAAACAGCCATATGGTACAGTCCTATGTGCGCTGATTATTATTCCTCTTATTAGATGGTATATACAGAAAAAACCTAGTAGAAAGTATGTATTAGAGATAGTATCTGTAATAGCTGGGGCAGCTATAGTACATGGGATATTTTTGGGATGGCTTATTTACAATAATTCTCTGGGGGACTGGTTCGTAGAGACAGTACGACTGGGGTATATCACAGGGAGAGTATTAGGAGAGCATTTTAGTGTTCTCGACTTTTTTTCAGTACTGATCCATAATCCTTTAGGATTACTTTTACCGCTTAGTGTGGGATACCTTCTGATGACTGAGGGTAAAAATATTTTTCAGGGGAAGAAAGCCGATCTAAAGAAGATCTCTCTTGCCCTCTTAGCTTCCAGTGCACTTCTCTCATACTATCCACTTTACGATTTAAGCCATCGATTCTGGGCAGGAACACCAAGCTATGCAGTTCTCGGAATAGCAATCTATAATGTGGCACGCTACCGAGTAAAAAACTTCGTATATGCTATGATCCTACTTTTAATAGGATTTTGTGTAGCTTTTGATAGTACGAGAAGTATTATCTCCGGATTAAATAAAGTAGCTGTCCCTTATCGGAGTATTACTTATCCTTCGATCTTATCTGGGGTGAGGGTGAGTGCGAAGGAGGAAGAAGGATACAAGGAGTTGGCATCAAAAATGGATACCTATTTCAGGACTCATCCTGGTTCGACATTTATCGTTCTGGGAGGAGATGCTCTTTCTCTCACATTTACTTCTTATTCTCATAACACCGGCCCGTATTTCGTAGATTTCAGTGACATTACCTCAGGAATCTATCCATACAATCAGCGCTTAGATGAGTATATCTCTAAATTTCGTCCTCTCATGCTTGTGACGAAGGTACCGCCTGTTATCCCTCCTAATTATAAAAAAATCGGAGAATGGCCGGTATTTCATGGAGTATTAGTAATGCCAATTAAGTAAATTCGTAGTAAAATAGCGTTTATGAAAAAAATAATCTTTCTTACCAGATCATATTACCCAAATGGAGGAGGAGTGGAAAAACATATCTATGAAATTTCTAAAGTACTGGCAGGCAGAGGAGATAGAATTACTATTATTACCGAAGATTCATTACAAAATAAAACAATTGATTTTAATTTTGCTATAAAAGGAGTTAAGATAATACGAATTCCGGCTGGTAGAAATAATTGGTTTAAAAAATTTAGAATTTGGCAATGGATATGGAGAAATAAAGAGCAAATATTGAACTCTGATATTATCCACTGTCACGATGTCTTCTTCTGGTACTTACCGCTTGCCATTACTAATCCTCTTAAAAGTGTCTATACGACATTTCATGGATATGAAAGCTATCCTATCAAACTAAAAGCGGTTATCTACCGTAAAGTATTTGAGTATATGTCAAACAAGACAATCTGTGTAGGAGATTTTATGCGCAAGTGGTATCATGCTCATCCAACAGCTGTTATTTATGGCGGAGTGGAACTGCCAGCAAAATCAAGTAAACCAAGAAAAAATACAGCTGTATTTATTGGAAGACTTGATGAACATACGGGTATCAAGACATATGTTGAGGCTGTCACACTTTTAAGGAAAAAGATACCCTCCTTTACTTTAACTGTGTATGGAGATGGACCACTTAAGGATGAGATCAAAAGAGAAGGAGTAATACTAAAAGGATTTGATCCTCATGCAGATAAGGAGATTCAAAAATATGAATACGCATTTATTTCTCGGTATTTAGGCATACTTGAAGCTATGGCGGGAAAACGTCTTATTTTCTCCCATTATGATAATCCTGTTAAAAAAGATTATTTAGAAATGACTCCTTACCGGGAGTGGATAGTGTCATTTACATCAGCTAAAGAATTAGTATCTCTGATACAAAATAATAAAAATTACTCTGCAAAAGTAACTAATGCTTACGAGTGGGTAAAAGGCCAGAGTTGGGAGCATGTCGCTGACGTCTATTCTTCTTTGTGGAAGTAATTTTTATACGATTAAGTAGCGCATGGATACCTCTTCGAGTAAGTAAGTAAAATGCTAAAGAAAGAGCAGTAATACCGCTTATCCATTTCCCACTTATCCTATCCGCTGTATCGGTAAAAGTCAGGTCAATCTTTGACAACCCAGGGGGGACTTTAAAGGTAATTACTCCTGTATATATCTTATTGTGGTAATCAATGGCTACTTCTTTATCATTAATGAAAGTCTTCCATCCGGGGTAATAATAGGTGTTTTCTTTAATCCTCATAGGTGTCTTTGCATATATCAGATACTGATGATTGGTCATATCATGCTTGAGTATTTTTATCTCTCCTTGTCCAGAAAGTACTTCTATGGGAGAGTGAGGAACTGTACCAATCCAGATCTGGTCTCTATTGACAGAATTTGGAGTAGTAAGATCTACCACTCCAGGTCTTTCTCCAAAGAGAGGTTGGGATCTGATTACGCTGTCACTGAGGAATGGAACCATTTTTCTATTTCCCCAGTTTAGTAGGGTATACATGATAGTAAAAAAACAAATGATATAGATAATTTTTTTAGGGATCACCTTAGTGGTAATGGCAGCAATGAGTGATGTCAGTAAGCTGATCTCTATTAAAAGCCTCCATGTAAATTGAAAATTTTTAAGAAGCGGAGTTAGGTTCCAGATGGGGCGTGTTATTTCCTGCATTGCTATAAAAAGAACAGAAAATACCGCCAGGCTCAGTGCCAGTAAATAATAATTTTTACCTTTTACTTTCTTTTTGATAAGAATATACAATGCAATACCTATAACAATCCACTGAAGGTAGCCGACATTTAAGTACAGTTCACCACGATGTCCTTGGAAAAGGAGTCCAAATCTATTTTCAGAGTAGAGAAAGCTGCTAAGCGGATGGAAGTCTATCTTATCGTCAGTTACATACCAAGTTAATTTACCTTCGGCAAGTACAGGGATCCAGTAAAAGGCTGCTAGTAAAATTCCTAGCAATTGTGAGAAAAATGAAATAATTAAAGAGGAAAATTTTCTTTTTTTAATTCTTATCCATACAATGAACGAGTATCCTAACAGAAGCGGAAGAGCGACAAAAGAAGTGACTTGATGAGACAGGATAAGAAGTCCAAAAAATATTCCCTCTAAGATAAAATAAAAAGACTTTTTTGACTCAATAAATCTTTTTGTTAGGAGGAAGGTAAATGGGAGAATTGTAAATGATACCATTTCTCCAATCGCGACTCTAAAATGAAGATCAATAAGGTGATATGGGGCAAACAAATAAAATATACCAGCGACAAACCCTGCTAGCTCACCAAGTTCCTCTTTTATCCAAAGATACATTCCCAGTCCTGAAGCGACAAAACTGGTAATAAGAAGTAGTTTGATGCTTCCGATAAATGAAAAGCCGAGAAAATGGAAAAAAGATGCTATGTAGTAAGGAAAGGGATAGATAAATATGTATACCGGACAGCCATAAGATCCGCAGTGCCTACCCATCCATTGGGGGATGAGGTTGCCTTGGACAATATTGTCAAAAAATTGGGCAGTAAATTTGGCATGAAGGGTCAGATCTCCACTTTCATACGTTCCATTTCGAAGAATACTGATGAGCGGGAGGAAGGAAATAAGAAGTAGAAGGATAAAAAAACTAATCTTTTTTTTAAAAACTTTTGTATAAATAACCAGCCCGCTTAGTAAGGAAAAAGACGCTATTAGACTTACAAAAACCATTCTTTGTGGCTCAAGCATATTATTGATTATAAGTTATTGTATAGGTCTTTAAAAGGTATTGCTTTTATACCTTACAGTAACTATTATTGGTATATTAATGAAATCAAAAAAATCAGCACCTTTACGAGTTCCTTACGCAAAGGCAGTCTATGACACAAAGGAGCAAAAAGCGGTTCTTAGAGTTCTTCAAGAGCATCGTGAGATGATCGGTGTTGAGGTTAAAAATTTTCAGGAAGGGGTAGCAAAATATTTTGGAAAAAAATACGGCATCATGACGAATTCTGGTTCGTCTGCAAATTTACTGGCTTTTGAACTCCTTGACCTTCCTAAAGGATCTGAAGTAATTACGCCTGTCCTAACATTCTCTACTACAGTAGCGCCTCTTATCGCTAAAGGGTTAATTCCGGTTTTTGTTGATGTAGTAAAAGGGACTTACCAGATTGATGCCGATAAAGTTGAGAAAGCCATCTCAAAAAAAACAAAAGCAATTATGGTCCCTCTTCTTTTGGGGAATGTTCCAGATATGGCTAAGCTTTCACGGATTGCTAAGAAGCACAAATTATTTCTAGTAGAAGATTCCTGTGATACATTAGGTGCTGCCTATAATAATAAGCCAACAGGGAGCTATTCTGATATTACTACAACTAGTTTTTATGGTTCACATATTATAACTGCTGGAGGCGGTGGAGGAATGATAATGGTAAATAAGGAAAGCTGGCGTGATCGAGCAAAAGTCCTCAGAGGATGGGGTAGAGGATCTGCACTTATTAACGAGTCAGAAGACTTAGATCTGAGATTTCAGTCAAAAATTGGGAATATACCATATGACGCAAAATTTATCTTTGGTGATATTGGATATAATTTCTTACCTACTGAAATAGGAGCAGCATTTGGTAATGCACAGCTTAAAAAACTTCCTCAGTTCAGAAAGATACGAGAAAAAAATTTTGCGTATCTCTTAAAGTTCTTCCAGAAATATCCTCAGTATTTTTTGCCTCCAATCCAAAATGAAAAAGTGAGGACACAGTGGCTTGCTTTCCCAATGACAATTGTGAAAGATGCTCCATTTACCAGACTTGAACTAGTAACGTATCTTGAGCAGAATAATATTCAGACAAGACCAATTTTTACGGGTGTCATCACAAAGCAGCCCGGCTTTAAGCGCATTAAATATAGGTCAGCTTCTGATTTTTCAAATGCTCAGGAAATAATGGAAAACGGCTTTGTGATAGGGTGCCATCATGGATTAACAAGTGCCCACCTAGTAAGAATAAAAGAAGCATTTACAGAATTCCTAGACCGCTATAAAGACTGATACCATACAATAGTTCGTTTTAGTCCCGTTTCGAGATCAGTAGCTGGTCTCCATGCAAGAAGTTTCTTGGCTTTTGTAATATCTGCTTGCCAGACAGGAGATTCATACTTTATTGCAGAGTGATCCTCTATAATCTTACTATTAGTTTTGGTGAGTTTTGAAATGATAGCGGTAACTTCTTGAGTTGTGTACTGCTTCCCGCTTCCGATATTTATTATCTCCCCTGAGAGTTTTTCCCTGTATGTCATAGCTTTCATATATGCATCGATGACGTCATCAATATAAATGAAATCTCTCACATTTTTAGGGTGGGTCAGCGTTATCTTTTTATTAGTTAGTGCCTGTGTAATGACTGTACTAATAAATCTATGGGGATCATCATATGATCCAAATGGACTAAAAAGTCTCAAGGTGAGGACTGGCTTATTATTTTTTTGAGCGAAGTTTTTTGCGTAGAGTGTGCTCGCTAATTTAGTTATCCCATAGGTACTCTCAGGAAAACAGCTGTCTATTTCTCTCATTTTCTTATTTTTAAGTCCATATTCAGATGAACTTCCCGTATTAATAAAAAGCTTGTAAGGAATGTCCTTGGAGGCCTGTAAAAGGGTAATTGTACCTAAGAGGTTAACATTTACTACATCTTCATCAAAGCTCTCTTTTCTTCCATATATACCAATATTTGCTAGATGAAAAATATAGTCAGGTTGAATCTTTCTGAGCAGTTTTTGGAGCTGGTTTTTATCGCTGATATCGATATTATATGGTGTAGTCTTATGCAGGATATCGTTAAGTCTTATTGAGGTAGTAATAGGGCGATAAAGAATATGGATGTCAAAAGACTTATCAAGCAGCTCCCTGACGAGATGAGATCCTATAAAGCCAGTTGCTCCAGTGACAAATGCGGTAGGCTTTTTGCTCATTATTCTAACTTTTTTAGTTCTTCCTTTGATATTTCGTAGAAATATTTTTTAGTAGGGAATTTTTCTGTACGGACATCATCGCAATATTTACTAATTGCCTCCTCAATTATTTTACCTGCTTCTGCGTATCTTTTTACAAATTTGGGAGTAAATTGCTCAAAAAGTCCGATCAGATCATGGACTATGATGAGCTGGCCGTCAACTTTATTGCCAGCACCAATTCCATAGACAGGAATAGAGAGATGTTTTTTGATTTTTTCAGCCACCTGAGATGGCATCCCCTCAAGAAGAAGAGAAAAAACTCCCGCCTCTTCTAAAGCTAGTGCATCCTTAAGAAGCTGCTGATAACTTTCTTTTGTTTTTCCTTGAACTCTATATCCTCCCATTTGAGAAGCATTTTGGGGAGTTAGACCTAAATGCCCTTGGACCAGTATTCCTGCATCTACCATAGCCTTTACCCGTGATACTACTCTTATCCCTCCTTCGCATTTAACAGCATCACATCCTGCCTCTCCAATAAGCCTGCCTGCATTAAGGATAGCGTCTCTATCAGATGGTTGGTAGGAAAGGAAGGGCATATCACCGATGATAAAAGAACTCTTTGCTGCTCGTGTCACTGCGCTGGCATGCCTTACCATATCATCCATAGTTACTTTAAGGGTGTCTTTATAGCCAAGCGTAGTCATCCCAAGTGAATCTCCTACCAGAATCATATCTACTCCAGCCCTATCGGCAAGAAGGGCAATGGGGTAATCGTAAGCAGTAAGATAGACTGCTTTTTTATTTTCGTCTTTTAGTTTTTTAAGAGTAAGAAGGGTGGTTTTTTTTCTTTGTTCCATAGTTAGTCAAGAGGATCAATAAACATATTTTTCAAAAATTCTTTTCTACTTAATGATGGTGATAGATCTTCAATGGGTTTACCAAATTGTAATTTAGGAATTAATTTCTGTCGAGGGTTAAGATGGACATTTACGAGTACGGGTCCTTTTTCTTTAAGAGCAGATTTGATAACAGTATCCATGGCTTTATGGTTTTTTAGATCATAGGTCTTAATGCCGTAGGCCTTTGCGACTTTAATAAAGTCAGGATGTGAGTATCCTTTGCCTGAGGCTTCAAAACGGCTGCCTAAGTAAAGTTCTTGAAACTGCTTGATGATGCCGTAGCCTTCGTTATTAAGTACAAAAATTTTTACTGGTATTTTATAATGAGCAATTGTCTGAAGCTCTTGGATATTAATCTGAAGACTTCCGTCTCCGTCAATACAAATGATCTGCTTTTTCGAAAGAGCAAGGGATGCTCCCATAGATGCGGGAAGGGCATATCCCATTGGGGAATTCCCAAATGCTGAAATTAGACGCTGACTGCCCTTTACCTCAAAACCCTGCATAGTCCAGGTTAAGTGTCCTCCGTCATCAGGAATAACTATCGCATTATCATCCAGAAGCTGAGAAAGTCTTTGGCTGAAGACATAGGGATTTACATATTTATCTTCTTTTTTATATTCAGGGAGAACCATCGGATAAGTATTTTTCCAGGACAAGCATTGTTCGACCCATTCAGTGTGGTTTCCTAAATTACTTTTTATGGACTGTTTAAGCAACTCTTTAATTGCAATTTTTGCATCTGAATTGATTGCAATATCAGGGATAACTTTTTTCTTAGTAAGTTCTGAAATATCAATATCGACAATTATTTTTTTAGCTTCTCTGGCAAAGGTCTGAGGTTTACCTCCTGTTTGTCTGGTATCAAGTCTGCTTCCAATGGAAAGGAGAACATCTGCATTTTGGACAGCGAAATTTGCCGACCTATGGCCATACACACCGATTTGACCAATAAGATAAGGAAATTCATGGACAAAAAGATCTTTAGCGCTCCATGAGGTAACAACAGGAACCTTTAGTTTCAGTGCAAGCTTGAGGATATCTTTTTCTGCTTTAGCAATACGAGTTCCAAAACCGACAAGAAGGACAGGACGCTTAGCTGTCTTAAGAAGGTTGAGTGATTTCTCAATTTTTTTAACAAGAGCACCGTCAACGATAACTTCTTTTTGTGGTGGTGTAAATCCTTTAAGAGTCCGTGGATTTATTTCAACTCTCTGGAAATCCTGCGGGATATCGATAAGTACTGGCCCTGGCCTTCCGGATTTTGCGATGTAGGTTGCCTTCTCGAGAAGGTATCGAATGTTCTCAGGTTTATCCAGTTGAGCTGCAAATTTAGTAATCGGCTTTACTACCGATACAATATCAGTTTCTTGGAAGCCAATTTGGCGGACAGAAGAATTTCCTTTTTGTTCATATGTATTAACCTGCCCGGAGATATGGAGGACAGGAATAGAATCAAACCAAGAGCAGCAAATTCCTGTAATAAGGTTCGTAGCACCCGGACCTGAGGTTACCATCGTTGCTGCTAAATTAGGCCCGAGGCGGGAATATGCATCCGCTGCCATAGCTGCTGCCTGCTCGTGAGCGATACAGACATATCCTATATCTTTTCGTCCATGAAAGGCATCAACCACAAAAGAAATAGCTCCTCCCGTCATGAGAAATACTTCTTTAATTCCCTGTGCAGCAAGATAATCGAGTATATACTCAGCAACTAACATGATTTAAATGTATATTACTAAAGGATTATTCAAAAAACAATGGCTAACACTATAGTCCGTAAACCTTTTTAATAATATGGTTGGGACGATTACGACTTTCAGTAAAAATACGGAGGATATACTCGCTTTGCATGGCAGTAATAAAGAAGAGAAGTGTAAAAAGAAGTAGAAAAATTGTCAGCTCCAGAGGATAGAAGAAGAACGAGATACTAGTTATTATCGTTGAGAGGATAAATATGATCCAGGATAATCGTAATGGCAAACTGGAAAACCCTAGGATACCATTTATAGCTACGTGCAATGTCAGTTTAATATTTGCTTTTGATTTCCCTGCCACACGATCCGGTCTATCAAAGGGTATACCTATTTTTTTGAAACCTGGCCACATAGCTAATCCTCTAAAAAATTTATTATGTTCGGGTAGGTTTGCTAGAGTTTTATAGACTGCTTTGTCCAGCAAGCGAAAATCACTTACATTTTGAGGAACAATATTATCAGTAAGGTACGCAATAATTTTATAAAAAATAAAGGTACCAACTCTTCTGTGGAGAGGATAATTAATTCTTTTTTTTACTACACCATAGACAATGTCATAACCCTTTTGCCATTCTTTAACAAATGTAGGAATTAGTTCCGGCGGTTCCTGGAGATCGGCCATCATGACAATTACCGCCTCACCTTTCGCAAAGTCTAACCCAGTGAAAATACTCTCATCACACCCATTATTTTTAGACATCTCAATAACTTTAAATCTTTTATCTTTTTTTCGTGCTTTGATCAGTTCATGGATAGTATTATCACGAGATCCATCATCTACAAAAATGACTTCAAAATCAAAACTACTATATGAGTCCATGAAAGAGGTTAATCTTTTCGTAAGAGGGGAGATCATGGGCTCCTCATTATAGGCAGGAATAACGATAGAGAGTAGTTTTCTCATGTCGAGACCATTGTAGAGAAATATGCCTGAGATAGCAATATAATTTGTTTGTATGCGCTACAATAGAGAAATGTCAGCAAGAATATTTGCGTACATTGGGATTGTCATTACACTTTATTATGTAATCTATGCAATTTTTAATGGCATCATCCATCCTATCCCTGCTTTAGGAGACAGTTGGGATTATCATATCCCTATTGCAAAAATGATCCTAACGGGTGAAATCTTTTCTCCGGTACATCCTCTGATTACACAGTGGTATTATCCAGGAAGCAGTGAACTGTTTAATTCATTATTCTTATTACTTCATATTCCCTTAACTCTCACTAATGTTTTGGCAGTTATTGTGTTATTTTTTATTTGCTGGAAGTTGGGGGGAATAACTGGACTTAATTATTATGAAAGTATTTTCTTTGCATCAACAATTATTACACTAAATGTTTTGGTGCGGTGGTTCAATTCAGTAAATATAGATATATGGCTGGTAAATTTTTTCTTAATAAGTATTGTCCTTCTTGAGAGGCCTCGGCAGTCTTTAAAATATTTCTTATTTTTAGGTTTTATTTTGGGTATGATAATAGGGACTAAATATACAGGATTTTATTATCTTTTACTGCTTTTTATTTGTTATAGAAGAAGATTTTTGCGGGATTTTAAGATAAAGAAATTAATAGCTTTTTTAGTTCCATTTACTATTTTTGGATTATCGTGGTATATCAGAAATATTATTCTCTTCCATAATCCTTTTTATCCTCTTTATTTTATCGGTCTTCCTTACGACATTAATTTTGATAAGCAGGTCTGGAATATATTTCTTTCCTATCCTAAGGATATCATCGACGCAGCATTTGGAGAGTATAAGATATGGCTTATAAGTATTCCCTTTGTTATTGTTCGCCTTTTAAAAGGTTTTAAAACTCCTATCAAAAAATATCTATTATCCTTAGAAAATCATAGATTAGAACTTATCTGTATTTTAACATTCATTATTTTTTTAATTTCGCCTACTGATACGAAGTCATGGATTATGGTATCAAGTATGCGTTATTCATATGCTTCCTTTATCTTAGGGATTCTTATAGTCTTTCTTTATTGCAAAAAAATAAAGAAGTTAGAGTGGCTTTTTCTCATAGCGGTTTCTTCCATGATCATGGTCACTTCATTTGACTATTATCCAAAACTCACTATTATGTATGGGGTAATTTCTTTGATGTGTTGTTATTTTCTTGAACGATATAAAAAGAAATTACAAAAATTGTTTAGCTAATATGAAAACATCGTTAATAGCCACTGTTCTCAATGAAGAAGAAAATATCCTTTTATTTTTAGAGTCTCTTCTTATTCAGTCTCGTATGCCAGATGAGGTAGTGATTGTGGATGGAGGATCAGAGGATAGAACAGTTACTATTATTAAGAATTTTATTCAAAAACACTCATTGCCGTATAAGCTACTGCTCTCAACTAAGGAAGGGAATCGTTCTGTCGGAAGAAATGAAGCTATTAGAAAAACCCATGGTGAAATTATCCTTATCTCTGATCCTGGCTGTGTTCTTGATAAAAATTGGATTAAAGAGATGATGATCCCGATTACCGATAAAAAAGCTGATGTAGTGGCTGGCTATTACAGCGCTAGAAGTGAAAATATTTTTCAAAAATGTTTAGTCCCTTATGTCTTAGTCATGCCGGATAAAGTTAATGAAAAAGACTTTTTGCCTGCTACTAGATCAATGGCAATTAAAAAAATAATATGGGAGGAGATGGGAGGATTTGATGAGCGATATTCTCATAATGAAGATTATGTTTTTGCTAAGAAACTTAAAAAAGAGAAAAAAAAGATCATATTTACACGGAAGGCAATTGTTTACTGGATTCCGCGGAGAAATCTGCTGGAGGCATTTTTGATGTTTCAAAGGTTCGCATATGGAGATATGGAAGCATCAATACTCCGGCCAAAAGTAGTATTGATCATCTTTAGGTATCTTGCAGCTTTACTCTTTATTATTTTTGCTATTACAAAGCATACTATACTATGGTGGTTGGTACTCTTAGCGGGAATTATCCTTTACAGTATATGGTCTATCTATAAAAATTATAGCTATATTAAAGACGCAAGGGCAATTTACTATCTCCCCCTTATTCAATTCACTTCAGATATAGCAGTCCTACTAGGAAGTTGTTCTGGTTTTCTAGCCAGCAGGCGGGTAAAGAAGCTATAATAGAACGGATGGGTTATAAGAAAGATGTTTTTAGAGGAATTTCCTGGATGACATTTTTGAGAGGTTTGACAAGGTTACTGACATTCGTTCGTTTAGCAATCCTCGGCAGACTTCTTACTCCAAGCGAATTTGGCTATTTTGGTATTGCCTCTATCCTTTTAGCTTTTCTTGAGATAGTAACTGAGACAGGCATTAATGTATTTCTTGTCCAGGAGAAGCGACATATCAGTGAATATGTGGATTCAGCATGGATAGTCTCTATCCTAAGGGGGATCGTTCTCTCTGTATTCATTTTTTCCTTAGCACCATATATCACAGTTTTTTTTAAATCCCCCGGGGCAATAACAGTTATTCAGTTGACTGCTGTGATTCCCTTTATTAGGGGATTTATCAATCCTGCTATCGTAACATATCAAAAAGAGTTACTCTTCCATAAAGAGTTTGGATTAAGATCATTTCTTTTTTTCATAGAGGTTGTTTTTTCAGTAATTGCTGGATTTTTGAGTAAAAGTGCAATGAGCTTTACGTGGGGACTTATCGCCTCCGCACTTGCGGAGGTAGTACTATCCTATGTCCTTATTCCCTTGTGGCCTAGGTTAAAGTTTGAAGGAGAAAAGGTTAAGATGGTTTTAAAAAGAGGCTGGTGGGTTACCTTAACTGGTATTTTTTCTTATTTGGCAGAAAATGGCGACAATATTATAGTAGGGAAGATAATGGGGTCTTCTTCTTTAGGTATTTATCAGGTAGCCTACAAATTCTCAACACTTCCCATTAGTGAAATAACGAATGTTGTGAACGCAGTACTTTTTCCAGTATTTACGAAATTTTCTGATGATAAGAAGCGGTTAAGGTCGGCTTTTATTAAAGTGACTATACTAACTGCCATAGGATCAATGATACTTGGGTTAATTATTTTTATTTTTGCCAAGTCAATAATTCTTATCTTTATGGGGTCTCAATGGCTGGCTGCGGTATCTGCAGTTCAAATCCTTTCAATCTATGGAATCCTCAGAACAATTTTTGGTAATTTTACTCCCCTCTATCTTTCGGTTGGGAAGCAGAGTTATGCAGCCCAAACTACTCTTGTTAGGCTTGTTGTTCTTATAACTGTCGCTATACCTTTGGTTATGAGCTATGGTATGGTGGGAGCTGGCTGCGCTATGCTTATTTCAGTTATTTTTGAAATTCCTTTTGTTCTTTTCTTTGCCAGAAAGGTGCTCTACTAATGAATATTCAAAGTAAAAAAGTATTTCTTGACACATTCTATCAGGTGGGTGGGAAAGTGGTTATTTCACTTTTGGGGTTCTTGACGACAGCATTTCTCACCAGGTATTTAGGAGTAACACAATTTGGTGAATATAATCTCATAGCGACAATAGCTGGATTTATTACGCTATTTGCTGATTTTGGTCTTGCGACTTATGTAATTCGAGAGATAGCTAGCGAAAGAGCAGATAAAGATTTTGTAACTCACATATTTAGTTTGAGATTTTATATAGCTCTCCTCTCTCTTATGGTTGTCTGTAGTGGCCTTATCTTTTTCCCTTATACCGTTACAGTAAAAATTGGCATTATTATCTCTTCTATAAGCGGATTTGTACTTTTACTCTCGTCAGTATTCTGGGCATTCCATCAGGGAAAGCTTCACTTCAGGAGAGTAGTAGGGATTCAGATAGCAGCTGCAGTAACCTCATTTGTACTAACCCTCGTCTTTATATATTTTAAGTTATCATTACTTTGGATAATTTCAGTTAGCCTAATTTCAAATGGTATAGGCCTCCTTTTATCACTAGGAGAATTTAGGAGATCTTCTTTATTGACAAATAATATTTCTGAATATAAAAAAATATTATATGAAGTATGGCCTTTTGGTGTAGGGCTTATTTTAAGTATCGCTTATTTTAAAATAGATACTATTATGCTCTCTTTTTACTTTAGTCCTACATCTCATCCTGATGTAGCTTATTACTCAATAGCATATAAGATTTTTGAGGTATTACTGGTCTTTGCGGGATATTTCACATCAACTCTTTTTCCTGTTTTTTCTCAGCCTCGAAAAAAGGAGGAATTTAAAAAAATCTATAAAAAATATTTCTCACTTACCTTTTTGATTGCAGTCGGTGGAGGAATAGGGATGTTCATCTTTGCGCCATTTCTTATCCAAATCCTGGGAGGAAATGCGTATATGAAAGCAACATTAGCTGTCCAAATCCTGTCTTTTTCTTTATTTGCAAGTATCCTTAGCGGTTTTTTTCTCAATATTGCCATTGTGGGAAACAAACAATTACTTCTTATAAAATTTGCTCTTTTGGCAATAGTTCTCAATATAATATTAAATTTCTTTATTTTGCCCTCATACTCATTTATTGGAGCAAGCATTACGACAGTCATAACTCAAATTTTTATACTAGCTACTTATATAATCACTACAATTATAGTGTTTAAAGAAAAGCATGCTAAAATACGAGGATGATTACGATCAGTCACATTATAAATGGTGGAATAAAGAGAATTATTATATTTTTCTATCCTAGTTCTTTTCCCCTCAAAGGAATCCAAATACCTGATGATCCTGAACAAGCAATGCTCTTTCCTTATTGTAAGGGACTTGGAATTGATGTAGGGTGCGGATCAAAAAAGACACATCCTCTGGCGCTTGGGATAGATCTTACCCCTAAGGGTATGACTGGCAAATATGGAAGCGAAAGGAGACAAATAAGTGAGGCTGATATTTGTACATCTGGAGACAATCTTTATATGTTTTCAGATAATGTTTTGGACTATGTAGTGGCTCGACATAACTTAGAACACTACACAGATCCGATTAAAACTCTTAAAGAGTGGAAGCGTGTTCTTAAAAGAGGAGGAATTTTAGGAGTAGTAGTTCCGGATGACGAGGCACTGGATACAATAAAATTGGACCCAACGCATAAGCATGCCTTTACTAAAGAGAGCTTTTCTACCATGCTCCAGACAATTGGAGGATTTAAAATAATAAAGCTCAAAACATGCATTCCTCACTGGAGTTTTATTTGTATAGCCAAGAAAGTATCGTAGTATGAAAGATCCTCTTATATCCGGAATAGTTCCTGTCTACAATGAAGAAAAATATTTAGACTCCTGTCTTATATCCCTTCTTAATCAGTCATATAAAAACATAGAAATTATTGTGGTGGATGACGGTTCTACTGATAACAGTATCCTAATTACAAAAAAATATAAAATAACACTTATTAGACAGAGTCATAAAGGAGCTGGTGCTGCGCGTAATAAAGGAATAAAAGCTGCAAAAGGTGAGATAATCGTCCTAGCTGATGCTGACATGAGATATGATAAGGACTATATTAAAAATCTTGTCAAACCAATTATTGATGGTAAAGCTATAGGGACCTTTATTAAAGAGGAGTATGTAGCAAATCCTGAGAATATTTGGTCTAGATGCTGGAGTATCAATGCTGGGCTGCCTTCTAATAGGCGATTACCTGAGAAATATAAAAATACAGAGAATGCTTTTAGAGCAATTCTTAAGAAATATGCGTTAGCAGGTTATAACGAAAAAGAAGGTTATACGGATGATTCAAGTCTAAGCCAAAAAATCTCAAAGTATGCAGTCAACGCTCCTCATGCGAAAAGCTATCATTATAATCCTTCTACATTACATGAGGTTTTTTACTCTGCAAGGTGGATAGGGAGGTCAAAGCTTTTTAATAAAAGCTTTTCTAATTTTCTTCGCTTTTCTCCAATTAATTCTTTTCGGGTTAGTATGAAGTATTTCCAGAATAACGCTCCTATTGCTATGTTGCTTTTTAAGTTAGTTTTTGATGCTGGAATGTTTAGCGGTATATTTTTAAGCGGAGACAAAACTGCGAAATAATATGAAAAATCCTGAAGTCAGCATAATAATTGTCCAATACAAAGTTAAAGAGTTATTACTAGAATGTATTACATCACTTAAAAAAGCGATTAAAGCTGTTTCTTATGAGATTATTGTTGTCGATAATGAAGAATCAAGAGATATTAAAAACACTATTAAAAAGGTGTATCCGGATGTCATCTACATTTCAAATAAAAATAGAGGGTTTGGTCAAGGGAACAATGTAGCTGCAAAAAGGGCGAGAGGAAAGTATCTTTTTTTGCTCAATCCTGATACCACTGTGTTTGAAAAGACAATTAAAGAGCAGGTTGAATTTTTAGAAAAGAATAGTGATGTAGCAATAGTTGCTCCTTTGCTGCTCCATGCAGATAAAAAACCATTTTCTCTCCAGGGAATGGCAATACTAACTCCGCTACGAGGAGTGGTAAGTCTTTCTTTTCTTAATAAATTATTTCCTAATAATCCTATTTCGAAAGGGTATTGGCTGCCTGACTGGGATAGAAAAAAAGTAAAAGAAGTAGGTGTTGTGCCAGGTACAGCATTTATGATGAGGAAAGATCTCTATGAAAAAGTTGGAGGATTTGATGAAAAGTTTTTTCTTTATTTTGAGGAATTTGACCTCTGTAAAAGAGTAAAAGAACTAGGATATCGAATCTGTATGCTTCCTCAGGCAAAAGTTATCCATTTATGGGGGGAGAGTACGAAGCAAAGATCTGATATCTCTCAAATTTTTCAGGATAGCAGGTTTTATTATTTTTCCAAACACTATGGCTTTTTTAAGGCATTTCTTATCGAGTGTGTTGCACGTTTTAGTAAGGAAGCTGCTGCAGTTACAGTAATTATTATCTGCTCGTCACTCTTATCGTTGTGGAAGATCGCATCAGGTATGCTTTTTATTGGTGACCAAGCATGGTTTTATCTCTCTGCTCGGGATTTATTACTTGGGCATTCATTTCCTCTTGTTGGGATTACTTCAAGTCACACATGGCTCCATCAGGGACCATTATGGACATATCTCCTAGCTATCCCAATGTGGATAGGAGGATACAGTCCATTATCAGGAGCTTATCTTTCAATTACAATACATGCTTTAACAATATTTTTCTTTTATATCTTTGGAAAAAAAATATTCTCAAAACAAGTCGGTCTAGTGGGGGCAATCTTGTATGCTTTTTCTCCCTACATAATACATTTATCACGTATGCCTTATCATACCTCCCCTATTCCTCTTCTGACAATTGTTTACTTTTATTTTTTAACACAATGGGTAAAGGGAAGGACAGTCTATCTGCCGTTTTTAATCTTTCTTATTGCCGTACTTTATAATTTTGAATTAGCTACTGTTATCCTGATAGCACCTCTCCTCCTTGTAGGGATATACGGTATTTGGAGGAGATCTGACTGGATTACCAAACTTACTAAAAGAACTATTATTTGGTCGATAGTTTTGGGATGTATTCCTCTTCTACCTGTTATTCTTTATGATCTTAACCACGGTTTTAAGCAGACAGTTGGATTTACTGCATGGCTTTTTTATTCAGGATTTCGTTCTCTTTTTCATATTTCATCACAAAGTACTCAAATGAATTCTCTTGGGTTAGTTTTGGGATTCCTTTTAGAGAGGTTTCAGTGGCTAGTTTTTCTTCCAAATAAGATCCTTAGTACTCTTATCATACTGGGAAGTTTTGGAGGACTGAGTGCTGTAATATGGAAACAATACAAAAGCAATACTCAGTATAGTTCGTATCTTCTCCTTTTAGTCTGGATTCTGGCTTCAATTGGTATTCTTATCGTTAATAAAATACCATCAGATGCTTATTTACCCATTATTTTTCCAGCAGTATTTTTCAGCATTGCATTAACGATGAGTAACTTTTTCTCAAAAAAAATAATGATGACAGTAATTATTTTCTTACTACTCTTAAATATAGTTGCTCTCCTCAAGCATAATTACTCTATGATTCCACAGAGAGATATAGCTCTCAGTCAACGAGTAGCAGCAGCCGATACGCTAGTTGCCTCTTCCCACGGCAGATCATTTGCACTGCGAGGAAAGGGAGCAGGGAGTCAATTTGAGTCATTTCTGATGCCTTATGAGTATGTACTGTGGTACAAGAAACATCCTGTTATCCGAGATTCAGAATTAAAGTATATAATAAGAGAAAGCAATACTCAGATAATAATCACGCGAAATGATTAGTGGAATCGTCCTAGTAAAAAATCAACAGGAACAACTGGCTCAATGCTTAGATGCATTATCTTTTTGTGAGGAAATTATCGTGATTGATGATAACTCTGTAGATGATTCTGCACAGGTAGCAGCAAAAAAAGGGGCAAGAGTCTATAAAAGAAAACTTAATAATGATTTTGGGACACAAAGAAATTGGGCAATGGAAAAAGCAAAAAATGAATGGATATTATTTGTAGATGCAGACGAGATTGTGTCACGAGAGCTGGCGACTGAACTCTATCAGCAAACGACCCAGTTTTTAACAGACGTAAATGGATTTTATATAAAACGTGTTGATTATCTTTGGGGGAAGAGGCTACGTTTTGGCGACGCAGGAAGAAGCAGGATTTTACGGCTAGCAAAAAAGTCTAAGGGTACATGGCGAGGCAGGGTACATGAAAGGTGGGATGTGATAGGAGAGATTGGTATATTAAAAAATCCGCTTTTCCATTATCCTCATCCGACAATATACGAATTTCTTAAAGAAATTAATTATTATTCCTCTTTAAGAGCTCAAGAGCTTTTTGATAAAAAAGTATCAGTAAGCATTCTTGCAATTATTTTTTATCCTTTTGGGAAATTTATTATAAATTATATAGTGAAATTAGGATTTCTTGATGGTACTGTTGGGATAATCTCTGCACTGATGATGTCATTTCATTCATTTTTGGTTAGAGGAAAACTATGGCAATTAAAGCATAAAAAACGAGTCTATGAATTTGGAAATTAAACATAAACATATTTTTTTTGTAGTTCCTTTCTGTCTTTGGATAGCCACTTTATTTCTTCTCTATTTCACTCATCTTTTATGCAAAAATGGTTTATGTTTACTTCATATATAAAACCCCTCCTCTCAAAGAACATTTTTAGTCATATAGGTATTGCCTGTCTATTTGCTTTTATCAGTATATTTATTACCTATCCTCTTGTTTTGCATATTGGAGATTATACAAGTGGGATGGGAGATGAATTAATTTTATCCTACATTCAAAACTATGTAATTAATGCATTATTCCATCATCCATTTACTCTTTTTAATGCTCCTCATTTTTTCCCCTACAGTAATTCGCTCGCTTATTCGGACTCACTTATTACGTCAAGCCTGTTACTCTCGTTTCCAGCGTGGTTTTTTCATCAGCCAATTGCAATTCATAATTTAACATTACTTTTCTCATTAACAAGTCTTAGTTACTCTGTCTATCTTTTGACAAATTATATAGTAAAAGACAAAATAGTAGCAGTTTTGGCAGGATTCCTCGTCATTTTTTCTCCCGTTACTCTGGATAAATACATCCATCTCCAAGTTCTTTTTATTTTTTTTGTGCCTTTAAGTATTTATTTTTTCCTTAGATTTCTAGAAGAAAAGAAGCTGAAGTTATTTATTTTATGCCTCATCTGTTTTGATCTCCAAACACTCAATAGTTTTCTACCTGGATATTTTATCGCTTTTAGCCTAGTTACAATTTTCCTCGTATTTATCCTTACGAGCAGACAAAATATAAGAGAATATGTATCTAAAAAATCTATGTTGGCGCTTGTATGTAGTCTGATAATTCTTCTCCCGTTTATTCTTCCATATTATCAAGTGGCAAGTGAGTTCTCTTATTCAAGAGATATTAGAGATTCCATTCATTTTGCCAATCAGCCTGAGGATTTTCTTTTTTCTTCTCAGTTTACAAAACTTTCTTCATTTTTGACTAATTTTTGGCATAGAGATTCCTACCCCAAGTCAATCTCTTTTAAGAATGGATTTCCCGGGATAGTTCTCCTAGGACTGAGTCTTACCTCATTAATATATATCTTTAACAATAGAAGAAAATTAGATTATAAAATCATCTCACTTTCTTTGATAGCTTGCGTAGGGTTTATCTTAAGCCTAGGACCATTTTTGCATATTAATAGACATACAATTCACCATCCTTTCCCCATACCTCTTCCTTATGCTCTTTTTTACTATCTGTTACCTGGATTTAATGGTATGCGTAATTCTGCACGTTGGGAAGAACTTTTTATCATAGGAGCTTCGATCGGAGGTACGGTGATACTTCATCACATCATTAAAAAATATTCTTCCTCAATCAGGCTAATTATAGTAGGAGTACTCATGGGAATTATTATAGGAGAGTACACCCCATCTATTACTTTTCAGTCTTTACCAGAAGTGAAAAACTTTCCTTTAGAATATGAGTACAGTAAAACTCTACCGGATGCAAGAATTATTGAGATGCCTATTTATAACTGGAATATGTCTCCCTATGCCGGACAAGAATACATAAGGCAATACTACTCTATAAATGGATTTCAGAAGCGCATGAATGGTGTCAGCGGGTTCTCACCGCCACCTTGGCAAGCTGAGGTTACTCATCTCCTTAAGACATTTCCTGATGAAACTTCACTCACACGGATTAAGAAAATGGGGATAAATACTATCATTGTTCATCCTGGAGAGTATAATATGCTTTATCATGATAAAGTAAAAATAGACAATATTTCTTTACTGCCAGGGGAAACGGTGATAAGAATACTTGATAAATCAAAGAGTGTTACGAAAATCAAAAGTTATCCATCAGCTGTAATATACAGTATAAAATAATATGTTTAGTCTCGCTTTTTTAATTGGCCTCTATGCAAATTGTATCTTCCTTTTAGGAATGGCTCATTTTCTGACAAAACCAATTCTTATTGTATTTAGTACCCTTTATATACTTTGTTCAGTCTTATTTTGGAATAGATTCGACAAAAAAGTTAATTGGGCAGGAATAAAAAAAGAAGTACTAGATAATTTTAACAAGCATACACTATGGGTAGTAGGACTTATTAGTGCTTTTTCTATTATGGTCCTAGGAAGTTTAGTCCCTGAGACTGCATTTGATGCGCTATGGTACCATCTGACTCTACCGAAGCTCTACTTGGCGATGGGGGGAATATCTTTTATTCCAGGAAGTCTCTTTTATTATTCAGCGATGCCTAAATTAGGAGAGATGCTCTATATCCCTGCCATTGCTCTACAAGGAGATATTCTGGCTCATAGTATCCATCTAGCATTCGCAGTTCTTACTGGTATCGCAATTTATGAATTGATTAAGAAATTTTCATCCCCTTATTTCGCGATTATCGGAGTTGTTATCTTTTTTAGTAATATCGTAGTCCTTTGGGAAGCAACAACAGCTTATGTAGATCTTATCAGGGCTTTTTATGAAGTCATGGCTTTATGGGGAATTATTAACTATATAGAGAAAAAGGAAATAAAATGGTTAGTAGAGTCAGCTTTTCTCTTTGGGTTAGCAGTTGAAACTAAATTACTGGCGATGATGAGCCTCCCGATTTTTGTAACTGCATTATTTTTCTTTGGATTTAAGAGAAGGACAGAGAGACTCTTCGATTGTATCCTTTTTATTTTTCTTTCTTTACTTGTATCTCTTGGCTGGTTCGCTCTTTCGTATAGTACTACTGGAAATCCCTTGTATCCACTATTTGGTAATTATTCAGTTGTGATAGGGAAGGATGTCCTAGCCTTTCCCCAGACTATAACGGATATGGCAACAGTCTTTGTCTCATCTGCTGATCCTATTTCTCCAATTTATCTCATGCTAGTTCCTCTCCTCTTACTCGTATGGAGAAAGCTAGGCAGACAGGAGGTAATGCTAGTAATTTTATCTTTAGTAAGTCTCTTGATGTGGACAGTAACTCCTAAAACTGGAGGAGGAAGATTTATTTTGCCTTACTTGCCGTTATTTAGTCTAACAGCGGGAGTTGTCCTCTCTAAACTTAAAAATGAAAAGCAATTGCTGAAGATAAGTCTGGGCAGTATCTTACTGGTATTTATTGTCTCAATTGCATATAGAGGAGTTGCCCAGATGCGGACTCTACCTGTAGTGTTGGGTGTGGAATCGAGAGAGTCGTACTTAACTAAGAGTCTTAATTTTCAGTTTGGTGATTTTTATGATACTGATAATAAAATAAAGGATATGGTAGGCCCTAGTAAGAAAGTACTTCTCTATGGCTTTCATAATCTTTACTACTTAGATGTACCTTTTATCGACTCATCCTATGTTCAAAGAGGAGATACATTTGACTTTGTAGCAACTCAGCATGCAGATCTTCCTAAACGATTTTCCTATTGGCAGCCTATCTACTACAATAAAACGACAGGTGTTACATTATACACATTAGGCCAGGAATGGGTGTATTAGCTATGAAATATATACTTATGGTTATTATGGCGGTTGCCTTTGTCCTAGGGCAGTTTGCTCGCCTTCAATTAGGGAATGTAGGTATTACATTACTAGATAGTGCAGTAGTACTTTTTATTTTGATATGGGTTGTAAGGTATCTTATAACCCGAAAAACACAGTTTTCTCTCTCAGAGTCAGAAAAAATTATAGGAGGATTTATTATCTCCGGATTAATTGGTCTGGCACTTTTTTCTCGTAATTTGTCATTAGAACAGATAGGAATTTCATCGCTATATTTAGTTCGGCTACTTTGCTATTTATGTCTGTTTTATGTAGTGAAAGATATGGCAGGGCAAGATAAAAAAAAGCTGGTGAATGGCCTTGTGATAAGTGGTGCAGGTATTGTCGGAATTGGTTTTATTCAATATCTTTTCTATCAATCTCTTGGAAATTTACGTTACTTAGGCTGGGATGAGCATCTTTACCGCCTTTTCTCTACATTTCTTGATCCAAACTTCGCGGGAGCATTCTTTGCCTTGTTTTTACTTATGACTTTAGAGGTGTTCCTAACTCTTAAAAGTACCCCAAAGCGAATCTTAGCAGGATCCCTGGTAGTCTTAACCTTTGCTGCGGAATTATTAACATATTCAAGAACTGGCTTTATTATGCTTTTGGTAGGATTGGGAGTATTCCTTTTAAGTATGGCGGGTAAGAAAATCACAATGGTAATACTCCTCTGCTGTATAGTGTTTTTTTTGGCAGCAGCTAACTCAAAAATAGAAGGGCTTAATCCTCTCCGTGTTGTATCATCTGAGGCTAGATTAGAATCTGCTCGGGAAGCAGTGTCAATTATTAGTAAATATCCACTTTTTGGAGTTGGGTACAATGCATATCGTTATGCACAGGTACAAATGGGGTTGAGAGAAGAGTCACCTCAAGTTCAAAGTCATGCCGATGCAGGGACAGATAATAGTTACCTTTTCATACTGGCAACAACAGGAATTGCAGGAGGGGTATTTTTTAGTCTATGGATGGTAAGAGTATTAAAGGATTCATGGGACAGCTCATTAAAAGGGATATGGTTAGGACGTACTTTTTTTGCATCACTCATCGCAGTTCTGTGTGGAAGCCTTTTTCTTAATATCCTTTTCTATCCAATGATTTTGGGGTGGTTGGTAGTAGAAGGTGCAATTATTCGGAGTAGGAGACCTTAAGAGACTTGGTAGTCTTATTTCCGGCTTCATCAGCTGCAACTACTGTTATCTGATTATCTCCATTCTGGAGAGGCAAATTATAGTAATAATCTCCATTATCACCTACCATTGCCCAAAAATCATTAATAGTAACCCGCATATTTTTATCTGTTTTTCCTCTCACACGTAATGGATTATTGTCTTTATGATACGTCTCTCCATCAGTCGGAAAATCCACACTCAAAGAAGGTGCTTTGTTAGAGAAGGATACAGACTGAGTGTCTGAGAATTTACTTTCGTTATTATCTTTAGTAAATGCTCTTACTTTAATAGTGTTATCTCCCTTATCCAGCTCTACATCTCTGAAGGCAAATGTATTGTCTTCTTTTACGTCCGCTTTTTTAGATTGCTTTCCGTTAATATAAAGACTTACATAGTCGCCACTTCCCGCTATACCTGTAATATCAATAGTGGCACTATTAGTAGCTGAAGCGAGAGGATCCAGGATGGGTGCGACCATAATAACATTTTTAGAGGGTTCATTTGTTGAAGAATCTGTTTTCTTCTCAACAAAGAGGCTAAAATTCACAAGAAGCTTTACCCCAAAAATTACCAGGAGGACAACAACAGCTGCAATCCCTACAATAATAAGCAGTAAATTGCGCTCGGTTTGCTTGACGAGTCGTCTGTTCATGCGTGATCTAGCCATAATAACGATTGGTTATTGTCTTAGCCATTCGGTTGGTCTCTAGTATAGCACTAAAGCCGATGAACTTGGATATTGAGCCTGCGGTCGGATTTGAACCGACGACCTGCTGTTTACGATACAGCTGCTCTACCAGCTGAGCTACGCAGGCATCCTACATATTGTCTAGTCATTTTATGAAATTTTAGTGGTAAAAACAATGTTAAGCGGATTTTTTAGAATCGAGGAATTTCTTACCGTGACCTACTGTGGTATTTATAGGTACACCATCTCTACAAAGTGGACATTCATCAGCTGAATATGTAGTAACTTTAAGTTCGGCAAGGGATGAAAAAGGTACTCCCATCATTTCAGAATTAACTTTTTCAGGATCCTTATTGACCATAACACATACTTGGAGGACATTACCCCCTGCACGTTTTACTGTATCAACTACTTTTTTAACAGATCCACCTGTCGTAGTCAGATCTTCAACGATGAGGACATTCTTGTTTTTTACATATGCATCGTATCCACGAGTAAAGACTTGATCTTTCTCTGCATTTTTTTCAGTATATACACCAAAAATCTCTTTATTTTTTAGCTGAGTAAGATGATGAGCTGTCCAAGTTGAAAGAATAATGCCTCCCATGGCAGGAGCAGCTACTACGTCGATGTCTAGGTCTTTATTTTTTTCTGCAAATAGCCGACCCATTTCTGAAGTCTCCTCAGTATGAGGGTAAAGGGCGTCTTTATTGATATAGGTGTTAAAATGAAGCCCTGATGTCCCTACAAAGTGATCGTTTGGTAAAATAGCACCTGTTTTTTCGAGAAGTTCTAATGCTTTATTATCCATTATCGATAGGTATTTATTTTATCCCGAAGCATTTGTGCCTCAAGACGCGCTCTATTTGCAAAATCTTCATGAGAGCTTGCATAAATGATACTTCGTCCTGCATTAATTATCAATCCAGCTTTATCTGATCGTAGACCAGCTCTTAATGTTGCTTCTAAGTCTCCTCCCTGACTTCCAATCCCAGGAACTAAGAAATTCATTTCAGGGGCAACACTTCGGATCTTTTTCATTTGTTCAGGCCATGTCGCTCCCACCACCAGGAGACAGTTATGGTATTTTTTATCCCATTCTGCTACTTTCTCTGCAATTTTTATATACAAAGGCTTTCCTTCTACCATAAGATCTTGGAACTCAGAGGCACTAAGATTAGACGTCCGGCACAGGATAATACAGCCTCTATCCTGACGCTTTAAAAAGAACTCCAGGGAATCTTCACCCATATAAGGATGGAGAGTCACTGCATCTGCTTTGAAATAGTCGAATGCAGCCATAGCATAGTGTTCTGAAGTACTGCCGATATCTGCCCTTTTGGCATCGAGAATAACTGGAATATCAGGATAGGCTGAATGAATATACTCAACAGTCTTCTCAAGACTTGCAAGACCTTCTACACCATCTGCTTCATAGTATGCGCTATTTGGTTTGTACGCACAGACAAAATCATGGGTAGCATCTATTATTTCTTTATTAAATTCAAAAATATGATCCTCATTTTCTTCGACAAGATGAGGCGGGATTTTATGAATATCGGTATCAAGTCCTATACAAAGAAGTGAATTATTAGTTTCTACTGATATATTTAATTTTTCAACAAATGTCATTAGCTATTTTCTGCTTTCCAAATAGTATAGGCAAGCATAGGATCCCACATAGCACCTGTCGCTGACTGGACCAAATCAGCCCCTGCCTTTCTATAGTCAAAGTAATCTTGTGTATCCATTACTCCACCAATACCGACAATCTCAAACGAGTAGCCATTTTTTCGTCTAATAGCATGCAGCCTTTCAACCATTTCTAAGCCAGCCCACTTAATAGAAGCTCCGCAGACTCCACTTCTCATGCGATTTTTGCCAGGAAGTGCCTGATCACCTTTCTCATCTACGACCTCGACCTGGAGAGTATTAATGGCTGCTATAGCACCAGCATGATTATTCGCTATTTGAGCCAGCTTTTCTAATTGTACGTCGTCTTTAAAATATCCAACTTTAAGGATAAGGGGGAGGCTGCCGATTCGTTTACGGATAGCCTGGGTAACAGCTTCTGTGACGTCTAGGTTATAACAGACTAGTCCTTCATTGCCAATATTAGGGCATGATAAATTTGCCTCGAGAATTTTTGCTCCTGTCTCTGCTGAGAGCTGACTGGATACTGCAAAATCTTCGATAAAATCGTCTTGGGACTGGCCTTCTCTAACTGTCCCCATAAAACTTAGTATCATTGCTTGCCCATCTCCAACGTAGGTTAATGCTTTTTTGACATCTGCCTGCCAGTATTCAACTGACTTGGATGGAACACCAAATGAGTTAGTTATGGTGATAGAGTCAAGAGAAAGAGGAGTATCTTTTGTTGCAACAAGCCGGGGAGTTTGATCTGGATGAAGTTCAGGAGGAGTCTTAACATATAGAACATTCGGGAATGGGTGGCAGGGGAAAGTACCTGATCGAACTGTCTTATATGTCGAGACATCAAAGCCGAATTCAAAGGCTGTTTTCATATATGCGCTATTTAGCAGAGGGCCTGGTGGAATGCCAAAAGGAAGGGAAACTTTTTGTCCTAGAAAAGAGAAGCTTTTAGCTTGATTCAGATCTCTAAGTGGTAATTTTTTGCGGGAGGAGAGAATAGGGGGACCATCGGTGTAATTATCATCGTAGCTTTTAAGTGGATCGTAAAAAGCCGGTTTTTGCAGCATTATGGTTTTGAGTTAATTTGATTTTGTTTGTGGCGTTTATTGGCAACTTTGATTTGTACGAGGGCACGCTTCATAGCAGCCTCAAAGTCTCGTTCAGTTATGTCATCACGCTTAGTTTTGAGCATCTCTTCAGCTCTTTTTTGAGCCTCAACTACCTCTCTCATGTTAATTTCATCAGATCTGACTGCAAAATCAGCAAGAAGAGAAACTGTATCATGCTGGATCTCCAGGAACCCTTGGGTAACCGCAATATGCTGATCTTTCCCAGCAGTCTTTATAGTAACCTCGCCATCTGAGATTTGGGTTACTAAGTTCATATGGTGGGGAAGGATGGCAATCTCGCCATTAACAGTAGGGGCGATAAGCTCTTGGATTTCGCCTTCAAAAATAGTTCGCTCTGGAGTAATAAGCTTGAGAATCATAGAGTAGAATGTTAGAAAGATCACAACGCCTCAATAGGGAGTCATTTCATCTTTTTTGCATTTTCAACTGCTTCTTCGATTGTACCGACCATATAAAATGCCTGCTCAGGAAGATCATCATGTTTGCCTTCTAAGATTTCTTTAAACCCTCTGATATTGTCTTGGATAGAGACATACTTACCAGGGCTGCCTGTGAAGACTTCTGCTACGAACATTGGCTGACTTAAGAATCTCTGAATTTTTCGGGCGCGATATACGACCATTTTATCTTCATCAGAAATCTCATCAATACCTAAAATTGCAATAATATCCTGTAACTCTTTATATCTCTGCAGTACTTTTTGAACACCTCGAGCTACATCGTAATGCTCCTGTCCAACGATATTAGGATCTAGGATACGGGAACTTGAAGTAAGCGGATCTACAGCAGGATAAAGACCCTGCTCAGCAATTGAACGTTCAAGGGTAATTGTTCCATCCATGTGAGCAAAAGTAGTAGCTGGGGCAGGATCAGTATAATCGTCAGCCGGTACATATACTGCCTGAAGAGACGTAATAGATCCTTTTTTAGTACTGGTAATTCTTTCCTGAAGAGTCCCAATTTCAGTCGCAAGAGTAGGCTGATATCCAACAGCTGAAGGCATACGGCCAAGAAGAGCAGAAACTTCTGAGCCAGCCTGGGCAAAGCGGAAGATATTATCAATAAAGAGAAGTACATCCTCACCTTTTTGGTCACGGAAGTATTCAGCCATTGTTAATGCAGTCAAAGCAACTCGGAGGCGGTTTGCGGGAGGTTCATTCATCTGTCCATAGACCATCACTGTCTTATCTAGTACCCCTGAACCCTTCATTTCAAGCCAAAGGTCTGTTCCTTCACGAGTACGTTCCCCAACTCCAGCAAAGACAGAATGTCCGGAATGCTCAATAGCGATATTTCTAATAAGCTCTTGAATAATAACTGTTTTACCAACTCCTGCTCCACCAAAAATACCAATTTTCCCTCCTTTGGTAAATGGAGCAATAAGATCAATAACTTTAACTCCCGTCTCTAAGATCTGAGGCTTGGTTTCTTGATCCGAAAGAAGCGGAGGATCTGCATGGATAGGATGAAGTGAAACTCCTTTATTATCAAATTTTTCTCCATCGATTGTTTGGCCAAGGACGTTAAAAATTCTGCCCAGTGTTTTATCTCCTACAGGAACTGAAATTGGAGCACCTGTTCGTTCTACCTTCATACCTCGGGAAATACCGTCAGTTGAGCCGAAAGCGAGTGTCTTAACTTGTTTATCACCAATCTCAAACTCTACTTCAAGAGTAATCTGTTCACCATTTGTCTTAGTAACAATAAGTGCCTCATTAATAGCTGGTGGTTCATCTTCAAAATAAACATCAACCACAGGTCCTGAAACACTAACAATCACTCCGTCTTTTAATTTTGCTTCTTTAGGCATGAATACTCCTTCCTCCGACAATATCTAAGAGCTCACTCGTAATCTTAGATTGACGTGTCTTATTATACTCTAATCTTAGCTCTTCGATAATATCTTTTGCGTTATTAGTCGCATTCTGCATGGCAATCATACGAGCTGCCTGTTCTGAAAGAAAACTTTCTAAGAGAAGTTGGTAAAGAGACATTTCCAAATAATGAGTAAGAAGAGATGGGACTAATTCAGAAAGGGAAGGCTCATATAGTGTTAATTCATCAGTTTTTACTGTCTCTGCCTCAGGAAGTGCAATAGGGAGAAGCTGCATTACTTTTGGTCGCTGAGTAAAAAGATTATCAAAATCTGTATAGAGGACTTTTACAGACTGAACTTTACCTGTAAGGTAATAATCATTGATAAGTTTAACAATAGGAAATACTGATGAAAAAGGAGGCAGCTTAGTACCAAAATTAAATGAAGCAATAATATCTCTATTTACGCGTACTGCCTGACTTTCAAGTTTTTTACCCATCACAATAAGTGTGGTGTTTTCACTTGCTTTTACGTTCATGAAAAACTCTTTAATAAGATTTGTAATGAGTCCTCCGCAGAGTCCCTTATCAGGAGCAAGAGCTATAAGAAGGGTTCCGTTAGCTTCTTTATTAAGCACCATATAGGGATGTTTGTGGGCATCTGCTGTTTGAAGTGTTACTGCCTGGGTTAATTCCGTAAGCTTGGTAACGTAGGGTCTGGATGTGAGAGCTGCTTCTTGAGCTTTTTTTAACTTCGATGTAGCAATCATCTGCATAGCTTTCGTAGTCTTTGAGACATTCTGAGCAGCTTTGATTCTTCTTTTAAGTGAGAGTAGGGTGGCCATTATTTTTTCTTCTCCTCTGTAGCAAAACCTTTTTTAAATTCTTCGATCATTTGATCTACTTCTTTAAGATCTTCTTCTTTGAGTTTTTCTCCATTTCCTAGTCTCTCCATAACTTTTGCATATTTCTTTTGTTCAGCATATTCCTGAAGTTCTTGATCAAATCTTGAGAGGTCTTCAACTTTTATATCATCAACGTGTCCACGGGATACAACTATAATAGTAAGGATTTCTTTAGCTTCTGAAAGAGGTCTGTATTGTGGTTGCTTAAAGATCTCCGTAATCCGTTTACCTCTTTCAAGTTGCTTTGCAGTAGCAGGATCCAGATCAGAGCCAAACTGAGCAAATGCTGCTAATTCACGATATTGAGCTAATTCGAGCTTCATTTTTCCTGCAACTGACTTCATAGCACCTGTTTGGGCTGCAGTTCCTACACGTGACACTGAGTTACCTACATTAATTGCTGGTCTAACACCAGAATTGAATAAATCTGTCTCTAAGAATATTTGTCCATCAGTAATTGAGATAACATTAGTAGGGATATAGGCTGAGATATCTCCTGCCTGTGTTTCGATAATAGGAAGCGCTGTGATAGAACCTCCGCCATTTTCTTTATTAAGCTTAACTGCTCTTTCAAGCAGTCGACTATGGAGGTAAAAGATATCCCCTGGATAAGCCTCACGGCCTGCAGGACGTCCCAATACCAAAGAAATCTGGCGGTAAGCCCATGCCTGCTTAGTTAAGTCATCATAGATGATGAGGACATCTTCTCCTTTTTCCATAAAGTATTCAGCAATTGCTACGCCAGCAAATGGAGCTAAGTATTGGAGAGAAGCTGGGTCAGATGCTCCTGCTACGACAATGACAGTGTTATCAAGAGCGTCTGCCTCTTTGAGCCGGCCCATAATTTGGGCAACTGTACTTTGCTTTTGGCCGATCGCGACATACACGCTGATAACTTTCTTTCCATTTTTTGCATTATTTTTTTGGTTAATAATAGCATCAATTGCGATAGCTGTCTTTCCGATACCACGGTCACCAATAATAAGTTCGCGCTGTCCACGGCCAATAGGGATCATCGCGTCAATAGCCTTTATTCCGGTTTTAAGAGGTGTATCTACTGGCTCGCGTTCAACAACACCGGCTGCAATCTTCTCAAGAGGCATAAGCTTACCTTTTTTAAGAGTTGGTCTGCCATCCAGTGAATGGCCAAGAGGGTCAATAACTCTTCCCAAAATCTCATCTGACACGGTAATACCTAGTAACTCTCCGGTAGTTTTGACTTGATCTCCTTCGCGAATTTCAGCGGATCTATCAAGAGCAATAATAGAGACAGAATCTTCTTCGAGATCAAGGACCATCCCATCAGCGCCATTTGAGAAAGTTACTCTTTCTCCCATAACAGCTTTTGATAAGCCTGTAACTGAAATAACTCCGTCATGGTTTTTTTCGACAACGCCTACATTTGCTGTTTTGGCATCATAATGAAAACCTTGGACTCTTTCTTCTAATTGTTTAATAATATCGTTACTATTAATCATATTGTTCTTCTATGTGCTCTGTTACTTTTTCAAGAGTATTCTTAAGACTCATTTCAAAAATATCATCATTATTGTACAATCTCATTCCTAGAAGGAGAGAAGGATCTACTGTAACAACCAATTTTTTATCCGGAAACAATTCTTGAATTCCGTCTAGATCAAAGCCTCCTTTGCTTGCTACTTCTACAATTATTTTATTTTCTCTTTCCCAGTTCTTTAGCGCTTTAATATAAAGACGCAGTTCTTTTTTTGTGAGGAGATCAGCAATTTTGTTAATTTTTCTTGCATCTAACTCACCATCAGAATAACTTCCGATAACCATTTGTTTTAATGTCTGTCTTTTCATGTCCTAGTCAACTTTTTTCTTTAATGTTCGTAGTGCTTTATCTATTACTAATGACTGTTCTTTCCCTGTAAATAATTCTTGTGTAGATTTCTCTAAAAGTTCAACTGCTAATTGACTAATATGTCCTGCTAGTCTCTTTTCAGCTGCTTTTGTTTCAAGAGTTATTTGTTCCTTTGCTTCCTGCAACATTTTTTCAGTCTGTTCTTTTGTCTTAACCTCTGCTTCACTCAGAACTTCTTCACGATGCTTCTTAGCATCTTCTAATAGCTGTTTAGCTTCTGTCTGAGCCTTACGTAATATTTCACGCTCCTTATCAGATGTTTCTTGCAAAAGCTTACGTGCTTCTTCCGCCTGCTCGAGCCCGTCTTTAATAGTCTTCTCTCTATTCTTTAACATAGTAAGAATAGGCTTAAGAGCAAATTTTTTGACAATATAAAATACGATCAAAAAATTGACTGTCTGAGCTGCGAGCAGGATCCAGTTAATACCAAATTTGCCTAAAACTTCCATAAAAACTTCCTTACTTAGTGAAAGCTAAGATAAGTGAGTAAATAGCGATAGCTTCAGCAAAAGCCATACCCAAAAGCATAGCTGGAAGAATACGACCTGATGCTTCAGGATTGCGACCGATAGCTTCCATAGCCTTACTTCCGATAAGACCAATAGCTAACGCTGGTAAAACTCCACCAAGGGCGACGATAAGACCACCTGCAATACTAAATGTCATGAACTACTCACCTCCTTAGCAACATGATCTTCTTCATGATGCGATGTCATAAGTACACTCATAAATGCCATAGTTAACATAGAAAATACTAATGCCTGAACAAGTCCCACTATAATTTCCAAAAACATAAATGGAACAGGGAATACAAAAGCAAAAAGCTTGGAAATCGTTCCAAGCACTACTTCTCCCGCAAATATATTACCAAAAAGTCGGAAAGAAAGCGAGATGATCTTTGTAAATTCAGAAACTATTTCTAATAAACCTACAAAAAGAAGAATAGGGTTAAGTGAGAAAAAGCGACTGAGATATTCTTTAACTCCAAGTTTTTTAATACTTAACATGTGTGTCGCCACCAGGGAAATAAGAGCGAGAGCAAGTGTGGCATTAAGGTCGCTGGTGAGATTTCTATTAAGAGATGCAATCTCTGACTCTTCTCCCACATGATGGATAAATCCGATGGATTCTCCTCCTGGAAGAAGTCCGCTCCAATTGGCAATCAAGATAAAAAGAAAAAAGATTATAAAATAAGGGAAAATCTTAGGCGTATTCTCTCCAGCAACTGATTCGGTAAGATTATAAAGAGCAGAGACAATCATCTCAAATATATTTTGAAAAAGTCCAGGAACTTTTCTAATATTCTTTTTAATCATTACTGCTCCTCCTATAAGGAGAGTGTCGACCAAAAGTGTATTTATAATAGTATTGGTAATTGGGAGAGGCCCAATCTGAAAAAGTATATCTGGAGCTAAGGCTGCCATATGTGGTATTTTATCGAAGTCCTGATCGTGGCGTCAAGCTATTTTATTCGTGGAGAGATTTTGCTATACTGAAAGGTAGAACTTTTTTACTCCAGAAGTATGGAGCCTATAACCAGTCCTTTTTGTATATAAAAAGGAGAAAAGGGATAGCCCCTAGAAAATTTATTAGTGCAGCAAGTGCAAATAATACGTGGAATCCATAGATAGATTCAAAAAATCCTCCTAAGGCTGAAGCTAGCGCCATACATCCAAATGTTACTGCATCAGCAATACTCCAGTCTGTTGCTTCCTTATTTTTTTCTATGTGAATGGAAAAAAGTGCATTTTTAGCGGGAGAGGACAAGCCTAGTCCAGCACCAGCTACCATATAAGCAATAAGAAGCATTGAGACTGATTGGGAAAGACTGAAGAATAAATAGGAAAAACCTAATATAGTAATACCTACCAATGCAATAACATATTTCTTCTGATCATTAGTCTTAAGAAGAATTTTCCCACAGATAAGTTCAAAAACTACACGGGTTATGAGGTAAATACTGTATGCAGAAGCAGCTGTCTGTACACTCCCTCCTTTAACCTGGTTAACGACAAATACAGCGAGGATTGGGATAACGAAATTCCAAGCGGACCAAACGAAACTTTCCGAAATAATATAGCCTCTTACTATCTGATTTACACTAAAGTGAGAGGGGAGTCTTCCTAAAAGGTATTCCTTTATCATCTCTTATCTATTCTAGTAATAAAAAAAGCTAAATGTAAATATTTAGTTGGAGATCAAACTTTTTGCGGAGTAAATTTTATTAGCAATAATAACTGGCTGTTCGTCTTTACTATCCAGCTTACCTTCTATCATGATTACATTGTCATTAATCAGGAGAGACTTCGATTCTTCAAAGACTTTAGGGAATACTACACACTCTACGGTAAGACCTTTTTCATCTCCTATTGAAAGGAAAGCCATCTCCGCATTGGTCTTTCTTGTCATTATCTTACGATAACCTTCAATGATTCCTCCTATTTTGACAAATGTTCCCTGGCGTTCTCCATCTAAGAGATCTAATTCATGGCTTATGTAGTGCTTAATAGAAGAGAGTGTCTCCATATGAGGATGGGAGGTAAGGTAAAAGCCTAAGAACTCTTTTTCAAAGTTAAGCTTTTCTTCAAGTGTGAAGTCATCAACCTCATAGATAACCTGTTCCATAATCTCTTTTTGTCCATCAAGCTCGTCACCAAAAAGAAGTCCTTGTCCTTCAGATTCATTTTTTTTGAATTTGGTAATATTATTCATAACGTCAGGCATACTAATGAGGAGAGACGCTCTATTGCCAAAACTATCGAAGGCGCCTGATTTGATAAGGCTCTCGATAGTTTTTTTGTTAACTTTACTAAGATCTACCCTCATACAAAAATCCTGAAGGGTAGAGAATGGGCGGTTTTTTCGGGCTTCAAGGATACTTTCTATTGCAGCAGATCCCACATTTTTAATAGCAGATAGACCAAAACGAACCATAGTCTTCTCTTCGATACTAAAATCTGATTGTGAATAATTAATATCCGGCTTTAGAATAGGAACTTCTAACCTCTTACACTCAGCAACAGCTTGAGAAATTTTCTCATTCTTTTGGGGGCCTGAAGTTCCTCTCGACTCTGCTGTTAACACTGCTGTCATAAATTCCACAGGAAAATGGGCTTTAAGATATGCTGTCCTGAATGCAATCATTGCATAGCAGGCTGCATGAGCTTTATTAAATCCATACCCCGCAAATGGAGCAATCAACTCATAAATTTCTCTGGCTTTTTTCTCTGTTAATCCATTTTTGAGACAGCCTGAGATAAATAATTCTTCCTGCTTTTTCATTTCGCTAGGAATTTTTTTACCCATAGCTTTTCGGAATTTATCAGCATCAAGCCAGGTATAGCCAGCGAGAATTATAGCAGTAAGAAGTACATCGTCCTGGAAAGTAAGTACGCCATATGATTCCTTGAGAATTCCTTCCAATTTAGGGTGCGGGTAGGTAATAAGAGTAGGATTTCTTTTGCGGGCAATAAATTCAGGGATATTCTGCATCGGACCAGGTCGATATAAGGCGACCATTGCCTGCAGATCAAAAATAGTTGTCGGTTTAAGTTCTTTAATATACCGGCGCATACCTGCAGACTCGAGCTGAAAAATACCGGTAGTTTCTCCTTGGCCAAGCAACTCGTACGTAGCACGATCATCAAGATTTGCTTTATTAAGATCAATTTCTCTCTCTTGATTAGCTCTAATAAATTTAAGTGTTTCTTCGATGATTGTTAAATTACGGAGTCCAAGAAAGTCCATTTTTAAGAGGCCTACTCCGTCTTCACCCACTGTGTACATGTCATACTGAGTGACTATCTTTTCGCCGTTTGTCTCTCTTTGGATAGGAGTGTAGTCAGTAATATCCTTGTCTGCAATTACTACTCCGGCAGCGTGGACAGAAGCATGTCTAGCGACTCCTTCTAGCTTTTTTGAAATATCAAGAAGCCTCTGCGTCTCAGGCTCTGTGTCATATGCTCTTTTTAGATCAAGGCTTTGGGTAAGTGCATTATCTATCGTCATGGCATGGCCCTGCCATCCCGGCGGAATCATCTTGGAAATTCTATCAGGTCCCGCATACGGCATACCTAAAGCTCTTCCTGCATCTCTTACAGATCCACGTGCCTCCATAGTCCCAAAAGTGATAATTTGGGCTACTTTGTCTTTCCCATATCGTTCGGTAACGTAGGCGACGACTTCCTCTCGTCTGGTATCAGCGAAATCTAAATCGATATCTGGAGCGGATGGTCGCATCGGGTTGAGGAAGCGTTCAAAGGGAAGTGAAAAATAGAAGGGATCAACGTCTGTAATATTCAGACAGTAGGACACAACAGATCCTGCAGCAGAGCCACGGCCAGGACCTACGGCTATACCATGGTCTTTAGCCCAGTTAACGAAGTCCTGGACAATAAGGAAATAAGCGTCATACTCCTTATCTCTAATAATTCCTAGTTCATAATCAACTCTGTCCTGAATTTCCTTCGTGATTTCAGAATATCTATTGTGCATTCCTGAATAGGTTAATTCTTTTAAGTATTCGGCTGCGGTCTTGCCATCTGGTACAGCAAAGATAGGCATATGCCACTTGCCTAGTTCTATTGTGACATTACATCGATCAGCAATTTTAACAGTATTTTCTATAGCTTCTGGTATGTCTTGAAAAAGATCTGCCATCTCTTGAGCATTTTTGATATAAAAATCCGGAGAATCGATCATCGATAGCTTTCTATTGGTATCTAAAAGAGTATGCTGTGTCTGGATGCAAAGGAGTACTTCCTGAGCTTCTGCATCTGCTTTCTTTGTATAGTGATTATCATTGGTAGCAACCAGCGGTATTCCTAACTTTTTTGAAAGAGCTATTAATTTTTCGTTAGCTACTTTTTGAGGGGGAACATTTAAATGCCGTTGTATTTCTAAATAAAAATTACCTTGCCCAAAAATGTCGTTTAGTGTCTTTGCTCTTTCTTCTCCGGTTTTATCTTCTCCAGCAACGAGAGGAGCTGTGACATACCCATTTACACAGGCTGAAAGACAAATAAGACCTTCATGGTATTTTTCTAAAAGCGTAAGATCTACACGAGGTTTGTAGTAATATCCTTCCAGCCAGGAGATAGAAATAATTTTCATTAAATTTTTATAGCCCGTTTCATTTTCGGAAAGGAGGATAAGATGATTATAGTCATTATCTACGCCTGCTTCTTTATCTTTTAAGGAGCGTTTTGCCACATAGACTTCACAACCTATAATAGGTTTTATATCGGCTGCCATACAGGCAGAGTAGAACTTAATAGCTCCATATAAATTACCATGATCAGTAATAGCAAGTGCTTTCATGCCTATCGATTTGGCATATGCGACCATACTCTTTGTTTTTTGGAGTCCGTCCAAAAGAGAGTACTCAGAATGATTGTGAAGATGTACAAATTCCGCCATAGTGTGAGAATACCTTCAATTAAGCAGAAAGATTTACTAATTTCGGTTTTTTACCAGATGCATAATCCAGAGTATAGGAAATATTCCGAGTGACATCATGGAGTGATTCAAGTTTTTTATTATCATCACTCATTACTGCCTTGTAGATAATATTATTAGTGACATCGTGATAGTACCATTCGTTATGCTTATCTTGTTTAGCAATAACTGCTCTATTTTTATCAGTAAGCTTAGCGATAAGAGAGGCAGTAGATGCTCTTTCAAAACACTGAGTAAAAGTCTCCCCGGAAATATATTCTGACATTCCTATACTTACAGTAAGCTTTTGGGGAATTTCATTGCTAACAGGAATTGCTTCAACTTTTTCTCTCATTCTTTCGCCTGGAGGAGTGAGATCAGTTGTCTGTCTGGTCGAGTCGAATGCTTCGGGAGCGTTTTCTGGAGCTTCTTTATCATAAGGGAGAGCAAATGCAAATTCTTCTCCACCCCATCTTCCTGCAAGATCAGTATCCCGAATAGATGTAGTAAGGGCTGTGGCAACTTCTCGCAGAGCATGGTCTCCGGTAAGTTCTCCATAAGTTGAGTTAAACGCCCCAAAATTGTCTATATCTTGAATACCTAAGATAAGTCCATGAAGGTTGGGATTCCGATTTACTTTAGCTATTTCACGCTCAGCTTCATTGAAAAAAGATTCGTGATTACGTAATCCTGTCTTCTTATCATATTCTGCAGCGAGATCTGCCCTTACTTTATCAACTGCTATCCCTAAAAATGAGGATGTAGGCTCTTCACGTTTGGTATCTTTCCGAAAGCTCTCTTGAGCTGCTTGCTGCTGCTGTCGCACCATATCCCTAAGTCTTCCGAGTCTTCCTGAGGAGCCTGGATTTGTAACCGATGCTTTTTTTTCCGAAGAGGTTGGCTGAGGAGATTTGTTTAGTTCAGTAGTACCTTCGGACATAATTACGTAAGACGTTGGAGAAGTTTTTCTCTAATGAAATTAACATCTACTTTACGCCCAATGAGGCGCATACATTGACCAACTAAGAACATTATGACAGATTCCTTTCCTGATTTATAGTCATTAACTGCTTTTTCGTTTTCTGAAAGTACTTTATCGATAATTGATTGGAGTTCTGCTTCATCAATAGTATCGACTTTAGCGTTTTTGGCTATATTCTCTACCAAGTTAGCCGAAGTGATAGACGAATAATCTATTTTTTTATTAATAATTTCATTAGCAATCTGCTTTTCTGTTATCCCAATTTTTTTGCCTAGCTCGACTGCTCTCTCAAAGTAATCAGCCAGTGATTTCTCTCTAGTCAGGATCTCCGCATCATAGGAGGTGATACCAAATAGCTTCACAAATCGGGAGATTTTTTCTTCCTGTAATTCTGGCAATATATCACTCAGATTGCTAATTTGTTCTTTAGTGAACGTAATGGGAGGGATATCCGGCTCTGGGAAGTAACGATAGTCGTTGGCTTCTTCTTTTAATCGCTGAGAGACAGTTTCGTTTTTTAATTCATTCCATCCTCGAGTTTCCTGGAGGGGAGTCTCGCCTTTTTCAAGAAGTTCTCTTTGGCGTTTTATCTCAAATTCTATGGATTTTCCGACAAATCTAAATGAATTAATATTTTTTACCTCAACTTTATAGTTAGGAAGTACGGATGGGTTAGTAGTTAGCGATATATTAGGCTCAAGACGCATATCTCCTTTTTCCATATCAGCATTTGATACATCCAAATAGCGGACAATCTGGTGAAGGCGTTGGAGATATTCAATAACATCTTCTGAATTATTAAAATCGGGTTCAGTCACGATTTCAACAAGAGGAACACTTGAGCGGTTAAAATCAATTAAGCTTGTTTTGGCTCTTTGTACATCTTGGTGGATGAGCTTACCAGTGTCTTCCTCCATGTGAACTCTGCGAATTCTCACCATCTTCCCTGATTTCAGCTTCATAGAGCCATTTTTCCCAAAAGGAAGATCATACTGGCTGATCTGATAACCTTTAGGAAGATCTGGATAGAAGTAATTCTTGCGGTCAAACTTAGAGAATTCATTAATTTCACAATTAAGAGCGAGTGCGATCAAGATACACCACTCAATCGCTGTTTTATTAGGAACTGGTAATGCTCCGGGAAGTCCTAAACAGACTGGACATGTGTGGGTGTTCGGCTCAGCTCCAAAATACTCAGCAGAACAGCGACAGAACATCTTGGATTTGGTCTTTAGTTCTACATGTACTTCCAGGCCGATAATGGGAGTGTATGTGTTCATAGGTGCGGACGCTCCTTCCAGACTGGATTTGCTTGTTCAAAGGCAAATCCTACTTGGTAGAGTTGGTCTTCGCTAAAATGAGGACCAAGAATCTGCATTCCAACAGGGAGTTCATCTACAAATCCAACAGGCACTGAAAGACCCGGAACTCCTACTAAATTTGCATGAACGGTAAAAATATCTGAGAGATACATAGCTAAAGGATCATCTGCTTTAGCACCTAATTTCCATGGCAGTGTAGGGGAGGCAGGTGTAATCATAACGTCGACTTTTTTAAATGCTTCTTCAAAGTCTTTTTTCAAGAGCGTTCTTACCTGCATAGCTTTTTTATAATATGCATCGTAATACCCTGCTGAGAGAACGTACGTCCCAAGCATAATACGGCGTTTTGCTTCATCCCCAAAATTGGATCTATCGTTTCCATACCTCACACCTGTATAGCGTGCGAGGTTTGAAGAGACTTCTGCAGTCTGAATGATGTAATATACCTCAATTGCATAAGGTGTGTGGGGAAGTGAGACATCAATAAGCTCAGCGCCTTCTTGTTCATACCATGCAAGTGTTTTTTCGATCTCTTTTTTAACTTTGGGATCTAGACCTTTGATAAAGTACTCTTTAGGTACTCCAATCTTTAACCCTTTAACTCCCTTAGTTATATTTTTTGTGTAGTCCGGGACTTCAACTTCAGGAGTAGTAGCATCCATCTCATCATGCCCTGCAGTGACTTTAAGATACATAGCGTTATCTTCAACTGTCTTTGTGAAATGACCAATTGAATCTAGAGAAGACGCCATAGCAATAACACCATAACGGCTCACTCTTCCATAAGTAGGTTTAAGTCCAACTACGTTACAAAAACTGGCGGGAAGTCTGATAGAGCCTCCTGTATCGGTCCCTGAGGCTGCCAAAGCCAGATCAGCAGCAACAGAGGCAGGAGAGCCACTACTTGATCCTCCCGGAACAAATTCAGTGTTGTAAGGATTTTTAGTCGGTCCAAAATCAGAATTTTCTCCACTAGAACCATGCGCCCATGCATCTAAATTGGTTTTGCCTAATAAGACAGCACCTGCATCTTTGAGTCTCTTAACCACTGTGCCATCATACTGAGCTTTGTAGTTTTCTAGAACTTTAGAAGCAGCTGTTGTCCTGATGCCTTTAGTTTGAAATAAATCTTTATGTGCAATAGGAATTCCAAGCATGGGAGTGGATTCGCCTTTAGCTAGCCTTGCATCAGCGTTTTTAGCATCTTCGAGCGCTTCCTCTTCAGTAACTGTTAAAAATGCGTTAAGGATATCATTATGTTTTTTAATAGTTTCAAGGTAGGAAGAAGTGAGCTCAACTGAGGAGATTTCTTTACTGTCGAGCTTTTTTCTTGCTTCTGTAATAGTTACGTTATTCATTTTCGAGTACTCCTTCTACAGCAAAGAATCCGTTGTGTTTGTTACGTGCTTGGGACAAGGCTTCCTCTTGTGAAAGAGAAGGTCGAGACTTATCTCCATCCAGTACATTTTCAAGACCAGTTACTTGACTTGTTTCCTTAATACCTGTTGTATCTACCTCATTCAAGCGTTCAATATAAGAAAGGACATTGGAGAGCTGGGACTCAAATTTAGCTTCTTCTGATTTATCAATTTGCAGATTTGCTAATTTGGCAATGTGGGGAATGTTAATTTTCATGAGGGTATTATACGCTAATGCCAAGGCGAGTAGCAATTGCCGAGTGCGCCTTATTTTCTAGTGAGTCATCGAGGCTTTCCAATTCTATTTTTTCTCTATATTTTTTTTTGAGAGATTTAGCAATTAGCCAATCAGCAACTGCTGGGTTTTTAGGAAGAAGTGGCCCATGGAAATAGCATCCGATAGCATTTTTGTAAATCACACCTTCAGTCAGATCTTTCCCATTATTACCATAACCCTTAATAATTTTTGCAAAGGGTGTAGCATCCCTTCCTAGGGTAGTTCTACCACCATGATTTTCAAAGCCGACAATTGTGGTTGTTAGGCCAGGTATCTCCACTCGGGCTACAGCATTACCAATAAGCCGTGGCTGATTAAGTCCGGGATGTTTTGTTGTCATATCAAAAACGCCTACACCCTCAATCCTTTTGCCTTCAGCAGGCTCATAATACTTTCCCATAAGCTGAGGTGCACCACAGACAAAAAGAGCTGCCGTGCCATCGAGAATAAGCTCCTTAATAATGGCGCCTTTGTCGCCTTTGAGATCACTCATCACAATTTCTTGTTCCAAATCTTGAGCTCCACCTCCAAAAATAATATCTACCTTTTTCAGCTCACTCTGTCTTGTTTCAGGAGTTATGGAAAGTATTTCTATCGTAAATCCTCTCCATTCACAACGTTTCTTAAGCGCCATAATGTTGCCACGATCTCCGTAGGTGCTCATAAGATCAGGATATAACCAGCCTATGATGAGTTTTTTTTCTTTCATAAAATCTTTTTCCCAACTAATAACTTACGTACATCCAGCATAGCGGTATATGTTGGGAGAATAAATAATATTTGGTTTAAAGGAGTTTTGGAAAGAGCTGTATTTATAGCATCTAGCAAGTTTGGTTTTAATTCATAAGGAATGTCAGCATACTTAAGTCTAAGAGCTAAATCGTAGACTCTGTCACCACTTATAGTTATAGAGATGTTTTTTTGGGAAAGCTTCTCAAAGTCCACGTCCCAGATCCACGAAACATCAGTCCCATCAGCTATACGATCATTGAGAATAAGAAGTAAATTTGTGGCATCGAGTTCCAAAGATGTTTGGATCGTTTGATTAAACCCTGCAGGGTTTTTTGCCAATATAAGCTCTATTTCTTTATTATTAATAATAAGTTTTTCTTGTCTGCCAAAGGCTGGTTTAAAGCTATCCAAATACTGCTCTGCGCTCACCCCTAATATCCTGGCGGTAAGGACGGCAGCTAACGTGTTGTAGTGATTATACGTTCCAGAGAGCGGGTATGAATCAACATAAGACAAAAAGTCTTTGGGATGAGTAAAGTCTCCTGTTGGACAGCTCCAATCTCCTAAATGAGAATAATAAAATGTCTGATAGCTAAGTTTAGACTTACATAAAGGGCAATGGACGGAATCTGAGGCATGCTCTGAATTCTTCGTTCCTTTTTCTTTAAGGCCAAAATAACTTACTTTGAGACTGACATCATTGCCAAGAAATGCTATCTGAGGATCATCTGCATTAAGAATAAGATGAGTTGATGAGGGAAGTGTCATAATAGTTTTTTTCCAGCGGTTAGCAATTGTGTTAAGTTCTCCATAGCGATCTAGTTGATCACGAAAAAGGTTGAGGACAATAATGACATTCGGTGTAATCTCCTGACAAGCAAGGGGAAATGTATTCTCATCAACTTCAAAGAGAGCATAGTCTGCATGAATCTTCCCTCTTAAGTCGGAATTAAGAAGAAGAGTTGATGCTATCCCATTAATGAGATTTGCACCGGAGGTATTCTGAATAACTTTTTTACCGCTTGAAGTAAGAAGGTGAGCGAGCAGAGAAGTAGTAGTTGTTTTTCCATTGGTACCCATAATAAAAATCACTTTAGTCTGAGATTTTCTTATTAAGTCAGAAATAAAATGGGGGTTATAGGTGAGTGCTATATGTCCAGGCCACGTTGAGCCATTTCCTAAATTGGCAACTCTACTAACCTTAGAGAGAAGTTTTCCGTAATGGATCAATAGTTGGTTTTTCACAAAGTGGTTACATCTCTCGTAAGATCTTAATACGTTCTTGAACGGGAGGATGCGTATTAAAAAGTGAAGCAAGCCAGGCTCCAGCTTCTTTTCCTTTAAAAGGATTTACAATAAAAAGATGAGCAGTTGCGGTAGTAGCGCTTCTTGTTGGACGTGGGTCACTTGAAATCTTCTCGAGTGCACTTGCTAAGCCTTCAGGATATCTTGTCAAAAGAGCTCCTGATGCATCCGCCAGAAACTCTCTTTTCCGAGAGATTGCTAGTTGGATAAGTGTAGCAATAATAGGGGAGATAACTGCAAAAATAATTCCGAGAAGAAGGAAGATACCATTACCTCTGTTGTCATTATCATCTGAATCTCGAAACCATAGACTTCGCATGAACATATCTGCAAGAATTGCCACAAAACCCACTAAAACAGCAACAACCGCCATGACACGAATATCATAATTCTTAACATGAGATAGTTCATGAGCAATTACGCCTTCTAATTCTGCCTTGTTAAGTCTTTCTAAGATTCCTGTTGTACAACAAACTACAGCATGTTTAGGGTCTCGTCCTGTAGCAAAAGCATTGGGAGAAGAGTCTTGGGTAATAAAGATTTTTGGCATCGGGAGCCCATCTGCTATAGTCAAATTTTCGACTATGTGGAAAAGCTCTGGATTATCTGCTTCAGAAATTTCTTGAGCGTTCGCAGTTGCTAGGACAAGTTTGTCAGAAAAATAATAACTCCCCACAGAGCTAACAATCGCAAAGATGAAAGCGATTACTGCATATGAAGCTGCCAGCCCACCTGAGGCTTTTCCATATACAAAACCAAGTGTTGTAATAAACAACACAAAAAGCAGCATAATAAAAATAGTTTTGCGTTTGTTGCTTCCAACCGCACTATAAATATTCATATTAAGATTCTCTTTAGAAGCTTACCTTTACTGGCTGACGCTCACTTTCTGATGCCCCGAAGAACTCAGCGGGTTTAAATCCAAACATATTTCCTATAATGTTGCTTGGAAAAACGCTTAGCTTCGTATTGTAAGTTAAGACATTAGAATTGAGGAATTGACGAGAATAAGCGATTTTATTCTCAGTATCTGTTAATTCATCCTGCAGTTTGCCAAAATTTTCATTAGCTTTGAGTTGCGGATAGTTTTCAGCAACAGCAAAAAGTGTCTTAAGAGTATCTGAGAGTTCATTATTTGCCTTAGCTTTATCTTTGTTTGAGTGGGCCTGCATGAGACTTGTCCTTGCTTTTGTAACATTCTCTAGAAGCTCTTTTTCATGCTTCGCATAACCTTTAACAGTCTCGACCAAATTCGGAATAAGATCTGTACGTCTCTTGAGTTGAACATCAATATGTGAAAGCGCTTCTGAAATACGCATTTTAGCTGTTACAAGTCCATTGTAAGTAAGCCATAGATAAACAAGAATTACACCCAGGATTATAGCTAAAATAATATACAAATTCATAAAGTCACCTCCTTATTTCTTAAACCATTCACCTAACTTATTATACTCTTGTGCGTTTAAAATGTCATCTTTTGTCGCCCAACCTCTTCTTGCTACCGACACACCGTATCTCATTAAGTCCATTTGGGAGACTGCATGACTATCGGTATTGATAAATAATTTAACTCCCATGTCGACAGCTTGTCGAACAAGCGTATCCATGAGATCAAGCCTTGAAGGAAATGCATTAATTTCTAATGCTTTATTTTCTGACTTACAAAAAGCAAAAATTTCTTTCCATTCTAATTCATATCCAGAACGTTCATTAATCAGTCTTCCTGTAGGATGGGTTAATATTTTTGCTTTAGGGTGGCTCAATCCTTTAAGAACTCTTTTAGTCATCTCTTGCTTATTCATAGTAAAAACGCTATGGATCGAAACAAGTGTTGCGTCTAGTAGTGAAAGTGCTTCATCATTAATTGCTAATATACCGTTAGGAAGGATATCTGTTTCGAGTAATGAAAATATACGAATACTTTTATTACTCTTATTAAGTTGTTCAATTTTTTTATTCCTTTTCAGCAAAATCTCAAAAACTTCTTTATTTGTATGTTTAGACTGACTAGGGTTGTGTTCTGAAAATCCAATGTATCGATAGTGTAACTCCTGAGCCTTTTTTATCATTGTTTCCATAGAGTCTATTCCCATATCGTGGCTTGGTTCTATGGGAAAGTTAGAATGAAGATGGAAATCCCCTTTAATATCACTAAGATCTACTAGGTGAGGCAGTTTATGTTTTTCCGCTAACTCAATCTCTCCTGTGTCTTCACGGATCTCAGGCGGTATCCAGTCCAGGCCAAGCGCGTTATAGAATTTAGCTTCATCGTCATATTGAACCAATGTATCAGGATGGGTTTTATTTCTAATACCGTATTCAGAAAGTGATAGGCCTTTTTTTAATGCAAATTCCCTAAGGTGGATATTATGTTCTTTGCTTCCTGTAAAGTGCTGGAGAAGTGAACCAAACGCAGCCGGAGGCTGAACCATAAGATCAACATGTTTACCTCCAGAAATAAGAATTGAAGATGTTGCTTCTCCTTTTTCAATAACTCTTTCTTTATAGGGATAGTCAGCAAAGTGTTGAAGGACTTTTTCTGGATGCTTAGTAGCTACAGCAAGATCAATATCACCAATAGTTTCTTTCCTCCGTCTAAGGCTCCCAAGAGGATAAATTTTTATAACGTCAGGAGATTTTTCCATATAGGCTATGATCTTCTCTGCCAGCTCTCCTGCAAACGGCAGTACCATTCGCGATGTCTTATTAACTCCTGCACTATATTCGTTAATTGCTCTCAAAATATCAGATTGAGATTTTTCTCCAAATCCATCTAACTCAGCTATTTTACCAGCTTCAGCCAGGCGTTTAACGTCCTGAACAACAGTTTTCTCATTAGCAAGTTTAAAGTGAGATACAAGACGAAATGCTTTTTTTGGGCCAAAAGAAGGAATATCTAAAAGAGGGAAGAGAGCTTTAGGGATACCATTCATTACAGTCTCAAAGTGTTTTACATGTCCTGTCTTAATAAGTTCTTGTAGATGTTCTTGGATTGAAGGTCCGACTCCTGCTATGGCTTGAAGTTTGTTCTCTTTTGCCAGGTCGCTAACTTCAGATGTGGAATTCGCTATTGCATCCGATGCCTTCTGATAGGCTATAATTTGAAAGCGATATTTTGCCTCATCTTTGATAGCATAGCTGGCTGCAACTTCATGGAGGAGTTTGGCAATCTCACTATTTGTCACACTCTCATGCTAACAGATCATTGACTAGCTAGCAATAATTTGGTACGATACGCGCCATAGCTGTCTTCAGTTGAGCTACACTCAGACTAAAGACAAGTTTTGGGGTCGTAGCTCAGTTGGTTAGAGCGCTTCCCTGTCACGGAAGAGGTCGCGGGTTCGAGTCCCGTCGGCCCCGCCAAAAAGGCTTTATTTAGGACAGTAAATAAGCCACATCGTCTGCCCATCAAATACCTAAGATTTATGGCAGCACGAAAAACAACATCTAAAAAAACTACAAAGAAAACTGCTTCAGACAAAAAAGTGGTCTCTTCAAAGAAAACCTCTTATTCTGCTAATCTTGTAGATTATTTTAGGCTTGGGGAGTCATACACGAGTCTCGTTTTGGGAATTATAGTTGTTATCGCGATTGCTGTATTGTTAGTTTCATTTTTTAAGACTCGTACTAACTCATCGCATATCGATAATCAACAAGGGACAACTTCCATAAGCACTATCGCTGAACACCTTGATAAGATTACATCCACTCCAGCTCCATCTGTCACTGTAGCTCCTACACCAACTTCAGTTCCGCCTAAAATTGCTGCCAATCAGTCAGGAGCAGTGACTTATAGAATTAAAGCAGGAGACGATCTTTGGAAAATTGCCGAGGAACAATACCATGATGGATATCAGTGGGTGGCAATTGCCAAAGCAAATAACTTATCAAATCCAAGTCTGATTAATGTAGGCAATATTATTGTCCTCCCAAAGGTAACACCTACACCAACATTAGCCCAAGCAAAAACAGCTCCAACTCAGGTCGCTCAGGGCACAAAAATTGGTGGAACTACCTATGTTATTGTGCACGGAGATGATCTTTGGGATATTGCTGTAAGAGCTTATGGAAATGGTTACAAGTGGGTCGATATTGCAAAAGCAAACAACCTTTCATCTCCAAATCTTATCCACGCTGGTAACTCTCTCAAAATCCCTCGATAAGTTCTTCACCTAACTTTGTTCATATGCTATCATCACAGATAATGCGGCGGTAGTTCAGTGGTAGAATGCTTCCTTCCCAAGGAAGAGGTCGCCGGTTCGAGTCCGGTTCGCCGCTCATCAAAAATAGCTGTGGAATTACTTACTAATGAAATCCTCAGCTTGTCTTTTTTCAGCTTTGGTATAGTAAATTCAGCCATAATGATTGAGAGTGATTCTTCTACTATTTTGGGTACAGAGTCTCATTTTGAGCCTCATAAGTCTTCCTGGCGATTTCGTAAAACAATGGAAGCTAATGTAGGGATGGTTACTGAGGTTAAGGATGTAAGTGGATGGGAAAATTTCTACAATCTCAAGCTAGGTATTAATCCTGTTATAGCTACTACACACTTGACTGATACAGATGTCCAAATAGGAGCAAAGATATTTTCTAACCTTGTTGATGTTGGTGTTGCTAGTATGCAGACCAACCAGACAGATGCGATTATTGGTAAACTCGTTGGTCTAGCGGGGAAAGGCAATTTTTTCGATGTTGCCAATACGTTTGAGGATGGTAAGGCAAGTTTCAAACTTGATTCGCGAAACTTCCTTTTAATGGCACAAGCAATGAATGAGCGAGGAAAGACAATGGTAATTCCTTCTCATAGCCCACATTACAAAGACTACGGTAATAGGATTCTTCCAGAAGTACCAGGGTTAACTGCAGTGATCGTTGCAAATTTAACAGACCGAGTTATTTTGCCTGTTGCTGTCGAGTTCCAAGGTGAAGGACATATTGGTATGTCTCAAGATATGATAAAAAATGTTCTTAAGAAAGCCAAAGGAGATACTCCTTCGTCTTCAGTCCATATCGCAGAACCGATTATGCTTGACAGCGGGGGAATTCCAGATGAGTTTATTACTCAGAAAGATGAGATTTTAGAGGCGCTTCAGCTGTTTAATTCTGAAACTCGAAAAATAATGAGTACTGAAGATAAAAGTAAAGCACTTGATACATTAAAAAAGTTACAAAAGCAAGGTGAAATCGTCCTTATGGCTCAGGCAGCTGAACTTCCTCAGGAGTCGCGTGGAGTATGGCAGGAACGGTTGGCAGCTACAATTGAAGGATAAATTCCCAGTTGACTTTGCATTTATTCGTTTGTTATTATTAATCGTGCCCCGTAGTAAATCTAATACAACTAAATTGAAATACATCTTTGTCTCCGGTGGAGTCATCTCAGGCATCGGAAAAGGCCTCACTGCATCCTCCATAGCTCTCCTTCTTAAAGAATCAGGTTATACAGTAGCTCCCATTAAATTTGAAAATTACCTTAATTTGGATGCCGGAACAATTAATCCTATAGAACATGGTGATCCATTCTTGTGTGAAGACGGAACCGAAACTGACATGGATATCGGTTCCTATGAGAAATTCCTTGATCAGGATATGGGAGTAAATAACTTTGTAACGATGGGTAAAATCTACCAGACTGTTATTGATCGAGAGCGAAGATTTGAATATAAAGGTGAGGATGTTGAAGCAATTCCTCATATTACTGATGAAGTAGCAACAAGAATCCAGAATGTTGGAGAAAAAAACAATGCAGATATTGTTCTTATAGAACTTGGAGGAACTGTTGGAGAGTATCAGAACGCACTTTATTATGAGGCTGCTCGTATCATGACTCTTAGAAATCCAGGTGATGTACTCCATGTCCATGTCAGCTATGTCCCAACACCAAATCACTTAGGTGAGCCTAAGACTAAACCTACTCAGCTCTCTGTTCGCATGCTTAACTCTATGGGTATTCAGCCTGATTTTATTATTGCACGATCAGAAAAGTATCTTGATGCGCGCAGACGAGATAGATTTGCACTCTTCTGTAATATGCATCCAGAAGATATTATTTCAAACCCAGATTTAGAATCAGTATATGAAATTCCGCTTACTCTCCATGAACAGGGGCTGGATAGACGTATTCTCGAGAAATTAGGACTTCCAGCAAATAAACCTGATTTAAGTGCGTGGACTAAATTTGTAGAGAAAATTAAGGCTCCTCGTACTATGACGCTAGAAGTAGCAATTATTGGTAAATATTTTGGAACAGGTGAGTATCAGCTGAGAGATTCCTATGCAGCCCTTTTTGATGCTATTGATCATGCAGCTATTCACGAGAATCTAGAAGTAAAGACGAGATGGATTGACGCCGAGAAGATTACCCCTGAGAATGCTAAAGAGATGGTAGGAACTCCGGATGGTATTATTGTGCCTATCGGATGGGGTGTTAGGGGAGCCGAGGGTATGATTGCAGCAGCTAACTATGCTCGTGAAGCAAAAATTCCTTATCTTGGGTTATGTTATGGTATGCAGCTTGCTGTAGTTGCCTATGCAAGACATGTATTAGGTTTAGAGAATGCGAACACCGAAGAAAATGAGCCAGAAGCTCTTCACAAGATTATTCATTTTATTCCTAACCAAAAAGAACTTATCAAGCAGAGGGCATACGGCGGAACAATGAGATTAGGAGGATGGGAAGCAATGGTTAAAAAAGGGACGATGGCTTATGATGCATATGAGAAATACGGTGGTCTTATTACTAAAGATGGCTTAACTAGTGAGAGACATCGTCACCGTTATGAATTTAATAATGATTACGCTATTGATTTAGAGAAGGCTGGATTAGTAATTGCAGCGAGGTCTATAAAAGAAAATTTAGTTGAGATTGTAGAGTTACCTCGAGATAAGCATCCATTTTACTTAGGAACTCAAGGACATCCTGAATATAAGAGCCGACCTCTTCATCCTCATCCGCTCTTTACCGTTTTTGTTCAAGCAATGGCTAAGGAGCATAAAAAAGCTTGAGATTGTCTCTGTGTTGAGTAATTCCTCTTTTTTGTGTATAATACTCACATGATTTCTAGCATTTCTTTTGCACCAGGTGATGTGGTCCGTGTTCACCAAAAAATTCAAGAAGGAGAGAAATTTCGTATTCAGGTCTTCCAAGGGACTGTAATCCAAATTCGAGGTAGAGGCGATAATAAAAGCTTTACAGTACGTAAGGAAGTAGCAGGTGTTGCTGTGGAGAAGATCTGGCAGATAGGCTCTCCAAATATCGAAAAAGTTGAAGTAAAAGAAGCTCCTAAAGATAAACCACGCAGATCACGTCTTACCTTCCTTCGCAAAAGTAAAAGATAAATTCCTCTTTTTTCTTCTCATTTTTTCCGCTACGATTTCTCTATATGCCATCTGGATACAGAAAAATCTTTGGTCAAGAAGGTGAAGAGAGAGCTATTGAATACCTTCAGAATAACGGTTATAGAATAGTCGAGCGTAATTTCAGAACTAGAAATGGGGAGATTGACATTATTGCAATTGATGAGTCTCTTTCTCCAAAGGAATTAGTATTTGTCGAGGTTAAGACCCGCTTTTCAGATTCCTTTGGTGATCCTTTGGAGGCAATTACCTACTACAAAATGAAAGCACTAAGAAGAACTGCTCTTTTTTATCAAGTCCGACATCCAAAGCTTCCTCAGATACTTCGGTTAGATGCAGTTGCAGTTATCCTGAATAAAGAAAAAAATAACGCTACTATTAGGCTAGTCAAAAATATTGGCTAGTATTATGCTTGCGCTTATTAAGGTGAAGTGGTATTCTATAGGCCATGTATAATAAAAAGGTAAAAATCGTTGCGACTATTGGTCCTGCTAGTAACTCTTATGCCTCCTTACTTGCTTTAGCACATGCTGGAGTCGATGTGTATAGAATTAACCTTTCCCACCAGCCCTATGATGAGATAGCCAAGCTTGTTTCAGATATGAGAAAGGTTGAGGGGAAGATCGGACGACCATTAACGATTATGGGAGATCTTGCTGGTCCAAAAATTAGAATCGGGAAGGTACAGCATGGGGTAGTTCTTAACAATAATGATGAAGTTGAGATAGTTAAAAAAGCAGTTGTAGGGTCGTCCCATAGACTATCGGTTAATTACCCGACGATCATCGGACAGCTCAAAAAAGGCGCTGAGATTTATGTAGACGATGGCAAAATTCGTATGGAAGTTATCGAGGAGGGCACAATAAAAGCGGTTGCAAGAGTCACTGTGGGAGGCCCTCTTGTCTCATTTAAAGGCTTTTATGCACAAGGGTTATCTTTGGAAAATCATGGACTAACAAAAAAAGATAAATTAGATATAGATCTCATGGTTAAAGAGGGTGTTGATGCTTTAGCCGTGTCTTTTGTTCAAACTGAGAAAGATATTGAGGCAGTGAGAAAACTTCTCCCGGATGGTTCTAAGATCATGCTGATTGCAAAAATTGAGACAGCGAAGGCTATTGAGAACGTAGCTAAAATAATTAATGTTTCAGACGGACTGATGGTGGCTCGAGGAGATTTAGGGCTTGCTGTTCCTATGGCAGAAGTTCCTCATCTACAAAAAAACCTTATCAATATTTGTTTGAAGCATGCTAAGCCTGTTATTACTGCTACTCAGATGCTTGAGTCTATGACTACAAATCCGCTTCCAACCCGCGCTGAAGTTACAGATGTGGCAAATGCTATTTTAGATGGAACAGATGCTGTAATGCTTTCAGGAGAATCAGCCATGGGAAAGTTTCCTGTGGAGACTGTAAAAATGATGGCCCAAATTATAGAGAGCGCAGTCCCTTATGTTGAGAGGAGAGAATTTGATCATGAACAGGCAGTAGGAAATGCAGTAAGTGCAAATGTCGGTCATGTGGCAGACCAAATTGGTGCTAGGTTAGTAGTAGCTTTTACCCATCGGGGAAGAGCAGCACAGCGTATCTCACGTCATAGATCCCCGCAGTGTATTATAGCTCTAACTCCTGTAAAAGAGACGCTAAGAAGGCTGAATTTCTCATGGGGAGTTTTTCCTTTTGAAATTAAACCTACTCAGGACTTTAACGACATGACAGCCCAGGCCAGAGAGATTGCTGAAAAAAACCATGTTCTTAAGTTGCATAAAGGAGAACATTTTGTCATAGCTGCAGGTATGCCTTTTGGACAGTCAGGTACTACCAATATGATCCTCGTAGAGAGAGTGTAATCTATGGAAATGCTTCGTGATACGTCCGAGAAGGTAACTCAAGCTGGAGACTTACTCACTTATTCTGACAATTTGATCCTTATCAAAAATAGATACATAGGCCCTTCTTTTCGTTTACCAGATAATACTTCAATACATCCAGGGAACTTTATTGGCAATCTTCATCTTAATCCTCTCATGTACCAGGGAGACTCAGATATTGCTCATGCCAGAAGTTTTGCGAGAGAAGCAGTGGAGGGCTTATGTAATTTAGCTGAAGATTGCGAGAGTAATGAATCAGAAGTACAAGGAATTGTCGCATTTCATGGGATTTCAGATATTGTAAGACCTTCTTTTGCTAAAAGTATAGGATTACCTGATAGTTCATTATCACTTTATAAAAACCAACCAAGAATGAAAAGTAGAATAGTCAGCTTCCGTCAGGAGTTCTATGATTCCGAGTATGAAGGTCATCAAGTCAAGGATATCTATGAATTATGGCTTTCCCGCAGAGAACTCATGTCATTGACAGATAATTTTGGAGAGCTGCTTAGAAGATTATAATTATTTTCCTTGGAGCGTTCTAATCTGATCCCGCAGAAGAGTAGCTGTCTCAAAGTCTAGCCCTTCAGCTGCTGCTTTCATTTCTTTCCGGAGTCTCTTTATTAAATCTTCTCTTTCATCAGGAAGTAAAACTTCTTTTTTACCCATTTTAAGCAGAAAGTCTATTGATGGCTTGTTATCTTCTTTCTCCTGCTGCTTTTCAATAAGTCTTGCTCTAATTGCCTTATCAATATTCTTAGGAGTAATTTTGTGCTTCTTATTATAAGTTAGCTGGATTTCACGTCGTCTTTCTACCTCCTCGATAGCAGCTTTCATAGACTTCGTGACGTGATCCGCATACATGATAACTTCACTATCTATATTTCGTGCTGCTCTTCCCATAGTCTGAATAAGGGATGTCCTACTTCGTAAAAATCCTTCTTTGTCAGCATCCAGTATGGCTACTAAGGTTACTTCTGGAAGATCCAGACCTTCACGGAGCAGATTGATTCCGACCAAGACATCCACTTCTCCTAAACGCAGACTATCTAAAATATCTTGCCTTTCAAGAGTTACGATATCTGAATGGAGATATGCTACTTTAATCTGGTGTTCTTCCAGGTACGAGGATAACTCCTCAGCCATTCGTTTTGTAAGAGTAGTTACCAAGACACGCTGTTTCCTCTCAACTCGTTTTTTAATTTCTTCCATTAAATCAGGAATTTGTCCCTCTGTTGGCTTAACTGTTACTTGTGGATCTACAATTCCTGTAGGACGGATTAATTGCTCCACAACTCCATCGTCTTCTTTCGCAAGTGACATTTCATACTCTTCAGGGGTAGCTGAGACATAGACAGCTTGGTTAACATGCCTCATAAATTCTTCAAATCTGAGCGGTCTATTGTCTAAGGCAGAGGGAAGACGGAAGCCATAATCAATAAGTGTTTCTTTGCGGGAACGATCTCCGTTATACATGCCTCTAATCTGGGGAAGTGTGATATGTGACTCATCGACTACTAAAAGCCAATCTTTTGTATTATGGTCGAAGTAGTCAATGAGTGTATAAGGCGGGTCTCCTGGTTTTCTGCCGTCAAAATAAATAGAATAATTCTCTATCCCATTAACATAACCTACTTCTCGAATCATTTCTAAGTCATAAGTTGTCCGCTGTTGGATACGTTGAGCCTCAATTAGTTTATTTTCAGATTTTAACTTAGCAACATGCTTCTCCAAGTCTGCATTAATTTGCTTAAAAGCATTATCATAAGTCTTAGGATCTGTCATATAATGCTTGGCAGGGTAGATCATAATCTTTGGGTATACCTGAAGTACTTCCCCTGTAAGAGGATCAAATTCCGTAATACTTTGGACAGAATCAACTCCTAGTTCTATCCGAATTCCTGTATCCATATATGCAGGAAGGAGTTCTATAGTTCCGCCTCTTACTCTAAAATTTCCTCTCCTAAACTCATAATCATTCCGATCATATTGGAGATCAGCGAGACGTACCAATATATCCCGCTGTGAAATTTTTTGCCCGGGCATTAATTCTAAGACAAATTTCCCGTATTCAACAGGTGATCCAAGATTATAGATACATGATACAGAGGCTACTACGATGACATCACTCCGAGTAAGGAGATGAGTAGTAGTTGAGAGGCGAAGCTTATCTATTTCTTCATTAATTTCTGCTTCTTTCTCTATATACGTATCACTGCTTGGTACATATGCCTCTGGCTGGTAGTAATCATAATAAGAAACAAAGTAGGAGACTGCATTATTGGGGAAAAAGTCTCTGAATTCCTGATACAACTGAGCAGCAAGTGTCTTGTTATGAGAAATAACAAGAGTTGGTTTCTTTACTTTTTGAATAACATTTGCCATGGAAAACGTTTTACCGCTTCCAGTTACGCCGAGCAGTACTTGATTTTTTTTGCCTTCAGATAATCCTGAAGAGAGCATCTTAATTGCCTCTGGCTGATCGCCAGTAGGTTTAAAGTCAGAAATAAGCTGAAAATCCATGTCAGTATTCTAACATATAAAATGACAAATGCGGTTTGATATAGACAATAACAGTACGTCTTATTGACAAAAATATACGAAAACTCGTATATTTTATTCATACAGTTTTCTGCCCTCTAAAAGAAAACTGCTCAACTGTATGCCAGGTGTTTTATATAGAAAAGAAAGAGAGCTTCTTACATTTTTAGCTCAATTCCAAAATAAGAACGGTTATTCTCCTACTCTTCGAGAGATGGCCGATGCTACAGGCCATAGAAGCGTCTCTACTATTCATGCAATTATCCGCAACCTCGTTGATAAAGGCTACATTCAAAAAGATGATGGTAATGCACGAGTTCTTAAGATTAAAGACGAAAGCGCAGTCCCATTAATAGCCAAAGAAATTCAGCCTTCAGTTGAGCTTCCTTTAATGGGCTTTATTGCAGCAGGGCAACCACTGGAGCCACATACTGATCCTAATGCTACATTTCAAATATCTGCTTCTATGCTTTCTGGCAAGAATACCTCATATGTCCTGCAGGTTAAAGGAGAGTCTATGATTGAAGAAGGAATACTTGATGGAGACTTCGTAGTTATCGAAAAAGTAAACACAGCTATAAATGGAGAGATTGTGGTGGCACTCGTTGATGACAATTTAGCGACACTTAAAAAGTTTTACAAAGAAGACGGCAGAGTCATCCTTAAACCAGCGAATTCTCGCATGGACCCCATCTATCCTAACTCGCTTAAGATCCAGGGGAGAGTTGTGGGGCTTGTTCGCAGGTATTCCTAATTATTGTCAGCAATATGTCAGTTAATTATCCTGTATCCATAGTCTATTCTTGTTAGACTTAAAGATATTGTGCTAAAAGAAAGAACTTCTGAATCCTCATCACCTTCTCGATCTTCTTATCGCAACATGAGCAGTGCTTTTCTTTTTGAACAGGCAGTTAGGAGAAATGAAGGACGTGAATTAACAACAGGCGTTATTGATATTGACACTCGACCCTATACCGGCAGGTCTCCTAAAGATAGTTTTGTCGTGGATGGATTAGATGGCATTGACTATGGAGAAGTCAATCAGCCTCTGGACAAAGACAGGTTTGAGGCGCTTTTTAATGAAGCAAATAATCATCTTGAAAAAAGCGATAGAATGTATGTTCAGGACAGATCAGTGGGAGCAGATTCTCAGTACAATATCCCCGTCACCTTAAAAACAGAAAAGGCATCGGCTGCTCTTTTTGCTAATACCATGTTTTTGCCCCGATTTGAAGGGGAAGATTCACCTTCAGCCCTTCCATATACCATTTTACATGTCCCCTCAATGCAGCTGAGAGGCAGAGAAGACGGAGTTAGATCCAATGTTGGAGTAGTTACTTCGTTTGAAGATCGAAAGATGCTTATTGCTGGGACACCTTACTTAGGAGAAATTAAAAAACGGATGTTTGGAGCCATGAACTATGAGTTGCCTCTCCAGGGAGTAGCTACAATGCATTGTTCAGCAAATGTTGGAGAAGAAGGAGATGTTGCATTATTCTTTGGGTTATCCGGAACTGGTAAGACGACACTCTCCATGGATCCTGCTCGACTACTTATAGGTGATGATGAGCATGGATGGTCTGATAATGGAGTGTTTAACTTTGAAAATGGATCTTATGCTAAGCTAATCAAGCTCTCTGAGGATAGTGAGCCAGGAATTTATAAAGCAAGCCGTCAGAGAGGCGGTATTAGTGAGAATGGCACATTTGATTTATATCTTAATCCTGTTTATTCGCAAGGTGAGGAAAATATGCGAGGAGCTTTCACACTTTCGCAGCTTGATAATGTAAAAGCTGATGGTATGGGAGGACATCCGGAGAATATTATTTTTCTTACTGCTGATGCATCAGGAGTTATTCCGCCTGTGGCAATTCTCACACCAGAACAGGCAGGGTACTATTTCTTGTCAGGCTATACTTCAAAAGTTGCAGGTACGGAGAGGGGAGTAACTAAGCCTGAGTCTACTTTTTCGGCCTGCTTTGGCAGTCCATTTTTACCATTGTCTCCTGAAAAATATATGGAGCTTCTTTTAGAAAAAATAGGCCGTCATAATCCAAATGTCTGGATGGTAAATACAGGCTGGCCTGGAGGAGTAAATAATAATGAACGGATGAGCATCGAACATACGAGGAGTATTGTTGATGCCGTACTTAAGGGAGAAGTAGATGGAGCAGTCCGTGACAGTCTAGGCTTTATTGTTCCAGAACATATTAAAAACGTACCCCAAGAAGCCCTCAGAGCAGAAAATTATTGGGATAATGTGGCGGATTATAGAGACGAAGCTAGGAAGTTGGCTTCAGATTTTACTGCTAATGCACAACTATATTCCGGCAGGGTTGATCGTTCTATCCTTGAAGCAGGTCCTCAATTTGCTCAAAATATATAGTTCTCTGCTATAATCTCACCATGATTAAAGCTGCTATTTTTGATATAGGAAATGTCCTCCTCCGTTGGACCAATCTTCCTCTTTTTGAAGATGTTGATCAGACACTTCATATTACCGAGGAACAGCGAGGTGAATACTGGCAGAAATATATGGATGTTTTAGAAATAGGAAAGATCACTGAGAAGGAATTTTGGGATGGTTTTATCAAAGATACTAAGGCTGAAGGAAGATTACCCTTAGAATCTCTCCTTCAAAGGCAGTTTAAAAGGAGGTTCACTGTTGATGAAGAAATGGTAAAGATTCCATACAAGCTACAGAAAAGTGGGTTAAAAATAGGAATAATTTCCAATACTATTGCACCTCATGCTGAGATAATCAGGAACTCCAAAAGTTTTGAAGGATTTGATGAATTTATCCTCTCTAATGAAGTAGGTTTTAGAAAGCCTGAGAGAGAAATCTACGAGCTAGCTTTACAGATATTACATGTTAAACCGGACGAAGCCTTGTTTGTAGATGATCTCCCTGAAAATGTAGAGGGAGCAAATAATGTTGGCATCCATGGAATTCTCTTTAAAAATAAAGATATATTATTACAGGATCTTCAGAAACTAGGAGTAGAAGTATGATGGGGAAACTCTATATAGTGCCGACTCCGCTTGGTAACTTAGAAGATATTACCATTCGAGCGATCAAGACACTTTTTGCAGTGGATGGGATTGCTTGTGAAGATACTCGTAAGACAGGATTACTACTTAAAGAGTTATCTAAGCGCTATCCTGACTTTGCTGTGACAAAGACTGGAGAACGTTCTCAGCGATTACTCTCACTTTATGAAGAAAATGAAGTAAGACGCCTGCCGGAAGTAATCACTGCACTTAAAAATGGCCTTGATATCGCTTTGGTTTCTGATGCAGGGACTCCTCTTATATCAGATCCGGGATATAGACTTATTAATGAATGTCTGCGGGAAGGAATCGATCTAGAGTCACTCCCAGGCCCTTCCTCTGTTACATTGGCGCTTACTTTATCAGGATTACCTACAGATAAATTTCTCTTTTTAGGTTATCCTCCTCGTAAGGGAGGGCACAGAATGAAATTTTTCGAAAAAGCTAGAGAATCTCAGAAGAATATTGCTTCTACGATGGTCTTTTTTGAGGCTCCACATCGTCTACTTACGACACTAGAAGAGCTTCAGCAAGTCTTTGGCGATATTCACCTAGTAGTATGCCGGGAGATGACTAAGACTTTTCAAGAAGTGCGAAGAGAGAAGATATCAAAGTCCCTGGAGCATTTTAAAACGACACCTCCTAGAGGAGAATTTGTCCTGCTTTTAAACACTAACCTAGATGAGTGATATACTAGAGTTATGAGTGAGCTAGAACAATTGAAATTTGAGCTTGCGAAAATACATGAGAGAAATAAAAGGGTAGAAAAAGAGAAAGCCTGGGAGACAAGTAGCATCCGTCGTCTGTCTATTATAGTCCTGACCTACTTTGTCATGGTACTTGTTTTTACCGTTATTCAAGTCGATAAGCCTCTTATTAATGCTGTAGTTCCCACACTGGGTTATTTCTTATCTACTGTCTCAATAGGCGCTGTTAAGCGCTGGTGGATAGGGGAGAGAGCCTAAAATCAATAATCTTCAAGAGTCGATGTGTCTCCGATTGGCTGGCCGAGTTCTTTCGCCTTTAGAATTCTGCGCATAATCTTCCCGCTTCGGGTCTTAGGCAATTTATCGATAAATTCTATCTCACGAGGGTAGGCATGTCCTGCTAAATGTTCTTTAACGTGCTCTTGAAGCTTTTCTTTAAGTTCATCTGTTCCTTCAACTCCATCTTTAAGTACTACAAAAGCTTTAATAATTTCTCCTCGTACTTCATCAGGTTTTCCGATAACTCCCGCCTCAACAACATCAGGATATGAAATAAGTGCCGACTCTACCTCGAAAGGACCGACTCTTTCTCCGCTGGTCTTAATAACATCATCTGCCCGTCCGATAAACCAGTAATAACCATCCTGGTCCTTTTTTGCTTTGTCTCCTGAGATGTACCAGCCATTCAGGAAATAGGAATCATATTTTTCCTGGTTCTGCCAGACTGTACGCATTAGAGACGGCCATGACGGCTTAAGCGCTAAGTTACCTTCCTGTCCATCAGGTACTGGATTGCCCTGGTCGTCTATAATTTCTGCTTCCATCCACGGAAGTGGCTTCCCCATAGATCCAGGCTTAAGATCAAATCCAGGATAATTAGCAATCATTATCGAACCTGTCTCGGTCTGCCACCATGTGTCATGAAAATATTTCCCGCCAAAAACTTTTTGGCTCCAGAGAAGGGGTTCAGGATTAAGAGGCTCGCCGACTGAGGCGAGGTAACGGAGGCTTGAAAGATCAAATTTCTTAAGAAGATCTTCACCTTTTGCCATTAACATTCTAATAGCAGTAGGGGCCGTATACCAGACATTTATCTTGTATTTTTGAAGAAGAGAATACCATTTTTCAGGATCAAAACGTCCATTATGGACAAATGAAGTAACGCCAAGTGCAAACGGAGTCAAAATACCATAGACAATACCAGTAACCCACCCCGGATCGGCAGTACACCAATAGACATCCTCCTCTTTAAGATCTAAGCATAACTTAGCACTTTCTATCTGCTGAACTAAAGAATAATGTGAGTGCATAATTCCTTTGGGATGCCCTGTAGTCCCTGAGGTGTAGAGCATAAAAGCATAATCTTCAGGTTTTGTATGAGCCATTGAATACATATCAGAGCAGGCAGAAAGTTCTTTTTGATAGTTAGGGTCATCGACTATAAAAATATGCTCCAAATCAGGCAATTCATCTTTTACAGAGTGGATCCTTTCTGCTAATTCCTTTGTTGTAAAAACAGCTTTTGCTTTTGAATTTCCCAGTCTATCTTTAATAGCATCCGACCCAAAAGCTGAGAACATAGTGCCTGCGATTGCACCTGTTTTGACTATTCCTAAGAAATTAATATAAAGCTCAGGTATTCTAGGGAGGAAAAGAAAGACACGATCTTGCTTATTAATAACATTATCTGAGAGGAAATTAGCAACTTTATTTGACTGTTTTACAATTTGTTCGTAGGTAAATTCAGAAACCTGGCCATTATCATCTTCTATAATCAAAGCCTTTTTGCTTCCCAAGCCATCTGTAAGGTGACGATCCATGACTGTTAAAGCCATGTTGAGTGTGGTGTCATTAAACCATTCGAGATTTTTTGCTTTATCTTGCCAATCAAAATCACTCATATTATTACCTTACCAAATTTTATTCCGGCACACTAGTAGGAGTCTGCCCAGAAGCAGCTTCTTGTATTTGGGATTCTATCTGAAGCAGTCGGTTATATTTAGAGACACGTTCCCCTCTAGCAGGTCCGCCAAATTTTACATAATCAGCTGCTACAGCTACTGAGAAGTCAGCGATAAAGTCATCGTTTGTCTCTCCGCTTCTATGAGAAACAATAATTTTTTGATTAGCGTGGCGAGCTATCTCAACGACAGCCAAAGCCTCCATCACAGTACCGATCTGGTTAGGTTTAATAACCACTCCATTAATAGCTCCCTTATTCAGAGCCATCTGGAGACGATAAGGATTGGTAGCAGTTAAGTCATCACCTACGATAAGCGATCTTTGGCTAAGCCGAGGTAGGATAGCGGACCAACCCTCCCAATCATCCTCAGCCATCGGATCTTCTAGATAAAGAATATGATATTTCTTAATGAGTTCTTCATAAAGGGTGATAAGTTCATCAGATTTCATCGAAGTTGATTTATCTTTAATTTTATAGAATTTTTCTTTATAGAAATTTTTAGCTGCAGCATCCAATCCTATAAAAATATCATATCCTAACCTCCAGCTGGCACTTGAGACTGCCTGAGCAATAAGTTCAAATACATCTTCATTTTTTTCAAAAACAGGAGCAAAACCTCCTTCATCACCAATGGTTGTAATTTGGTGGTTCTTTTCTAGCTGTGAACGAATATTATGATATACAGCAACTCCCATCTCTAATGCACTTGAAAAAGACTGATAGGTAGCAGGAATAACTAAGAATTCCTGAAAATCGACATTATTTCCTGCATGACTTCCCCCATTAATAAGGCTCATTGCAGGAGTGGGTATTTTAAGAGGAAGATTTTCTTTTGAGAGATAATTTCTTAAATACAAAAAAAGCGGTTGATAGCTGCTCTTTGCTGCCACTCGTGCCACTGCCTTAGAAACACAGTAAATAGAATTACCACCTAATTTAGATTTAGTCTTTGTTCCATCTAGCTCAATAAGCGTTCTATCCACAAGCTGTTGATTAGTGGCTTCAATTCCAACAAGCTGGGGAGCAATTATATGGGTTATTGTCTCCACTGCATTCCTGACACCCATTCCTTCATATCGTGATGGATCATTATCTCGAAGTTCAAAAGCCTCATACGAACTTTTTGAAGTACCACTAGGAGAGGAAGCAGCAGAAGTATTTCCATCATCTAGGATAACTCGTGCTTCAACTGTTGGGACACCTCGGGAGTCGAGGACTTCACGAGCTGTAATTTGTCTAATTTTAGCCATACCTTTGAATATAAAATGGAAAAGTAAAAATACAACTTACTTTACTTGAGTAATTTTTTTTCTGCCTGAGCCACAGTTTTACGAACGCTATCTACTACATCAGGAGAGACAGAGATACTTGTGATTCCCCAGCTCACTAATTTATCTACTAAGTCGGGATAGAGAGATGGAGCTTGCCCGCAAATACCTGAAGTAATACCATGCTTGTGGGCTGTTTTTACAGCATGCTCAAGCGCCCAGAGTACTGCTTCATTTTGCTCATCATACTCAGACGCTACTTCGCTATTATCCCGATCTGTCCCTAAAATAAGCATAGTTAAATCATTTGAGCCAATAGAGATTCCATCGATTCCTTCTTCTATAAATTTATCAAGAAGTATCACATTTGAAGGAATTTCTACCATCATTAAAAGATGAAAAGTCGGGGAGCGGTGAAGATCATTTTTTGTTAAAATTTTCTTAACCTCTCGCAGCTCCCTTACCGTCCTGACAAAAGGAATCATAAGAGAGAGATTCTTAAGATTCTTCTTATTCCTGACTATCTTTATTGCTTCAAGCTCAAGTTTGAAGACTTCGGGATCGTGCATATAACGAAAAGCTCCGCGATAGCCAAGCATTGGATTTGGTTCTACAGGTTCATATTCTTTCCCACCTACAAGTCCACGATATTCATTTGTTTTAAAATCAGATGCTCTATAAATTACAGGTCGCGGATTGAAGGCACTACAAAACTTCTCGAGCGCTTCAGCTAAAGCAGTAACAAAAACTTCTTTTTTACCATCATGAATAAGTTTTTTAGGGTGGGTTCCAATTCCAGCCATGATAAATTCAGCTCTTAACAAGCCAACCCCATCTACATATTGTCCAGCCACTTTTTCTGCTAAATCAGGCTGAGCTAAATTTACATATACTTTTGTAGCGGTTTTAAGATGTTCAGTAGTAATGACAGATTCTGTCACAGGTGCAGATTTTGCAAGTCCTCCCTTATAGACTTCTCCTACACCACCATTTATGGTAATTACCATACCTTCTTTAAGAATTTCCGTTGCATTGTCTGTGCCGACTACAGCAGGTATTCCTAGCTCACGCGATACAATTGCAGCATGAGAAGTCCTTCCTCCTTTATCAGTAATAATCGCCACAGCTTTTTTCATGCCAGGAACGAAATCAGGATTTGTTTGAGGGGCTACCATGACATCTCCTGGTACCATTTTCTGCAGATCATGAATTGTTTTAATTATTTTTACCGGACCTGAAGCAATACCAGGCGAGGCAGGTGCTCCTTTTGTCAGAAGGGGAAGATGCTTAGTATCTTCAGTAGAGATCTCCACTTTTTTTGTTGAGATAGTAGTAATAGGGCGAGTCTGTACTATATGCGGTATACCATCTATTACAGCCCACTCCACATCCTGAGGATGGTAGTAATGCCTTTCCAATTTTCGCCCAAGAGCAGCCAGCTCCATGATCACATTATCGCTAATTTTTTGCTTCTTCCCGTCTTTTTCCGTGACTTTTACTTCTACATCTTTCCCTTTTACTTTTGTTAGCTTTATCTTCTGATGGACGACTTGACGCTTGAGGATGTGCAGATCTTCCTTATTTACCTCATAGTGATCGGGAGTGACGACTCCTCCGACGATTAATTCTCCAAGTCCGTAAATAGCCTCAATAACAATTTTCGATTTGTCATTGGTAACTGGATCTGCTGTGAACATAATTCCAGACATCTCAGACTCCACCATTTTTTGAACGACAATTGCAATTCCTATTCTAAAATGATCAAATTTTTGCTCGTGACGATAGAAGATGGCTCGAGCATCGAAAAGTGATGCCCATGCATCTCTAATTTTAAGAATTAAATTACTGTCCCCATGGACATTAAGATAAGTCTCTTGCTGTCCTGCAAATGATGCTCCTGGCAGATCCTCAGCAGTAGCACTCGATCTTACAGCTACGAGCGCATCCCCTATAGGGCCACTTAGTGTAGTGTAGGCTTTAAAAATCTCGGCTACTAGTTCATCACTCATTCTTTCTCCCATAATAAGTTTTTTGATGTGGGATGATACTTGCTGGAGAGAGTCAGGCTTATCGTAGTTAATTGTTCCTAAGAGGTGATTAATCTTACTTGACAGGTTATTTTCCTTAATAAATTTAAAATAAGCATGTGCAGTAACTATAAATCCATTGGGGACAGGGAAGTGGGACTGGGTCATTTCTCCTAAATTTGCACCTTTCCCGCCGACAAGAGGGATGTCTTCTTTATCGACATCTTTAAACCACAAAACAAGAGAATTATCTTTAGGCATTAGCTTTATTATGAGCTACCAGTAGATAAAATAGCAAGAGGTTGAGGGGAATATAGATTTTCGATCAATCAACTATTTTTCAGTTCAGCTTTGAACCAATCAACCCATGGATTGACTGCAGGATTCTGGTCATATCTGAGAGCCAGAAAGAGAGTGATGTAGCTGCCATAGGAGAGCGTCTCTAAGAAATCGTCATAAATTGTCTGTCCTGATGTCATAAATTCATGAAGTGCATGATTATTTTGTTTAACCACATCCATAGTTAATTCCATACGCTTTTTTATCTTAGGGCTGTAATTAGGAGAATTAAGGATCAAGAAATGCAAGTTATGCTCTGTCGGGAACTGTAATCCTTCCATTAAATGATGGTTAAGATCAGGAACTAAGTAATAACATGAAAATGCTTTACTTGTTTCATTGAATTGATTTCGTAAGATCTGTGCGTTGCCTGATAAGTGTTCGGCTGCAAAAATGACTGGTATTTTATCCTGAAATGTCTCAAATTCCCGCAACGCTTGTCCTTTAATCTCAGGCAGCTTCTCCTCAAGGCGGGTTATCGCATTTTCTATTTCTTTATCTTCAATATCAATTATCTTTGCTTTATTAAGGAGGCCGATAAGACCAAGAATTGAATACCCATTTCCAAGGCGAGGTACACTAGATGGGTTCAACTTGCCGTCAAAGATATAGGCAGGGATGTTATTAGCTTTGGCAAATTCAGCTAACTGTCCTCCTCGAGTGAGGACCAGCATATGAGCACCCTTTGCTTTTGCCTCTTCAGCACATGACAGAACTTCTTCTGTGGTTCCTGAGTATGAAGTTAATACTACCAGCGAATTCTTGTCGACATAGGCGGGAAGGTGATAATCTGTTACTACTTCACTGGGGTACTGCATTTCAAGTCCAAGAAGCGCCTTCGTAACCAATGCTCCATAAATTGATGCTCCCATACCGCAAAAAACGATATTTTTGACATGAGAGGCGTCAAAATCCATAGGAATTGCATTTACCTCAAACCAGGCTGCTTTGCATTGCTGTACCAGCATATCAGTAGAGGAGTAGGTATCCTGCGGGTCAATCTTTTTGATTTCTTGTAGGTCGTTAACGTTTTGCATATGAGCTACTTTAGCAGAGTACTGTTAGTAAATCCTGACAAGACTCAGACTATTCTCCGCGTTCTAATTTTCGCTGCTCTGGAGTCTCATCTGGTCTTTTGTAATCATCCTCAAGGCGTAGAGTAGTTCCAGCTTCAGGCGTAGATACTTCGATAACATCACAGTCAGTTACAGCCTGATGTCGATGCTTTTGTCCAACGATCATGGTATAGCCAACACCCTTTTCCATATGTGTTGTTTGGAGTTGGCCTTCTACATCTTCATTGATCAAATCACATTCACCATTTACCAACCAATAGCTTTCCTGCTTAGTATCATGGATTTGAAGAGAAAGCCTATGGCCCTTATTGATATGCATCAATTTACCCATATATGGCATTCCTTCAGGTACCCAGTGAAGTTCATAGCCCCAAGGTTTTTCTACTTTTTTGACGTAGGGAGTGAGTTTGAAGTTAGATTTATCGATGTTATTTAAATCAATTGCCATGAATATTGATTAATATTAGTAATATTTCTTTACAATAGCAAGTACCTCATCATGAAGTAATCCGTTTGTGATAATACTCCCATCACGACCATCTAATTCCCACTCAGATCCGTCTAATCGTGTCATTCGTCCTCCAGCTTCTTCTATGATCACTTTAAAGGGAGCACAATCCCACGTCTTACCATACCTATCCACAAGAGCATCGATCTTACCTTGTGATAGAAGAAAAGTCGAGTAAGTTAAATCATGCATTCTTAATGTAGCACTGGCATCTACCAAGTCTAAAATGACCTGCTTGTGTTCAAAATACTTGGGACTACCAAGTGCAGAATAAGACTTACTGAGCTGATCTGTCTTTGATACAGAAATCTGATCGTCATTGAAGTATGCGCCTTTACCTTTTTCCGCATATAAGACACCACCCATAAGCGGGAAGTAACTTACCCCTACTTTTACCTCACGATTTTGACAATATGCGATAAGCACATTCCACGTAGGAATTCCCCGGCTAAAGCTTCTAGTCCCATCAATTGGGTCAATAATCCAAAATGAATCATCATGGACTTCTCCGCCGCTTTCTTCAGCGAGAAAATGAGCATCAGGGAACTCTTTTTTTATATGTTGAATAATAATTTTCTCAGACGCCACGTCAGCTTCTGTTACGACAGTTTTGTCCGCCTTAAACTTTGTTTCGATGCCTTTGTCGTAATACTCAAGAGCTTCTTGAGCCCCTGCTTTAGCTGCTTCTATTGCAACACGTAATTCATGGGACTTAAGGGGAGAGGACATAGATTAGTGACTATTCGTTTGAGTCTCTTCTTTCGCGACTGATTTAATAAGAGCGATTACTTCATCTCGTTTTGCTTCCATCGTTTCCTTAGTCCATGCCTCTAAATTAAATCGAAGAAGTGGCTCTGTATTAGACGTCCTCAGGCTCATCTTCCATTCTGGGTAAGAAATAATAACTCCATCAAGGTCAGAAAATTCACCATCACTGTATTTTTCTTTTATTTGATCCATAACTTCCTGAGCATTGCTGACTTCAAAATTGATTTCTCCTGACTCAAAACTCTTTTGGAATTCTTTTGCAACTTCAGATAGAGGTTTTTTCTCCTCAGTGAGAATTTTAAGTAGTGCAATGATAGTAATTACTTGAGACTCCGCATTTCCCGTTGCTCGGTAGTAATAATGTGCGGAAGCTTCACCAGCCATGAGTGCTCCAGTTTTGGTCATCAGTTCGGTAATGAAAGCATGCCCAGTCTTGGATGGCAATACCTCTCCACCCATAGCTTCAATATTCTTTTTGGCGTTGTAAATATACTTCACGTCGACGACTACCTTACTATTGGGGAACTCTTTAAATAACTCCTTTGCAATCATGCTAGTAATTACTGAAGGAGAGACGACTTGACCTTTCTCATCTAGGATAAATAGACGATCACCATCACCATCTGGGACAAGTCCCAGATCGGCTCCAGTTTCGATAACTTTTTTCTGAGCGTCTTCGAGGTTTTTAGGCTGCATCGGATCAGGCTGGTGAATAGGGAAGGTACCATCTAGTTCAAAATTCATCTTAATGAGATCAACTGGGACTTTCTTCTCAAGCGCATTAAGATAAGCAATTCCCATGGCATTTGCAGGGTCTGCTACTATTTTGAACCTAGCTAATTGAGGATTCTCTAAAAGCTTAAGTGCGTTATCTACTTCTAGCGTTGTTAGCTCTGGAGCATCTTCTTGTGTGCCTTCTTTTTGAGGCAAGTCCACGCCTTCCAATGCCATCTTCTTAACGTCTTCCATGCCGGTAGGCTTTCCAATTTTAAGAAGTCCCTGCGGAGTATTAATAACGTACTTCATTCCGTTATATTCTTTAGGGTTGTGTGATGCAGTAATGGTAATTCCCGTCTCATAGCTGAAATGGGAAACAGCAAAGTAAAAAGTAGGAGTTGAAACCAATCCTAAATTGACTACATGCGCTCCAGCATCAAGAAGAGCTTTTCTAACACTCTCAACAATACTTGGGCTTGAAGTTCGCATATCCCATCCCAAAGCAACAGTAACTTCTTCTTTCTTAAGTTTTTCTTGAAAGAACTTATATATAGCCTTAGCAATCTGAGCAGCTTTTGCTTCGTCAATATCTGTGGGGTAAATACCGCGGATGTCGTATGCCTTAAAGATCTTAGGATCTAATCCCATGTCAAAATATTAGATATCGATGAGCAAAATGTCAAGCGCAATTGTCAAAGGAACGGATAATTGACCGGTTTTAAGCCCATTATCAAGGGTGTAGAGCTTAGTATGAAGAGTGATAAGTTCTTCTTTAGTAAAAAGAGCAGCCTGCTTTTGTAGCTTATTCATCTGCCAAGGTGCAAGCCTTTTTACTTCATCTATTTGGTCTGTACCTTTCTCATAAAGTGCCAACAGAAGACGTACTTGGCGGATAAGCATAAAAAATACCATTTCAGTATCAACTGTCGCAATTACTTTATGATAAAGGAGGACAAGCTTCCCCCCATGTTTGGGCTTAAGCGAATCAAGAAAAAGAAAAAGTGTCTGAGGCAGCTTGTATGTCTTAACTGTTGCATGCTTAAAAAGAGAAAGTGATTTTTTGTCCAGTTCTTTTCCTTCCCAAAGGACTATTTCATACTCGAGAGTCTTATCTTTCAGAATTGAAGTTAATGCCTCAAATTCTTTTACAGCCTTTTTTTTGGAATAAAAATTTTCGATCAGTATTGTCTTTTCTGTAGTAAATAGCCCTCCACCGTCTATAATTTGGAGAAGATCAGTTACTGTCAGCTCCTCACCATTTAGTAGTACAGCTTCAGATCTTTTCTGTCTTACTTCATTGAGAAAATTTCGAGATGAGGCTAAATCATCACCATGAATAATTGTTATCATTGTTCTCCTTTATACTCCCAAAAATCTTTCTTAACAACAGATCATAACTTCATTACCCACTTAAAAGTCGCCCTCAGCATCTTAGAAAGCTGGGCTGGGTTAGTTTTTCCCTCATCTGATTTGTCAGAAAAGGACTTCTCAGCTGGGGCAGATTCAAGATAACTTGCAGCAGCCAGGACTGTCTTGGTAAGCGAAGGAGAGCCTTTAGTTTTTGTGATTTCTTTAATGGCTTCATATTGCTTCGTGTACGTCGAATCACCTTTGATAAAAGTAAACTGATCAAAAGGTCCGCTTGCCCTCAGGACAAATGGAGTAACAGCCACAATTTGGGAATCATTCCAGACAGATTGGAAAGCTTCCTTATAATATTTGGCACGATCATCATCACTTACTTTCTGACTGGACCAGCCGGTTTCTGTAATAAAAATAGGCAGTTTTTTTAGGGTAAGCTGGGAGAGGAGATCCCGTTCATAGGAAAAACTAGAGATACTTTTATCAGTTTTTACTGATGGAGGCTGAGAAAATCCTGGATTTGGATAAGAGTGGCTCGCAAACCCGTCTACTTGATTAAATATTCCAGGCACTGCTTTATCCATCTCGCGCATAAAAGTATACTCATTCATAAATTCAGTTCCCTGATTGGGAGCTGCATTATCCAAACCTCCGCTGATAATGAAAAAGTCAGAGTTTAAGGATTTAAAGACAGTCACTGCATAACTAAGAAGCTGAGCGTAATATCCAGGATCTAACTCTCCACCCCATTCATCACCTCTATTTATCTCATTAAATATCACCACATAATGGTTTTGGGTGGGCCAGGTGAGAGAATTAAGGAAATTTGCAAAATCTAAGATATCTTCCTCTTGAGGTTTTCTCCATACACTCGTATTAAAATAGTCTCCTTCTGTAGCCAAACGTATTATGGGAATCAGATGATTTTCTTGAGCTTTATCCATAAACTGCTGCCATTTTTCTATATCTTTATCTCCTGCCTGGAGGGGAACGATAACATATCCCCAATCACCTCCATTTGAGTTAACCAGTTTTTTTGCTTCATCCAGCTCAGAGTCAAAGAGAATATGAATTCCGAATTTATTGTTAGGACGTGAGAAAGGATCTTCCAACGCATAAGCAGTAGTGCGAGGGATAAAAGTTAGGAATAATGCTAGTATGAGCAGTACTTTTTTCATAGAGTTTACTATTATAACAACTTTGTCTATCTAATGACGAACCCGACTGAATTAGCTATAATTACTGGTTATGAAAACATTTTGGCAAGATCTTCCTAAATCCTTCCTGGTTCTAGCACCAATGGAGGATGTCACTGACACTGTATTTCGTCGCATTGTTGCGTCTTGTGGAAGACCAGATGTCTTTTTTACAGAGTTTACTAGCGTGGATGGATTATTTTCAGAAGGATATTCATACGTTTCTAAAAGACTGAAATACACAAAAGGTGAATCCCCGCTTATTGCGCAGATTTGGGGTGCTAAGCCGGAAAATTATTTCAAAGCAGGCAAGCTCCTAACAGAGATGGGATTTGACGGAATTGATATCAATATGGGCTGTCCTGTTAAAGATGTGGTTAAGTTAGGAGTATGCTCTGCTCTTATTAATAATAAGCCTCTAGCCAAAGAAATTATCCAAGCAGCTCAAGAGGGAGCGGGAGATTTACCCATAAGTGTAAAGACGAGAATAGGCTTTAAAGACATTCAGACTGAAGAATGGCTAGGATTTTTGCTTGATTTGAATATTGATGCCCTTACTGTACACGGCAGAACTGCCAAAGAAATGTCTAACGTTCCAGCTCATTGGGATGAAATAGCTAAAGCAGTGAAAATACGCGATGAAAAAAAAGTAAGAACAGTTGTCATCGGAAATGGTGATGTTATTTCCCGTGATGATGCATTCAGTAAGATAGCAAAGACAAAGGTAGATGGCATAATGATAGGAAGAGGGATCTTCCACGACCCTTGGCTTTTTAATCCTTCTCATCATGGGGAAGCCGTTACTTTTCCAGAAAAGCTTGCTAAATTAAAAGAACACATTGAGCTGTTTGAAGATACCTGGGGAAAAGACAAACACTATCCAATCCTTAAAAAGTTCTTTAAATGTTATATCTCCAATATGCCTAATGCTGGGGAACTGCGCACCGAGCTCATAACCCTTAATGATTCCTCTGAAGTTATAGCAAAGATTGATACCCTCCTTGCGGACTATCAGTAATCCAAAACTCTGCTATTGTATGTCTCATTTTTTGAGGTATACTCTGAATAAAGAGGGAGGTGATAAACATGCCTAACCAACAGCAGCTTGTAAAAGCAGCACTTATCGTAGCAGGATTTGGAATATTTATTTTAGCTCTTACCTACGTTATCCCACTCCTTGGTATCTTAGGAGCAGTCGCTATTATAGGGGCGGGGATTTATGCTATATACCTTTTCTTAACAGGGAAGCTTAAGCTTTAATCAGCATTTACAAAATTCCTAGTTCTTTAGCAGCACTTGCAGCACTCTTAACAAGAGTGTCAATATCTTCTTTAGTATGAGACGCATTCAGCTGAATACGAATTTCGTCTTTTCCTTTAGGCACAACAGGATAGGTAATATTAGTAACTAGAACTCCCATTTCAAACAATTTGTTTCGGAGTTCTTTAGCTTTTAATGTATCTCCTACCAGTAATGGCTGGATAGGATGATTTGAGTCTGCAGCAAATTTGAGGCCTGCCTCTAGCATCTGTGTCTTGAGGTATTTTTTGTCCTCTTCAAGTTTTTTCAGGAGGTTTTGCCCATCTGGGGAAGATACATAATTTATCGAGGCAAGAGCAGCACCTGCAACAGATGGAGAAATCGAGTTAGAGTAAATATAAGTAGCTGCAGACTCACGCAAGTAATCTATCATCAACTGACTTCCCACTACGTACCCTCCATCACTGCCAAATCCTTTGCCAAATGTCCCCACGAGTAAGTCTGCTTGCGCATCACTGACTTCCTCAGTACCTCTCCCGCTTTCTCCAAAGGCAGCTACCCCATGACTATCATCGACGACGAGAAGCACACCTTGTTCATAGATATCATTATATTCATCTGTAATTAATCTGAGAGCTTTCAGATCTGCTGCCTCTCCGATCATACTGAAGATACCATCAGTAACGACTACAGCTCTTTTAAATGTAGTCTTATTCTCCTCAAGTACTCTTTTCAAATCTTCAAAATCAAGATGTTTATAGATAAATTTTTGCTCTTTATCGATACTCGCTGCTCTTACTCCATCGATAATACTCCGATGGTTAAGCGCATCTGAGATGACACAGACTTCACGAGAGAGAAGAGAGTCTTTACTCTGACCATTAAGAAGACATGACATCACAGCGATATTAGTGGCAAAAGCACTAGAAAAGACCATCCCAGCTTCACGATTATGGAATGTGGCTATAGCAGACTCCAAATCTTTATAGACTTTAAGCGTTCCTGAGATAAAACGAACTGCCCCCGGGCCGGCTCCGTATTTTTGGGAGGCCTCTTCCTCAGCATTAAGAAGAGTTTTATTAAATCGCAGCCCTAAGTAGTCATTCGAATTAAAAATGATGTACTCGTTACTACCTATAATGGCTTTAGGAGAAGCCTCTTTAGTAAAGCCTGTAATGACTGCTTCATTTCTTTTTGCACTTCCTGCTTCATCAATTCTTTTTAACTCTGCAGAAATGATATCTCTAAAATTTTTATTCATGCTATTTTCCTAATTTTTTCTTAAGTTCAGTAAGCATAGTCTCAGTCATCTTAGCAAGATCATATTCATGCTTCCAACCCCAATCACTGCGAGCCTGCTGATCATCGATACTGTCTGGCCAGCTATCTGCTATATGCTGTCTATGATCAGGCTTATACGTGACGTCTACTTTGAGATGTTTGTTAATTTCCTGTGCTAGTTCTTCAGCGGAGAAGGAGATAGCAGCTAAATTGTATGATGTTCGAACAGTCAACTTTGTCGGATCTGCCTCCATCAGCTCTATGGTTGCATTTACTGCATCATCCATGTACATCATTGGGAGAATTGTTTCTTTATTCACAAAGCATTCATATTTGCCGGTTTTAAGTGCTTCATAAAAAATTGCCACCGCATAGTCAGTAGTACCTCCCCCTGGCTCTTGTTTCCAGCTGATAATGCCTGGATAGCGTACACTCCTGATATCTACACCGTACTTGTGGAAATAATACTGTCCCAAAAGCTCTCCTGCTACCTTAGTAACGCCATACATCGTAGTTGGCTCAAGAACTGTCCTCTGAGGTGTATTCTCCCGAGGAGTTGTCGGACCAAAAGCTGCAATTGATGAAGGCCAGAAAACTTTATACTTTTTCTCCACAGCCAGATCCAATACATCCTTAAGTGATGTCATATTTAAGTGCCATGTGAGGGATGGATCAATTTCTCCTTTAGCAGAAAGAAGGGATACCAGATGGTAGACAGTACCGATATTGTGCTTTTCCACAAGCTGTTTGAGGTTTTCTTTGTTAGGAAGTTCGGCTTTCTCAACTATGCCGTCAAAGTGAGAGGGGATATTATGATGTCCAACTGCTACTACATTTTCCTTACCGAATTTTTCCTGGAGAGCAGGAACGAGTTCTGTACCGATTTGGCCGAAAGCGCCCGTGACAAGTAGTTTTTTATCCATAGAAAGAACTGGGATTACTTTAACTAAAAATACCAGTTCTGTCAACGCTACAATACAGCAAAGAGCTCGGGAGGAGATACAGTTTAAGATAATTGAGTGACGCCAAGGGGATTCGCCTCACAACTCTTTGCTCCGCAAAGGTCGCGAGCCCGCCTCCTTCACTACGTTCAGTCCGGCCGTTCAAATCATTGCTTAAATGCAAAAAATCCCAGACAGAAGTCTGAGATCTTTTCCAGTGACGCCAAGGGGATTCGAACCCCTGATCACAACGCTGAAAACGTTGGGTCCTAGGCCGCTAGACGATGGCGCCGAATACCTTTCTATAAGAGCGGTACTTATAAAATCAGACCATCCTTTTAAAGGAATGGCCTGACTTATTATAGCGAAAAATACCCTCAAAAACAAATTACTTCAACCTCTTACGAAGAGTTTCAAGTATAGCTCGAGCTGTATCTTGACCGCCTAACCCAAAAGCAATACCGCCAGCAAGTGCAACCATAGCTACAAATCCGGTAAAAAGAATACGAATGAGATCTGCAGCAACTCCAAGCTGAGTAAGTACTGCCAAAACAACAAAGACTATGATTGCCCACCTAGTGACTGACGACATGAGATTGGCAACGTCTGGTGAGATACCTCGTGCTGAACCCATGATGATGTCACTAGCTAAATTTGCTAAAGCAAATCCTACAATACCGATAATAGCTGCCACAAATACGTTTGGCAGGTAGAGAAGGAATGTATTAAGTACTGTAGTAATTTGTGGCAAATTCCAGACATCAGCTGTTGGGATAAGGAACATTATTATTACGAACCAACGAGCTATTTCTGAAAATATATTTGCCCAGCTATATTCCTTCTTACCTTCTGGGATACCATAACGATGAAGATATGATTCCAAACGCAGTGTATCAAAAAGGCTTAACACCAGTCTTTTTACAATAGAGCCAACTATAATACCTAGAAGTAAGATGATAAGACCGGCAATAAAACTAGGAAGGAAGGCAGCTGCAGCGTAAAAGCTTTCTCGAATAGAGCCTATTAATGAGTCTCCGACATTTCCATGCATTTTTATTCACCTCCTTTCACTTATTTGTTAAATGGAGTAATAGCTTGCTGAATATGGAAAAACTGTCATTTCTTACTCTTAGTCTATGCATGTGCCTTTAGCTTGTCAAGACACAGCTTCAATTGATATAATTGCTAGTGGTTGATAGCTTATGGCAAATGGCTAATGGTTTGTAAATAAAGTACCTCTATTTGAACTATTAGCTATACGCTATTTGCTAAATGCCATTTGAGGGCCGGTAGCTCAGCGGTAGAGCAGGAGCCTTTTAAGCTCTTGGTCACAGGTTCGAATCCTGTCCGGCTCACAAATTTGTCCTAATACCCTTCATTGCTTTCGCTTTCTTTTTCGCCTATAATGGATGGTTGCTGTCTCCTTAGATTTTATGGAAAAAATAGTCGTTAAAGGTGCTCGAGAGCACAACCTCAAAAATATTGATTTGGAGATTCCCAAAAATAAGCTGGTCGTTCTCACCGGTCTTTCTGGTAGTGGAAAATCCTCTCTGGCTTTTGACACGATATACGCTGAGGGCCAACGCCGGTATGTAGAGAGTCTTTCATCCTATGCCAGGCAGTTCTTGGGTACGATGAAAAAACCGGATGTTGATCTTATCGAAGGCTTATCTCCCGCTATCTCTATAGATCAGAAGTCCACCTCGCATAATCCCCGCTCCACAGTAGGTACAGTAACCGAAATTTATGACTATTTGAGGCTTCTTTTTGCACGTGTAGGACACCCTCATTGTCCAAATTGTGGCAGGGAGATTGCGCAGCAGTCCAAAGAGCAGATTACTGAATCTGTCATAAACATGCAGGTAACACAAGCTGATCCCGGCAAAAAATTTGTCAGAGTGATGATCCTTGCACCGCTTGTTAAAGATAAAAGAGGGGAGTATACCGACCTTTTTACATCTCTTAAAAAGAGAGGCTACCGCAAAGTAAGAATTGACGGAAGAGTTATGTCTCTTGACAGCAAGATAATCTTAATTAAGACAAATAGACATAGTATTGATTTAGTAGTTGATGCATTAGCAATTACCAAAGACACTGATCGTGTCCGGCTTTCTACAGATGTCGAGCAGGCTCTTCAATTCGGCAATGGCGAAATGACGGTAGGAGTTATTAAGGATGCGTCTTTTGATATACCTGAGTATCCTGAACTCCTTGAAGATCACCTTTTCTCAGAAAAATTTGCCTGTCCCTTCTGTAACATCTCAATTCCTGAAGTAGAACCTCGTATCTTTTCTTTTAATACGCCTCATGGTGCCTGTCCTGAGTGCTCAGGTATTGGTAGAGTGTTAATTATCGACAAAGACCTCATCTTTAACAAAAATCTCACTATTAACGAGGGTGGAATTCTGCCTTTTTTCAATCTCGGTTCCAATGACACATGGTTTTCACGAACGTTTAAGACTTTTTGCGAGGAAAATGCTATCCCTATGAACACCAAGCTTGAAGCGTTAAATGAAGAGCAAAAAGATCTCCTTATTTTTGGAACAGGGGATAGGGAATACCGAGTTCGAGGAGAAAATAGATGGGGAAGCAGTACAGTTATTAGTGAGCCGTTTAGAGGAATTTCTTTTGAATTAAAGAGAAGATATGGCGAATCAGATTCCTCATATGTAAAAAACCAAATAGAAAAATTCATGCGTTACGATGCTTGTCCGCTGTGTCATGGAGCGCGCCTAAAAGCTGAGGCACTTTCCGTAACGATTAATGATAAATCAATTGTTGGTGTCTCTGAAATGCCTATTGGTGAAGCCATGACATTTTTTGAAAATCTTCCCAGCGTCCTTTCTCCCCGAGAGCACGAAATCAGTAAACTCATCCTGAGAGAGATAACTACTCGTATAGGCTTTTTAGTTGATGTGGGGCTTGAATACCTTACTCTATCCCGTACAGCTGCCACACTTGCTGGAGGTGAAGCACAGCGTATTAGACTTGCTTCACAAATAGGAAGCGGACTAACAGGCGTACTGTATGTTCTTGATGAGCCGTCAATTGGACTTCACCAGAGAGATAATGAGAAGCTTATCGAGACTCTGGTAAAGCTTAAAAATCTCGGGAATACCGTCCTTGTCGTTGAGCATGACGAAGACACTATGGCTGCTAGTGATTACATCTTTGATTTTGGTCCGGGAGCTGGAGCCTTTGGTGGCGATATCGTGGCTCAGGGCACCTTTGATGAGCTTAAAAAAGATCCTCACTCACTGACTGGCCAGTATTTATCAAAGAAGAAAGTTATTAAAGTAAAAAAGACCATAGATCCTACCCTTGTTAAGAAAGAGCCACAATTTCTCAAGCTTATCGGAGCAGAAGAGCATAATTTAAAAAACGTCAACGCTACTTTCCCGCTTCACAAGCTCATTGTCGTAACAGGTGTCTCAGGGAGCGGTAAATCTACGCTTATTAATGATATTCTCTACCATGCATTAATGCAGAAAGAGAATCCATTCCATAGGCAAAAGCCCGGTAAGTTTAAGGATATAGAAGGATTTGAGAACATCAAAAATATTTTCCAGATTGATCAATCTCCTATCGGTCGCACTTCTCGCAGTAATGCTGCTACCTATACAGGAAGTTTTAATTACATTAGAGATTTATTTGCCCAGACAAAAGAGGCTAAAGTCAGAGGATACGGCCCTGGCAGATTTTCTTTTAATGTTAAAGGCGGACGCTGTGAAGCATGTGAGGGAGAAGGACAGATAAAAATTGAGATGCAGTTCCTGCCTGATGTCTATATTACCTGTGAGGTATGCCAAGGCAAGCAGTACAATAACGAAGCTTTGGAGATTTTGTTCCAAGGGAAAAGTATAGCTGATGTCTTAGATATGAGCGTTAAAGAGGCAGTGGAATTTTTCTCATTTATTCCTGGACTTGCCCATAAGTTACAGACGCTTCAGGACGTTGGTTTATCCTATGTTACACTAGGACAGCCTGCACCTACCCTTTCAGGGGGAGAAGCTCAGCGGGTAAAATTAGCAACAGAACTCTCAAAAAGAGGCAAGGATGCTCTTTATCTTCTCGACGAACCCACCACAGGACTTCACTTTGCAGATTTGGAAAAGCTGCTTGTTGTTCTTCGTAGACTAGTAGATCAAGGCAACTCAGTTATTGTTATTGAGCATAATCTAGATGTTATTAAAAATGCAGATTATATTATCGATTTGGGTCCAGAAGGCGGAGCTAAAGGAGGAGAAATTGTAGCTATGGGTACACCTGAAGAGATTGCCAAAAACCCTACATCCCACACAGGCCGTTTCCTTAAAAAAATACTTTAGTTTGCTACAATAATTCTACATGCGAAGACTATTCTTAGTTTTTTTATTTTTCCTCAGTTTTTTTCTACTATTTTCTAATAAAACTTTTGCCTCTGACTATTTCACAAGAGACTACAACATTCTTTACACAGTAAAAGAAGACGGCAAGACCAATGTTTCAATCACCATAACATTAACAAATAAGACCAGTGATTATTATGCGTCATCAGATACCCTGTCAGTCGGATTTAGCGATATAGAAAATCTTACTGATAAAGATCCTGATGGTAATATTAAGCCTCTCGTTACTAAGACTGATCAAGGGAATAATATTCAGTCTACCTTTAATAAAAAAGCAGTGGGTGTCGGAAAATCTATTAGCTATACGATTAGCTTTGATACGAAAGATATCGCTCACAAATCAGGTAAAGTGTGGGAAATTAATATCCCTGGACTCTCAGATCCAGATAGTATTGATGGGTTTACTGCTGAGGTAAAAGTTCCGAATTCATTCGGCCAGCCAAATTATGTAAAACCTCAACCTAAAGACGGTAAGCTTATCTTCACTAAGACTGATTTACATACGTCAGCTATCTCTATTAGCTATGGGATAGAGCAGATTTATTCATTTAATCTTATCTATCACCTTCAAAATAAAAATCTTTACCCTATCAAAACAGAGATTGCTCTCCCACCTACGACTAACTATCAGTCAGTCGAGATAGATAGTATTTCACCTCGTCCCAAAGATGTAACGATTGATAAGGACGGTAATTGGCTTGCGCAATTTGAGCTTGCACCATCAGCAAGAGTTGATGTCGTGGTGCAAGGAAAAGCCAAAGTTACCAATCATCCCTCTCAAGTTAACTTAACTACACAGCAAATAGCAGATTACACAAAAGAAGAAAGATACTGGGAGGCTAACAATGCCCAGATTAAAAGCCTCGCCCGTAAATTAAGGACTCCGCAGGCAATTTATGACTATGTTGTCAAAAATCTCCATTATGACTTTAATCGTGTTACCGCAAATGAACCTAGGCTCGGTGCAAGCGGTGCCTTAAAAAACCCTTCTTCAGCGGTCTGCTTGGAATTCACCGACCTCTTCATAGCACTTTCAAGGGCTGCAGGTATTCCAGCTCGGGAAGTAAATGGTTTTGCCAACACCGAAAATTCAAAGCAGAGACCTCTGTCTCTCCTGCAAGACGTCCTGCATGCTTGGCCAGAGTATTATGACGATCAGCGCAAGGCATGGATTATGGTTGATCCAACGTGGGGAAATACAACTGGCGGTACAGATTATTTTTCTGTTTTTGACTTTGATCACCTCACCTTTGTCCGGAAAGGCTACAATAGTGATTACCCTATCCCAGCAGGAGGCTATAAATACTCCGGGGATGAAAAGAAGCGAGACGTCAATGTATCTTTTGCAAGTGTTTTCTCCCAAGATATTCCTCAGATAAAAGTCCGCTCAGAATTTCCATCTAAAGCATTATCTGCCTTACCTATTGAAGGAACTATTGAGATTCAGAATGAAAGTAAAACACTTTTCCCAAAGACATCCGGAGTTCTAACATCAACTACACTATTTCCTACGCGTCAGGAAATAGAAATTGGTGAAGTACCCCCTTATGGTAAAAGAGATATCACGATTGGTTTTCAGAAAACTCCTATTTTTGCTGACAAGACCTATGAATTTACATTCAATCTGCAAGGGACTATAATTCATAAAAGTGTTCGGGTAACTCCCATCATCTTTTCCCGTTTCGCAATTATTGGAGGTGTAGTCATTGTTATTCTCACGTCAATCGTACTTATCGTTGCCATCAAAACCAGGCGTCTACCTTTACTTAGATAAAGCTAAAAACATTATTTATGTAGGGAAAGCCAAAGATCTTAAAGCTCGTGTTTCATCATACTTTACAGGACTTTCTCAGCTTGGACCCAAAACTCAAGCTTTAGTTGAGCAGATAGATAAAATAAAAATTACTGTTGTCGAATCAGAGATTGAGTCCCTTCTTCTTGAGGCCTACTACATTAAGAAATATCGCCCTCGCTACAACATTCGTCTGACGGACGACAAATCCTATCCATTAATCAAAATTACTCTAAAAGATGAGTATCCCGCTGTTCTTTTTGCTCACAAGATGGATGATCCAAAGGCGACATATTTTGGCCCTTTCCCCAGTTCAGGATCGGTAAAGCTGGTCCTGCGGACCCTACGTCGTGCTTTTCCTTACCAGTCTGTCATTAACCACCCGAAAAGAATATGTCTTTATCATCACCTTGGGCTTTGTCCCTGCCCTGTGGTAAATGACTCTGAAGAATTAAAAAAAGAATATAAAAAGAATATTAAAAATATTATTAAAGTCCTGGAAGGTAAGTCTCAGGTTGTCATAAAGGAACTCAAAAAAGAAATGGAGGAGAAGAGTAAAGAAGAGAAATTCGAGGAGGCATCATTACTCAAGAAAAAAATACATGCACTTCAAATTATCACTGAGCCTACTATAAAGCCATTTGAATATGATATTAATCCTAATTTACGGACAGACCTAAGAAAAAGAGAACTTGATGGATTACGGGAAGCACTCCAGACAAGCGGGCTTACCACCCCACCTCTCCTTCGCATTGAATGTTATGACATTTCCAATATTCAAGGAACCAATGCTACAGGATCGCTTGTTGTCTTAACAGAAGGCGAAATAGATAAATCTCAGTATCGAAAGTTTAAAATCAGAAAAGATGGGAAACCAAATGACTTTGCCATGATGGCTGAAATGCTTGAGAGACGCCTTAAACACCTAGAGTGGCCTAAACCTGACCTTATTATCATAGACGGAGGTAAAGGACAGCTTTCCGCTGTTTTGGAAATCATGGAAAAAACGAATGTTCATTTTCCGCTTGTCGGCCTGGCAAAGAGGGAAGAGACCATTGTCATTCCAACAGCTCAAAGCTTTTTTGACGAAACCCACTCACAGAACTCCTCATCACTTTTAAGCAAACATATCTATGGTAGAAATGAAAAGAATTTTAGAGAAATCTCACTCAGTAAAAATTCAGCTTCACTTCATCTTATTCAGAAGATTCGTAACGAGGCCCATCGGTTCGCTATAACTTATCATCGGAAATTGCGGAGTAAAAGGGCAGTTGAGTAACACTTATCTTCTAGCCACTACGTATGAATAAGGGAAATAGAGGAATGAAGCCGGTGTGTCAATGACAGCATCATCAATAAGAAATCTTTGGAATTCGTCATATATTTTAATACGCTCATTTACATTGACTGTTTGCCTTCCATCCTCAAGCAACTTATCAATACGCTTACTATCAAACCGAGTAATATTGTGATCTGACTTTGAATGCCAAAGCTCATATTGGTCTGGATCTTTGGGGACGAAGAAGTCTCCTAAGTACATTTGAAAATTACTTGGCTTACTTTCTACGTCTTCAATCTTTACCTTTACTCCAAGATCTTGCCATATCTTCACAATCCGTTCTGCTACTTGGTGATATTTTGCCAGCGTTTTAAGAGTAATGGTTTGCCGAGCTGAGGCTTTTGCGGAACCATACGTCGCATCTATCAAGAGTTTCGCATGCGCTAAATCCTGAAATTTATTTGCTGCATCTTTACTAAAATAAATTGAATTAGGAGGATAGGGGAGGTGAGCCCTCTCTCCTTCTTCAAATTTATCAGGAATAGCGTATGTCAGTCCTTTACGCAGCTTATTATCTGAGACAACCTGATCTTTAGTATTATAAAAAACAGTCACCAATTGCTCATAATTAGTACGCTCTTCAACCTTACTGTTACGATGTTTTGAAAGGTCTGTGCCGGATATTTTTGAGTTATTAATTCCGACAATCTTCGTTGCATCACCCAAAAGGTAGGCTGTTTTCAGAGCTTCCTGATTAGGATAGAACGTATAATCCTCTTGAACCTGTTTATTTCTTGTTTTGACTAGATAGAGTGAGTTTATAAAATTCCCATTAAGTTTGATATCACGGATGGTGTATTCACCAAGCCCTTGAAGGCCCTTAGGAAAAATTGGTCTAGATACTGTGACAAGAAAAGGTGCATATTGATCTTTCAACGTAAAGCTTATCGTATACTTATCAGGTTTCTCTACCTTAGCATCTTTAAAAGAGTATCCTAATGTGTCAGACGTAACTTCTTTACCATTTGAAAATTTGATGCCTTTTTTTAAATGAAATGTATATTTTTTACCTTGATCCTTTATATCCCACGAACTGGCAAGATCAGGCTTTATTTCACCTTTATCGGTAACTATAGTAAGACCTCGAGACAATTTTTGAGTTATTGAAGAAGGTAAATTATCAAGAGTATATGCTCCTACCATTCCGATTCGCTCTCGTTGAGGGAATAAATGAGCTATATGCTTTGAAAAGAAAATTAAGAAGAAAAATCCAAAAAGTCCTCCCAAAAAAGAGAGGAAGATAATCTTTCCCCATTTTTTGATATAGGCCCTAACAAGCCAAATGAATAATCTTTTATTGATGACCATACCCAAAATCTAGCGCTGTAGAAGTAGGAGAACAGAGACAACAACAAGAAGAGAAGCAAGAATAGCAGTTGCATAAAAAAGAAATTTCTCAATATTTCTTTTACTTCGATACATTTCTCCGCCACCGCCGAAAACAGGTGAGATACCTCCTCCTTGAGACTGAAGAAGTACGCAAATTACTAAAAGAACTGAAATAATAATTTGTAAGACATTAAAGATCATGAATGTTTATTATACTGTTTTCATTACCATCTCTGCAAGTTTATCCGAGTCGTGATAAAGAGGGAATTCATCATTAACAAGGTCTCCTTTAAAGATAGCAACACCAGATGGAAGATTCTTATCATCTACCTTAATATAGCTATACTTATATTTACGAGGGATTGAGTTTTTATGATTATCATTTGCAATAATAACCTCAAATGGGAATGTGTCTAGATGAGTCTGAATAGCAGTAATAAAATCTGACAGAGAGAAATCCCTCGTTTCAAATGGTTTATTAGCAATATTAGCGACAAATATTTTTTTTGCTTTGCTTTCAAAGAGCGCTTGCTTTATCTGAGGAACGATAAGCACAGGGAGCTGATTAGTATACAAATCCCCTGGCCCGCTAATGATAACGTCAGCCTCCATAAGACACTGGATTACTCTCTTATTGACTTTAGGGCGGGCAGGATTTATATAGATCTTCTTAAGACCATACGGCTCACTGTATTTAGCTAAGTCCAGCGTATTTTCAGTATGAACTCTTCGTCCATCTTTAGTAATCGCCCAGAGATGAACTCTTTGATCTGTAGCTGGATAGAAATTCCCCTTAACACCTACCATTTTCTTTGTTGCTTCAATTGCTTTATAAAAATCCTTCGTCCGCTGAATCTCAGCTAACATGATGAGATTCCCTAATTTGTGGCCATCAATTGATTTGTTGGATCTATCCTGACCAGGGAATCTATAAAGGAAGAGAGATTCAAGCTCCTTATCCGAATCATCCATCATGGCAGCAATACAGCTTACGACATCACCCGGTGGCATAATGTTGTAAGCCTCTCTTAGCCTGCCTGATGAACCACCATCGTCAGCCATCGATGTTACTGCTGAAATTTCGACAGGGTATTTTTTAAGTCCGCGAAGAAGTCTGCTGGTACCAATTCCGCCTCCTAGACAGACTATTTTATGTGTTATTCTATCAGCCATTTTATTATAGTTACGATTATAGCTAGTACTAAAGCAGAGGCAAGAAAGGCGAAAAGGGTATTAAATGTAATGGGCGGGATTACAAATCCGAAGATATTTACGCCTTCTGATTTATATGGATGGATCATTATACCAGTTACAAAAATAGTCAGCAAATACAAGATAAATGCATTAGTAAAAATCGAGAAAAATCCGAGTGTCATTAGGTTAAATGGAAAACTAATAACATTTAAAATAGGTTTAATAATAGTCATCATGGCAGAGAGCATTATTCCGCCAAAAATACTTGTCCCCAATCCTCCCGTAATCTCGACTCCTCCTACAATATACGGAAGAATAAAAAGTGCTCCACTATAAATTGCGACATTCCGAACTAATCCTTTCACACCACTCAGCGTAGCAAAGTAGTATCGAACGTGTCAAACAGCCAGTTGCAAAGATTCAGGTAAGTAATTATTATGTAACTCCCTATGAATGCAGTTATTTGTCCTCATTGCGGTAAAGAAGTTGAAATTTCATCTGCTCTCTCACACCAACTCGAGCAAGAAATTTTAGCTAAAGAAAAAAATAAGCATCTCAAAGAGCTTGAAGATGTAAAGCAAAAAGCTCAAGATGAAGCAAAGAAAAAGATTGAAGAACAGTTCTCTCTTCAACTTAAGCAACAAAAAGAAGAAGTGGAGGCAAAAGATCTCCGCAATAAGGAATTGATCGAACAGATTACGGAAATGACTAAAGAAATGAGAGAAATGCGTCGTGAGAAAGATGAAGTTAAGTTGCAAATGCAAAAGCAACTGGCTGTCGAAGAGGAAAAAATTCGTCTTGATGCTCAAAAAAAAGCAGAGGAAGAACAACATAATAAAATAACACAAAAAGACAAGCAATTAACAGACGCTCTTAAGGAATTAGAAGACATGCGACGTAAGCTTCAACAGGGAAGCCAACAGACGCAAGGAGAAGCCTTTGAGCTGGAGTTTGAAGAGTTCTTAAAGAGTCATTACCCTAACGATAAGATTATGCCGGTCGAGAAAGGAGTAAAAGGAGCAGATGTTATTCAGGAAGTTTGGGATAGAAATGGTGTCTATGCGGGGAAAATCCTTTGGGAGCTTAAAAATACTAAGACGTGGAGTGAGCCTTGGATCGCCAAACTTAAGGATGATAAAAGGTCCATTAATGCCGAGGAAGCAATTATCATTACCCAAACCATGCCGAATAACATGAGCTACGCAGGTTTTCGAAATGGTGTGTGGGTAACAGAGAGAGGCTACATTCTTCCTTTAGCAGATTCCTTGCGGGTTAAGCTTATCGAGCTTGGTATTATAAAAAATTCACTCAAAGGTAAAGATATGAAAATGGAGGCATTATATACCTACCTAACAGGGACTGAATTCAAGAATAGGCTGGAAGCTATTGTAGAAGCATTTGGCAACATGCAAAGCGAAATTGAAAAAGAAAAACGCTATTTTGCTAACAAGTGGGCTAGGGATGAAAAAAATATCAGACAAGTCATCGATAGCACATACGGAATGCATGGAGACTTCAAAGGTATTCTTTCTTCAGCAGTTCCTCAAATTGCTGGCATTGATGGTGCTCTCGAATTAGATAGTATACAAGAACAAAAACTCCTCGAATGAGATCTCTGCCTACCTTTTTAGAAGAACAACTCCTTTGGGATCAAGGCAAAAATATAATTGCAGGTGTCGATGAGGTCGGGAGAGGAGCATTTGCAGGGCCTGTAGTCACAGCAGCTGTGGTTTTTCCTAAAAATTGTGTATTTTCGGATCAAGACCTTCTCGGTATTAATGATTCCAAACTCTTATCTGCCAAGAAACGTCAAATTCTGGCACAAAAAATAAAAGAGGCAACGCTCTGCTACAGTATTAGCGAAATTCCTCTTAGCTATATCAATAAATACGGTATCGGTAAAGCAGCCCAACTAGGCTTTTATAAATCAGTAATATCTCTTTCCCAAACTCCTGATTTCTGTCTTATTGATGCTTTTTATATCCAAAAACTTAAAAAGAAGATCCAAAAACCTATCACCCATGGTGACAGGTTATCAATTTCCATTGCTGCAGCTTCAATTATAGCTAAAGTCTATCGAGACGAACTTATGGACAGACTTCATCCTCAAGCTCCCATGTATAACTTTGCCCAAAATAAAGGATATGGCACCAAGTTTCACCGAGAACAGCTAAAGATTCATGGATTGTCTCCTTTTCATCGTCTATCCTTCAACCTCTCCGCATTCCTAGACTGAACTATTGACAGGATGCTTCAAAAAGATCTACGATGAATCTAGTAGTACTTCACAACTTTTCTAGAAGTGGGGAAGGAGGTGAGACACATGAAGGGATTAAAAATGCTCGCTTGGTGGCTAGTTGTCGTTGGAGCTCTTAACTGGCTCTTAGTCGGTTTAGGAGGTCTTATGGGTGGCACAAGCTGGAACGTTGTCACTATGGTCTTCGGATCTATGCCAATGCTCGAGAATCTCGTCTATGTTCTTGTCGGTCTTTCTGGCCTCTGGCTTCTTTGGGACAAATTAGCTGGATCTAAAAAGTAGTAGTACTTTTATGATCTTATTTATTGAGCCGTTTAACTACGGCTCAATTGTTTCTCCAATCCTCAGTTTGAAATGATTTTATAAGGATCATATCAAGTTTATTTCCTCTCTCCTTCCTATAATAGCCTCAAAAGGATAACAAATATGTCAAAAGAAATAGGATCAATCGGAATAAGCTCTTCAGCACCTAGTACAGCTACAGCTGAAAGAGGAGGGACACGATCACTTGGGGTAACTGAGACCAAGTCAACTAATAAAAGCAGTTACCAGCCAATGTTCTCAATCTCAAAAGAAGGAACTCTTTCACGAAGAGGAGATAGTATGAAAAGAACTACATCATTCGATAGAAAAGTTGCGACACTGACACCTTTCAAAGGTGAGGCATCCTATTTTTCACTAGATAAAGTTGCTCCAAAACCAACTTCTAAATTTGAGACTGTTCTTTACCAAAAGACAGCTCAAGATAAGCCAGCAATTATTTCACCTGAAAAGAGACAGTATTCTATCCCCGAACTTAAAAATAAAATAACTGTATCAGACAAGGATGGGAAAGTAACTTCGAGTGCTACTGAAGTCCTCTACAAAAGGCCGGAGAATACTTCTACTGAAAATAAAGTTGCAAATCCTACCACTCACATCGAGTCACCATCGAAAAAGCCCGCATGGATCGCAAAACAATCACATCTAGCCGAACAAAAAGTGCCTAAAGAGCAGCCAATAGTTAAAGTAGAAGGCGAAAAACCAGCCGATAAAAGTATAAATCCTTTCGCTTCTAAGTTGCAGCAGCGAGTAGCAGCAGTCCAAAGTATACAGCCCCGTCAAAATGTGAATGCAAGTATTACTCCTGCAAGGATCCATGATCTTGAAGTAAAAGTTAAAAATGAGTTAAGTACTCCTTCGCACACATCCATGCCAGAAAGTACTGCATTAGCTAAAGATATCCAAAAGTCTGCAAAGCCTGAAGTTGGGAAGATACAGCTAGACTATCAAAAAAATATAACAGGAGTAACTCGATCACTGACTACCGAACAAGCACATTTGGAAATCGCTACCAAATTAAAAGATGGCGCAAAAGTAGCCAGCAATATGATCAAAATCCTTGAATCTCAAGGGACTGAACCTCAGTTGGCAAGAAAGTTGGCTGTAGAGAAAGTAACCCAAACACTCGTCAAAACAATTAAAGAAAAGCAGCTTGAACAATACCTCCGTAATGATGAAGAACAGCCACATGTTGATACTCATACAACAAAGGCAGAGGCTCAACCGAAAATGGAAGTGAAAGAATACGTAGATGCGGAGGGTCATCAAATCAGAGAAAAAATTGCAACGGACGAATTTGATGTTACAACGATTGAGAGAGAAGAAATTGTTGCAGAAAGAGATATTATTGCTGATGCAAATCGTATAGAAATGGCAACGCAAATAGGATCCATACTTTTAGATAAAGCACTAAAAGGAGGAACATCAGCTATTCACACCCGAGAAGTGGCTGAGTTAATGCCGGAAGAACCAGGAGAGGCATTAGCAAGCTTCATCAGAACGCAGCTTAACCTTCTTCTGGATTCTGAAGAGCAATATGATTTTTTCAAACAAACATTAGGTTCTGCGGGCTATGTGTCTAACAGCTATCAAGTAACCCAGGCAGCCAAATATGCAACAGACATTGCCCCCGCAGTGCGCTTATCCCGCACGGTAACAACTGAAAAAGTTCTGCCTGTAGATGAAGACCGAGCTATAAGGCGAGGATTAAACTCCTCAATGAAGTAACCCCTTTTCACGAAGGTGCTCACGAATCTTTTTCCCCTCATAAATATGTCGTTTATAATAAGGAATCCGCATCACACTAAACCCAGCCTGTTCAAAAATATCATTTACCCATGAATTATTGCTGACTATAAGGTCAACTCCCTCAGTATTTTCTAGCGCTAGCTTGAGCCACTGAGCATCATCAGGAACATCATCTATTGTTACAATCGCTTCGACATAATCTTCAAGATTCGCTTTCCTGAATGCGTGATGGAGCATCGTCAGTCTTTCATCAATGGTATATGGGTTATCCCGATCGCTGATATTAGCGCTACCAATACCAATGATAACTTTATCTGCAGTTTTCAAAGCTTCCTGAATAAGAAAGAGGTGACCTTTATGAAAAGGCTGGAATCGACCGATGATGTAAGCTTTTTTATATCTTTTAGTCACTTTTTTCAAGCTTGTCCTGAGGGAGCAGCGAGTCGAATGGGTGAGCCTGAGAGGATTCGAACCTCTAACCAATACCTTAAGAGGGTACTGCTCTACCGTTGAGCTACAGGCCCTATTATCATGCGTATTATACCAAAATGTACACCCGAAGGGACTTGAACCCCCGACCTTCTCGTCCGAAGCGAGACGCTCTAATCCAACTGAGCTACGGGTGCAGATATGCCTATTTTAGCAAATTTTGAGGCTTCAATCCAATCCTCGACAATTTGCTAGCCAATTTAAAAAAATCTCGTTATACTAAATAAAGATGAAAAAACCATCTATTTTACTTTGGATAAAGAGACATAAAAAGAGAACACTTGCCTTTGTAGCTATAGTACTTCTCCTGGGTATTATTCTCCGGCCAAAACCACCTCAGTCAATTCCCCTTGAGACTGTCTCACGAAATGATATAACTCAGAGCATCTCTGCTTCAGGGACAGTTTACTCTAATAACTCAGCTACCCTAAATTTTTTAGCAGGGGGTAAACTCGTTTACCTGGGAGTCAAAAAAGGAGATAAAGTACAAAAAGGACAAGTAATTGCCACATTAGACCAAAGATCCGCTCAGACTAGTTTAGAAAATGCGCTTATCGACTATAATAAGCAGCGGAATACCTTCGATACAACTCAGGAAAGTAATGGCAACCGAAAGCCTCAGGATGCGTTGAATGAGGCTATGCGGAGAGTTTTAGAAAACAATCAATACGATCTCAATAAAGCTATTAATTCTGTCGAACTCCAGTCTCTTGCTAAGGAACAATCGGTTCTTACAACTCCAATCTCTGGAGTTGTCGTAAAGGAAGACGTTACCACAGCAGGAATAAATATTGGCCCTACTACTACTTTTTCTATTGCTGACACTTCTGATCTTGTCTTTAGAGCAGATGTTGATGAGGCAGATATCGGTAAAGTACAGCCAGGTCAGGAATTGAGGATAACTTTAGATGCCTTTCCTAATCATCCTATTACTATCTCTATAAATTCTATCGACTACACAAGTCATCTAACCGCTACTGGAGGCACTGCCTTCACAGTAGAGGGGACTCTTCCACAAAATAGTGATGAATATCGTATTGGTATGAGTGGGGATGGGGAGATTATTATCACTACCATTAAAAATGTTCCCACCATTCCTCTCTCAAGCCTCATCGACGATTCGCATGTTTATGTCCAAAAAGGTAAGACTTATGAAAAAAGGACAGTAAAGCTGGGTATTCAATCAGATACTGAGGCAGAGGTTATAAACGGAGTAAAAATAGGTGAGAAAGTTGCACTTACACCAGACGATGTAGAAAAACAGTTCCCCAAATTAAAATCCGAATAAGGTATGCATGAAAGAAAAATTACTTGCAATAAAACTTACTAATATCTCAAAAGAATATCTCTCAGATGAGATCGTCACTAAAGTTCTTTTTGATGTCAATTTAACAGTAGGAAAGGGTGAATTCGTGGCTATCACAGGCCCCTCTGGCTCAGGTAAATCAACACTTCTTAATATTTTAGGCCTTTTAGACACCGCTACAAATGGTACATATATTCTTAACGCAATCGATGTGACTGATCTTTCTGAAGACGGACAAGCTGACATTAGAAATAGAGAAATAGGATTCGTCTTCCAATCCTTCAACCTTCTTAAACGTATTACAGTTTTTGAAAACGTGATACTGCCGTCAATTTACAAAGGCACTCCTCAGGAAGAACGAGAAAAAAGGGCCAAAGAACTTCTTTCTGCAGTTGGACTTGAGGATCAAATGTATAAACGGCCAAATCAGCTTTCCGGAGGACAGCAGCAGCGGGTGGCGATAGCTAGAGCACTTATGAACAAACCTGCTATCATTTTAGCGGATGAACCGACAGGTAACCTGGACTCGAAATCTGGAGCAGATATTTTAAGTATTCTTAAGAAGCTCCACAAAGAGGGGAATACTATTATTATGATTACTCACGACCTCGGGATTGCTTCTCAGGCAGAGAGGATTGTCTCAATTAGTGATGGGAGGCTCACATCATGAAGCTGCATGAACTGCTTTTACTTTCATTCAGCTCGCTTCGCTCTAACAAGCTTCGTACAGCACTCACTACCCTTGGTATCATTATTGGAGTATTTGCAGTCATACTTCTTGTCTCTCTTGGAACGGGACTTCAAACGTATATTACAGATCAAGTCTCAGGTCTTGGATCCAATCTTATCTTTGTTATCCCGGGGAAAATCGGAGGAGCCAGGACTCCTGGGGGACAGCAGACAAATAAACTTACTTTTGCTGACACCAAACTTCTTGCATCCAAACTAAAAGATGTAGCTGAGATAGGTCCTGTGATCCAAAAAGCAGCTACAGTGAAGTTCCAAAGCAAATCGGATAAAGATACCTCAGTTCTTGGCACCTCGGCTAATTATCCTAAAATAGTTAAAACTAATTTAGTAAAAGGAGCATATTTTACTTCTGCCCAGGAGAGATCAGGAGCAAAAGTAGTCCTTATTGGGCAGACGGTATGGGATAAGCTGTTTCATCTTCAGGATGCTATAGGTAAGCAGATAAACTTAGCCGGCAACCGCTACACAGTCATAGGAATTCTTGAAAAGAAAGGTTCTGTCTTTGGCATTGACCAGGATAACACTGTCGTTATCCCCATAACAACTGCCCAAAGACAATTCGGTGTCACCAACGTAAACAGTATTTATATCTCTGCCCTTAAGCCTGAATTTGTTTCCCTTGTTCAAAGACGTGCAAAGTCGATTCTTCTTACTCGTCTTACTGAAGATGATTTCACCCTTCAGACTCAGGAACAAACCCTCTCCACAGTCTCAAGTATCACCAATGTTCTGACCATTGCTCTGGGCGGAATTGCTGCCATTTCTCTTATTGTCGGCGGAATTGGAGTCATGAATATTATGTTAGTATCAGTAACAGAGAGGACCAAAGAAATCGGTCTACGAAAAGCCCTCGGAGCAAGACGTATGGATATTCTTAAACAGTTCTTACTTGAGGCAGTTATGCTTTCACTCACCGGAGGAATTATCGGTATTGGGTTGGGACTTGGAGCATCGTATCTTATCTCTATTTTCTTTGTCTCCCAAGTAACCTGGTGGTCTGTCTTTCTAGCATTTTTCTTCTCAGTCGCAGTTGGAATTATCTTTGGGATAACTCCTGCATTTAGAGCATCCCGCCTCTCGCCGATTGAGGCTTTACGGTATGAATAAAAATATAAAAGTATTCCTCATAATATCTTTAGTCCTTCTTACAGGGAGTATTTTTTTCTTGAAAAGTGTTTCCAGACCATCACCAAGCCTTAATAATGAAGAAAAATCGCATATTACCAAAAAGACACCTGCTATGATGGGTGGAGATCTTCCTTTTGAGCTTCATATCGAGAAAGGATATACCATTGGTCTTTTTGCTACCAATCTTGGGAACGCACGTGACCTTGAATTTACTCCAGATGGAACATTACTCACCTCAGTTCCAGAAAGCAGTACTGTTTTTGCTCTTAAAGATGCTGACTCAGATGGGATAGCAGATGGAAAAAAGGCCATAATAACAGGAGGAAATGTTGTCCATGGATTAGCCATGAATAACGATAATCTCTATGTAGCTTTAAAAAATAGCGTCCGTCTCTATCACTGGAATGCATCTTCCCAAACCGCTCAGTTTGTGAAAGAACTCATGACTTATCCAGGTGATCAAAACCATATTTATCGTACCCTTGTCTTTGGGCCGGATAACAAGCTCTATGTATCTCTTGGTTCCAATTGTAATGTTTGTTATGAGAAAGACGAGGAAGAGGGGACAGTCATTGTAGCGAATGCTGATGGTACCAACCAACGAGTTTTTGCGAAGGGACAGAGGAATGCTCCTTTTCTAGCATTCAACCTCGCTACACACCAGCTATGGGCAACAGGCATGGGACGTGATTTTTTAGGAGACAATATCCCTCCTGATGAGATCAATATTCTTCAGGATGGCAAAGACTACGGATGGCCGATTTGCTATGGAGATAAAGTTCACGATATAAATTTTGACAAAAGAACATATGTTCAAAATCCCTGTACTACTACTGTTTCCCCAATCTATGAAATTCCTGCTCATTCTGCACCGCTTGGCTTAGCTTTCACACCTCCTAATTTTTTGCCGGGAACAAGCCTTTTGGTCGCTTACCACGGTTCGTGGAATAGATCAACACCAACTGGCTATAAGGTCGTTCGGCTTGAGTTAGCAGGGAATACTGTAGTAAAAGAGGATGATTTTGTTACAGGCTTTCTTGATAAGGGAGAAGTTAAAGGAAGACCTGTAGATCTTACTTTCGATAAAAAGGGTAACCTCTATATTTCTGATGATAGAACAGGGAATATCTATATAGTCTCAAAAAAATAACATAGCTAGTCCACCCAGATAACCGCAAGTCACATTTTTTGCATCTTTTCAGTAATTTGGTATACAATAGATACACCCCTGAGTCACTAGTATGGAAAAAATTAGGAAATTTATCAGAAAAACCAGATATTCGTATCGAGCTTTGCCGGATAAGAAGCAGTATGTCGAATTCTTTACGGCTGCTCTCACTGTCCCTATGCTTCTGACAGTAATTATTATTAACCTCAATAATCTAAGGAATACGAAGTCAGCCTCACCGACCCCCACTCCTGTTCAAGATAGACCGATTGTCGTCAATGTTCCGGATTCATCAGGTACAAAAACAGTTACTCAACCTTCAAACAGTGCTTGTACCAAAGGAATAGCTCCTATTAGCATCGATTACCCTGATGAGAATGAGACCATTACTGACAACCCTATCCAAATTGATATCAATTACCAGCAAGGAAATTACTGCTCTTCTGTATGGGCATATCGTATTAATGATGGTAAATTCTCTGACTACGATGACAAATCTATCGCCCTATATAACGTACCCAACGGCACGATCAGATTCCAGCTAAAAGTTAAAAGTATAGTAACAGGTGAGACCAAGACTCTTACCCGTACTTTTATTTATAAAGGCTCTCAGGACTCTCCGACAGCCTCAGGTTCAGCCAACTAATACCATGCGTAGAAATTTGCGATCCACACTGACGTTCCTTCTTGGATGGCCGTTCTCTCTGATTGCACTCATATTCTTAACTCGCTCATTCCTCTCCAAAACTGACGGCCTGACGCTTAACTTCGCACACATCCATATTACCTTTATCATTATTGGTTTTTTATTTTTTGCAGGATATTATTTTCTTCGGAGCTATATTTGGTATTCGCTCTTATCATTCCATGGCCACAAGCTGGACTTAGCAGAATCTCTTTTTAATTGGTCTTTTGCCCAGCTCAAACGCTATATCCCCGGAAATGTCTGGGGGATTATCGGAGTCTCACTTCATTTCTCTGAAAAAAACGTTTCTAAAAAAGATCTGAGTTCCTCATTTATTACTGAAACAGTTCTCGTCCTTCTTACCGCTTCTTTCGTATCTCTTCTTGGATTGCCTCTTATTATAACTACCCTTCATCTAACATCATTTGAATCAGTTCTACGAAATAGTGGAATGATTGTTCTCATCACAGTTACCCTTATCTACTTGTTTTCCGGGTTATTTGTATCACGTATTGCACTTCCTAAAATAGTCTCCTATGCGCTAGCTCCTTTTTCTTTTTCCCGCTTGGTAACATTGTGGTCATTAATGCTTCTTAGCTTCATTAGTTATGGCGTAGGAACATATTTCATTGTTAGCAGTATAGTGTACATAAATCCCCACGACTTCTGGACATTTGTCGGCTATTTTGTATTTAGTCTCCTTCTAGGTTTTGTCTCGTTTATTACTCCTACAGGCCTGGGAGTTAGGGAAGGGGCGATGGCACTAGGCTTATCGAGTATCATGGCCTCACCTGTAGCTTCTTTTGTATCTCTTTTTGCCAGACTCATCATGATCGCTGCCGAACTCGTTTTTCTCGCCTTTGCGTATCTCTTCCATAAAACGAAAAATACTGCTATTAAAAAAGGATTGCAGTGGATCCAGACTCATCCTCAGACAGCTCTGCTTATCCTTGGATATGTCTGCTTTGTTTTGTATTTTTCCTTCATCAGTTCGCTCCGTTATGAAAATTTTTATGCCGGCAGATTTGATCTTGGCAATATGGAGCAGACTGTGTGGAATACCCTCCATGGAAATATATTCCAATTTACTAACCCGAATGGTACGAATATAGTCTCGCGGTTAGCCTTTCATGCGGATTTTATTTTGATCCTTTTTGCCCCTCTTTATTTTTTTTGGCAGGATCCTCGTATGCTCCTTATATCCCAAACAATTATCACCGGTGGAGGAGCATTTTTTGTCTATCTTCTGGCCAAAGAGAGTATCAAAAATAAAAATCTGGCACTTCTCTTTGCACTTCTATACCTCTTTAATCCAAGCCTTCAAAGAAGTGTTATTTATGATTTCCACGCAGTAACCCTTGCGACTACTTTTTTACTTGGGGCATTCTACTGGATGTATAAAAAAAAGTATGGATGGTTTATTCTTTTTTCTATTCTTGCAGCCATTACTAAGGAGCAAATCTGGGCTATCATTGCTCTCTTTGGTTTATATATTTTTATTTTCCAAAAAAAGAGACTCCTGGGAAGTCTTATCTTCCTACTCTCATCACTTACTCTCTATCTTCTCATTTGGAAGATTATTCCCCTGGCTTCAGGAGGACAGCACTTCGCTCTTTCTTACTACTCAAATGGAGAAGCTGCAAGTAGCCCCACGATACTTATAGAACAGTTCCTTTTTTATCCAGCTAATACGTTTGGCTTAATCTTCAGTCCGGAAAGACTAAGTTATCTCAATACTCTGTTTGCCCCTCTTGGATATCTCGCTGTTTTTGCACCTTTTTTCTTAATTTTTGCTGGCCCAGATCTCACTATTAATCTCCTCAGTACTAAGGCTGAACTTTATCAGATTTATTACCAATATACCGCAGCTATAACTCCTTTTATTTTTATAGCGAGTATTTTTGGTACTGCTTTCATTCTAAGAAGACAGCGTTTTATAACACCATTTATCCTTGGGCTCTATCTGGTCTTAATAGGTATCTATACTGCTTACCGATATGGACCACTGCCCGGAGCAAAAAGCCCTAATTTAGACATGATAACTAAGGTTACTAATGATAAAGATAATATCAACGCAGTCCTTTCCACTATTCCATCCCAATACAGTGTTGCTACAAGTAACAGCCTCGGATCACATGTTACTCACCGAAAGTACCTCTTTACTATTCCTTATGGATGGGATGACGCCGATTATGTCATTTTCTTAAAAAATGAAACCAATGCATATCCTTCTCTCACAGATCATCTTAGCCAAATTTCGAAGCTGTCTACTAGTTCAGCCTATCTAAAATACTTTGATGATGGCAACCTTGTCGCATTTAGAAAAAAATCAATTCCCACGCCTCAAGTAAAATAAATGTTGTCTTAATCCCCAAAAGCTCTTATCATAGATATATGGTACAGGTTATAAAGGCTGATGGAAGTACTGAACCGTTCAGTGAAGAGAAAGTACTTCGATCCATAAAAAGAGCGGGCATTCCTCAGGATCTCCAAAATAAAGTTCTAGAATCAATTAAAACCAAACTTTATGATAATATTCCGACTCATGATATTTATGGATTTATTACTGATGCCTTAGCTCATTCTCCTGAGCCTTTCAGTAAAGCACGCTATAGCCTCAAACAGGCAATCATGCTTCTTGGCCCGACAGGATATCCATTTGAAGATTTTATAGCGAGGATCTATCAGGAAGAAGGCTATACTACCCAGACCAGGCAAAACTTAATGGGGAAGTGCGTCATGCATGAAATTGACGTGATTGCCCAAAAAGATAAGAAAAAGACTCTGATCGAGGCTAAATTTCATAATAATGCTGGAACTCGATCAGAAGTCCAAGTTACCCTTTATATAAATTCCCGTTTTGAGGATCTCAAAAATAAATACGGCTTCAATGAAGCTTGGCTCGTAACAAATACAAAAGCTACTACTGATGCAATCGCCTATGCTGAATGTGTAGGTATGCAGGTAATAAGCTGGAACTATCCTGAAAACAAAAGCTTAAGGGATATGATAGAGGAAAAAAATCTGCATCCTATCACCATGCTTTCTACTTTATCCCTGCAGCAAAAAGCGCATCTTATGGCAAATCACACAATTATTTGTAAAGATCTTCTAGAGAATGAGAAGCTATTGCATATTCTTAACCTCTCTCATGAAGAACGACAACAGGTTCTCACAGAACTCAGATATATCGTAAATAACCACGACCACTCAGATTAAATCTGCTACAATGCTCCCATGATAGAGAGCGAAAGACAAACCATAATTCCTGATGAGGTTCAGGAGAACCTTGATGGAATTGACCAATTTATCACCGACCTTTTCCCTCAAATTTTTGAGTCTCTCATGGGTATTACCTCTTTTCGAGATGAACTTCTGAGCAAGGTATATATTTTAAACCAAGAAACAAGCCATTTCATAGTGCGAGCTACTATATCCCACGAGAGTGATGAATACAGCATATATTATGGAGCAATAGGCAAGAAAGATAAGGCTTTTGAGATGAGAAAAAATCCTATGGTGTATCGGGACAAGACTACCTTTGAGTCCTTGTTTTGTATAACTGACTCTGAGGAAGGTTTTTTTGAAGACTTAGCTGATAACTCAAATAAAAGTATATCTACTAGTAGAAGGGTAGGAAATGTAGTTGTTACTGATTCAAATGATGTTAATGCGTGTATAGCAGGCGTCAATGCACTTGAACTGCTTGCATCATTTAAGGATTCTTCAGTAACATTTCTTGATGAATAATTTATTGCTTTTGGTGACTTTTATAAATTTACTTACAGCTGCGGTTGCTTATCGCAAAGTAAAAAGTAAAAAGTCAATTCTGGCTAAGCCTTATAAAGTATGTGAGATATTTGGTTCATTCGTCTGGGCAGATCACGTACTTTTTGGCCCTTTTTGGGTACTAGTCTCACTCATCACCTTCTTACTCCATGATGTGGTACTTTTCTGCCTGGTATTTAGTCTATTTTGGCTAATAAGAAGCGGAGGAGAGACACTCTATTGGTTTTTTCAGCAGTTTAATCCACGTAGTGGCAATGAGCCAGAGCAGTTCTGGATACATAGACATGTCCCGGGAGAGGCAGTCTGGTTTATGCATCAAATTTTTTGGCAATGTATTATGGTGATTTCTGCAGTTTTGAGCATTTATCTATCATTTATCTGGCTCACTCGTGGAGCGTAGACCTCTTCTTACCCTCGTCTTACTAAGCCTTTATTTTATTCTTAATGGTTGAGTCTACACTATACACATACAATGCATAAGACCCGTCCGCCACGCAAGGCGAGCTTGCAAAGGTGCTTCGGGCAGGAAGGAGGTGTAAATAACAATGGATATTCTTTTATGGATAGTTTTCGGCGCTCTCGCTGGATGGATAGCATCTATGATTATGGGCACTGATGCCGAACAAGGAGCACTCCTTAACATCGTTTTAGGCGTTATCGGTGCAATTGTCGGAGGATTTGTCGTTAACCTCTTTGGAGCTTCAGGAGTTAATGGATTTAACTTTTATAGTCTCTTAGTAGCAATCCTTGGAGCGGTTATCGTAGTATGGGTTGCAAAGATGTTTCGCCATACAGCGTAAAGTCGTCATGAAAAGGGAATCTACCAGACAGGCTGTCCTAGGGATGGCCTGTCTTTAGGTTAAAGACTGCTTCTGGCCAACTTTGTCCGCTCGAATTTATCTGCCATCCACCCATTGGGGGCTGTCGTTAATTTAGCTGAATTGAGGAGAAATCCATTCCTGATAGTGTGATCCCCGAACTTATCATTAATACTATCCACAGCTTTAATTAGTTTCTCCTGCTTACGATCCTTTAAAAGGAGCGGTAAGGAAAGATGGGATGAATCTTCTAAGTACCCTGCCCAGACATTAATCCGGCGGACATATCCTACCGGTAGACCCCCATATTTCTGCTGCAGTATTTTCATCCCCAGCTGATAGAGATCAGATCCCGTATTAACAAAAGTAGTCTGAGTTATATGACCATGCACAGTAAAATCACCTGCCAAAAAAATACCAGCACTCCGGGATTTTTTATTCAACCGGCGCAATTTCAGAGCTATTTCCTCATAGAGCTCATAAACATTTTGGAGGATTACCCGCTGGTTATGCTCATTGTGAGCCAGACAATACTGCCTCCCAACGGATTTTACTGCAGGTTCCTCTGTATAGGAGAGAACGGGCCGTGGATCTATCCCTTGGCCGACATCATAGAGAAAATGTCCCTCCACATTCCCAAATTCACTGATAAGAACAGACAACGGTGCATTCCGCAGCTGCATAAGGGTTCTAATCCCGATCAGCTGGAGTCGTGCTTCAATCCGAGGACCAATTCCACAAATATCCTGGAGCTTAGCTATTTTATAGACACTCTCTACCTGGTGAGGATTAATAACGACGACCCCATTAGGCTTCTTAAGTCCTGATCCTAATTTAGCCAGCAATTTGTTATATGAGACACCAATAGAGACGGTCAGATACTCTCCCAATTCCAGACGGAGACGCTTTTTTAAATGGGTAATAAGCCCTTCAACTCCACCATAGAGATGAGAAGAATACGTCGCATCCATAAAAAGTTCATCGAGTGAAAAAACTTCAATAAAAGGGGAGACATCTTTACAAATTGAAATAAATTTTTTACTTATCTCCCAATACTTCCAGAAATCTGCAGGGACGAGCTTTATCTCAGGGCAGATACGGAGGGCATCATAGCTTCTTGTAGCAGTTCCTATCCCCAATTTCTTAGCCTCACGGCTAGAAGCGATAATACAGCTCCTTCCATGGGTAGCTGTTACTCCCACAGGTTTGTTACGAAGGAAGGGATTACACTGCTGTTCTACACTTGCAAAAAAGGAGTCAAAATCTATATGTAAAATAATGCGCTGGTTCATGAACTTGCCTCAGGATCTTGTACATCCTCAATAGTCCAGGTTAAATTAGCAGTATTTAAATTCAGACGAAAGAACAAAGAACCAGTAGCAACACTGAAGATATGACAAAGGGTATGACCTGACTCACGAGTGTGGTGGTAACCAATCTCCGTAACTGTATAAACTCTGCCTCGCCATTTAATGCGCCAGGGATATGCTTTTCCATTCTCATTATCATAGACAGTAATAACACTTGCTTTCTCATTCATGATTGAAAGACTACCGATATTTTCTGATTACACTGGCGACTACACCGCCGATCAGCAGACTTTCTTGAGGCTTAATAATAGGATAGGAGCGATTCGCAGGCACTAGATATATCTTCCCGTTTTGCTTCTTAAAATATTTTACTGTCCACTCACCATCTACATTGGCAGCGACTACATCTCCATCACGAACCATAGCATCTTTTTCCACAATAACAATGTCGCCGTCATGAATCCCTGCATCGTTCATAGAGTCTCCTCGGACAGTGAGCGAAAAAATCTCTCCAGGCATATCTAAAAGATACTCATAGAAGTCGATGCTATCCCCCAAGGATCCCTCAACAGGAGCAGGGTAACCTGCCCTAATAAGTCCCAAATGGGGGATATGGAAAAGCTTTTTGGGAAGGAGTTTACCCTTTTCATCCTTCTCCAAAATCTCTGCTTCTATTAATTTATTAACGAGATAAACTGCAGCATTCTTAGAAGAGTAGCCAAACATCTCACAAATTTCCTGATACGAAGGAAGACGACGCTGCTGTTTATAAAATTTTCGTAAATTTCTGATTGCTTTATCTAGATCCATATACTGTACGTTTGTACAACTACTATACTTGTACGATCGTACAACGTCAAGATGACAAACTAGATCAAAAATGATTAAAATTATAGGGAGGGAAAGAAGAAATGATCATACCACTCTATTTCAGTCTTTCTAAAACGCCTTTACGCTTTACTATGTTTTTATAATCCCATTGAATTTCTTTAGCTTTTTTGAGCCAACGTTGTAAATCATCTCTTTTGATTTCGTCAAGTGAATTGTAAAAAATAGAAGCGTCTTTGAATTTGCCTGTACCTGGTTTGAGGTTTGACTCATTAAAATCAACTCCACTCCAGAACATGAGACGGATGCCTTTCTTTTGTTTACTATATCCAACAATTGGATTACCCTCCAAGAACCAAACAGGATGGGAGTGCCAAATCTTACTCTCAGCATCACTAAGAGTCCTCTCAATCACTTTACCTAATAAGTCACAAATATCTTTATCTTCAGTGGTTTGAGAGGTATTGTAGGCTTGAATACCTTTATTCATAGTTATTAAGCTTGCGTCGGACCAAGGAGAGACCAATTATGTGACACTTCGGGAACGCTACACATACTGCGGTTAAAGCAGCATGGCCTTCGCATACCTTTATTCAATTTATCAAGCATTACGTCAAGATGCTTTTCACGAGTTTCCTGAGTCTTTACAGCTCGAACCCAGCGGATCCAATCCCAGTGAGCCAGAGGACTAATTTCATTCCAGATATTCTGAGCTTTTGCAGATGTAGATAGCGCTTTCTTCATATCCTCAGGTAGTTCAGGTTCGATCCATTCTTTCGTGGATTCCATCTCAACTTTAACTATATCACCAGCCTGAGCCTTGGCTTCTGAAAGTAACTTTTTACTAGGAGCAAACCAGTGACTTGGTTTTAAGCCTTTTCCATACTTTCCATCTGGTTCCAGAAGTGTTTGAAACGTAACACCATTTAGCGTACCTTTGACCATCGTCATACCACGGGAGGGGAGCTTGGCACTCTCTTCAGGTGGTAAATGGAGGATAGTCCAGTCGTGGATTTTAAATAGCTTTGTCTCAAATTTAATCGCAGCCATGTATCTATTATAGCAAAATTACTCCGAGAGAAATTAAGTTTTATAAAATTAACTACGCTTCACTGATTAACCAAAAGACGTGCACTCCTGGAGGATTCGAAATTTTATCCGACTCGTTATTTACCTATAGACTAATTTAGTGGATATACTTAACTGAGGCTAGAAAACTTGGGGTGGATGACAGTTCGACAGGCTCACTGTTGTTTACCATTCTTCGACAAACTCCGAGTTATACTTAATTTGATTAAGAGTTCTTTCTTGCCTTCAATGAGAGCTTTCTTCTTTGCAATGGACCATCCTTTTAATTGCTTTTCTCGTTTTTCTGCTTCTTGCCTAGTCTGGTAATGCTCAATATAAACAAGCTTAATATCAGAAAACTCTTTTGTAGCTATATTCTGTTTTAACTTATGAGAGGTAAATCTTTTTTCAACATTTGAGGAAAGCCCAATATAAAAAGTTTTCTGATCGCAAAGAAGAATGTAAATAGCCCAGGGCATACCTCTATATTAGGGGTAAAACCCTGAGCTTGTCGAAGGGTGGATGACGGGGATCGAACCCGCGACATTCAGGTCCACAACCTGACGCTCTACCACTGAGCTACAACCACCATATTATAAAGTTGTATCAATTTCCCTGCACAAGGCAGGGTCAGCTACAACCACCATAAACCATAAACTGATGGCAAAAGCCATCGAGAATATCCTACAGTATACCACATTCCATGTCACTTTTGAAGCTGGAGGGAGTAGGCTCAGCCTAAATCGTAGAGCTTAGTATACTTTTTAGTTAAGTAACTTACGAAGTACTTAGGATTCAGTTTTTCACCCGTTACTTTCTTAATAAGTTCTGACGGGAGATAAAGACTTCCATGACGATGGACATTTTGGTCAAGCCAACCCTTAATAGGAAGAAGGTTGCCTTTCTCTAACTCTCCTTCAAAATCCACTTCTTTTTTCAGAGTGTTTACTAGCTGTGCTCCATAGAGATTGCCTAACGCATAAGCAGGGAAGTAGCCAAAAGCTCCATATGCCCAGTGCACATCCTGAAGAACTCCTTCACTATCTTTCTCAGGCTCTATTCCGAAATATTCAATACACTTCTCCCTCCATACTTTGGGAGCATCTTCAGGCGTTATTTCATTGTTAAAAAGAGCGTTTTCTATTTCAAAACGGAGGATAATATGAAGACTATATGTTACTTCATCGGCTTCGATTCTGATATTTGAGGGCTTAACTATATTAAAGATTCGTGCCAGATCATTATTCGTTGTACCACTCAACTGATCTGGATAAAAGCTTTGGAAAAGAGGTGTCATAAAGGTAAGGAATGCAGGGCTTTTTCCGACCATATTTTCCCAAAATCGTGAGAGTGCTTCGTGTATTCCGAAGGAAATTCCGCCTTCAAGAGGAGTTTCAGAATAATCTGGATTAATACCCAATTCATAAAGGGCATGGCCTGTTTCATGCATTGTTGAGGTAAAAGATGGACGGAAATCGTTATTACTATACATTGTCGTAATACGGACATCATATCGATCAAGACTTGTGGTAAAGGGGTGAGGAGAGACATCAACTCTACCTGCATTAAAGTCATACTCCATCCTCCTCATCACCGATTTAAGTAGTAGTTCCTGCTCAGATCGGGGATAGAGCATTTCTCCTTCCACAAATTGAGAAGTAGGGGAGTACTCTTTAGCTTTTTGAATACGTTTTACTAACTTGATAAGATCCGGCTTTATCGCATCAAAAGCAATTTTTGCTTTATCAGCAGTCAATTCCGGCTCAAACTGATCTAAAAGAGCATCATAAGGATTTTTGTCATACTTTAAATGAGATGCTATGATCTGATCGATTCGGATAAGCTCTTTAAGATGGGGGAGAAAGATTGTAAAATCATTTTTTTCCTTTGACTCTTTCCAAGCCATAAATGCAACAGACGCAACCTTTTCCTTCTCAACAATTAACTCTTTAGGGACATTAAAGTAGTATTTTCCGGCAAAATTAAGGTTGCGGACGATTGCCTGCTCTTCCTTGGAGAGCTTACTGGGAATAAGACTGGCTTTATCCAGCTGATTACGAAACTTCGCATCCAGCCATAAATCTGTAATGAGCTCTGCTAAATGAGCTGTCTGATGAGACCTTCCCTCAGCAGCTTTCGGAGGTAAATTGACGTTTAAATCCCAATCCAAAATTGCTTTAGTTTTCGAAAGAAGTGAGATCTGACGATAATGTCTGATAAGATCTTTTATTAAGGGATTTGTGACTTTCATATGGTATGAGTTATACACTATCCAGCTTCCTTCGCGCAAGATTCTCTAAGCTATTAAGACTTCAAGACAGCTTCTCCCACCAGTCCTTTTAATTCCTGATAGACGACATTCCTGGCTCTTGCCTCATTCCATGTACGTAACAGGTCTGACCGGAGTTCAATCTCTGCTGGCGTGAGACCTAGAGCCCTCATAGAATCTTTACTTTTTTGGAAAATATGTATATGACTATGTTTTGAGTCATCCCATGGTCCGGGGTTTTGTACAAGCCTGGCTATCTCTGGCTGAGATACATTGAGAGCATTGAGTAATTTAAACAGCTTCAAATTACTTTGTAGCTTCTGAGGCTCAATACCTGGATAAGCTTCATACCCGTCTTTACCTTTTGCATAGACAATATGATCCCGCAGCTCTCTTATTGAAAGATTGGAATTCGAAACAAGATAGGCTTGGGCTTCTTTAAGTTCAGTAGATAGCTGCGGAAGCTGTGGAGGAACTGTAGCCTCAGCAACAGAAATACCTCTATATTGTAAGTCATGAGTAAATTCATGAGCGTAGTGAAGAAGTGAGATATGCATTCTCCCTGTGGCTGCAATGGAGAGGACACGATCTAAAAAATCAGGCTGAGAATGGGTAAGCCCAATTTTACGGGAATGAGGGAAGTAGGACGCACCATCACATTGCTTTCTAGCAATTGGGGATTCCCACTCAACCTCAACGCCATGCTTTTTCCCTGATAAATCTTCGTCAAAAAGATCTCTATCTATACCTAACTCCTCAAAATCCTCAATAATGCTTGGAACTTCGGCAGCGACACGAGTAAGCACCTCATGATGAAAGTCAGGAATTTCCTTACTTCCTCTGAGACGATCCTTTATCCTAGAGAGCGCTCCTCCTTCTACTACCGGTTTCATTTTTAATTCTTCTACTTGATCTGTAATTTTATCTACATCCAGAGTAATCAAAGAGGGGATTACACTATCTACTGTATGAGGGTATTCAAAAAGATGAGCAGCCTTGGAAGAGAATTCAGTCATATAACAAGGAGATAGTACGCCTGGAGGGATTCGAACCCCCGACCACATCGTTAGAACCGATATGCTCTATCCACTGAGCTACAGGCGCAAATGGTATGCGTATTGTACCAATTTCACCACTTCTAGGCAAACTCTTTGGGTTTGACATAGCCTCATTATTTCCATATAGTTATAATTGACGAGTATGATCACAAAGTTTTATCGTTATTTGCTCCACAACCAGGTTATCCTCTCACTTTTTATCATTGTCGCAGGCTGGCTTCTTTTTCAAATTAGAGGAATCATTGTCTCTATCTTTGTTTCATACATTATCATGGCAGCTCTCCTCCCAGGAGTTGTCTACTTGCGCAAGAAAAAACTTCCTAAGATACTAGCCGTCCTAATTCCTTATGTTGGTGTTTTTCTTTTTATCTTTCTCCTTATTATTCCATTGATTCCTTTTGTTCTATCACAGATATCCTCACTCCTTAATGGGTTTCCTCATTATCTAGATAGCTCTGCCACTGCCTTTGGCTTTCGTATCGACCAAACCCAAATTCATGACTATCTATCAAAAGAAGTGGGTTCGCTTGGAAAAAATGCCATAGATGTCACCAGTAGGATATTTGGAGGATTACTTTCGACGCTTACAGTCCTTGTCGTCAGCTTTTACCTGCTTAACTATAATGATTCCTTCAAAAGAAAATTTGCCCAGCTTTTTGATGAAGAGGAGAGAGAGCATGTTCATGACACACTACAGCTTATTGACGCTAAATTAGGAGCTTGGCTCCGCGGACAAGTAATACTTTGTTTCGCAATCGGTCTGGGAACTTTTCTCATTTTAACTGCATTACGGATGGAATACGCTTTGCCACTGGCGTTAATTGCCGGCTTTTTAGAAGTACTGCCTACCCTAGGCCCTATCTTATCTGCAGTCCCTGCAGTAATAGTAGCGCTTACTATCTCACCAGCTATGGCAGTGGTCGTGATTATTGCTTACCTCCTCATCCAGACCCTTGAAAACAATCTCTTAGTACCAAAAATTATGCAGCATGCGGTAGGACTTAATCCAGTTATTGTAATTCTTAGTATTATGATTGGAGCAAATCTTATGGGGATTGCGGGAGCACTTTTGGCTATTCCTTTTGTATCATTTGCTATAGTAGTCGCAAAAAGCCTCAAAGAGCAGAATTAATTTTTCTCTGCAATAATAAACGTCCACGGAAGAGGGTGAAGCGTCTTTTTAATTTTTAATTTTTTACCCACAAATTTCCTAAATTGCCAGAACGTCCAGTGATTAATATGCTCGATATCATTGCCCAGGCGTGAGACGTTTTTCCCTCGCAATAAATTCCCCAGCATAAAGAAAGGCTCGTTAGGAACAGAAAGAACTACATATTTTTTACTTACTCTGACAAGTTCTTCTAAGCCTTTTTCTGGATCATCTACATGCTCCAGAACTTCACTGCAGATAACTACATCAAAAGAGTTAGCCTTATATTTAAGATCATAGATACTGCCTTTTTTCAAAATAAGCTGTGGATGTTCTTTTTTACCTAATTTAATCGCCAAATCAAGATAATCTACACCTTCTAGATGCTTGCCTATTTTAGCTTTTCGCAGCCTTTCTAGAGTAAATCCTTCACCACAGCCAACGTCTAAAATGCTTACAGGCTTGAGCATTTTCACTTCACTGACAAGCATTTTATTAAAATCATTCAATAAACGTTGCTGAAGCTTACTTGAACTTTTATGTTTGCGATAATTATCAGTTGTGTGCATGAAAAAATACCTTGAAAATCTTCTAACGCTGAACTTCCCGAAACGGGGATAGGTAACTAACTTTCCCGGAGGGAAGTCAGGCTTCCCTGTATCATCTTTCTCTTAAAGAGTAAGACTTTTTGAGCGGGTGAAGGGAATCGAACCCTCGTATCAACTTTGGAAAAGTTGTGTTCTACCATTGAACTACACCCGCCAACTGTCGGGGACAGAGGACTTGAACCTCCGACCTCACGGTCCCAAACCGCGCGCTCTAGCCAACTGAGCTAGTCCCCGAGTTACTTCAACCGTTGTGGTGCCGCGGGGGGGAGTCGAACCCCCACGTCCTTGCGAACAAGGGCTCTTAAGGCCCCCGTGTATACCATTTCACCACCGCGGCGTACTCTGTATTTTACTTTATACGTACTGCGAATTCAACCACAATGGCCTTATTGATGGGCTGGGGGAGTAATTCCGAGCTGTTTTAACGAATAATCCAGAAAATTGCGCATCTCTTCTCGACGATTTTCACTATTAAGGACAATTCCAATAATTTTATGCCCTTGATAATCAAGAAATGTTACTAGGCACATACCTGCTTCCGGTGTGTAACCAGTCTTCACTCCTTTTACTCCTGGATATGAAGTAAGGAGGTTTGTCTCATTGAAAAGATCAAATTCCTTATGAGTAGAAGTTGCAGGAATAACATGCTCATAAGTAGATACTACTTTTGCAAATAATGGAAAATTGTCCAAGGCATATCTCGTAATCACTAGAAGATCTGAAGCAGTAGTATGCTGAGTTCCATCTCCTTGGAGTCCGGATGGATTACTAAATACTGTATCCTTTAATCCTAATGCTTTAGCCTTATCATTCATCGCCTGGATAAACTCACTTCTTCCTCCTGGATAATTACTTGCCAATACCTCTGCAGCATCATTACCTGAAGGAAGCATCAGCCCATACAACAACTCTTCCTGCGTTAGAACTTCATTACTCGTTAATCCCATACTATCTTCACCAACTAGATCAGAACCCGACACTATATACGAGTCATCTGACTTTTTATTTTCCAATGTAACAATCGCCGTCATAATCTTCGTCAAAGATGCCATGGGCATTCTAGTTGTGCTATCGTGTTCATAAAGTGTTTTATTCTCTGCTAGATCATACATAAGTACTGACTTAGCAGTATAATCAGGAAGTGTTCTTTCACTACCTTGAATCTTTTCGATAAAAGGAGACCATAGATCCAGAAGAGTTACCTGCTTATTAAAACCAAGTGTTAAAAAATCAGGAATAGGGGAAAGATACTGTCCAGTGTTTGATCTATTGGGTACTATGAAAAAATAGCTTACGACAATCAGGCTGGTAAGTAGACCAATACTGATGCTATAACTTAAAAATTGACGCATTTATTGATGATAACAAAAGATAACAAACCTATGCAAAAAAACCTGACTGTTCTGAGCTTTAATATGTTCGGGACACCTTTCCATCCTAAGCGTATTGTTAGATCTTTTCTTCACAATAACGTTCGTAAACGCTTTAAAGCTGCGAGTCAGGAGATCAATACGCTTGATGCAGATGTACTTTTCCTGCAGGAAGTAATTGATTTCCCACACTTTATTTATCTGAAAAAATTATTGCCTGATTTTCGATATGTATGTTTTAAGAACACTATTTACGGTCCACGAGGAGGGTTAGTGATTTTTTCTAAACTTCCGCTGGAACGTTCGTACTATCATGATTTTTTAGAAAGAGGTAATGTCCATAATAAGTCAATTACAGGACTCCTTTCACTGAAAGGAATTTTGGCTACAAAAATTAAAGGGAGCAACCTGATCCTCATTAATACTCATCTCAACCAGAATTCAGACCATGACTGGTCTATAACCAATCGTTATACTCCTATCCTTGAATCTCAACTCAAGCAGCTTGCGGTTTATACATGGTCGATTACTGAACGTGGTGAAAAACTTATTCTTGCAGGAGACTTTAATATGCCAAAAAATACACATTTCTATAAAAATTTTCTTCGAGATACGGGATTAACCGATGCCTTCAGTAAAGATTCCTTTAGTACCAAATATCCTTCAGAATCAGTCAAGGGAACACATATCGATAGGATAGATTATATATTTGCTTCACCTTCTCTAAAGCTGAACAACCATTCATATAGATTCACCAAGCCCGCCCAAGATAGTGGCGGGAAATCTTTCCTGATCTCAGATCATATCGGTCTGTTAGCTAGCTTTAGAGTAGAGTAGTTGTGCTAGTATATATGTATGGATTTTCTTCATGTCATTATCCTTGCAGCAGTTGAAGGTGTTACTGAATTTCTCCCGATTTCTTCAACTGGACATCTGATCCTTGTCTCTCATGCATTAGGAATAACAGATACTGAATTTGTAAAAAGCTTTGAGATTATTATTCAATTGGGAGCTATCTTAGCTGTGGTAGCACTTTATTTTAAAACACTCTTATTTAAAAGACAGTATTGGCCTAAGTTGTTCCTCGCCTTTCTTCCGACAGCCATTGTTGGATTTACTCTCTATCCTTTGATTAAGCATGTCCTTTTGGATAATCCCATCTTTACGCTCTTATCGCTTTTCTTAGGAGGAATAGCTCTCATCGTAATTGAAAAGACTTACAAAGAAAAAGATCAACACGTAGGGGATGTAGCTCATATAACTCAACGACAGGCAGTCATGATCGGATGTTTCCAATCCGTATCAGTAATACCAGGGGTATCAAGAGCAGCTGCTACTATTATTGGAGGAATGCTCTCTGGAGTTAAAAGAGAGACCTCTGTGGAATTTTCTTTTTTACTGGCTGTTCCTACGATGCTTGCAGCTTCAGGGCTTGACCTTATTAAATCCCACGCCAGCTTTACTTCCTCACAGTACCAGTTATTAGCAGTTGGGTTCATCGGAGCATTCCTTTTCGCTTTAGTAAGTGTTAAATACTTTATCAAATTCATAAAGAATCATAATTTTATTCCATTTGGTATCTATAGGATAATTTTATCTATCTTATACTTCCTTATTATCCTCCGCTAGAGGCTTGACTCATTCCGGTATCTCAGGTATACTCTTGCGAGTATTTAGCTTGTAAGTAAGACATATTTTTGTCTATTCCGCTAAGAAAATCTGCCCCACCCTTTTCTGCCTTTTTTTATGTCATTTTTGGAGAGAGTTCGTCGATTTAATATTTCAAACACTCGTAGTCGCATTGTAAACTCAAAGCGGTATCGTCGTGCTGTCATCTTTATACAGCGTAAGCCTTTCATCAGTTTTTTTGCGACACTTGGGATCTTCCTCCTCATCCTTATCCTTGGCTCAGTTATTACTAGTCTTACTAAGAAAGACGTTAAAAAGGCAAATCCAGTCAAAGCAATCACAGTTTATACCATTGGTAAAGCTCCCACAGTACCTCTCCAAGCTCAAATTCAGAAAAATGGCATTGTCCAAATTGTCGCTCAAGGTTCGGGAATCGTTGATAAGATATATGTCTCTGAGGGAGACAATGTTCAAGAAGGGGAGACATTGGTCTCACTCTCAACTAATTATCAAGGCGGAAGTGCTCCTGCTTTACAGGCGCAACTTGCAGGCGCTCAGTTTAGAAATAGCAAGGATACCTTCAACCTTCAAAAAGATATTATTTCAAAGCAGCGCGATATTGCTACAGCTTCAGCCGAGAATACTGAGCAATTACGACAGGTTTCACAAAAAACGCTTAACGATACCAGAGGTCTTTTAGATCAAAATAGAAATATCCTTGATGCAATTACTAATCAGATAGCTCAAAATCCAAATGATCCGGGAGTTGCAGCACTCAAACAACAGCAAGCGCAATACCAGGCTGCAGTAAACCAACTACAAAGTTCTGTCAATTCTTTAGATTACTCAACTAACACTAATAACCCGCCAACGCTTTTGACTTCCACTCAGAAGGATATAACTCTTAAGCAACTTGATGTGCAAGAAAAAGCACTTGACCTCAGTAAAAAAGTAAGCGGAATCCAATATAGTCTTGCTTTGGTTCAGGAGGGACTTATGAGACCTGCATCACCTTTTACGGGAACAGTGCAGCGAGTAAATGTCCAAGTAGGAGAGAATGTCAGTCCAGGAGATGTGATTGCCACCGTTGCCAGCTCTAGTATCTCAACAACTGCTATTTTGCGAGTACCTCAACAAATTGCAGAAAATATCTCCCGAGTTGAGCCGACTGTCTTTTATAATAAAGATAAAAAGATTTCTGTTATTCCAACCTATGTTTCAGTCGTAGCAACCGATGGACAGCTCTACTCAATTATCTATAACTTACCTGATGGGATAACAGGCTTAACAGCCAACGAATATCTTAAAGCCGAGGTTCCTGTAGGGTATGCAGCTGCGAATGGCGCCGATCCATATGTCCCAATTGATAGCGTATACGAGTCCCAAAACGAATCAACTGTCTATCTTTTGAAAAAAGATAAGGCTGTTGCTCAGAAAGTAACAGTGGGAGAAGTCTATGGAGATTATGTCGCTATTCTTTCCGGACTCCATGACGGCGACCAACTCATCCTAGATCGAAACGTAGTCACCGGAGATACAGTCAAGGTAAATAAATAACATTTATGTATGGCAAAAGAGACATCCTATCTTCATCATCTTCAATTTAATGAGCGTCTTAAGAATTCTTTGGTAGGCAAGTACTTGGCTAACCCTCGCTTACTTGTCCTCCTGCTATTAGCAATCATTGCTTTAGGAAGCTCCAGCTTTGCAAACCTCCCAAAAAGGGTTTTCCCCGAGATTAAAATTCCGATGGTTATTGTTACTGGCGTACTGCCTGGAGCTAACCCTCAGGATGTAGAGTCACTTATTACCGAACCGCTTGAAGACAGTATCTCCGGCGTGGAGAACGTCTCTAAAGTTACCTCTTCCTCAAGAGAAAATGCTGCAGTAATACAAATTGAATTTAATACTGGCGTGGATCCTGATAAGGCACGGACTGATGTCCAATCTGCCGTTGATCAAGTAGAGCTCCCAGCAGACGCCCAGACACCAAAAGTCCTCACCATTGACTTTGAAAATACGCCAGTCTGGACATTCGCTTTAATAGGAAAGGGAGATGTGGCAAGTCTTAATCGTTTTTCTAAAATCCTCCAAAAAAATCTTGAGGATCTTTCCAGTATCAATAATGTCACTACCGGAGGACTTGAGGAACGTGAGATCAGTGTAGTTATCGATTCAGCCAAGCTCACAACCTATGGCCTTTCGCCCATTCAGCTCTCTTCTCTTGTTAAATCAGCTCTTAGTTCATATCCGGCAGGTACTGTTACAACTCAGAATTCCTCTTTCGCCTTAAGTATAGATCCCCAGGTGACAACTATTAATGATATTCGTAATTTGCAGCTGAATAACGATGGAAATGTTATCCCTCTTTCAAGTGTTGCAACTATTACAGAAAGATCAAAGCCCAATCAAAACCCATCTTTTATAGCATCTCATAATCTATCAGCTGAGAGATCAGTAACATTTAATGTCTTTAAGACACGAACTACCAATATAGATAAAGCTGTTAAAGATGCAGAGGGTGAAGTTACAGAGTCACTTGACCAATACAAAGGCCAATTTGAAATTCAATCTATCAGTAACGCTGGAGAAGACACTACAAAGCAGTTTAATGACTTAACTCACGATTTTATCGCTACTATTATATTGGTTTTCGTTGTACTCTTCGTCTTCTTGGGAGCAAGACAGGCAATTGTTTCACTCTTTGCAGTTCCTCTAACATTTCTCATCAGTTTTTCTGTAATGAACAGCACAGGAATTTCTCTTAACTTTATTTCCATGTTCTCGCTTTTATTAGCACTAGGACTTCTTGTTGATGATACTATTGTTGTCATCTCAGCGATGACTGCATACTTTAGATCGGGGAAATTCACTCCAATTGAGACAGGCCTCCTTGTCTGGAAGGACTTTATTACACCGATTCTGACAACGACTCTTACTACAGTATTTGCGTTTCTCCCGATTTTGATTTCAACAGGTATTATCGGAGAGTTCATTAAATCTATCCCGATTGTTGTTTCAAGTACTCTTATTGCATCATTTGGTGTTGCGATGCTTATTACTTTACCGCTTATGATTATTCTTCTTCGTCCAACACTCCCAAAACGTGTGGTGATGTTACTAAAAGTTCTTCTTATTATTCTTCTTCTAGGAATATTTATTAGTATTTTGCCCAAAGGGCCTATCGTTATCCTTGCCCTTTTGGCTATGGGAGCATTCCTCTTTGTCACAATCCACATCAGATTACTTCTTATCAAAAGGACAAAGGCTTATGTAAAGATGCAAAGTCGCAGGCATGAGATTGTTCGTCAAACGCCTCATTATCTGGAAAATGGGCTCATTAGCTTCCATACAATTAGTGAGAAATACAAAAAGATAATTAACAAAATATTAAGTAGTCAGAGTAATCGCCGTAAAGCGATTGCGATGGTTATTATCTTTTCTATCTTTTCTTATTTACTAGTTCCATTTGGTTTTGTCCAAAACGAATTCTTTCCTAAAAGCGATCAGAACTTTATCTCCATGACTGATGAATTACCAGCTGGGACTAATACTGAAACTGCAAGCAAAGAAGCTCTTGTATTAATTGATAAATTACGATCCGTTAAAAACGTTACTTACGTAACAGCAGACATTGGGCAGGCATCAGGAAGCTTCGGAGCAGAGGGTAGCAGCAGCAATAATATCCTTTTTTCTATGGTACTGCCTGATAAAAAGGATCGGGATCAGACCTCTATTGAAATCGGTCAGGAACTTCGGGATATGCTTAGTGACTACACAAAAGGCAAAATAACAGTAAGCGAATCCAGTGGAGGACCCCCAGCTGGTGCAGATTTACAGATTAATCTCTTTGGGGATGATTTAGGTATCCTTGACACCTATGCAGATAAAACGGTTGCATATCTTAAAAGCCAAAAAGGAGTTATTGACGTATCAAAAAGTATTAAACCTGGCACAAGTAAAATAGTTTTTGTCCCGCATCTTGAACAACTTGCAGCCAATAACATTACCCAAGATCAGTTAGGTCTATCCCTGCGTACCTTCGCTAGTGGATTCACCCTAGACTCAGCAAAAATCACAGTCGGAGGAGAATCTTCAGAGGACAAACAGGATATCACCCTCCGCTCTTCAACTAATCTTCAGACTGTCAGCGATATCTCAACAGTTTCCATCCCAACTCAAAAAGGTACAGTTCCTCTTTCAAGCCTTGGAGAACTTAAGTTGAAAGCTAACCCAACGCTCATCACGAGAGAAGACGGCAAAAGGACAATTTCCGTAACCGCAACTGTTTCTCAGGGATATACTACAACTGAGCTTAACTCTAAACTAGAGAAGTACGCGAATACTGAATTAAAGCTTCCGCAAGGCTATAACTGGAAAACAGGAGGAGTTAATGAAGAAAATCAGAAATCTGTTAACTCAATTCTTCAAGCCATGTTAATTTCATTTCTGCTTATCATTGTAACAATGGTCGTTCAATTCGGTTCATTTAGAAAAGCTGTTATCGTTATGCTTGTTATTCCATTATCTATCTCTGGTGTCTTTATTATCTTTGCTCTCACTCATACACCTCTCTCTTTCCCAGCTCTCATCGGAGTATTAGCACTTTTTGGTATTGTGGTTAAAAATTCTATCCTTATTGTAGATAAAATTACCGCAAATGAGAGGATTGGGATGGATTTTGTGGATGGTATTGTAGATGGAGCATCAAGCAGGCTGGAGCCTATTGCTCTCACATCACTGGCTGCTATCATGGGCCTTATCCCTATTACGATATCAGATCCATTATGGAGAGGATTAGGAGGCGCAATTATAGCCGGGTTAACATTCTCCGGCACTATCATGCTTTTCTTTATTCCGGTTGTTTATTATCTTTTATTTAGATCTCCAGAGAGAAAAGTATCTCGCAGCAGCTCTCCTCGAAAAAGGATAAAATAATAAATTTTATACTTATATTCTCCTATAACATATTCTACTCATAGTATACTTACATGTTTCCTAACCTCATCTGAACAAGTTATACTGTCGAGCTATTTTAAATAATAAGCGAATTTTTAAACTGATCTGCTTAGGATATAGTTTGTACATATTAGTCATAATTGACAGTATAGGACTCATCAGATAAGATCTTCTCTATGGGTAAGTGAGTCGGCCGTCAACGGAGACTAGGTGTTACAAAGATTTTCTTTTAACACATCAGGCAAATCCCAGACTGACAATGTGAGAACTTCAGATGATAATTCTGTGTTCTCGACTATAAAGTTATGACCTGCCCGTCATTGTTTTTTTCTATTTTACAAAAGGTTGACAACCCCTTACATCTAATGTTGGAAAGATGTGAGGGGTTTTCTTTTACTTTTGACCCTGCTCTCACTGTATCGAAGACAGATGAACAGTAAGAGCAGGGGAATTTACCACTGACCGAGAAAGGAGGTGAGAAATATATGACAAACTGGAAAATCAAGCTTGCAACAGGAGTCGCTACTGCAACAGTCGTAGCGGTAGCTATCGCTCCTGCAACATTTGCATCCACTATCAAAGTTCATAACAATGCTAAAAAGTCTGTAAATATTGTTGGAGCTGCAACAGTTAAGACAACAATAGTAGGCCAAACAAACAATAACACTGTCCTTAACCTAACAGGTGTCTTCCAAAACACTGGCGTTAACAAAGCCAATGATAATATTGGAGATGGTGACGTCAAAGTCACTAGTGGCCCAGCAAACTCTGTTGTAAGTAACACTACAACAACTGGAGGAAATACTGCTACAGTCACTTCATGTGGCTGCGGTACAGATGATGACATCACTGTATCTGGTAATGGCAAAAAATCATTCAACCTTGTATTAGTAGGTAACTTTACTACAACAGTTGTTTCTCAGACAAATAATAATACTGTTGTAAATGGAACAGTAGTAGCCCAAAATACAGGTGGCAATAAAGCCAATGATAACATCGGAGATGGAGATGTTACCGTTACAAGTGGAGCTGCCAACTCAACTGTTACAAATACTGTAACAACTAGTGGCAATAGTCTTACTCTCTAAAGTAAGATTTCCTTTCCGGAAGGACAAAACCCTGCTTAAGGCACGTACGGCCTGATGCAGGGTTTTTTGTAGGATTCTTACACAAAAATAACATAGAAAGGTTTATAGTATACGGGTGATTAAGTATATTGCTGCCTTCGTATTTGCTCTTCTTACTATGATTGGATTGAGACAGCCAGCTCATGCAGAGACATCGGTTAATGTGGATAATACTACCTCTACCGGAAGCAATACCCATGTAGTTGTTAATAGTAATGTAAATTCCTTATCAAATACTACTTCTGTCGTGAATTCTAACACTCGCGTCCATATAGAGACCAATGGAGAAGTCAAGGATTTCACCGCCACTGGAGATGAGTCGATCGATTGGCAGTCAGAAGATGGGAAATCTAGCGTCAAGATCAACACTTCTGCAAAAACTACCCCAAAACCTGAATCTGGTATATCCTCTGTCACCCCTTCAAGTACCCCCTCTGCCCAAGAGGAAGCTATCGAGGATAAGAAGTCGCCAGCTACTCATGGATTTTCATTAGTCGATTTCTTTAAGAAAATCTTTTCTTTCTTAGGATTTTCTCATTAAGCTACTTCCTCTATTGACAAAAGGTGAAATATTTTCCACACTATAGATGAGGAGTATATGGCCAAGAAGAAAGCTCAATCAAATCCAGTTTCTAAAAATATTTTTGAAACTCCTGTACATGGCCTTATTGGCTATGGAACACTCTTAGTCCTTGCTATCGTTGTCCTTGTCCTCGTTTATAGTCTCCAGTGGTATATCGTGCCTTAAGTCAATTGATAGGAGAGGCATAAATAAGCAGTCTCTGCCAATCGGTCCCGATAGGCGTACACGTCTGAATAATAAGTTCATTTTTGTTTTCTCCAGTTACTGCTTTGACGTCGGTGGGACGTACCACTTTCTTATTAGTTACTCTGTAGTGAAACTCTTTCGAATTATGCCAGATAGTGATCTCGTCTCCTTCTTCTAGCTCGCCAAGACGGAGGAATACTGTATTATAATGCGTTATCTCCCAGGGCATACCTGATGAATGAGCAAAAAGATATGTCACACCTTTTTCTCCCGGAAGTGCAAATCCTTTTCCTAATGCTATTCCGCTTTTAAGAGCTTTTTTATATTCATCTTCATTAAAAGGATCCACATTAGGAATAATCTTACCTCCAGCATGAATTTTAGGAATCCAGAGAGCAAACGCTCGTGATGTGGGTGAAGGGATTGAAGTAGGGAAGAGGTGGACATACAGTACCGGCCAGCCAATATAGATAAATCCTAGCAAAGAAAGAAGTATGAGTATATTCCCTACGTAATAGGCAATGGGTTTTTTCATGGCTGTATTTTACTTTATTGAGGCTATGGAGTCAAAAAAAACTCCGCTTCTGCGGAGTCGGGGGCAATTAGAGAGCAGGTGCAAATCCAGGAGACCTTCCGGATTTTAGTCTTAGCACGGCACCGAAGAAAAGCATTAAGAGATTTCCGATAATTGCAAAGAGGATCCATGGATTACCAGTTGCAGGAAGAATTGGCCCTGTTGTGGCAGCAAGGACTCCAGGTCCGCCACTACTAGATCCACCGCCTCCACCATTACTTGGCGGGTTAGTTGGAGGAGTTACAGGCCCACAATCATGAGTGCAAGGTGGGGGAGGAGGTGGAGGAGTATGACATCCACAATCTACACTAACAGTATTAGTATTTGCGATAGTCTGAATATCAAGCGCAAGGTTAATATCTCCGCTCTCAATACTTACATTACCCTGATTATCATTTGCTGTATTGTTGCCAGTAATTAAATTCCAGATATTTAGATTAAGAATATCTGCTACGTTACTGACGTTAACAATGTTATTTTGATTTTGAGTCAGTGTAATAGTATTAATACTTCCCTTACCATTACCTGATATATCAATACTAAATCCTCCAGTACTGCCGGTTGCCAAATGAACATTATTAGAATTAGTAACGGTCTTTATGGTTTCTTTGACAGTAATATTGCCTGACTTGATACTAACATCACCTGAATTATTATTAGCTTTGTTATTACCTGTACTGACATTTCCGTTAGTAATAGTTACTATATGGGCAGTATTAGTACTATTTACTGTATTTGTTGTTGTTGAGGTGTAGTTAACACTATTATTTGAATTCTGTCCATTATTAGAAATAGACGCCTGACTGTCTGTAGTACAATTACAGCCATTTAAATCAGCCGAATTATGATTGGTATCAGTTGTAACATTGATTGTGTCAGAAGCATTGCCTGAGGATACTGATGCGTCTCCTGAATTATTACTTGCAGAGTTATTCCCTGTATTCGAATTATTTGTCGTATTATTATTTACATTAGCATCATTAGACTGCTGTGATGTCGATTGGTTCTGAGACATTACAGTAACAGTATTTGCTGAACCTTGGCCATTGCCTGTAATACTCAGATCTTCAGCATGAGCTTTGACTGTAAAGGCTGATACAGGCAGAACAACAGCCGTTATGAGTGAACTAATAATTACTCTTTTTTGTATCATAATAGATTACCTATTTCTGAGCAGAAAATTATGGCGGGCAGGGGAACTAATTTAGACAGTTATATTTCTCTTAAGAAATCTTCTTCCTAGTGCTGCTACTCCTAAAAGAGGAAGTAAAACAACCATCCAGGCAAGATTAATACTTATTTCATGGATATTATTAGTAAGAGCGTTTTTAAGCTGTGAATTTTTAGCAATATTACTTGCTCCGGCAACTAATACATTGCCACCCTGACCTTGATTAGAAGAGAGCTGCGTATTACCACCTTGGTATGAAGTAGTCTTACTGCTAGCGCCCATAACTGCAGTCTGAGTTGTTTGATTCGAGTTAGTATTTGCCGAATTATTATTTGAGCTATTAGCTGAGTTACTGCTTGGCTGCTGACTATTATTTCCTGACTGAGTTGTAGCTTGTTTAGTCTGGCCAGGTGCTATGAAGTCACCAAACCATGATCCGAAGACATTAACAACAGTTACTACTAGCTTACCATTACCAGAGATATTGTTATTAACAAAATTGATAAGGTTGGCAATGATTGTTGCATCTCCGCTTTTGACAGTATTGTCACCGCCCAAGTTGTCATGAGATCTATTGTCTCCGGTATTTGCTGAAAGGTTAAGGTTGTTATTAATAGTAGCGTTATTAGATTGAGTTGTAGTATTAGTATTATTTGTTGTACTTGATGCGTTATTAGTAGAACCCTCTCCATTACCATTGTTAGATGCAGTGATGGAGCCATCATCGTTAACTATAAATTCAGTTCCATCAGATCCAGCCATATTCCCATCAGCTCCTAAGAGCTTACCTACCCATTTACCAGCCTGATTAACGATAACAAGCCACATTGTCTGTCCATCAATATTAGAATTAGCTACATTAAGAACATTTGCAGTTACTTTTGTATCGCCTGAGGAGACGTTAGCTCCTCCGCCGTTATCACTTGCATAGTTATCCCCAGTTGAAGCATTAAGGTTAAGATTATTATTAATGTTCGCGTTATTTGATTGATTAGTCGTGTCAGTATTATTAGTTGTGTTGGAAGCAGTATTCGTCGAATTTGCTCCGTTGTTGGCATTCATAGTTGCACTAGGATTAGCTACTTCTTCCTCAGGTAAGATGATATCTCCATGTAATTCCCCATAGATATTGACTACGTTATACTGAACTTTGCCTCCCTCAATATTATTATTTGCAAGAGTAAGTGCATTAGCTGAGACATTGGCATCACCTGACTCAACACTCGTATCCCCATCGATATTGTCATGTGCTCTGTTGTGGCCGGAATCAGCAACTAAGTTCATATCTGTTCCGATAGTTGCGTCATTATTCTGGAATGTATTATCAGTATTGTTAGTAGTACTATTTGCAGTATTTGTTGAATCCTCACCATTGCCCTTATTGATGACTACATTCGGAGCAGTTGAGCCACAGCCTGAGATACAATGAGACGCAGAGTTAAGAATGAGGTCGCCATTCTGAACATCATTAACATTGAACTCTGATACTGCAACGTTATCAAGATTTGAGTTAACTCCAGTTATCGCTGTGCCTGAGACATTCGCATCACCTGATTTAACAGTAACGTCTCCGCCTATATTGTCATTAGCCCGATTACTGCCAGTCACTGCAGACTGATTAAGAGTAGTATTTACATTAGCGCTGTTGTTCTGGTTAGTATTAGTAGTGTTATTTGTCGTTGATGAACCTGTATTTGTTGAGCCCTCACCATTTCCTGAGTTAACTACAGCACCTGATGGCGTATCTCCTATTGTCGCACCACTGACAGTCTGTGGGGAGGTTGTTGTCGACTGCCCAGATGGTAAAGTAGGGGTTGGCTTAGGAGCACTTATTTTATTTTTCTTTGGCTGAGGAGTTGGAGTTGGTTGAGCCTCATCTGAAGTGTTCGTTGATGAGCTGCCAGAATTAGTTGATGGAGTATCTGTTGTAGCCTGCACCCCTGCATCAGAAGATGGGGTAGGGGTAGGAGTGACAGACACAATAGGTGCTGGCGTGATAGGCGCAATTGGCGTTATAGGTTGGTTATCCGGTGAGATAGGAGTTATAGGTGTTACTGGCGATATAGGACTTGACTGCTCCTGACTTTGGGTTGGAGTAGGAGTAGGTACGTCTTCTGCAAAGGCAAATGATACATTGCCGAAGAGCATTAACCCTACGACGTAAATTGCTACGATTTTTTGCATTTTTTCTTTAAATGTTTGTTTCATATTGTTATTAGTTAATTGTTATTAGTAATTAGTTTTATTTTTATATCTTATGTGTATGAGGTGTCTCGGAAGTGTTCGAGAACACCTCATACAGCGATAAGATTAAACAGTCATCCAAGCCATCCAAGAAGCCCAAAATTGATTCCAGTTGAAATCAAAGTGAACTTGATTGTTACCAGGCATAGGAAGAGTGAGACCAGTTCCAACAGTATTAGTGTTACCACTAGTACCTACGTTAACGTCAGTAGATGCATCACCAGAGGTGACGTGTGGATCAGAAAGATCTGAACCTCCATTGTCGTTAGCTTTGTTGTGACCAGTTTCTTTGTTCACATTTGTATTGTTGTTAGCATTCAAGACTGAAGTCTGGAATGTACCTGCATCGTTGCAAAGAGTTGCACCGATTGTGTTTTCAGAATCTCTCAAGTTATGAGCGATCTTAGCAGTAAGAGCCATATTGCAGCATGCATCAAGTGACGCAGCGTTAAAGTTGGCCATTGTGTCAACGTTTACATCTGTGTTTGCTTTTCCAGATTTGACATAAACTTCGCCTCCGAGATTATCGTTAGCTCTGTTGAAGCCTGTATCTGAATTAACATTGGTGTTGTTATTAACATTTGCTACATTTGTTTGAGCAACTTCTGCACTGTTTCTAAGAGCAAGAGCGATAGAATTTACACTACCACGTCCATTCCCAAGAATTTGTGCACTTACACCATTGTTAGCACCGGCACTACCACCACCGACATTAGCGACGTTAGAGTTAACTGCTGTTCCAAGTGTGACTGAAGTATCAACCATACCTGATTCAACACGAACATCCCCATCACCAAGATTGTCGTTAGCTTTGTTGTGGCCAGTGTTTGAATTAACGGTAGTGTTGTTATTAACATTAGCTACGTTCGTTTGAGTGACACCTGTTGAATTAGATTGTTGTAATCCAACTGTGTTTTCACTGTTACGTCCGTTTCCACTGATGAGAACATCAGTACTACCATTGCAGCTTCCGCAGTTAGCAACGTTTGCAACGTTTGAGTTGGCATTGTTATTAACAGTGACATCTGTAGTTGCTGCGCCAGACTTAACATTTACATCTCCGCCAATGTTGTCATTAGCTTTGTTGTGACCAGTGTCAGAATTGACAGTGGTGTTGTTGTTAATATTAGCGACGTTGGTCTGAGTTACAGTAGTTGAATTATGAGTTGCAACTGCTGCTTCATTTACTGAATCTCTACCGTTTCCGGAGATTTCAATTGTTGATGCTGCGAATGCTGGAGCTACTGAACCTACTAAGACTGTACCGGTTGCGATAGCTGTTGCGATTCTAAGTTTTAAATTTGTCATAATATACTCACCCCCTCTCTTGACGATGATTCCCAAACTTTTTTAAAGTAAGGGACACTTCACCCCGCTTACTTTGCTAGATGCCTGAGGCCCTAACAAAAAAAACGGAAGCCCCACTAACTTTCATTCAAAAAGTTAGTAAGGTTTCCGTTTTAGCTAGTTTTGTCAATCTAATAGTTATCATTTTATTTTTAAAAAGTACCTGTTAGCGCTTCAATATTCTGTAATATCTCTTACAATCTTCACCTCTTACCTGATTCCAACAAAAAAGCACCACACATAATTGTGAGGTGCCTCCGATAACGGTCAGCGATCCTTTAAAAAATTCGCTTAATTTTCTATAAATATAACCCTGTTAAAAAACCTTGTCAAGACCCAATTTTCACAGTCTTATTTTTTGCTACAGATGATGCTGTTTTTCTAATATTTCTTTCTGTAATCTGAACAACTTTACTATCTTGGACATATATCTCAATGCTGCCCCATCCACGGATATTGGTTAGTGCTTCCACTATTTCTGCAATTAGTTCTTTACTGACATTTCTTGTTGAATAGTCCATTTTAGAAAGTATTATAAAGGTCCTACTTCTTTAAAGAGAGATCTTGATATCTTCTTTTTTACCTTGTATTTCTCCTACTTGTAAGGTGAATTTTTTCTGATCAGAATCAATAGGAAAACCAATTCTCGTATACTTGGTAGAGATTGCTTGTACTTCAACCGGATCGTTATGAATATCTGCTGCCAATTTTTCTGATGAGCCGTTAAGTATTAAGCGGACATAGTCTCGTGCATTAATCTGAACTGCTTTTGTATAGTTATTAGTGAGCTTTAAATTAAGGATAGCGAATGTTCTTCCTTTCACTGCGGTTGCTGTCTCACCTTTAACAATAATCTGATCTCTCAGTTCGATATTCTGGATCTCGTATGAGATAGTGCTTACTTCTTTACCTGTATCATCTTTAAGAGGGAATTTAAAGGTCTTATTAAGAGTCTGAGTAGCTCGTGGCTTTTGCACACTGACTTGCTCTGCTGATGCGGATCCGCCAGTTATTCCTGATGAGGTGCTATTTTTACGAAGAGAAAGAAGTCCTAATACCAGTACAATAAAAATAATAACTGCAACGGGAATATAAAGATTTTTTTTAATTTTACTGAAGTCAAATTTTTGACGGCGGATTGGTGTAAAGTTAGTATCCATTTTGATAAAAAAAGCTCTGACTTTGGCAGAGCAGTTGTTGGGATCTTACCAAGTGATACAAACAATGTCAAGTAGGTACTTTAATAAAATTACTTGGTTTTTTTGCGAGGATGCTTGAACTGGAAACGATCAGGGTAGGTGAGTCCTTGAATGGCACTTCCCATTGACGCACCTGTGGCAAGCTTAAAGGTAGTCACGTGCATAATGTTATCGTAAAGAACTAAAATCCCAATTATTACGATCGGAAGATAGACCCAGTGATGAAGAAGAATAATAGAATCCTTTGTATGGAAACCAAAGCGGGGAAGGACTTCTAACCGCCATACCCTAATAGCTGGTAATCTGTTAGGACGTTTCTCTCCATTTTTCACTATTGGCGTAGTGAAGTATTTTGAGGCATAAAACCCAACTAAAAATGTAATGGCAAAAAGGAAAAAAGTTTGCATACAATGCTATAACAGTCTTCTTACAACTCTATTACAAATCCATCGTAAAAGATCCCACAAAAATTGTCAAGATCTGGAGTCTAACGCACAATTTCCTGCTTAAGTGGAACAGGTTTTCGAAGTAAAGCAGTATAGACATACCCCCTTGTATACTGCACCAATGTCCTGAGACCATTTTTCTCCCAGCGTCGCATTGAAGGAGCAACTTTCATTTTTTTCACCAGGACAATTTTTCCGTATTTCTTAAGACGTAAACCAAGTTCCACATCTGAACTCATCTCATAAGATGTATTCATACCTCCGATTTTATGATATGTCTCTCTCCGAACTGCAAAATTAAAACCTACCAAATGAGGAATACCTACCCAAAAATTAATCTGTAAAAAAATCATATATAAAAAATTATTAAGTCTAGTGAAAGGACTCTTCTCTGCTATTCCTATGGATCCTGTGGCCCCGACTATATGTGAATCACTAAAGGTCTTTTGTATTACCTCCAGCCAGTCAGGAGCAACTACTGTATCAGCATCCACCCCAGCGATAACGTCTCCACGTGCTGCATCTAATCCGCCTTTCATTGCATAGACATTCCCTTGTTGTCTTACAGGGACAACCCTTGCTCCATATGATTTAGCTATTTCAGAAGTTTTATCAGTTGAGTTGTTATCAGCCACAATAATCTCAAATGGGGTAAAAGATTGCGCTTTAAGGCTTTCTAATGCTGCAGGCAAATACTTTTCCTCATTAAATGCAGGAATAACTACAGAAATGGTAACTGGACTTTTATCAGTAGACTGCATAATTATTCAAAAATTCTATCAAGTATCTCAGTTGTTTTATAAAGTCGTCTAAATGCTGAGGTATTAAGCCCTTTAAGAGAAATCCTGCGAGGTTTTTTATTAATGAGAGCTTCCTGGTAAAGATAAATCATATCTTCGGCTACATGCTTTGGATCAAAATTTTCTTTTACAAGCTCTTTTGATCTTTTCCCAAAGGTTTCCCTTTTTTCTTTATCTTCAAGAAGTTCAATTACTTTTTGTGCAAAGAGGGAAGTACTCTCAGAGACCATAAAGCCATTCTCATTATCTATAACCATGCCTTTATATGCTCCGTCTTTCACCACCACAAAAGGAAGCCCTGAAGCAGCTGCTTCGAGAAGAACTATTCCTTGCGTCTCCGTTCGAGAAGTAAAAAGGAAGATCTCTGCATCAGCGTAGGCTAGGGCGATCTTCTTCTGTTCTATTTTACCTGGAAAATGGACTCGTCCTCCCAACTCAAGACTTCTTGAGTATTCTTTAATATTATCTGCTTCATCTCCATCTCCTACGATAACTAAATGGGAAAGAGATTCCTTTTCGGTAATTTTTTTAAAGGCATCAAGTAAGAATAAAAAGTTCTTCTCAATTCCCATTCTTCCAACACTCAAAAGGATTGGTACATTCTTCGGAATACTGCAAAGTTCATGGAGATATCCTTTTTCGGTATGACTAAATCTATCAGGATAGATAAAATTTGGCACCACAGCTATCGGCTTCTTGACGCCGTATGACACGAGCTCTTTTTTCATTTTATAAGAAGGAGTAATAACAGTGTCACAAATATTGGCAGAAATTCGGAGACCTTTAGCAGCCATACTAGGGGTAATTACTTTCCCATTTAAAAGATAATGGACGTAGCGTGTCATTTCTGTATGGAATGTCATAAAGAAAGGAACTCCTTTTACTTTTGCTAATTGATAGCCTAGAAGAGAAAAAAATCCATTTCCATGAGCATGAATCACATCAAAATCCCGTGGCTGAATCTGTGTGAGATAGTGATGGGGGAGAAGGAATGGTACATGTACTCCAGGATCCGTTGAAAAAAATCTTAAAGACTTGAGACGATAAACGTCTTTTTCTGTATCAGTATATCCTTCGATTTTAGGAGCAAAAATATAAACTGTATGCCCAAGAGAACGCATCTCTTTAGCAAAATTTTCAACAGAGACAGTAACTCCGTTAAGCATCGGATAGTAGCTATCCGTAAAAAAAGCTATTTTCATAAAATAAACTCAATAAAGATGGGCTCTTTTGTATTGTAAACAAAACATAGCCTAGATTCAAATTAATCCAGAAAGACAATCTTTGGAAGAAGCCTAAGCAGAAGACGAAATAATATCAGCATCGATAATCACTTCATCATGAATATATTTCTCAAGAATACTCAGATTTTTCTTATTGGCTTTATAAAAAGCATCTCCTATAAATCCTAGAAAAGGAATAAGGCCCAATATAAAGTCAAAAACCACATACATTATCATCAGACTAATTTCTTTTTCAGTAACGTTCACCTTTTTAGCAATCCAGATGATATAAAAAGACAGTATTAAGCCGAAGAGACTTCCAATACCCGGAATAATATCCAAAAAAGGATCAACACCTATTGAAAAACGCCCGATTCTGAACTGTTCATCTAAGACGTGAGCGAGAAACTTAGCAAAAGAAAAATGATTCTTCATAGATAAATTCTAGCATCTCCAAATCCTTATTCAAGCTGATCAATAGATTGCTAAATCAACCTAAACTTCATTTTCTTACTTGCTTATTACTTTTTCCTCACATATACTGGATAGATGATACCTTTTATGGTAGCGTTGGTATTTGTTCTCCTTGTGAGAACCTTCGTAGAAGTTAAATAAATATCTATCCTGCCCACACATTTCATTTAAAAGTGTAACTAGATTTTACCTGTGAGGTTAAATTTAAGAAGACGTACCTGCTTCATCACCCAAATTCCTGAAAGCACTGCACTGCTAAGGAGAGCTGGATACTTGTCTTTGTAATGCTTAGTATAAAATATCTTCATAGCATCTGCTCCTGCAATTAATACTTTTCTCTTAGTTGCTAAATCTACTTTTACTTTTACCCCCGGCTTTTGAGACTTACCTTTAGCAGCTCCTTTATAATGGGATATTTTAATACGAGGAACATACATGATCTTTTTCCCAAGTTCCCAAATCTTCCAGCACAAATCGATATCCTCACCATTTAAGAAATAGTCCTCATCGTACCACTCAATCTTGTCCATAATCTTTTTCGGTACTAGACAATACGCTCCTTCTATTACATCTGCCTCCGATTCCTGATCAGGATCGAGGTATCCTACCCAATAACGTGCAAAAAGTTTCGATCGAGGAAATAGTCGATCTAATTTCGTCATATGAGTAAAGGCTACCCATGGAGTAGGGAAGGATCTCCTAGCATCTCGGTCTAAAGTGCCATCAGTCATAACTATTTTGCACGTCATTGCCCCAACATCGGGATGATCTTCCATATACTTAATAGACTCAGGCAGCGTATCTTCCTCTACCATCGTATCTGCGTTCAGCATAAGAATGTAGTCTCCAGTGCACATATCGCGGACGATATTATTACCGGCAGAAAATCCAATATTCCCATTCCGACGATACTTCATCTGAGGGAACTCTCTTCTCATCATCTCATCAGTATCATCAGCTCCATTATCTGAGACAATCACTTCAAAAGAATACCCTGCTTTTTTCATGCCTGGTTGAGCTTTTTCTAACGAGAGGAGGCAGTCACGGAGCAGATCACGGATATTAAACGTACTTACAATTATTGAGAGTGTCATACAACGACTTTAGTATACAATGGCACATCAATTAAATGCAAAATATTCTCTACCTCTTGCAAAACGGCTGCATATTTGTTTGAATAGATTTAGCATATAGAGTGTTCGTTTCAAGCGGACCAGCAACCGAAAGTTAACGGTGCTACGTCTATAAGACTATGCGTCCACCATGAGTGAGAAAAACTTTGCCTCTCTTGGTGAGAGGTTTTTTTATGACAAATTATACATTTACATCAGAATCTGTCTGTAGCGGACATCCCGACAAAATCTGTGATCAGATTAGCGACGCAATAGTAGATGCAGTTTTAGCGAAAGATCCTTACGGACGGGTTGCAGTAGAAGCATTAGCAGCCAATGATCACCTTGTATTAGCAGGAGAAGTAACAACTACTGCAAAAATAGATCCCTCTGCTATTGCACGAGAGCAAATAAAAAGACTTGGTTATATCGAGAGAGACTACAACTTCTCCCATCAATCACCAATTGAGAACTACATCCACGAACAATCTCCCGAAATTGCAAAAGGAGTCGATAATTTGGGGGCAGGAGATCAGGGGATGATGTTTGGCTATGCCTGTACCGAGACACCTGCTTTTATGCCTCTCCCAATTACTCTTGCTCATGCGTTAACAAAGGCTATTGATACCAAGCGGATCGAAAAAAATCTCCCATACTTACGCCCTGATGGTAAAAGCCAAGTCACTATCAGCTACCACAATGGTCATCCATACGAAGTTACTAAAGTAGTTATAGCAGTACCGCATAGTGAGGATATATTACTTAACCAAGTTAAGGAAGATCTTTTTGAAGAAGTAGTCCTTCCGCTTCTTGAAGATTTCCATTTTAGTATTAAAAAGAGTGATTTTATCCTCAACGGAACTGGTGTCTGGCATAGAGGTGGACCTGCTTCTGATTGTGGACTAACAGGAAGAAAAATAATTGTGGATACATATGGAGGGTATGCTCGAGTCGGAGGAGGTGCTTTCAGCGGTAAGGATCCAACCAAAGTTGATAGATCTGGAGCCTATGCTGCTCGATACCTTGCCAAAAATATTGTTGCCTCCGGACTGGCAGATAAAGCTGAAGTACGGCTGGCATACTGTATCGGAGTTAAGGACCCTATCATGCAGGAAATAGAGACATTTGGAACTGAAAAGAAAGCAACTAAAGTTATTTCTGATTTTGCGACGGAACTTCTTGATACATCTGTTCAAGGAATCCTTACTGCACTACAGCTTCGTCAGCCTATCTATCTTCCTACAGCGAGTTATGGCCACTTTGGAAGAGATGAATTCCCATGGGAAAAAATTACCTCCATCTAATTATTTCTTATTTTTATTCAAGACCTCTCCAAGAAGCTTATATGTCTCTTCCATAGCTTCCTCTGTAGTCATCCCTTGAGATGCTGCAGCTACTTCAAAGGTCTTAGTTGTTATTGACTTACCATTGGGATCTGCTCCCGCATTGCCTTGCCCCATGGTATCATCAGCGATTCCACAACCACAGTTAAAACACATACTGTTACCTCCTCTACGGATTTAAGGATAGATCGTTAAAGAGGAAGAAGCAAGAGGGGGAAGACCAAAATTATAATACACAATTGCCTCCAGCCCCTTAAAGAAATCTTCCGGCCTTCCATCATTACTTAAAATATAATGGGAGATATTCCTGATAGGAGCCATGGCTTCATTTTCAATTCTATCAGCCTCATCAAATTCATTAATCTGCTCAGGGGTTGCCCCTCTTTCAATAAAGCGCTTCTTTCTTAATGAAGAATCTGCTTCTATCCAGATACCTACTACATTTTTCTCTCTAGTAAGTACTGTACTCACCTGGGGAAGTCTCAAACCATCAATAATCGTACCTTTATATCCCTCTTCACTGCTCGCTTTATCAACCTCCTCTGTTAGCTGCTGTACCATAAAATCCGGTCCCTCTTTAACTAACTCTTGAGCTATCTCTCTCAGATCTTCTCGTAAAAAGGGAGGAACTATTCCTCGCCTAGAGGCTTCAGACTTTAATATATCCGAAATAGTAATGTGAGAAAATCCATATACTTCCTCAAGAAAGCGTGATCCCATTTCTTTTCCAGATGCCATTGCTCCGGAAAGGAGAATCACAGGCTGTGTACCTAATAATTCATGTGAAGGCAGGTCTTCTTGAAAAAAGCTATCCTCGATAAGACGCTCTGTCATTCGGGGAATTATAAGAAATTTACCAAGGGGAGTCAAAATTTAAGGACGCCATCCCTCGTATGCATAATAATTACCTGATTTTTCTACACATACGTAAGGGGTATCCTGTCTCATATTTTCAGCATGGCCAGGAGAGTTAATCCACATGGTAACCACTTCTTGATAATCACTCGTCATGGCGATATTTTCAGTTACTTCATGATAGGAAGTATAGGGAAGAGAATGTGAATTAATTCTATTGGTAAAACCATCATGATTAAAATTAGAGGTTATTTCCTGGGCACGGCTTTTAGCAAAACTGCATGTGTTACTATCAACTGCCACAGAGGAGAGACCTACAGACCTTCGATAGTCATTGATCTTTTGCATGATATAACTCTGGACTCCATCTGAGGATGAAGGCTGAGGTGCTAAGGCTGCAGCTTGAGTTGGAGTTGGGGTAGGGGGAATCTTTGTCGGAGTAGGAGTACTCGTAGGCAGAGGTGTCGGAGTAGGACTAGCAGTGGGTGTTGGTGTTGGTTTTTTTGCGGAACTCATCGTTACTTGATGACGTAACGGATAAGCAGATCGTGGTGGATGGTTGGCTGCATCTGCTTTTTGGATATGAAGTCTCAATGCAGGGGATGATAAAAGATAAAAGGAGAGAAAAATAACTAAAAGACATGCAACGGGCAGAAGAATCACAGACAATTTTTGCATTATGTATCAACGTAACGTAATTTACTATTACTGTCAACCTCTACTATGGGTAACTCAGTTAAATAAAAATGGCTGTAAAATCAGGCAAAAATTTGATTGATTACTCACTATAAGGAGGATTTTGCAAGTAGTTAAGAAGCACTTGCCCTGTCATAAGGCCTGATCTCATACGATAAAGAAAGTAACGATTGCTTTGAGATGCCTGAATACCCCCTATTGTTGAGACTGCAGTACTAAAGCCTGCTTTCTTAGATAACTCAATTGCTTGATTATCGAAGGCTCCATAGGGATAGGCAAATGAGATAACAGGCTGATGAATAATGTCTTCTAGCTTGTATTTACTCTGGAGTATTTCACGCTCAGCAAAAATTGAATTCATATTCTTAAGATAAACGTGATGCATCGTATGTGCGCCTAATTCGATATTGCTATCATTTGCCAGCTTCTTAATTTGAGAAGTCAGCATATAATTTGGCTGATCAAAGAAGCCAGGAACAACATACGCTGTCGCCTTAACATGATACTTTTTCAAGATTGGATATGCATCTGTATAGAAATCTCGATACCCATCGTCAAAGGTGAGGACAATAGGTTTATCAGGCAGCTTTTTCTTACCATCTAAAATATCTGCAACCTCGCTCATTGTTAGAAAAGTAAAATGATCAGCAATTAATGTCTTAACCTGAGCTTCGAAAATAACAGGTTCAATGTCCAGTGACTGTCGGGTTACATCTTTTTTATTTTTTACATACTCGACATAATGATACATAAGAATAGGTATACGAAACCTAGCGGAAGTCGAAGCGAAAGGATGGGCTGATTTAACCTCCTTAGGAACTGTTTTCTCTATATTCTTTTTTGTCTCAGGAACATTGTGATGAGAGGAGAATAAGTAATAAGGGAAATAGAGATACAACAGGTAGGAAAACGTAGCAAAAAGGCATAGCAAAGCTAATTTGTATCGGAATGTTACATGCCTTTGTTCAATTGAAGAATTCTTTTTTTGTGCCATTGATGTCAGGTATTGTAACAAGAAGCTAAAGAATTGCAGAGAGGAGAATCTTTAATCCTATGAGGATTAAGACTATACCGCCGAATAACTCCAGCTTGCCTTCAAAATAACGATTGAGGTGACTGCCAAAAAGAAAAGCAGGTATGCAAAGGAGAAAAGTAACTATCCCTATTACACTTACCGCAAATACTAACGGAATTTTAATAAGACCCAAAGAAATCCCGACTACGAATGCATCTATACTTGTCGCAAAAGCTAAGAGAAGGAGTGTCTTATATGAAAGGATACTTTTATTTTTTTCTTTTTTTTCTTCTCTTGCTTCTTTAATCATGATAACGCCGATACAAGTAAGTAAAATAAATGCAATCCAAGGAGCATATAAGGAAACCGCAAAAGTTATAGTATTGCCGACCTCCCAGCCGAGTAATGGCATCAAGGCTTGAAATAGACCAAAGAAAAAAGCAATCCGTACGGCATGATTAAATTTAGCGTGTTTAACTTCTACTCCGCCAGCCATACTCACACTTACTGCATCGAGAGCTAAAGATACTGATAAAATAATAAGTTGAATAGTTAACCCCATGTATTTCTATGATAATAAGGACGAAAAGAGTGTGTCAATCCACCTTATCTTTTTGAGGAGAGAAGACTAGTCATAATTTTGGTACGTCCTCTTTTAAACTCTTCTGCGTGCGTTGCCCTCCACTCAGTCCAGATAGCTACCACAATTGCTTGAATAAGACCAGCAAGAGGTGCTGCAAAAAGAGCCCCTAAGATACCATATAGCTCAGAACCAGCAATAAGAGCAAGAATAGAGACCAATGGATGGAGGCCTATTGCTTTTCCAACGATACGAGGCCCTAAAATATCTCCTTCCACAACGTGCACAACAACGAAATAGATGAGGACAAAAGCACTCACTATCCATCCTTGAGTAAGCGCCAGCAAAACGCAGAGAACGCCGGAGATGATCGTTCCTAATATAGGAATAAATGCCAAAAGAGAGGCAATCACTCCAAGGAGAAGTGCATAAGGAACATGGAATAGCGCCATCCCTAGACCTACTAAAAGGCCGATAATAACAGCTAGAAAGATTTGCCCTCTAATATAGTTGCCTATAATAAATTGTGATGTACTCAGAAGGAACTCTAAACGGTGCTTTTGAGATCGAGGAGTATTCGACTCAATTTGTTTTTTTAACTTTGATCCGTCAATTAGTAAATAAATACTTACAATCGCGACAATTAACATGTCCAGCAAGAAAGCAAACACACTGCTTAAGAAAGGCAATATACTCTCAGTAAGATGCTCTGCCTGTGAAGTAAGCTGATTTTCAAGACTGATTAACTGTGATTGGGTTATACCAAAGCCTTGGAGTGTACGAAGCAAAGGGTTGTGACTTTCAAGAGCGACAAAGGCAGAAAGGTTTCGAGATAAAAATGAGAACTGCTCTAATGCTGTTGAGATAACTAAATACAAAATAACGCTTATACTTACCAAAACAACAGTATAGGTAAGGAAAATAGCTAAAGCACGTGGCATATACTTCGTAAAAAAACTTACAGCAGGAGCTAAGGCGTATGCTAAAAAAGCAGCTATAAGAAAAATAATAACTGTTCTGCTAAAGTGAGCAGTTACCCATATCCCAATGCCCAATACAATAATCCAAGCGAGAATAGTAAGCGGAATGTCTCGTCTTCTCGCCCATATTTCAGAACGTGATTTGGTATTCATCGGCTGCATTATAGCAGAGAGTATAAAAATTTGTGAATATTATGAGTTATTTAAAATTAGGATTGAAGGCTTAGTCGTGATAAAATAAACTCATGCAGAACAGATATTATTTTATTCTCGGAAGATACCCTGACCTGTCCAAACATGAAATCTTTGCCGTACTTCGTAAAAAAGAACTTGAGTCATCTATTTATTATGAGTCATCTATAGTCTTAGTCCTGGAGACAGCAGGTGAGCTTCCGATACACGAGTTAAATAAGATACTAGGCGGAACAATCAAAATTGGAAGAGTACTACAGAGCTTTCCGCAGTCTGTCCATCCTGATAAGATCAATGACTATCTCACCTCCGATGCACTTTTTATAGAATACCTTCCTAAAGCAACCCAAAAAATAACTTTTGGGATTAGCCTGTATCCTTATCCTCGTCACCAGTCCAGACACAATCCCTGGCTGAGAATACAGCATGAGCTTATTAAAAATCTTAAGAATCATCTAGAGGCTCAAGGCTTTAAGACCAGATATCCTCATCTTGATGGATCATTTCTGTCAAGCGCTTCTGTCGAGAAAAACAAAATTCTCAGAGACGGGGTGGAAATTGTCATTATAGAGACGCCCACTGAAGTATTATTTGGCAAAACACTGGCTGTCCAAGAATTTGAGTCATTCAGCAATCGTGATTATGGAAGACCAAAAAGAGACATGGAATCAGGTATTATGCCTCCTAAAATAGCTCGTATGATGATTAATATTGCAGAGATTCCCTCATCAGGAGAACTCCTGGATCCTTTTTGTGGCAGTGGGACACTTCTTCAAGAAGCACTCCTGCTTGGATATGTTCATGTCATAGGAACTGATATTTCCCAAAAGGCAGTAAGTAATACCAAAACAAATCTCACATGGCTTAAAAAGCAGCATCTTGTGGAAAATGATGCCAGAATTTTTATCCAAGACGTCACAAAACTTTCTGAGAAGTTCCCCCAAAACTCAATCGATGCTATAGTAACTGAGCCGTACATGGGACCAAATCTAAAGCATAAGTCTCATTTAAAAGCAGTCCAGGAGGTAAAGACTGAGTTAGAAACTCTTTTCTTAGGAGCTTTCAAACAGTTTGCTAAGGTAGTAAAATCTGATGGAAGTGTGGTTATGATTTTTCCCGTTTTTCATGTCAATAATCACTACCTTTATCTTGATATCCTTGAAAAAATTGGAGCTCTCGGCTTTAGCCAAGTAATTCTAACAAAGGAAAAACGCAATTCAATCGTACTTGGTAATCAGCAAGACTTCGTCTTACGAGAAGTACTCAAGTTTAAATTACTATGAAAACTGAACAGTTAATGATTGTCGGTCGCAATATGGTCCATGATGCTCTTCTATCGGATAAAAATATCCAGATCATCTACATTGGCAGAAATAGCCGTTCAGATCCTCGAATTAAAGATATTCTCAAATTGGCCCAGACCAAAAACGTACATGTGTCCTTTGTACCGCCTGAAAAAATCAGAGCAATTAGTGGCTCTGAGAACACTCAAAATATAGTTGCCTACATGCAGAACTATAAAGGGAGTTCTTTAAAAGAAATTCTTGAAAACAAAATCAAAGAGGGGAAAGATCCATTTATTCTTTTATTCAATCATATGGATTATGAGCAAAACCTTGGAGCTATTATCAGAAGTGCCTGGGGAGCTCGAGTGGATGCTATAGTGCTCTCACCCTCAGGAGTCCATGAAGTAACTCCCGTTGTAGCCAAAGTTTCACAAGGCGGTGCTGCTTTTGTTCCTGTAATCGCGCAAAGCCTCTTTCAAGCTATCGAAATTCTTAAGGATTACAATATCCCAGTAGCTGGAGTTGAGGTTGGGATGGGCAAGCCTTATGATGAACTGACGCTTCTAGGCCCCGTAGCTTTCCTTTTAGGCGGGGAAGATGTCGGAATCAGCGAACCACTGCAGAAGAAGTGTGATATTTTCATCCATATTCCTATTAATTCAGAACTAGCTTCATTAAATGTAAGTGTAGCAACCGCACTCGTCATCTATGAGAAAAGACGTCAGGAACGAGCTGCCCAAAGTGGGGAAGTTACATGAAACCCATTTATATTTTCTCAGGTACTGTGATAACAGGACAAAAAAGAGGGAGAGAGCTGGGATTTCCTACAGCTAATATTCTCCTCTCCCACGACATCCCCGAAGGCATTTACGCTTCTCTCGTTACCATAAAAAACCATACCTATCAAGCAGCTACATTTATCGGTAACGCTAAAACATTTAATGAAATGGATGTAAAAGCAGAGGCATATATTATAGATTTCTCAGATACTATTTATGGAGAAGAAATAACACTAAGACTTTTTAAAAAAATAAGATCAAACCTCTCTTTTTCATCTATTGATAGACTCATTGACCAAATGCATAAAGATGTGAAAAATGTCCGGGATTTTTTTCTGAAATATCCTTCTCTTAATTCGTAACTACCGAAAGACGTGAGGCAATACTAGGCCTTATTTCGCTCATCCTTACTCCGTATTCACCCTCTATTTTATTACTTTTATTAAATGTGATTAAGAAATGAAGAAATGTTACAAATACGCCTAAGTTAATAGTATTCCAGAAGAGACCGATACTCATACTGCTTCTAAGAAAGAGATCTAGATTCATATGCATAGAAAAAGTCCATACTGCTATACCATATAGCTCCGCCAAACCCATTAAGAGAGCAAGTATTACCAAAAGAAAAAAGACAAAAGAATTTTCTTTATATTTTTTAATCTTCACAGCAACTGCAAACTTCTTCTGCACTCTCCAAATCCCCTTAAGAGCGACAATATTTGAAAAAATATTAGCGATATTATACTGCTCATTAAAAAGAGGATGGTAGGTATTGCGAGAATAAACTTTGATTATCCAGAAGGTGATAGAGACATAGGGAAGATAAAAAAGCAGATACCCGATAATGGGAAATGATAAATGGTTAATAGGGATAAAGATTATATAAATAGGCAAAAGGTAATAAAAAAGCTTAAAGTGCCCTTGCATATATGCAAGCGTAGAATTTATATAGCAAAGTCGCTGCATAAAACTCAGATTTTCAATAATAAGAGGGGAGTCTGACGTCCTAAAAAGAAGTCCTAAAGAACCTGCACCCCACCGTACGCGCTGCTTATGATATTCTTTCAAATCTTCTGCAGCGAGTCCAAAGGCTAGCCGTTCATTAATAAAAAGAGATCTCCATCCTTTACTATGAAGACGAACTGAAGTGTGAATATCTTCAGTAGCAGTACCGGTAGCAAACCCTCCAACTGAATCAAGAGCTGCTCTTCTCAAAATTGCGCTGCTACCGCAAAAAAAGGCTGCATTAAAAGCATTTTTAGCAGGCTGAATTGATTCATAAAACATTGTCTGCTCATTCCAGAGGGAGTAATCTTTTACCACCCGATGCTGAATACTGGCAGTATTATAGAAAGATTGAGGGGTCTGAACAAAAGCCAACTTTGGATCATCAAAGTAGCCAATAGTTCTTTCAATAAATTCGGGTTTGGGGACATGATCTGCGTCCAAACTTACGATAAAATCAGCCTGAGAGAACGCTAACCCATAATTCATATTTCCTGCTTTAGCATGCCTACTGCTTTGTCTAGCTAAGTAGACAGCTCCCAGATCCTGTGCCATTTGCCGTATCTCAGGACGATTACCATCATCAAGAACGTAGACCTTATTAATTCCTCGCATGGCGAGAGCACCTTTAGCAGTCATCTCGACAATTGATCGAGGCTCACTAAGTGTAGGGATAAGTGCATCTACTGTATGCTGCATCGTGCTTTTACGAAATACAGGGTAGTCAATTGTCTTTAAGCAGAGAAAGGCAACAAAAGAAAAAAAGATACGGTATAACTCAGCAAAAAAAATAAGCGGTACGAACCATACCCTCCAATCAATAGTCAGTCCGAAAACAACATATAAATAAAGAATACTTATTCCAATGTAGAAAGGAAGCAATAATGAAAAATACCAGGGATTTTTTTCTGTTTGAAAAGTAAGCTGATAAGGACTTTCTGCTTGATCCATAAAAAATAGACACGGCAGGAAAGTGTTCTGAGCAGAAATTATAACAGAAAAATTTCAGATAAAAAGTAAGAGCTGTTCTTACTTTGTTCCGGCTTTTGCAAAGCGGAAGAGGATCCATTCGGGGACAGCATTATCAACTGTTGGGCTCGAAAGTTCAAGTCTAATTGGCCAATTATCTCCTCCTTTTAAAAGGAGTGAGTTTCGATGCTCAGCATCAAAAAAAGGTGTATTAAGGTTAGGCTCAATAAGCGCATTTATCTGAGGAGATAACCCAACTGCAGATTTAGTCTGAGTAATCCAATCAATTTTTTCCTCAGTTTTAGGAACAGGACGAAGTAATTTATCAATTTTTGGTCTATCATGACGATTAGAAAGATATGCCATATTAATAGGGGTTTCATGCGGGGGAATATACATTTTCATCTCGGGATCAAGTCTATAATGAATACCGGCTAGAACTTGGTCCTTATTAAAATAATATTTCCAATCTTGTCCCTGTTCTCCTGTCATAGTGATCTTACCGCTTGCAACAAGAGCTTCTAACTCACTATTCTCAATTGTTTTTCCATTCCACAAAAAAAGACTGCCGACTCCTGTTCCTTCTGGAATTTTTACTGCCCTATTACCGACATTTGAAAGAGGAATAGAGGCATGTGATTCTCCATTTTGTTTGTCACGAAGGGTTGTCTCAATAACTTCAGGAGTCTCACTCCCTACTTCAATTCCCAGCTGCATGAGGATACTTCGAGTTGACATACGGGCTTGAGAAAGAAGATTTTGACTAGGAGGTATATCCGCAGGAGTTATCCTTACATCTACCGTTGTGGCAGTATGAGGACGCAGTGTAATGTCGTGAAGAGTAAGGAGATCAGGCCCAATCCAGAAATTCCCCTCAGGTATTTTTAGCTGTTCCTCACGTGATAGAATATGTCTTAGTGGCCTTTCTCTTTCAGGAAACATACCTGAATTCTAACAGAAAAATGAAGAATAATCAAACTATAGGTTATTGATAGACTATTTTTTGAGAGAATTATCGAGTCTTTTAGCTACGTCTTCCCAATTTACTATATTCCACCATGCTTCAATATAATCCGGCCTTTTATTATAGTATTGGAGATAATACGCATGCTCCCATAGATCAAGTCCCAAGAGAGGAGTTTTTCCCTGAGTGAGGGGAGTATCTTGATTGGGAGTACTCATGAGAGACACTTCATTACCATCAAGTACCAGCCATTGCCACCCGCTGCCAAAAACTTTAAGTGCAGCCTGGGCAAATTGCTCTTTAAATGTTTTGATATCACCGAAGGTATGCTGCATCTTATCAAGAAGTGTTCCTGTAGGTTCCTGGCCCTTCTTAGGTGCCATCATTGTCCAAAACATTGAGTGATTAAAATGACCTCCACCATGGTTGCGGACTGCCGTGCGTATGTCATCAGGTATCTGCTCAAGTGAAGTAATTAATTCTTCTATAGTTTTGTTTTGCCATTCAGGATGCTTCTCAAGAGCTTTATTTAAGCTATCAACATAGGTCCGATGATGCTTGTCATGATGGAGGTGCTGAATATCACTACTGATAAAAGGGGCGAGGGCATCGTAGTCATAGGGGAGATCAGGAAGAGTGAACATACTGCCACTATACCAAAATCAAATCGTCCAAACAATAAGAAAGAATACAAAATTAGGAATTAGTTGTTAGAAGTTAGAGGTAACCTTAGCACATACCCCAGGTATCCGTGAAGGCATGGGGCATAGGCAGATCTTTATCATAGATATAGGACATCAATTCACCATGATGCATAGCTTCATGCGCAAGCACAAAAGAGAGGACGTCAGGAAAAGTGAAAGTCATACGATCAAACCAGGTAATCGTAAAGTCTTTTTTATTAGGAATAGCAAAAAGTGTTTTTTCCAGCACTTTTTGTGTCTTAGCAATGTAATTTTTTATTTCCGCTTTGGTAGCTGAAGCAGGATCAGGACGCTTTAGATCTTTTGCCTTTGGATCAATAAGCTTAACCACCCGCATATGAAAATCTCCCAAATCAACTAACTGGCATGCAGGTGGGAGAGAACGATGCGAGATAGATTGATGCATATGATCCATAGGGATTTCATCAATAAGCTTGTTACTGATTGACCGATACCAGGTAAGAGTTCTGAGAAAGTTTTTTGCGTAGTCGTTCATATAGTCTATTCAACTGAGAGACATTCTATAGGCAGAAGCTCCATCTTCATAGGCATTTTTTGTAATTTTTTCAGTTCTAAAACCAAATTTTGCTTCAGCCAAGCGTTTCATAGGTGCATTATCGAGTCGGGTATGAATGATAATCTTATGAGATTTTTTCTTTTTAAGAGACTTTATCCCTTGTTTGAGAAGCTTTTCTCCTAATTTCTTACCCCTGTGGTCTTTATGCACAGCAATTGAACCTATTTCACCAATTCTAACTATTCGTCCATTTGGCAGTTTTTTATTCCTAACTTCTGTATGAACATAGCCTATAACACTAGACTTGTTCTTAATCACCTTTATGCTCTGAGGATCTTTTTTCAATTCCTGTCTAAAGGTATACTCAGTCCAATAATCAATAGGAAAAAGCTCCTTTTCCAACTTAAGAAGAGAAGGAATATCTTTCTCATCTAATTTTTGCAGACGAAAAGAACCAATAAGTGGTAAAATACTAAATAGATTTGCCATGGAGGGATTATAGCAAAATTGGAGACAAAATACAACCTATAGTCTACATAGGGAGTTGTTTTACTAACTCAAAGACTACAAAGAAGACATAAAAAATAAGTAAAATTATCCCATTGAGTCGAGAAATGTATTTTTTCTTATGGGAGAAAAAATAGAAAAGCCCAAGTGCAACCGCGATAAATCCAAAGGTAATGAGAAAGTTGCTGTCTGTAATTACTTCTCCATTGTGGAGGAGTGTAAAAACTCCAAAGAGAAAGGTACTTGCAGCAGCTGCTCCTACATAATCTCCTATAGCCAGCTCTCTTTCTCCAGCCACGACCGAACGGATAGCGAGAGTGAGTTCAGGCAGATCAGTCCCTAAAGCAATCACAATTAATCCTATGTAAAATGCTGAGATATCAAAAATATCAGCAAAATACAGCGTTTTATCCACTATAAGGTTACTGGCTAAAAAGACTATCCCCAACCCTACGAGGATCTTAAAGAGATCCTTATACGAATAAGCTTTGAAATCAAGTAATTTTTCATTCTTTTTATCAAAAATACCATTTTTTCGCTGAATAAGGTACAAAAGCCCCAGGTAGGCAGCTATCATAAGACCACCTTCCAAATTCGTAACTCTTTTATCAAGAATAAAAAAAGACGGAAGGATAATAACTGCAATTGTTGCAAATAGCCCTTTATTATCCATCTCATTTTTAAAACTGACTCCTTTCCCAAAAATAGCGAGGATTGGAATAACTACTAAAAAGAGGACCACTATTCCCCCTAGAAGATTACCCGCAAATATTTGAGCATCATGATCAGCGACAGCTTGGAGTCCTACTGAAAATTCAGGGGTAGAGGTTAAAATTCCTAGGAAAACAAATGAAAAGGCAAAAGGGGATAACTTAAGTGCTGAAGAGAACTTACTAACAGCAGAGACAATAAGACCTGCTCCGAACCAGATTAAGATAAATGAAATTGCATAGAGAATGAGGTTAAGCCAGATCATCTAATGACTCTAGTATAGTGGGAGAATCTGGGATAAACAAGAATGCGTATCTCAAAATAGACAAATGCTG
>CAZERI010000003.1:0-184785 GCA_964515545.1 uncultured Gammaproteobacteria bacterium
GGAGCCAAAATATTAATATCCGATTTCCTCATTATCATTTGAACACCTCTTTGTGAAGAAAATATAAGTTTCGTGTTAAGATTTTTATTCAAAAATAGATTAAGATAATTAAAAGGAGGTGATTAAGATGTCAGTTAATATCGTTGATATATCTGAATTGATTACGCAAGAAGGCAAACAAGCTAAAAAATATGAAGAGCTTATCGAAAAAGCTCAAAATGAAGATTTTAAGAGACAATTAACAGAGCTACGGGATTTATCAGTTAAAAAATTAAATCTTCTAGTTAAGATAGTAAAAGAAGGTCCTTGGGGAAACTGGGAATAGTTGTTGTGAGATAGGTTCTAGCATTGTCTAAGAGGTAGAGCAACGTTTTTTTAGCCTCACAATAGTAATTACTCCAAGATGATGATCTAGTGTAAAGACAATTACTGTATATTTTTGTATTTGACATATACCCCTAGGGGGTATATTATTGGCCTATGAAGTCCCACTACGCTGATGTAAAAGAGAAAGCCCAAAAAAGAATAAATATCATTAAGGGCCAACTTGATGGTCTGCAAAAAATGATTGAGGCTGATGAGTACTGTATTGACCTTTTAAACCAAAGTTTGGCTATCCAGAACTCTTTAAGAAGTCTGGATTCTGTACTCTTTGAAAGACATCTAGAAACACATGTTTCTGAACAATTCAAAAGCGAACCACATAAGGCTACTAAAGAATTGGTTACCTTATTTAAAAGGGTAAATAAGTAATAACTATTCAAATATTCGTGGAGTTATGTTATGTCAGAAATTAAGAAAACATTTGCTGTTAAAGGGATACATTGTGCCTCCTGTGTAAGAGTTATTGAACGGAAGCTTTCAAAGGTTGAAGGTGTATCTACTGCTACTGTTAATCTTGCCACAAGTAAAGCCACAGTAAGTTATAACGACCATGTCCCAGAACACGCTCTTGCTTCTGCTGTTAAAACTGCTGGCTATGAGTTAGTAGTTGGAGAGCAACAGGGGAATGGCCACGATCATATGAATATGAGTAGTGAAGTGAATCTTAAAGAAAATGTTCAAATCTCTCTTATTCTAGTCACTATAAGCGTACTGATTATGATTTGGGAGATTTTTTTGCCAATGAGCTATACAATCTCAGAATTTTTCCATCATCTCCTTCCCTTATTTGCAACCTACATGATGTTTGTGGTTGGACGACCATATCTTGCAGGCCTTTGGAGATTTATAAAGTACAAAAAGGCGGACATGGATGCACTTGTGGGCATTGGAACTATCGTTGCATACCTCTATAGTTTTGTCCTTACAGCATTTGAGGAACCTCTTTCAGCTTATCTCAATACAGAACATACATACTATGATGTAGTAGTTGTAGTAATTGGACTTATTACTCTCGGAAAATATCTTGAGGCACGAGCAAAATCGCATACTTCTGATGCGATAAAAAAACTTATTGGACTCCAAGCAAAGACAGCAAGAGTGATTAGAGATGGTAGGGAAATTGATGTTCCAATTCAGAAAGTACAGGTTGATGATTTGATAAGAGTACGACCTGGTGAAAAAATACCTGTTGATGGAATTATAACGGAAGGTGAATCATCAATAGATGAATCAATGGTTACTGGTGAAAGTATCCCTGTAGATAAAACAGTAGGTGGACAAGTTATTGGGGCAACAATAAATAAGTCAGGGAGTTTTGTGATGAAAGCTACTAAGGTAGGTTCTGGCACTATGCTGTCTCAAATAATAAAGCTAGTACAGGAAGCCCAGGGTTCAAAAGCGCCTATACAGCGTATGGCAGATAGAGTATCAGAGATCTTTGTACCTGCTGTTTTGGTTCTTTCCATCCTTACATTTATTGGCTGGGTTCTTTTAACTGGGAATTATATCAACGGATTGGTGAGCATGATTGCTGTACTTGTTATTGCATGCCCTTGTGCGATGGGATTGGCTACTCCTACTGCAATCATGGTTGGTACAGGTAAAGGAGCCGAACATGGAATCCTTATTAAAGATGCAGAAAGCCTAGAAGTTGCAAATAAAGTTAGAACAGTTATTTTTGATAAAACTGGAACTCTCACCAATGGTACACCAGAGGTAACCGACATTTTAGCTTCAGACAAAGAGAAAAAGAAGGATATCCTAAAACTTGCAGCTTCAATTGAGAAAAGCTCAGAACATTCATTGGCTGAGGCTATAGTAAAAAGAGCTGAAAAAGACAAAATAAAGCTAACTGCCGTAACTAGCTTTCAATCAATTGCTGGGTATGGGGTGGAGGGTATTGTCGGTAAAGATAAGATTTATCTTGGGAATAAAAAGCTAATGGATAGAGAGAAAATAAAATATAACAATGAAAACGAAAGAATAAATAAGCTCGAATTAGAAGGAAAAACTGTAATGATGCTTGCCTTTAACAAAAGATTGATAGGAATTATAGCTGTTGCAGACACTCTTAAGGATTCTGCAAGAGCAGGTATTACTGCTTTAAAAAGACAAGGGATAGAAGTAGCAATGATTACTGGGGATAACCAACAAACGGCAAATGCTATCGCTAAAGAGCTTGGTATAAAGAGAGTTCTGGCAGAAGTCTTACCAGCCCAGAAAGAGGAGGAAATTAGAAAGATTCAAGCAGAAGGTAAAGTAGTAGCTATGATAGGAGATGGAATAAATGATGCTCCGGCTCTAGTGGCTGCGGATATTGGCATAGCGATGGGAACAGGAACAGATGTAGCCATAGAGGCTGCAGATATTACTTTAATTAACAAAGATTTAAGGTCAGTTGCATCAAGTATTAAGCTATCTAAAAAAACTATGCAGACCATAAAAATGAACTTATTCTGGGCTTTCGGATACAATATCGTATTGATTCCTGTTGCAATGGGAGTGCTGTATCCCTTCTATCAGATTCTTCTCAGTCCTATTTTTGCAGCAGCAGCTATGGCGTTTAGTTCTATTTCCGTTGTAGGTAATTCATTACTCTTAAAAAGAACCAAAATATAAATTATGAATCTTTGGGTGATATTTTTAACTGGGTTAACTGTGGGAGGGCTAACTTGCCTGGCTGTCCAGGGTGGATTGCTAGCATCCGTCATTGCAGCAAGGGAAGATGAGGAAATAGAGAAAGGTACAAATAGGAAAAATACAGTCTTTCCAACCTTTGCCTTCCTGGCTACCAAACTTCTTTCCTATACAATACTAGGATTTATTTTAGGAGGATTTGGAGGAGCAATAGGTATCAGTCAATCAGCTCAAATAATAATGCAGCTTATCGCAGGTTTGTACATGATAGCTGTGGCCCTGAACCTATTTAATGTTCATCCCATCTTTAGATATGCAGTTATTCAACCTCCAAAGATTTTAACTAGAAAGGTTAGAAATCAATCAAAAAGTAAAGACTTATTTGCTCCTGCATTATTGGGAACTATGACTGTCTTTATTCCTTGCGGTACAACTCTCGCGATGGAAGCCTTGGCTATAAGTAGTGCAAATCCATTTATGGGAGCTGCAATTATGGGAGCATTTGTACTTGGTACTACACCTTTATTCTTTGGTGTTGGCTGGCTTACCAGTGTTCTTGGAGATAATTTTAGGACAAGATTCTTAAAAATAGCAGCTATTGCTGTGATTTATTTAGGAGTTACTTCTGTTAATGGCGCATTAGTAGTTTGGGGTTCTCCTGTATCTCTCCAATCCATAACAAAAAGCTTCCAGAATAATTTAGAGCCAAAGACGGCTGAAAAACTTTATAGTGAATTTCCAACATCTCAGACACCACAAATTAATGTCTTGGCGAATGGCTACTCCCCTAACTATATAAGGGTAAAGAAAGATTTTCCTGTTACTATAAAACTTGTTAGTAGAGATGCATATAGCTGTGCGTCTGCCTTTAGGATCCCAGCTCTAGGAATAAGTAAAAACTTACAGCCAAATGAAACCTACACTGTCTCTTTTACCCCCAAAAGAGTAGGTAAAATTGCTTTTACTTGTTCAATGGGAATGTATAGTGGAGTGATTGAGGTATTATGAGCAGAACTATTACAATAAAGCTAAAGATCAGGGGAATGCACTGTACTTCGTGTGCAATGAACATAGATTTTGATTTGGAAGATTTAGAAGGAATTAAATCAGCCAAGACAAGCTATGCAAAACAGGAATCAGAAGTAGAGTTTTATGAGGGAAAAGTCAGACTGGAAAAAATCATTGAAACGATTAAAAAGACTGGCTACAATGCACAAGTTATGTAGCTATTAAAGTGGGTAGATCAAGATCTGCTTCTCCGGAGCAACCCATTTCTAGCCTCATATCTACACTCTCTCCGGGTAGGATAATCGAATCTTCTGCTATACTACTAGTTAGTCTAATTTCTGAAGAAAGGTGGTGAATAGTATGGCGAAATATGTAGATGGGTTTGTACTGGTAGTGCCAAATGATAAAACTGAAGAATACAAGAAAATGGCACAGGAGGGTCGTGATATCTGGATGAAGTTGGGTGCGCTAGAATATTATGAATGCCGTGGAAATGACATGGTTCCACAGGACATGGGTGGTGAAAAAGCACGTGCCTTTCCTGAAATGGCCGGAGCAAAAAGTGATGAGACAGTGTGGTTTTCTTTTATCGTTTTTAAATCTAAAGAGCACCGAGATGAGGTCAATGCGAAAATGATGGAAGAGCTGAGCAAACAAATGGAAGGAAAGAAAGACATGTCGATGCCTTTTGACATGAAGAAAATGGCGTATGGTGGCTTTCAGGTAGAAGTAGAAGGCTAAAGAATAGTATAAGGATTTGAAAACTCACGTGTGGTAACCTATACTAAAGAGTAATATGACTAAAAATCCTCTTATCAATGCCCTTAGCGCTTCTGTCTACATACTCCTTGTTGTCGCGGTGATGCAATTTATAATGCAGACTCAAAGGAACAAGCCAGATACTTTTATGGCTCCCATAACTGTTTTATCAATGCTTACCTTGTCTGTTTCGGTAATGGCATACTTATTTTTCTATCAACCTCTACTACTTTTTATTGAAGGGAAGAAAAAAGAAGCGGTGAATTTATTTGTTAAGACTGTTGGTGTTTTTGCAGCTTTTACTGGTGTAGTTCTAATCATACTTTTCTCAGGAATTATTAAATAGGTCGCATGGGGAAAGGGCCGGACATTTTAGTGGATCAGACGTTACTAGCCTCGGTGTTTAGAAGAATTACAGTAAATCTCATAGCTAACCTATAGTTTTATTTAACTTCAATTGTTTGTTACAATATCTCCATGTCCTTACTTGAGGAGCAGTTCAGCGAACTTTCTTATTACACACTGTCTCATACCGATCCTTCTTTTATCCATCAACATATTGTCGATGCATTTACCGCTCAGACTGCTGATAAGGATACAAAGCCTATTAAAATAATATTCGCTCTATCAGGTCTTTATTTATATCTAGAAAAAGGATTTACCGGTAAGCAGGTCCAAGCCATGCATATAAAAATGGCTAAAAATAAAGTAGATTGGCCAGTGATCCAATTACCCAGACAGAGAGGAGAGATCACCGTTGCATCAGTAGTAGAGGAAGAACAGGGTATAAAAAGAGATGAAATGATACACCAATGGTGTATCTCGGTCTGGAATGCATATAAAGAGAGCCACCAAACCACCATAAATCTTCTCCAAAAATATTTGAATTCCTGAGGAGATAGGATTATAATCTCAGCGAACCTGCTCAGCTGTATGCCAAATCTTGAGAATTCTCCCTTTGCAGATTTTATGAAGGATCTTGACCTGACAGGTTTTGTAGGTAAGCCTGATCATGAGAAAGATCCTCTTCCTGGAGGGGCAAATCCTGAAGTGAGGTTACTAGAGTCCAGTACTAAAGATACTTTTGTCTATGATCTTGAGGTAGGATTAGCGCATTTCACCACAAAAATCGATACCGATGCGAAGGATGCATCTATTTTTATGCATTTTCCCTCAAGGGTAGGTTACTTTGAGACAGATGAGATGCATGATGTAGTAACAAGGATTCTCGACGCAGCATATCCTGCTAATCGTTATACCCCTCATGCTAGAGTTACGTTAGAATCAGGACAATCAGATTTTGATTTAGCAAATTATTGGGATGGAAGACGCTATGAAAAAGCTCTCAAAGATCAGCCTGCATCGCTTATCTATTTTCTGCCTAATTCTGTTTTTCCCTCTTTCTCTCCCCGATTAGATACCTCATCTTATCCTCCATTTATTTATGGATTTAATAGAATAAATGATGAAGAAAGCGTTGAGTTTGTCAGGATGTCACATCATAAGGGAGCTTATCTGGGGGAGGATTTCGCGCAGGAGTTACTAGAGAGAAATAGTGGATATCTAGGGAGAGACATTGCATCAGATAGTATCGATCTTAGAGAAAAACTTCATACGCTATGCACTGCCCACCCACAGCAGAAGATCATTTTTTAAGAACGAAATATTGTTATAATAACTATATGGTAAAGATCAAAAGAGTTTATGAGGGATATGACACAAGTGATGGCTTCCGGATTTTGGTTGATAGACTCTGGCCAAGAGGAGTCTCAAAAGAGAGAGCACATATCAATATATGGCTTAAAGATATTGCCCCTAGCACAGAACTTAGAAAGTGGTTTAACCATGATGGAGAAAAATGGAGTGAATTCCAACAAAGATACAAAAAGGAATTGGCACATAACGATCTGGTTAAAGAGATTAAGGAATTAGAAAAAGAACATAAAACAATTACTCTTGTTTACGCTGCTAAAGATGAACTCCATAATGACGCAGTAGTCCTTTTGGAATATCTTACCTAAACGAGGGGAGTAGTTTAATAATTGTTGAGATGAAAAAAATTACCAGTGTTGACGAATATATAGCACGTGCTCCTCAAGAACTCCAAGAGAGACTACAAATTTTACGTAAGGTTATCAAAGAAGTAGCTCCAGAGGCAGAAGAAAAATTAAGTTATGGTATCCCCTATTATGGTTATAAAGGACGGTTGGCATATTTTGCTTATGCAAAAAAACATATTGGTCTCTATATCCCTCCTCCAATAATTAAAATCTATGCAGATGATTTAAAGGAGTATGTAACTTCAGTCTCTACTATCCAATTTCCTCTCAATCAAGACTTACCAACATCACTTATTAAAAAACTCGTCAGGGCTCGTATTGTTCATAATGAGGAACAGGCAGCAAAAAAGAAGAAATGATTTTGTCCCTAGAGAGTTAGATGAGAATAGGTTATAATAGCACTATGGCAAAAAGAGCTACAGGATTAGGGAGAAAAAATCAGAAAAAATCTTCCTCACATAAAACAAAAAAGCGACTTGAGGCGAAAAGAGTAATGCTTGAGCGTAAGGCAGCGAAGCGAGCGAAATAACCCTCCTCTGGTATAATCACGTCACATGGAACTTGTTCCATCCCAAAAAATTTATTTAGCCCCCTCTCATATTCCCAATGCAGGACGAGGAGTCTTTGCTAAAGCTCCAATTCTTAAAGGTGAGACTATTGAGATGTGTCCGGTTATTTTGATAGACGAGCAGAGAGTAGTGCATATTCGGAGTACCAAGCTCCACGATTACTATTTCATGTGGGGCGAGAATCCTAAATTTCATAAGGCAGCTATCTGTCTTGGCTTTGGTTCACTCTATAATCATTCTTATACTCCTAATGCGACATATAAGAAAAGAAAAAGTCGTGAACTGATCGAGTTTATCGCTCTTTATGATATAGAGACAGATGAAGAAATCACAGTAAATTACAATCACGGTAATCCTCAGGATAAGTCTAAATTGTGGATTGAATCAATCCCTGGGGCGGATGATTTAGAAGAATCATAATGTCTCTAAGAAGCAAGCTGAGACTTACCCTTTTCTTACTTTTCTCTACAGCAATTTTACTTATTGAGTTTTATAGTAGAAGTGAAAGGAGAAGATGAAATACCTGATTGCACGGATTCTAGGAGTTCCTTTTGGCGTCCTTGTTATTATCTATATCATTTCTCACGCTTTTTAATAATCAGAAAAGGTTAAGAGGCATTCTCGTAGGCTCTTTCAAGATCGGAAACGACGATTTTTTTCATCGTCAGCATTGCATTTACTACACGATGTGCCTTTTCTGGATCAGGGTCTCCTGCCAGCTCATTTAATCGTTGGGGGATAATCTGCCATGACAGCCCGAACTTATCTTTTAACCATCCGCATTGACTCTCTTCTCCCCCATTCTTAGTAAATATATCCCAAAAATAATCTACTTCTGTCTGGTCTTCACAGGTAACTAAAAATGAAATACTCTCGTTGAATTTAAAAATTGGACCACCATCAAGACACTGGAACTTTTGACCCATAATCTCGAACTCTCCTGTTATAACTTTTCCTTCCATTTCTTCGGCTCCAGGAGCATTAATTCCTTTTTCATATCTTTGAATAAAATTAATTTTTGCATCTTTTTTGCTATGAGGAGCGTTATTGAAGGTATCAACATAAAAGTTCATAGCTTCTTCAGCATCTTTATCAAACCAGAGGAATGGAGTAATTTTCTGTACGTGCATAGGATGATTCTAAAGAAAGATAAAAGTAGTGTCAATAAGAGTTGTGTAAGAGTAAGAGAATAGCCTTTAAAAAAGGCTTAGTAGTTGATATACTGCCTATGCAAGGTGGAGAGGTTATATCTCCATATTATAGTAATTCATGAAGCATTATATCTGTACAGGTGAATGTGGTGGGGTATCCGATACGCCGGGGACTTGTCAGGCTGGAGAGTGTTCTCTCCAAGGGCAGCCACTTGTTGAGTGTACGTGTAGAGATGGTAAACATATTCAGCTTCAGACAAAGGGAGAAAAGAATGAGGGTAGAGGTAAGTAGTTCTTGCAGAAAAACATTTTTAGTGGAATACTAGAGCTGATGGAAAAGCGTGGTGGACGATCACGGCAAGAACTTTTATCTTCCTCCCAAAGAGTTGAACCTCCTCAGAAAAGTAGATTTGCTTATCTTGGTACAAGTGAAGTGCAGACACCACCAGAGCCATTAACCCTTGAAGAACAACTCTGGAATCTTTATGGTACTACAGATTCGGCAGTTGTTTCGGATGGTACGCTTCAGCATCAGCTAGCAGAAATTATTAAGCAGAACGGAGGTAGAAAATAGAAACAATACAGACCTACCTCGATGAACTTGGTCTCAAAATTTTTGATCTCCCTGAGCTCACGATTCTTAGCAAAAAGTACAAGACAGCTCTTTCTAATGGTATTTCTGGAAGAGAAAGTAGTTTAGCTATGTATCCATCATGTCTCTCCCCTGTTAAGCTGTCTTCTCTCAAAGAAGGATCTCAGGCTCTTGTAGTTGAAGTGGGAGGAAGTAATCTCTATGGAGCCAGAATAGGTATAAGAAATGGCTTTCCTTATATTTTAACTGCTCATACCATACCCCTTACTAAGATTATTTATAGCAGTAGTGAAGAGTTTTTTAACATGATTATTTCAATGCTTGATGTCGTGATTAGAGGCAAGATTCCAGATGCAATTGGTATTGTTTACTCCTTTGCCGGTAAGCCTGTAAAAACAGCACGAGGAGTAGATGTCTACTCTGTTGAGACATTAACTAAAGAATTTATTATTCCAGGAATTAGCAAAAGAGGAGTCGGAGCTGCTTTTGTAGATTCTCTCAAGGGGCACTATCCTGCACACTACTCAGGGCAGCCAGTAGTAGTCCTTAACGACACAGTCGCAACGCTTTTCTCTGGAGGCAGTAAGATGGGTGGGGTTGTGGGGACAGGGTTTAATATAGCTTTGGATACACCCTTAGGAATCGTTAATAGCGAGTCTGGAAGTTTTGCTGGCATTACTTCTCATCAGCTCTCAAGCTATGTTGATAGTCATAGTTTAGATCCAGGCAAAGGCTTAGCGGAAAAACAAGTTTCAGGAGTGTATCTAAGCGACCAGCTTAAAAGAGTAATTACGCTGTTGAGTAAAGCTGGACTTACTAGTGATATCAATAAAGATGAAGTAAGTGCCAAAACAATTACTCAGCTACTGATGTATCAGGGAATAGATCCAGCTATGCTTCTTTTGCAAGACGCAAGTGCCAGATTACGTGACAGATCTGCCCAAATTGTGGGGATGATGATTGCAACGATCTTTCTTACATTCCCAGAAATTTATAAAACCGAAAAAGAGGAAATACCTATTGAGGGTTCTATCTTCTGGAACATACCTGGATACCAGCAGAAAGTATCCATCACAATAAAAGAACTGGCCCAAAAAAAAGTTTCTTTTCTCAATATTCCAGAGGCAGGAAGACTGGGCGCAGGCGTAGCAGCCCTTAGTTACCTTACCTAGTAGAATCTTAGAGGAATTAAAGTGGGAGGTAATGCAAAAGCTCCAATAGGAGAGCTTCCCGATCTTTCTATTTAAGAGGACTATTTAATGGCAGTTGGGCCATGCATTTTGACCTCCATTTGCAATCTTAAAAGCAGCTGTCTTAATTGACTCCTCAGCATTCTTTCTTAGATCTGGATTACTGTCTTCCTGCATACCTTGACGTGTGGCAATCCAGGACTGGGACGAGAACTGAAACATTCCCAAATAGTCAAGAAAATTAGCATTACTATTAAATCCAGATTCACATGCAGCTATCCTTTTAAGAAGCTCACGATCCACATGATAGATGTCCGCATATTTTTGGAACAATACTTCTAGATCGGAGGAGGTGATGATAGGAGTTGGGGTTGGTGTGGGAGTTGCTGTTGGGATGGGAGTCGGCGTTGCGGTAGGAAGAGGAGTTGGTGTAGCAGTTGGTTTTGGGGTCGGACTCGGAGTTACGCTGGGAAGAGGGCTTACTAAGTGACCTTCTACCTTGGGAACAGCAAGTGAAGAGGCGAAGTTTCCAAGGGTAATAAAAGAGACAACTGCGACTGTTGCAAGATTGCCAAACATTCTCCTATTTTATCACAACAGGAGTAGATGATCCGTGATAGAATAAGTCTCGAGGATTTATGTATGAAACATGCATTAAACTACCTTAATCCAATCGCTCAACTCGGTAAGAGACATTACTCTTTTATGTTTCCTTTCTTAGTGATGATAGGTATGTGTATAGCTTTTGAGATTGCCTATATCATCACTCAGGACACTCAAGACATTGGTATTTTTCTTATTTTTATTTCACTTGGGTTAATTCTCTATCTCTCCTTTAGGGATGGTATCAAAGGAGGAATGATAGCTAGCGGTATTACGGTTCTTTACTATCTTTATTTTATCTTTGCTAGACATTATACAGGTCAACAAAAGGTTTCTGGCATTGAGACATCACTTATACTGGGTATTCTGTATGTATCAATAGCAGGACTTATAGGTTGGCTCAAACAGACAATTGATATTTTTATAGATCGTGAAGCAGATGAAAAAAGACGGCTTTTTACTATTATCGAGCAGTTACCAGTGGGCATTCTCATCACAGACAGTAAAGGAGTACTTGTTGAGAGTAATAGACAGCTGGAAAAGATTTTAGGTATTAAAATGCCTAGAGGGTTTGTTATAGGAAAAGATACACTACAACATGTCAAGATCAATGGGAAAGAGATCGTCCCTTCACGTTCACCTCTTGCTACAGCGCTATCAAAAGGCAAGACGATTACAGCGAGAGACTTATCATTTGAACGTCCAGATGGTAGAGAAGTTTTTTTAAGAGTGAACTCTGCACCAATTCATAATCGTAAAGGAGATATAATTGCAGCAGCTTCTATCATTTCTGATATTACTGAGACGAAAGAGGGAGAAAAAAGAAAAGATGATTTTATCAATATGGCATCCCATGAGCTGAAAACCCCGATTACTAGCTTGAGGCTTTATATCGATATTCTTCTTAAACAGCTTGATAAGAAGGATGAGAAAACATTCAAAATTGGTAAAAGTATTGCTTACCAGGCAGATCGTATCCAAGAGTTAGTTTCAGATCTTTTAGATGTATCAAGGCTCCAGACAGGCAAAATGTCTTTTGCTAGAGAAGAATTTAGACTAGATAAACTCATAGAGCAGACTATTGATGAGTTACAAGGAATTACAAGGGATCAAAAAATAATTTTTAGTAAAAAAGGAGTGATAAAAATAGGTGCTGACAAATTTAGGATTTATCAGGTCATTACAAATTTAATAACAAATGCTATTAAGTATTCTCCGGCTAAAACAATAATTACAGTAGCTGTTGAGAAGCAAAAAGATATGGCACTAATTAGTGTTAATGATGAAGGAAGAGGTATTGCTAAAGACCAGCAGAAAAAGATTTTTGAGAGGCTGTATCAGGTTAGTTCAGATTCATCTCAGCAATCATCAGGTCTTGGAATGGGCCTTTATATTTCAAGGGAGATTATTAGAAGACACAAGGGAGCTATTTGGGTAGAGAGCGAACAAGGTAAAGGTTCGACGTTTTACTTCACTCTTCCACTACTTAAGAATACATATTCTTCTTAACAATAATTCTTATCCATGCTACCATGAGTGGGGTTACCTATGGAAAAAGATAAATCCAGTTCGCGTCTTTTGGCTCTCGATGGCCTGAGAGGCTTTGCAATCTTATTAGTTTTCTTCAATCATATAACTACCACTTATCTTAGTGCACTTATTCCTTTTAATCTTTTAGGGTGGTTATTTGGAGACGGCGTAACAGGCGTAACTTTCCTTTTTATTTTGTCTGGTTTTCTCATGGCCTCAATATATCCAGCCCCTGCTAGTACTCTTAATTTTTTGCAAAAAAGATATACCAGAATATTTCCTCTTTTTCTAAGTATGTGTCTGGTGATGTTTTTATATCATCTCTTTCCTCATAACCAGACATTATTTTTCTTTGGAAGTATTTTCGTAGTTGCATCCTTTACTCATGTTATATGGGTATATGCTATTAAACCTCGAAGTGCTCTTTTAAAGCGACTTATTTTTATCGCTTTTTTTTCTCTTCAGGGAATTGTAGGCCTTGCATATGTCTTGTGGGTTATGAGGCAACCACCTCTCGTATTTAATCAATTAATTCCTATACCGATTCGTGAAGGACTTATTTTTTTAGTGAATGCGACATTGACACTTCCTTTAGGTGATTATATCCCGATGCTGGATGGTGTCTATTGGACTCTGGTTGCTGAAGTTCTCTTTTATATTCTTTATCCATTTATTATTCCTCTAGTCAGTGTTATAAGATCAAAAAGACCAAGAGTAAGATGGCTTTTTTTTATAGCCGTAATTCTTTTTATTGCAGGGATAACCCTTCTTGCCCAAAGGATACTAGTTGTCAGTATGATTCAGCCTGCTTTGTGGCTCTATTTTGTTACGGGTATCGTCCTAGCTAATATATATAAATATAAAGAGAAAGTCCTGTATCGTTATACAGATATTTTTTCTCGAATACCTATTTTTTTTGAAATACTTCTCTTTGCAGCAGTTCTTTTTTCAGAAAATATGGCTGAAGTCTATTTACCAAATTCTTTTGGTCCTTGGATTAGAATGGGTTATGCTATCCCTCTGACATTTTTGGTAGGAGTTCTTCTTAATCAAAAAACTACATTAAGTAAGTTTTTTAGTAGGAAATTGTGGGTATTTTTAGGAACAGTCAGTTATTCGATTTACTTATGTCATGCGCTTGTTATTCATATGGCAGAGCGCTTTTTTGTACCGACAAGTCTCCTGACTAATATATTATACGTAAGTATTACCTTTGGTTTGGCGGTAGTTGTTGCCAGCGGTTTATATTGGCTGCTTGAAAAGCCTTATTTTACAAAGACAGAAAAAACCAAAAATCAGACTAAGCAGTCATCACATAATAGGTATTCTCCACGAATTATAGTGGCAGTAGCAATAGGAGGGTATCTATCTTTAATAGTCCTTATTTATTCATCTCAATTCAATTTTTTTTCTTCAGCTTATTCTTTAAGGAGAGAAAACATTACTCCCACACGAGAGAATACCATTATTTCTCTTAGAGATGATCCTGTAATCCAGCTATCATTTGAGGGTAATGCAAATGACTTAGGATTAATTGCAGTGAAAGTCAACCATCCTCAGCAAAAGCCCCAGCTTGCCTACCAGTCACTTGTCTTCTCACTGAAAGAGATCGGTAGAGATCATCCGATAGCGGTAACAACTTATACGCTAGATTATTTTAACGATAATTCACTCTTTCCTTTTGGTTTTCCTAAAATCTCTCACTCACAAGGGAAAAACTATATTGCAACATTCTCTCTTTCTAATAAGGCGTCATCAAGTTTTGTAACGATTGATACTTCAACATTTCAGGCCATCTATCCGGCTAATAAAAAAGAGATCCTGTCTCATCCCCAGAAGTTAGTGGAATTTCTAAAAGCAAAAATTATTTCTATCTTTACTAGTCAGGAAGCGTTTTTAACATTTATCCTTGGTCTTCCATTTATTATTCTCAGTAGTTTCCTTTTTAGAAAAAAATGAGCTACCTCTCCTTAAAGTATAGTACCTCTACTTAGGTTGGTAACTGGTAAATTCTTCAGCGCAACTATTCCCTGAGCAAGCGACGCAGCTATACATATTTTTACTCTCAATTGCATCTTTGTGGATCTGGTCATTTATCCACCAATTAAATGCTTCAGTTTCATTCCTCATGGAAATAATATTTTCAGTATTCCAATAATTAAGATTGCGGTTACGGAGTCCGTTATGCATAGTTCCATTCATGATCTCGTCTTCTACTTCAGGGGCACGGCTAGCTGCCAGGGAGCAAGTCCTTTCGTCTTTTTGAAATTCAGGTAATCCCTTAGATACTCTATAAGAGTTAACCATAGAGAATAATATATCGGCATTTAACCCACCAGGATTTGAAAGGGACGTAATTACTTGAAGTTGTGGTGTAGGGGTTGGTATTGCGGTAGGAAGAGGAGTGGGAGTCGAAGTAGTTTGCAGGGGGGTAATGCTCGGAGATATAACTTTAATTAGGGTAGGAGTTGGAGTAATAATACTCTCGATTTTAACATCTTGCTTAGTCGTTGGTTGTACATCAATTTTTTCAATAGTTCCGAATTCAAGAGTAGTTGGCTTAAGGGCCAGAGGGGTTTGGGAAAAGCTTAAAGGAGAGGAAAAGGTAAGGCCGTCATGCTTATAAAGGTGAGCAACAAAGGAGTCCTGAGCGTATGCTTTTCCTCCAAAAAGAAGTAAGGCAGGCAGTAGAAAATAGGCAATTTTCATCAAGGCCTCCATAGTATAGGAAGATAGGTCAAAAAGATGCAAGGTCAACAATACTAGCTAGCATCATTATTCTTAATGATAGGTTTAAAGTTCTGATAAAGTTTGGTAATTTTTGGATCGATCACGACTCTGCAATAAGGATTGGAGTTATTGGTAGTGTAATAATCTTGATGATAATCTTCTGCCTTGAAGAATTTTTCAAAGGGGACAATTTGAGTGACTATGGGGTCATGATATGTTTTAGCTTTTATTAGAGCTTCCTTTGATTCTTCAGCAATTCTTTTTTGTTCGTCATTATGATAGAAAATAACAGATCGGTATTGAGATCCTATATCTGCCCCTTGTCTATTTAGAGTAGTTGGATCATGAAGATGCCAAAAAACATCGAGAAGTGTTGAATAAGAGATGGTAGTGGGGTCAAATGTGATTTGTACTGATTCAGCATGTCCTGTATTCCCCAGGCTGACGTTATCATAGTGAGGATTATCGGTACTTCCTCCTGAATATCCTGATATAACTTGTTCTACTCCTTTAAGTTTTTTAAACACCGCTTCTATACACCAAAAACACCCTCCTGCCAGTGTTGCTGTCTGCATAGGTATATTATACATATAAGATCAAATAACTGACATGATTATGCTATAGTGAGTGTATGAAAAAGACTATCGGTATAGTAGTTGCCATTTTATCTATCATTAGCCTTCTCCAGGTCATTCCATTTCAAGTCCACCATTCTTCCAATCAGGTAGAAAAGACAATTTCCAAACAAGTAAAAGAAGATAACACAGAGGCTAGTATTAAAATCAGTGCAATTAGTTTTTATATGGAGTATGACAAATGTATAAATGATCCATCCCAAACAGTGAGTTCATGCCTTAAGGAGAATCCAAACTCAGGTTCATTATTGGTTAAGGATGAAATATCATCCAAAGAAGATCCTATTTTTTGTTCAGATACTTTTCCTGATACCTACTCTGTTACTAAGAATACGATCAAGGACGACAGTAGTCAGGTAGAAGTAATAGAGTCGATAGCAGGTAGTAGTCAGAGGGTTCTCTTAACATTAGGGAAAGAAAATAATAAATGGAAAGTACAGAAAGTTAGTTGTCCGAAGGTTTAATCTCTTTCTTTTCTTTTACATCTGCTGGAGGCATTTCTTACGTATTCTTTTTAAGATAGAGCCATGGTTAAGATATCTCTTGCAGTAATCCTAGGATTTGCACTCTATCTTTCTCTCAGCCTTTATCAGCCTATGGTAGAGGCACAGACACTTCGTAATACGGAGGCACAAGTCAGTCAGCAATTTTCTTTTGTCTCTCCTATTCCCTATAACTTAGTTTTTGTTAATAAGTAGTGACTAGAGAGAACTATTTCCCCATTTAGCCATCTGATTAATTATATTCTTTAGGCTTTTACCTTTGATGGTAAGCGAGTATTCAACATGAAGAGGGATCTCTGCAAAAATTTTTTTATTTACAATTCCATCCTGTTCCAGCTCTTTCAGCCTTTCAGAAAGTGTCTTAGGACTAATGCCAGGCAGAGTTCTTTGAAGCTCGCCAAATCTTTTCGTACCGCTGCATAACTCATGAAGAATGAGGATTGTCCATTTTCTTCCGATAATTTTTATCGTGGAACTTACTCCACACGTCTGTCCTGAAATCATACTTTACTTTTTGTAACTACTTTACATTTTAAAGTATGAGTAGTATTATGTCAATATGAAACTTAAAGTAATTCTCTCCAGTGTGAGACAAAATAGACAAGGAGAAAAAGTTGCGAAATGGGTTATGGAAGAGTTGGGTAACTCCTCCCAATTTGAGTCAGAGTTATTAGATTTAAAAGATTATCAATTCCCCTATTATGATGACGTGCTTCCTGCATCTCAATTACATATGCCTTATAAGAATGAATTGAGAGAAAAATGGGCAGAGAAGATCGCGGAGGCAGATGCATTTCTTATCATTACTCCTGAGTATAATCATAGTTACCCAGCAGTATTAAAAAGTGCTTTGGATGTAATTTACCATGAATGGAATAATAAGCCTGTGGCCTTTGTTAGTTATGGAGGAAGTGCAAATGGCTCAAGATCTGTAGAGCATCTAAGACTTGTTGCCATTGAACTTCAAATGGCTGCAATTAGGGAAGGAATACATATTGGTTTATTTAGTGGAGAGCAAGTTTTTGATGAGTCAGGGGAGATGTTAGTAAAGTCTAACAATCATAAATTGGAGAAGTTGCTTAAGTCTTTAGAATGGTGGGCTGATGCGTTGAGGGTAGCACGTCTGAAAGTAAGTTCTTCCGTTATCCCCAAAGCTGTTTCTTAAGTGTGATAAAGATTTTTCCCCAGAAACCAGCTTTTTGATATCTTTTGTATTCTTCTTTCTTGTAATAGTCTACAGTTCCTGGCAGTGGCGGGTCGATCCAATTTGACAATATAATCCATTCTCCGTTTTCATTTTGTTTAGTAATAATTGTAATAAGTGATGCTCCAATTTTTTTTTGTAATTCAATTGTATTAGGATTTTTTCCTTTTAGCCGTTTGTCGGGATGAGTGAATGCTTGCCAGGCAAGATTTTGGGATAGTCCCCTCTCCCCAAGTCGTTCTAAGGCATGGTTGGTCCAAATTGCCCCACCATAATGTGATTGTGCATTACTCATAAGATAATTATATATTCTTTCATAATTATTACTACTTCATAGTTTTTCTTCTTACCCGTGTGTTACATAATTAGCGTATTGAATTAATTCTTCAGGCAGATTTTCAACTATGAAGGATGGGCTTTTTAAAAGCGCATCCTTTCGGTTTTATATCTTCTTCTTAGTGTTTTTTAAAAAGATAATAATACCTCCAATAAGCAGAATATTAACTAATCCTACAATTACAAGAGGAGGAAAGGATGGCTTTTCTAGAGATTGAGGCAAGGAAGTATCAAGCTGTACGAATGTATCACTAATAAAACCATTGGCATCCTTAACACGAAGTATAGGGAAAAGGTAGAGTTTTTTTGAGTCTGTAAAGGTATGATGAAAAGTTGGCTGATTTGTACTCTCTCCATCTCCTATATCCCAAAAATAACTAATAATATTCGCAGTTCCCTTAGTTGATCCAGTCGCGTCAAAGGTAACCGGGTTTTTGGATATCTCAACAGGGTGAGTAGGATCTGTGACTATTTCATTGTTTACCTTTATTACTGCTTGAGGTAGCTTATAATCTCGGTTAGGGACAATATTAAGAAGAATTTCTTGAAGAACTGGTTTGGTATTTGGGTCATTATATCCATGATAATCTGCAGTGATGGTGAGGAAGAAAGAACCTATTTTGGTATAACTATGTTTAGCGCTCAATCCTTCTGCTTTGTTGCCATCGCCAAAATCCCAATTAAAAGTTGTTCTATCAATAATACTTTGAGGGAAAGGGAGCATTGCACTATCGATTTGAAAATTAAGAGATTGATTGACTAGGTAATTCTCAGGTGCAATATCTTGAGGAAGTCTAAAATTAGAAAGCGATGATACATAAACAGGATAAAATCCAGTATATACACCATTTATTAAAAAGAATGGGGTTTGTCCTGCTAGATGTGCATACGTCATGCTGGGTTTTAGGCAAATTAAAAATAGACTGCAGCAAATAATAAAGAATTTTTTCATATACCTGCTATACTTATTGCAATAAAGGAAAGATTCTCCTGAGAAGTATAGATCAATAAATATTATTATATAGCAAAGTAGAACTGAGAATAAAAGAATTTTTGAGCAATGTAGTATGTCGAGAGTACTCTTCACAGAACAGATAATAAAAGAAAGAATTAAAACTTTAGCAGCTGATGTCGCTCAAGAATATAGAAACAGAGAATTTATTGTGGTAGGTGTCTTAACAGGTGCGTGTATCTTCACATCAGACCTTATAAGAGAACTGTGGAAGTTAGATGTCACAGAGTGCAAGGTAGATTTTATAGGAGTCTCAAGTTATGGTCCCCAGCGTCACTCTTCAAAAAATCCTCATATTACAAAAGATATTGAGTTAGATATCCTGAATAAGGACATACTTATTGTTGAAGATATAATTGAGACAGGATTGAGTCTTAAGGTCCTTTCAGCTCTCTTTACTGAAAGAGGAGCATCTTCTGTTAAGACGATTGTTCTTTTAGATAAACCTGGTAAGAGGGAGGTAGATTTTACGCCTGATTTTATTGGTTTTACTGTAGATGATTCATTATGGATAGAAGGATTTGGTCTGGATACTGGATATAAAGGCCGAGGTAACCCCGAGCTTATTGCTCGTTGAGATGTACTGCGTTTTCTAGAGTATAGTCACCGCAGCCTGTTCGTTGGATGGTATAGGCAAGTCCTCCTTTCCCTGTTAGTCTTCCGAGCTCAAAACAGAGAGATCGAATATAGGTTCCACTACTTACATTAGCTTCTAATGTAAAGAGTTGGAGTTGGTGAGGAAGAGACGATAATGAATTTTCCCAAATTTCTTTGATTTCATTTTGTCTAAAGTCGCCTTGAACTCTCCCGAGCCTTTTCTCTATATCCTGGATAAATTTTGTTTTAGTAAGGGTATAGGACGAAATGAGCTCTAAAGACTTAACGGTAATCTCTTTTGTTGGGATAGTAATATTTTCAATTTTATTCTCTCTTGCCCAGTAAAAAAGTGGTTTCCCCAGAACATGCATTGAGGAGTAAGGAGGGTAGGATTGAAGAAATGTGCCTCGAAACTCTTTCATCACTGTCAGTAGTTCTTGGGGAGAATACCTAGTTGGGGATGACACAATTGAGGTGACTTTTCCGAGGATATCGTAGGTATCTGTCGTAACTCCAATAAGAAGAGTAAAAATATATGTTTTATCAATAGACTGAAAGTAAGAACGATTTTTGTTTGCATCACCGACCAGAAGGAGGAGTAATCCAGAAGCCATTGGATCCAGTCTTCCTGCAGCGCTTATCTTCTCTTGAGCATAATGATGAAATTCTTTTTTAAATTGATTAATAAGAGTAAAGGGTGAAATGCCTTCAGGTTTATAAATAGGGACAACGTCATTCATAAGTTGCTATTGTAGTGGATAATTTAGCTCTTGCAAATTCCTTACACGTTTTGTGTATTTCTCACATCCTCAGCCTATAAAGTATAGATAAGAAAAGAGGTGATAATAATGGTGATTTCTGTCTCATTACCAGTAGCAGTACAAAAAGAACAAACAGAAAAAAGTATCGAAATACGTATTCCACGTTTTACAGAAGAATTAAAGAAAAACAAAATTATTAAGGCGTTTTATACTGTCTTGTCAGCCCCGGTTGAATAATTATCCTCTTGCGCAAGATAGGAGAAGTAGTATAGAGTATCCTCAATGCGTGTCTGTAAAAGTGATGGGACTCCTCTCAAACTAACTACCTCCAAAAGAACTCCACAGCAATTAAAAAAACATTACTACTATTCTGCTTATTACCACTGCCCTACTTGTAAGCGTATTTATTTTGATAATAAATATAAAATTGTTAATTCAAATTACGAATTATTTATGGGGAAAAATGATGGAGATCCTAGCTCTTTTGATGTCGAGATATGGACTGATGGGGCTTCAAGCAATAATGGCCGTCCAAATGCAAAAGCAGCCTGGGCTTTTGTAACTAATAAATACGAAGAGAGTGGCCTGGTAGACGGTAAACAAACCAACAATAGAGGAGAAGCCTTAGCTATTTACTACGCTCTTCTATGGGCTGCAGGTAAAGGCTATAGAAAAATCCGTCTCCATACAGATAGTCAGATTACACTGCACGGAGTTGTCAAACATCCCGATAAAGTAAAAGAGAATAAAGATATTTTTCAGAAGATTTACGAGGTTGTAACTAAAAATAATTTAGATATCTCTTATCAAAAAGTTTTGGGACATTCAGGAGATGTTAATAATGAACGTGCTGACAGGCTTGCTGTCAGGTTAACCCTGCAATAAAGTAGTATACTTGGGTCTATGCAAGAGCGCTTTGGAAAAATTGATTTATCCACAGCAGGATTGGCAGCCTGGACTGGGACACGAAGAGAATTACTAGGGAACACAGTAGGCTTAGCATCTACCATCTCTTCCGTTCCCCCATTTATCAATGGTTCTATAGATATAGCAGAAAGAAAAGCTGACCAAATAGGAGAGATCGTTGAGTCTATCCTCCATCCTAGTGCAAGCCGTGAAATTTATGAGTATATTGGCGGGAGACCCGAGGCAACTATTGAGACTCACCCAGATATCTTTAAAGTAGATAGAATTGAGTGGGGAGAGTTAGAACCAACTGGCGGGAGAGATATTATTGCTGCAGGTAGTCTCTCTTCAGATGGTCATAGTTTTGTGGGGATTGAGCTAGAAGGTACGGAAGATCCATTATATTCTTCTCCTTTTTTCACTGTCATATTAAATGATAGGACCATACATGCTGGGATTGTCCAAGGTCCTCAAAGTAATAAAACACAGGTTGCTCTGGGTTTCCTTCCCGAGGGTGAAAGCGAATTACGTGTCCTCCATACCTCCCAATCTGATTTTTTAGACCAAGACAATCCTCAGGTGAAAGTATTTGAGTTAGAGGCTGAGCATCCTCTTCTGCGCGAGTTTGTTTTCCCCTCACTTCCAGCTATTGGTGAGAAAATATATAGTGATTTTCCTCTTGAGTTAGGGTTCCGAGAAGATGCTCCAATTGGCTCAGATCTCCATCTTTTTGTAGATGATGAAGAATGCGTACAAGTGCTTAATGGTATTAATCTTAAAGAGCGTGTAGGTGATCCCCATAGAATTTTGGAAGGAAGAAAAAAAAGACACGAATATTTAAGTTCGTGTGATATTGATGCGAAGCAAGTTGGAAAAGCTTTAATAGAAGATGGCAGCTGCAAAGAGTTGGGGTATCAAAGAGATACTTTTATCCTAGGACAAAAATTCCTCAGTCATAGAATATATATTGATAAACATTTTAGTCCATCCCGGCATCTAAGGTCAATCCCTAGGTTTAAGAATGGATTACAGGAGGTTGGTACTCATGGGATGCTTACGCGAGCTGGATCGCCTTCTGTAAGTTATACCTATATGCCAGAGTTTTCAGGATACAATTGGCGGGATTCAGGGTGGAATAGGGCAGCAGCTGTTGCTAATCTACGTCAGCTACTTTTGACAGGGGCAATTAATCCCGATGACGAGATAATTCAGGATTTTGTAAAAAGAGAGTTAGCAGGAGAAGAAGAATTAATTACTACTAGTAATTTTTGGATGCGTTAGCGATCAAATAGTGACTGTAATCATAGTAATACTCTATACTAGGTAAGTGTTATTAACGATTGTTATCTTTCTAGTTACTCTCTCGTTGCTGTTATTTCTTCTCTCTATGATCTGGCCTCCAGATAGTCCATGGTCTCCTTGGTGGAGAACAAATGGTAAAGTTGCCAGAGCTATGATTAAACTTGCTGCTATTACAAAAAATGACATTATCTACGATTTAGGCTGTGGAGATGGGACAGTTCTTTTAACGGCAGCCAAATCAAAGCAAGCCAGAGGCATAGGACTCGAGATTGATCCTTCGCGTGTATTGATCGCAAAAGCGAGAATCAGGTTTGAAGGCGTCACTAGATTAGTCACCATAAAACGTAAAGACCTCTTTTTAGAGGATATTTCCGAAGCAAGTGTTGTCGTTGTCTATTTAGTTCCAAAGACATTAAAGAGACTTGAAACAAAATTTATGACAGAACTCAAACCAGGAACGAGAGTCATAAGTTATGTATACCCTATCTCTTATCTTCCGCTAATCGGTAAGGACGAAAAAAGGCAGATTAATCTTTATGCAATTCCCAAGAAAATCAACAAGCAAAAACATTAATAGAATTAATAACTCCCTCTGAATGAAAAGGAAATCTCTGAAGAAGATGACAATCCTTTGTCAATAATTTTTTATCGACAATATTAGTCATAATATCTTGTTTTACATTAATTTCTGGATACCAAGCTCCAGTAGTAATAACCCCACTATGATTTCTTATCGCATCCTGCGTAAGGTCTCGAGCGTTAAGGTATCCTTTTTTAAAAATATTGTCATTAGTATCTATAATGCCATTAAGAAGGGGGATTTTACTTTGATAAGAAATAGCAGGCGTAATACCATTAACACCATAAAGACTTGAGATATTATTTGTGGTAAGTATGTCTACTATTTGAGTTGCAGGTATTATCTGTAAGTCATCAAATCCGTTAAAATAGGAAAAGAAATTATACAATGTAAAGATAAGAACGATAGTTGGGATCATAAAACGATTTAATGAAACCCTCTCATATAGTTCTTTAAGAAATATGGGAAAGCTAAGAATAATCAAAGGAAGAGTTACATTAAGATAAAGATAATAAACATCTTTATACATATAAAAGAAGATAAGACTTAGTACTGCAAAGAATCCAAAAAATGACTTTTTCTTTATCAAAATCACAATACATAACAAAAGAAGACTAACGAAAAGAAAATCATGCATGATGAGGAAATAGATAATGTTTGTTTTACTTACACCCTCAGAGCGTGTTAATGAGTAAGCAAAAACATCCAGGAAAAAAGAATGTGAGGCAAGAATAAGAGATGGCAATAAGACTAAAGCACTAGTGATGCCTCCTCCAATAAAAAAACTAAGTAATGCTTTCCGATTATTGAATATAAAAAAGAGTATATAACTAAGAAAAAGAGGTAATGAATATGCCTTAGTAAGAAGTGCTAATGCTGTAAGTATTCCAACTAAATAGTATTTTTTCTTTATAAAGAAAAAATAACTGCTCACTCCAAAGAGAGCTGCTAAAAAGACTCCTGATTGATGACTGGAGGTAGACAGTATCATAAAGGAGAATAAATAAAGAAAAAGAGTAGTAGTAGAAGTAAGTCTTGAGGAACTTTCTTTAAAAGCGAGGTAATATATTATCCCGCTGGTAACAGTAATCTCCAAAATCGCAGTGAAATAATAAAAAAGAAGATTACCTCCAGAAACGAGAAAATAAAGACTAGCTATATAAGGAATAAGAGGAAAATTTGTAAAGAAAATATCTTTGTATAGGATTTTACCGCTAAGTAATTCTTTTCCTGTTAAGAAATAAATATTGGTATCTGAAAGTCTAATTCCTAAGTTCTGCAGCTTAATAAAAACAAAAATAGTTATACAAATGATAAAAGGAATGAAAATAAAACCTGTATTTTTTTTCATATTAATTTTTTTCATAGATTATGAAGGAGTGTATTAAATTGCGGATTATTTTTTCCTAATTTCAGCAAGCTTTCATGAACAAAATCTAGACCCTGTTTGTTATTTGTCTTTTGATAGAGCATGTAGAGTTTTACATAGGATAAATAAAAAGTAGGTGAGAGTGTAAGCGCTTTTTTATATTCTTTTTCAGCATTTCTGGTATCTTGAATACTTGCATAGGAATTAGCTAAGTTGTAATGCGTTTCAGGATATCCATCTCCTAGCTCAATGGCTTTTTTGTAAATGTCAATTGCATGATTCGGTTCTCCTAAGTCTGCATAAGCCATAGCTAAATTATTGTAGGCTCTAGGACTTTGGACGTGAGATAGGGTTTGTGTGTAAAAAGTAATAGGATCATGCCACTCTGTATTTCTGGAGATAGTACGAATACAAAGAAGAACTATAATTACTAGTATAAGTAAACTAATCCCCTCTTTAATAATGGGTCTGGCTTTCTGGGAGAGCGATAATAGAAGATAAAAAAACAAAAGAAAAAATCCCACAGATGGAAAGAACAAAAAATGTTCATAGAAGATTCCATTAATTGGCAGAATTCCACTAGTCGGAATAAAAGTTATAACAATCCATAAAAGACTAAAGAGAATGATGGGCCATTTCTCCCTCTTCCATATTGCATAGCCCATGGCTGCAATACTTCCCATAAGAGTAATGATTATGGGTAAGGTTAGAAAAGTCATAATATGTACCTCGCTATCTCTTTCCATAAAAAGAGACTTGGGGTAGATGAGAAGACTTAGATATCTCGGAACTAAATCAAAAAAAGTTATAAGTCTAACTAGAAGGTTACTGGAATAAATATTCGCAGAATTGTAGAAATTTAATGTGTTATTAAAATTGAGAGCAGTAATTCTGAGGATAAAATAGATCCCCGTAATAAAGGCATAGGGAGCTGTTTGGATTATTGAGTCTACAATAGCTTTTTTAGAAAAAGATTTTTTTGAAAACAGAAAAACAATAAAAATGAGACCTGGGCTCATTAAAGCAATTTCTTTGGAAAGTAGTGCAGCGATAAGCGTTATAAAAGAAAATAAGTGAGTAATACGTTTTTGTGAGGTTATTAAAAGAAGGGTAAGGATAATGAAGAAAAAACTTAATGGGTCGCCTCTTCCTGATGCATAGGCAATAGCCTCTGTTTGAATGGGATGAATTAAAAAAAAGAGAGAGACGAAGAAGGCTAATAACTGATCATCAAAAAGTTTTTTTATAAGAAGGAAGAGTAAGGCTCCTCCAAGAAAATGGAGGAAAAAACTATCAAAATGATAAATAAACCCATTATCCTTAAACAGTTGGTACTCAATACTAAAGCCCGTAAATAATAAAGGGCGATAATAATTACTTATCTCTCCTGATTCGGATGAGAGGCTTTTTGTAACGAGATGAGGAAGATCAAAATTTATTACGGCTTGGTTATTGTAGATAAATTGTTCATCATCAAAAAATAATCCATTACTTAATGTAATTCCATAGCAAACTACAACAAAAAGGAAAAGAAGTGAGAAAATATAAAAGATATTTAATTGAGAAATCTTAGACAGTAATTGGGAGAACATAAGTCACTTCTTAATTCTTAACAAGATCCATCGTACTTTATCAGAAATTTTATAGAGAAAATACAGGGGGCTATTGAGAATTAAGTCATAACTTCCAATGAACTCTATAGGCTCAGGTCGAAACCCTTGTTTAAAACGATGAAAGCCATACCATGGATCGAGCTGGTCAGGATCAGGCCCTAAGGCTCCCCACATGTCAAACTTCTTTAGACCTAGTTTCTTACCAAATTTGATTGCCTCCCACATCATAAGTGTAGAAGCCATTGTCTCTCTATGCTCACTGCTGGATGCTCCATAAGGGTAATACAGGGAGTCTTTGAAGACAAACAGAATCCATGCAACTAGGATTTTCATGTTATAAGTGGCTACTAGTAGATGAGAAGATAGTTCATTGTATGGACTTTGAGAGTCGTGTGGAAGGATCTGCCATTGGAGTGAGTGATAGTGGTTTGTATGGGCATAAAATTTCTGCCTTTTGGTAGTCTCAGCAGTTATATCAAGATAGGTCTTAAATGCATCTTCAGTATTTTTTTCTGCTACATTAACATTGTGTTTCTGTGCGACTCTAATATTGTAACGAGTCTTAGGATGGAGATTTTTTAAAAGTTCCTCTTCAGATTTATTTAGGTCAAGGACAAATGTATATTTTGTAAAAAGCGGATGCGCTGCTTTTTGTAGCCCCAGGTTATATAATGTCTTCTCATATTCCTCATTCTGTCTCTCATTGGGTTCAATTTGTATGAAAATACAGTTATTTTTTTTACCGATTTCACGGAGAGTTTGGATGTAGGCTTTATTAGGGAGACTTCCTTTAGGGAGATATCCGATGTTCCATTTGGTCCTAGGGACTGGATGGAGAGTGAGTGTAAAACCATCTACAAGTTTAGTCTCATCATAAATTCCTATTCTCACTACGTGAAGTCCCTCTTTTTTTCGGAATTCCCCCCATTCATAGGACTGGAGAGGATGAGAAACAATTCTATTATATGATTTACGCTCTTCTTCCCCTATCTCTGCTATTCTCATACTTCTATTGTACCAAACGCAGCTAGGGGTGTTAATTGATAGAGTCTTTTTAAGATGATAAACTTTTAAAATAGTATGGAAATAGGAGGAGAAATAGAAAAAAATAAAGATAATAATGAGTTAGGTACGCCACTCCAAAAACTTGATTCATACTGGACAGAAGTGGAGCATATGCCAGTTCCAGATTCTATTCCTAGTATAAGCCTTGATGAATTTCCTGAAGAACATAGAATAGAAATGTTTCATCTTGCCCGTGACGCCTGGGCCTCCCTTTATGAGCCGGATGTAGTAATTAAGGAGCTTCAAGAAGGAGAGCCGGGTCCGCATCAGAGGAGTTATCTAAAGAATCTAAGAAAGCACGGACTTATTCTCCGTGCAGGATTTCTGACACTAGATGGGAGGCACTTAGCCCCTGAGAACCACTGGTTATTCTTAAGACTTTTAGGAGAATTAAACGATAGATATAATACACCTCAGAGAGCTGAATCAGCTGCAAGATTAGCTGACTTTGTTAAGGAGAGATATATGACATTAGATGGATTAGAATTTTTCCCCGCAAGCGACGAATCATTTGCTGGAAATTATAAGAGGGATCTAGAAAGAGTTACAGAGATTAATTCCTCTCCTACTATGTCTGCAAAAGACTTTCATTCGATGAGGAAGCTTCTTCGTAATACTATGAATATGTTTCGTCTTTCAGGAACGCTGACATCAGATCCTCAGATGAGAAAGCGGGCACGATATATGCAGGACTTAAATGAGACCTTAGGGCATAAGCAGGATCAATTGGTTGAGCAGGATCTTCAAGGTGTAGTTAACTATCAAGATGCCACGGTAATTGTCCCCCATGAGGTAAGGGCTAGAATTAACGGATTTATTAGAGCAAATCCTACAGACAGTTAGAATAAGTCAGATTCTCCAGTTACAATACTTCGATTAACATTATGCTCAATAACATGTTCTGGAAGTTCGATAAGGAAGCGAGAGATAGTATTTGTTGCACGTTGGCCAAAGAAAAGTCTTCTTCGGGCATGGGTCAGAAAGAGTCTCTCTTTGGCTCTTGTCATTCCTACATAGCAAAGTCTCCGTTCTTCTTCTAACTCCTGCTTGTCCATAAGAGCGCGTGAATGAGGGAAGAGTCCTTCTTCCATCCCAATCATAAAAACCACAGGGAACTCTAACCCCTTGGCAGCGTGGAGTGTCATGAGTGTTACTGCATTCTTGAATTGTTTTTCTCTCGGGCCTGATGTATATTCCTGCTCAACCAGTGCCACATTTTCTAAGAACTCTGTCATACTAGGGAAATTGATTGCAACTGATCTAAGTTCTTTAATGTTTTCTAACCTGGCTCTATCTTCTTCATCATGCTCATCATAGATCTCTAAGTAGCGTGTTGATTCGAGAACGCTATCTAGTAGTTCAATAGTTGGCACATCTTCTGTATCTTGGTGCTTCTCTAGATATTGTAAAAATCTTTCAAGCCGTGCTTTCCCCAATTTTTCTATCCGTTTAAGAGAGATTGTCTCATTGCGATTGGCGATATGGCGAAGATATGACAGGACATCTTTGATTTCTTTCCGTTCATAAAATCTTGTCCCGCCAATTAGTGTATAAGGAATACTATGATGGAGGAACGCCTCCTCAATGACCCGAGATTGTGCGTTGGTTCTGTATAAGACTGCTACATCATTTAATTTACTAACCCCTAAACTAATGATTGTCCGGATAATAAAGTCAGCCTCATCTTGTTCGCTTGTTGCCTCATAAATTTCTAAGGCTTCACCGCTAGGGTTCTCAGTCCATAGCTTAAGAACAGGGTGGGAAGTGTTCCTGGAAATTACTGTCGAAGCAGCATCTAAAATTTTTTGGGTAGATCGATAGTTTTGGGAAAGAGAGAATGTCTTTGTGTCTTTAAAGTCGTTGGTAAATTTAATAAGGTTCCGATAATCAGCACCTCGCCAGCTGTAGATGCTCTGTGAAAAATCCCCTACAACGCAAATATTTTTATTTTTTTCAGCTAATAATTTGCTTAAGACATATTGAGCTCTATTCGTATCCTGGTACTCATCAACTAAAATATAGCGAAAGCGATTTTGATATTTTTTTAAAATTTCTGGATTTTGTTTGAATAATTTTACTGTTTGGAGAATAAGATCATCAAAGTCCAAGGCATCATTCTCTTTCAGAATCTTTTGATAGAGGGGATAAATTTTGGCTACAGTCTGCTGGAAGATCCCTCTGGCAAAAGTACTGTACTCATCTTCATAAATCAACTCATTTTTAGCACCAGATATTGTTGCAAGGATAGATGCTGGTTTGAAATCTTTAGGAGATATCAATAATCTATGCATTGCTTCTTTTATGACGTCCATCTGATCATTATCATCATAAATAACAAAACTACGTGAAATGCCAAGGTGTTCTCCGTCAAAACGTAAAATTCTGGCACAAAGGGAGTGAAAAGTTGCAACAAATGGCTGTCCAGTAGGAATGCCTTCTTCAAGAAGAGAAAAGAATTTTTGCATTCGCTCCTTCATCTCTCCTGCAGCTTTGTTAGTAAAGGTTACCATAAGAATTTCCTCAGGTGTTATACCTTTTTCTAAAATAAGGTACATTACTTTATAGGTAAGAACGCGTGTCTTTCCGGATCCAGCCCCTGCTAGAATTATCATTGGTCCATCAGTATTGAGGACTGCTTTTTTCTGTTCAGGATTTAGGTCATTGAGAAGTGTATGGTCCATAAACTATCATGGGAGAGATAGGGATTTGTGTAAAATTCATTGTATCATATGAAAAAACTTTTTCTGGTTGGAAATTGGAAATCTCACAAGACAGTACAGGAAGCCCATTCCTTCATGATTGCTTTTTTAAATAGTTCTTTTATAGAGTGGCTTCATACAAATGAAGAAAGTAACGATAAATCTAAAAGAATTATTATTTGTCCGCCTTTTTTGCTTCTACCTGAGTTAGCTAGAATGCTTGAGCATAGAGATGCAAAAATTCCACTCGATTTAGGAACTCAGGATATATCTCCTTTTCCTGCTGGTTCTCATACTGGTGAGGTAGCTGCATCAGAAATTGTAGGATTAGCAAAATATGTTATTCTTGGTCATTCAGAGAGACGAAAAGAATTTGGCGAGACAGATGAGTTAATCTCCCAAAAAGCCACAGCAGCTAGGAAGTCAGGGCTAGAGCCGATTGTCTGCGTCCAAGGAAAAAATACGCCTATTCCGGAAGATGTCAAAATAGTTGCCTATGAGCCAATAGATGCAATTGGATCAGGGCATCCTGATAATCCTGATCATGCAGAAGACATAGCAGCCTTTTTAAAGGAAAAGAAGCATATCCCTTATGTTTTATATGGAGGCAGTGTAACTGCAGAAAACGTTGCTGTATATACTTCAAAACCTCATATAGATGGGGTCTTGGTAGGAGGAGCAAGTCTAGACCCTTCCTCCTTTGCTGAAATTATTCAAAGGGCATAATCTTTGCTATAATCATAAAATCCGCTATGCCCCAACGCCGAAAAAAACCATTACAAAGGTTACTACTTCTTATTTTGGGAGTGATTGTACTGGGAGTCAGTATTAAGATACTTTTGGCTATTATTAATTATGCTCCTGTTGCTTATCAGGTAGCCTTTAATAAGAATATTGAGCTTAAAAAGACCCAAGACCAACGAGTCAATATCCTCCTTTTAGGTATTGGAGGAGGAAGCCATGAGGGTCCCAACCTCACTGACACGATTATCTTTGCCAGTATAGATCCAAAAAATAAAAAAGTTACGATGGTTACACTTCCGCGCGATCTATGGGTACCTGATCTCCAGGCTAAGATTAACTATGCCTACGCTTCGGGGGAGGCAGAGAAAAAGAAGAAGGGTCTTCTTCTTGCTAAAGCAGTAGTAGGAAAGATCCTCGGACAAAAGATAGATTATGGTTTTCGAATTGATTTTAATGGGTTTATAAAGGCCGTAGATAGAATGGGAGGTTTGGATATTGACGTAGAGCGATCATTTGATGACTATGCATATCCTTTAAGTGGGAAAGAAGATGAGTTATGTGGGGTCTCTGAAGAATCTGTTGCCAGTATGTCTGCTCAGATTGCTTCAGGTAGTGCAACAGAATTTGATCTTTTCCCTTGCCGTTATGAACATCTTCATTTTGATAAAGGGATACAGCATATGGATGGAGATACGGCGCTCAAATATGTAAGATCACGTCATGCTCTCGGTCCTGAAGGTTCTGATTTTGCTCGATCTCAGCGACAGGAACGGGTTATCAATGCCTTTAAAGATAAAGTGTTCTCAGCTGGAACCTTACTTAATCCAATAACACTCGTAAGTCTTTATGACACTTTTCAAGCGAGTATAGATACCGACATCCAAAAAAATGAATATGATGATTTTGTAAAGCTTGCCCAAAAGATGAAGGGATCAACGACTAAAAATTATGTAATTGATACAGGAAATGAGAGTGGCGATCGCCCAGATCTTCTTATTAATCCTCCGTTATCGCCTGATCGATATGGTGGAGCGTGGGTATTAGTACCTAAAGCAGGCCCTAGTAATTATGGAAAAATCCAAGCATATGTTAAATGTCTGGTGGAAAATATCGGTTGTCCAATCACCCCAACCCCCTCCAAGCCTATCAGCAAATAATCAAAATAGTTGATAAATTCTAGTGGTGCCATCTTCGAAGACAACTTTGCCCAGTGTTTGGAATTTCTCTTCATCAATATTGTACTTCTCCCTTTCAAGTGTCCCAATAAAGATATACTTAACATTATATTTTTGGAGAAGAGATTTAGTCTTATTAAGATCTTTTGACTCATAAAGAGTCTTCACCTCATCTATTCTAGGGGCAGGGATATCGTACGTTCCTCGCCACAGCCATTCGTGGACTGTCCAGCCAAGAACTGTAGGAAGGCCAGTATTACTTGAAACTCTTGCATAATCAGTATAGGAATCTCCCTGTGCTTCAAGAATTACAGGCTGACCAACAACGTTCTTATTGAGCCATGCAATAGCCTTAGCATCACTTGGATATTTCTCCTTCAGGTACTTTGTTCCATCTAGCCCGTGATAGGTCTTTAAATCTCCATAATAAGACATAATCGCGAAGTAAGGGTAGGTAAAGACAGTAGTAAGTAGACAGAGTGTAATAAAGAAAAAGAAGATATAGAGTATCCTTGTGAGCCAAGTTTTTTTCATTTTAAGAGCCTGTGAAATACGGCTAATGGTATAGCCCGTTGCCAGAGATAACATAATAAAGGATTGAAAGACCAGCTTAAACATCGTATTTGCTCGATAATGATCAGGATAAATATCTTTAGCGTATATAAATTCTGGAATAATAATAAGGAGGGTGGCTATAAGGATGAGCATGATAACAAATACATCAGATCTTGCTAGCTGTTTAATTTTAAAAAAAGTTATTCCTAGAAGGAGAATGAAGAAATAGAAAAACCCATACAGAGTTACGAGCTGCCACCAGGGAGACTGCTGACAATGCTTTGGTTCAAAAAGAAAAGGACCAATATGTCCAATGCTAGTTAAAAAAGATGGAGCACATAAAACTCCAATTCCAGACACAAAAGGCTTAAAGAAAAATGATAGCGGTAAAGAGAAAAAGAATAGCCCTGCTCCAAGTACTATGCTTGGGATTATAAGTCCCATACCGAAATTAAGCAGTTTTTGGACAATAGGAAGTTTTGCTGGCGATATTTTTCCCCAATTAAGGTATGCAATAAGAAGGAGTGCTAATAAATAATAAATAAGTCCATCCCACGCATTTGTCATATACATAACTGCGAGAAGAAGACTTAAAATCAGTATTTGAGGAAATGATAATGGAAGTTCGCGTATAATGAGTTGATAATAAGCAGCAAGGCCTTTTTTCTTTTTATGAATCTCTTTTTTATGTATTAGTCTTTTATACCCAAGAAAAAGAGAGTAAATAAAAGCAATAGTGAGAAGGACAAAGGGAATATCCGTTACATGTCCATGAAGATCTGAAACTGTCCATGAGTAAATAGGAAATTCATGGATCGTATGATAGATAAACCTAGTTGCATTAGGATACCAATAGGAATTGGGAAATGTGTGAGGTGAGAACACTAACTGCCAGAATGGAACTGGGTGCTCATTCTCATAAGGGCGAAACAGGGTATACAAAACATGCAGATTTCCAGCAAATGTTACCAATAGTCCTGAAAGGATTCCAACAATAATTATTCTTAAAAATCCAACCTTTTCAGCTACTTTATGATAGAGGTTAATTCCTATTGAGAATGAACTTACAAAAGTAAGGCCAGCAATCGTTGCGATCATTACATTAAAGGTGTAATTAGACTGGAGAAGTGATAGCTTAGTTAAGACTGCTGTAATCAAGTGTCCAAAATAATAGTAGTTAATTGAAAATGGAGTAAACCACATATCTTTAGGAGGGAAATACGTGCTTCTTAGGATTGAATTGACAAAACCATAATCCATAAATTTTTCAAGTCCATTAATATCTGGCGCGAAAGCACGCACATAGGAAAAAAAAGCCAAGATGACAATAAAAAGGAATTCTTCAATGATAATCCACTTGCTAAGGTATCTACCATCGTGGAGGAATGGTTGCCAGAAACTGGTTCTCTTACCTATAAAAATGAATACAACGGAATAAATTAAAAGCAAAAAAATAAGACTTAAAAAAGCGAATGGGAGTAGATGGATAATTCCTACCACGAGCATGAGGTAGGAGAGGAGCAGTATCCCGATACTTTTACTAAAAATATATCCTCTATCAATAAAATGCGGGAAGAGGTAGTAGCTAAGCGGAGTAAAGATAATTCCGATAATAAATAGAGTAAGCCACCATTGGAAGCCCACAAGTAAATCAGCAGACATATTATGCAAGCATATCAGATAACTGGACAATTTGAGTTATTCTTTCTGGAAGATGAGTTGTCGAAAGCGTGGGATGCAGCCAGAAAAGCTTTGTTTTTTTATTTTCCCTTGCGACATATTTGAGAAGGTGTATATCATCATCGACATATATATCAAGTGAAAGTTCTTTGAGTGTCTGGTTTTTAAAAGTGTGGGGTTGAAGGTTATTGAAATTGAAATACATAGCGTCAAAAATCAGATCAAGCCCTAAATGGTTCATCAGAGACAGTGTCTGTTTTTGTAAAAATCCAAATCTGCTTGATATTAAATAAAGTTCATATTTTTGTTTTGATAAGGATTTAAGAAATTTTATATTAGGAACAATAGGAGGACGAAGATAGGATGCATGTGAAAGTTGACGGATAAACTGTTCAGGACGGGACGGCATTCGGTAAAGAAGTGTACCATTAGCTTTCTTCCTGTACAGATGGTCAATGAGGCCATCCGGGACAAGTGGTGGATAATCAATAAATACTTTGTCTAAATCAAAACCGATCCGTGTCATAAACATCAAATTTTAGATAGTAGATTGAGTAGTCGAAAATTCCAACTTACTCGGTGTGTATTGCCTGTTTTAGTTTGGATTTTGTTCCTATTTTTCTTGTACCATAAATAGCTTTCAAGCAAAAGATCCTTATTAGATTTTTTTGGATGCCAGTCAAGTAACTTTTCAGCTTTTTCCGTTGAGACATATGAAGACACAGGCATTGTTTTATAATGCCAAGCAGCCAGAGGTGAAAGCCGACATACTTCTAAAATTCTTAGAAGAAGTTGAGCTGGTAAAACAGGTAATCCAGTAATTTTAGATCTCGACTTTTCAGATCTGATAATAAATTGTAGATCTTTTCTCCATGTTTGGAAATCTTTAGCCCCAATATTGAAAATTTCATTAGTAACCTTATTTATCAAGGCTTTATAGACTGCATCAACAACATCACTCACTGCTAAAAGTTGATATTTATTTTTTCCATTTCCTAAGATAAAGACGCGATGGCCTGAATAGATCGCCTCAAACCATAAAGAGAATACGCCTAGTCTTTCTGGCCCAAGAAACGTTTTGGGACGGATAATATTGATAGCAAGACCTTTCTTCATGAATTCTTTACAGAGTTCTTCTGCTTTTCTTTTAGATTTTCCATAGTAGCCGATTGGATCCAGAGGGCTCTCTTCGGTTTCAGGAAGATGTTTTGGAACACCATACAGTGCTGTAGTTGATATAAAGACTACCCGTTCTATGGTGTGTTCATGTGCTGCTGTAAGAATATTTTTTGTACCATCAACATTTGTACTGAAGATTTTTTTCTTAGTTCTTTGAATCGGGAGAGCTGCTGCTGCATGTACAATGTGAGTTACCCCTTTGAGCGATCTTGCCACAACTTTTTTATTTCTAATATCCCCTTGAATTACACTCACTTTATTAATAAGATCTTTAGCATCGAGAGGGGCTATATCAAGAAGTACTACTTCCCAATCTTCTTTTATGAACTTTCTTGCTAAGTGTACTCCGAGAAAACCAGTTCCTCCGGTAATAAGAACTTTTTTTGACATGGTGTCTATTCTACTATTGTTTTTCTTTAAATGACAAGACAAATAGAGTTTTTCTTACTTAGCTAGGAGGATAGCCCGTATCTTTTCAGGTGAATAGTGTGATGTATTCTTAAATATAAATGTCTTCGGGTGGTCATAGACCTGAAATGTCTCTTCGCTGCTGTCATCATTGAGACTAAAGCCAAAAAGTTGTGGGTATGATGAGAATTCAGCAACTTTTTGGTAGCCTAATTTTTCTGAGAAAAGCAGTTCATAGTAGCGTTTTGTCAGAGGATATCTTTCAGGAAGATGCATAAGCGTTCCATATAAGCGTCTTGAGTTAATCGTTAGATAATTTGCCTGAGAAAGGTAATCAGCGTAATAACTTACTTTTGCATCACTGTCTTGATCATAGATTGCTAGTGAGAGTGTTTTATAGTTGTCTGGGGCTCCTTCAGGAAGCGGTATAGGCTGGCCGTCATCCCAATGCTCAGATAAGATAAAACTATTCTGAGGGATATGGGAATAAATCCATTGAGAGGTTGCGATTCGAGTTTGTTCATGGGTATAAATTGAGAGAAATGCAGTAGCATAGATTCCAGAAGCAAGAATGAAGAGTAGGATAAGCACACGGCCTAAACGGGAATACTTTTTGGCAATAAGATAAAGAGCATTAGCTCCGCAAATGATAATAAAAGGGAAAATCGGGATCATATACCGATTAAATTTGGTATACCATGAGCCTACATAGAAGAAGTACAGCAGGGGAAATGAAATGAAAATAATAAATATCCAATGTTTTTTACGAGTCTCTTGATATGTTGTAATAACCGTCCCAGCTATTGCAGTAATAGCAAACATACCGAGTTGCCAAAACATATTTTTTAGTTGAAAAAGGTAAGCTGGGGTATGAAGGAACTGGAGTGTATATACAACAGGGTTAGTACCAAGCACTACACTATTCTCATAGTGCATTGATTCCATAAATTTAGAGAAATTTAGAAAAGTGTAGGGTGAAAATAAACAGAATGTCAAAAATCCGCAGATACAAATGAGAAAGAAATAACTGATGCTTTTTTTTATTGATAGTTTCTTTTTAATAAAAAGGATAGATAACGCCAGAAATGGAGCCACCATAAATGATATGCCGGTTGTTTTGGTAGCAACAGCAATTCCTACGCCAATACCTATGAGTAAAGATTTTTTAAAGGAAGGATGTTCATAGAAAATGATAGCTAAACAAGTGATAAGTGTAATTAAAAAGGTGAGGAGATTTTCTGTCGTTGAGAAATGAGCGGTTTGAATAGATGAGACTGTTAAAGTGTAGATAATAGATGCCAAGAACCCAGTGGACTTATTAAAGATTTTTGAGGATAAGTAATAAAGCGGAATAATAGTCAATGTTGAGAAAAAGGCTGAATAAGAACGGCCTATGATATTAATCCATCCCCAATCATGAGCTATTGTAGGATTATTAAAAATTACTGCTAAAATATCTGCTGTAATCTTATAGAGATAGATCAAGAATCCACCATAAGCGTAGAATTTGGGATCCATTTGAGAGAACAATTGAATTTGACTTACAGCATTTGCAATATTTCTCTCGTCGGGATGAAAAAAATGTCCGAGGTCCCAATTGAGATTAAAAAATCTGAAAAATGCTGCAATAAGAATAATAATAAGAAGAATAACTTTTGTTTTTTTATCAAAAAGATGAGAGGAGTGTACCATAGAGTTTTTATGATGATACAAGAGAAGCTATTTTTTGTCCTAGCTCAACAGCATAATTAGTTCCTCTATCCCAAGGATAAACTTGTTCAATGTTGGCTAGATATACATGATCCAGAGGAGTGGTAAAAGGAGGAATGAGACGAGAATAATTAGTAGGTACGATAGGCTGAGCGAATGGCGCCCTGAAGACATCATAATTAATCACATGTGTTTTATAGTGTGGGTTTATTTTTAAGAGGACCTCATCATATTTCTTAAGTAAGTCTTCTTTCGACATAGAAAATTCTTTACTGGTAGGTTCGGGATAATTGCCAACGTAGAGAAGGTGTTCATTATTGTAATGTGTTTTATCCATTAAATTAGTATGCTCAACAACTACCATAACCGGAGAATCTTTTTCACAAATACTGAGCCAATATGTCGTATCAGGCATAAATTGTTCTTTCAAACGAATTACCATATTAGTTGCCCCAAGACCTCTTAGCCTCACCATTTTTTCTCTATAACTCTGGGGTAATTGGGGAGTCAAATTAAGGAAAAGATATGTGGGTAAGGTTACGATTACTTTATCAAAGCTCAAATCTTTTTTCTTTTCTCCCTTTTTGATAGTGACTGTAACTACCTCTTCATCTTTAATCGCTATAGTTTCAGTAGAATAAAGAATTGTCCCCTTCTTTTTTTCAACCACTTCAGCTAGATGTTGAGCAAAGGAGAGGAATCCGCCGTCGGGATAGGCAAGAGAAGGAGTACGTTTATTGATCCTAGTCCAAAACCATACAAGTGAAATTTCATCGGCATATTTCCCCATTTTATTACGAAGTTGCGGTTCCCAAAGCATTGAGAAAGCTTTCTTTCCCATGGTTTTGGTTAATACGCTAACTGCATTCAGTTTTTCCAGTGGCTTCCAGAAAGGATCGAATTTTAGGAAAGCAAGGACAGCACTCATCCGAAGTTTATCTATGAATGGCAGAAGCGGGAATTTCAAAATTGCTAGAGGAGAATCAAGTTCGTAGAGATGATTCTTAATAAAGACTGAAGTTTTAGGGCGTTTGATAATAACTTTATGATTAATTTCCTCGGCTAGCGTGAGAACAAAATTATCACTTGTGAACCAATGATGATAATGCTTCTCAAGCGTCCAGTCCCACCCCTCCTCTTGGTATCCTATCGCAAGACCTCCCGGTAGATTATCTTTTTCGATAACTGTTACTTCATGGCCAGCCTTTTGTAATTCATGCGCTGCAGCAAGGCCGGTAAATCCGGCTCCAATTATGCCAATTTTCATAATGTTCCCCGAGCAATTAAGAGTAAGAGTGCTCCCATTCCAATTGCGAGAGTTCCTAGTATACCTGAAAGAACGGTAATGGAGCTACCAGGAGATGTATTAATTGGTTGAGGTGGCTGTGTCAGGATATCTGAAGGGACAATAACAGGTGTGGCTGTTGGAGAAGCCGTAGGAGCCGGCGTAAACGTGGGGCTAGGTGTAGGAGTTATGGTTATTTCAGGTAAGGGTGTTGCTGTCGGCTGCACGGGAGATACAGATGGCTCCGTGAACTGACTTCCTTCTGCAAAAACAGTGAAGTTACGTGTGATAGTTTGGAGAATGCCTTGGCTATTCTTGGTCTTAATAGTTATAGTATGCTCTCCTGGTTCAAGTTTGGTATCAGGACGATAACTCCAGGAGCCATTTTTATTGGAGGTGACTGTGGTCATGATAGGCTCTCCTGAGTGAATTTCGATCTGGACTTCAGTATTTGGGAGAGCGGTTCCCTCAAACTGCGGTTGGGGGTCATGAAGCTCTTCATTCCTATCAGGACTGGCAATTGCGGGCTCTTTCGGTCCAGCTTCAGTGGCTGAGAATGATGGGAAAGAGGAAGTATCTGCCGAATTTGAAGCGATTGGGACAGGTGAAATCTGATTTGGAGTAGAGGATGTAAAATCGTATGAGTTGTTAAGTGTTATTAGCGGAACAGGATTTATTTGACTCGCCAGGACTGAGACTGTAGCTTTCCCCTTTGGATTTTCAATAAGCAATTTAATAAGAGAAGTAGGAGAGAAAGAGACATAAGAGGAAAAATCATTCGTTCGTAATGCATTGAGAGGCATAACAAATGTCCCATCAGCTTTAGTCAGTGTGGAGAGTGTCTGAGCGCCATCTGTTACTAAGAGAACAATAGTAGTATTGTCATGGCTGCCATCTGCATTTGCTACCGTTCCAACAATAGGAGTCTGACGGGATGGATTTTGGGTAAGGGTGTTCAGTGTTTTAACACTAAATGGTTTGTCCTTATCTAGGAAGGTTCTATTCGAAGAAAGAATCGTGTAGTAATAGGTCGTGTTTGGTGATAAATTTTTGACTGTTATATGATGGGTAAGATATGGCTGAGGCGTACCCGACTGTTGATCCCGATCGTCAAGTGCAACCTTACTTCCCTTGGGCGTCGTATCATAGGTGAGGGTTCCTAGAACACTCTCTTGTGTAACATAGGAAAGAGTAAATGAAGTATCTGTAAGATTAGTAACACGTATCTCCTCAGGAGTATATGTAGGTGAAGCTTTTGTAATAAAGAATACTGTGTGATTGACTGCATAATTGATAGCAAAAAAACCGGCAATCAACAAAATAATGCCAAATAAAGTAGGAATTCTTTTATGTAACAGCGAGTTTTGCATATTAGAGTAGTCCTCCTTCTCCTGAACCCGTTGCTTCTGGTGTCTCAGTAATTTCAGGAGTTGGAGTTACCTTAAGCGTACCAGATTCAGATCCTTCATCAGTAGGCACACTTTCAATAGAGAATATCGGTTCAATAGCAGTTCTCTTTTTTAAACTTGAAAGGACTCCTGTTGGAAAAGTAGGAGAGATGGATTCAATCGCTTGTGTTTGGGTTGAAGAAATAGTTGACGTAACAGATTTATTATAGACACTAAAAATGACCCAGAGAACAACTAGGATCGTAGAAGGTACAAGAATATAAAGCAAGTTTTTTTGTTGTTCAGGTTTCATGGTCGGTAATAGGCTGTAGCTCTAATGTTTAGTTGGTAAATAATGCCTTCTTGCGTTTTTTGTCGAGATGTTCCTACCCCATCAAGCGTTATAATTCGATCGATTCCTACCAGCTTTTTAGTAAATGTTTCAAAATCTTCTTGATTTCCCTGAAAGGTTGCAGCTATCCCAATTGGGGTGAGGACACTTGCAGTTTTTTTCGCGGTAGCAATTTCAACATCACTAATATTAAGCTGTAAAACAATAAGACGTGAGTTAGCAGCCAAAGTTCGAATTTTTCCTGAGAGTGCACTAGTACTGGCAGCTTTAGGGATAGCTGCATCAAGGATTTTCAGTTGTGGGGAGAGAGAAATATATTGATCTTCAAGCTGTGACATATTAGTTATTTTAGTTTGAAGAGAATCTGCCAAAAATTTATCATCTGCTAATGTCTTTTTAAGCTGAGAAATGGTACCTAAGGTAGGAGCGATAGCAAAAAAACCAAACAAGCAAATTGCCATAAGTGTCAAGATAACCGTCGCATACGATTGAACTTTCTCTTGTCTGAAGCTAGGTAATGACTTAATATAAGCAAGGTATTTCTCTTTAGGGAAATTGTGGAGAATACTCGTGTTAATTTTCATTGTGCTACCTCCCCGGACACTGGTGTTGGCGCAAGCCCTTTGACTGATGATGGCAAGGGGATTAAGTTACATGAGACCTCGGCTTCAAGTTCTGCACTTGAGATCCTATCTTCAATACGATCGATACTGATATCTTTGATATCTTTTCTCTTCTCTAGATCACTGATAAAGTTCTTTAAATTATCAAGTGAACCTGTAGTAAATTCGATATGAAGGAGGGTTGGACTTATATTTAAAAGGGTAATTGTTATGTTATTTTTTTCTGCTAATGCCTGTATATCGCTTAACTGTGTAGGCATGACAAGTACATTCTCATTAAGATTACTTGCCTGGGTAAGAGTATCTTGTATTTGCCTAAAAAGTTTTTCGTGATCAGAAACGGCAACAACTATTTGCTGGCGCTGCTTAATAAGATCATTGAGGTCTACAATTTGGCGATCCAAGTTAAATCTATAAAGAAAAGCGCCTAGTGCTATTGTTTCAGTTAGAATAACCAGGAATCTCCCTCCTGTTATGGCCCAATGGATAAAAACGTCAAGCGAAGGCGTCCCTTTCTTTTTAGCTAAATTAATAGTTAGACCTTTTCTGGTGTCCATGGCAGGTAAGCAAATCCTCTGCAACACGAAAGAAGCCGAGAGGAATCAGCCTATTTTTAGTCTAGGTATTTTCGCTCCAAAAGTAAAGCAAATTCAAGATAAATTTCCCCGTAGCGAGGGGATCGTAAGTATGGTATACTCTACTCATCCCGAGAGAGCGGGATTTTTGTTTCTATGGCAGATACTAAAAGACAAGTTCCACTAGATAAGATTCGTAATATAGGCATTATTGCCCATATTGATGCGGGCAAAACTACTACTACTGAGCGTATCCTTTTCTATACTGGCCGTACCTATAAGATCGGTGATATTGATGAGGGTAACACTCAGATGGATTGGATGGAGCAGGAAAAAGAGCGCGGAATTACTATCGTCTCAGCTGCTACCACTACCTTTTGGAAAGATCATCGTATTAATATCATCGATACTCCGGGCCACGTTGACTTTACCGCTGAAGTAGAGCGCTCACTTCGTGTTCTTGACGGGGGTATTACTGTACTTGATGCAGAAGAGGGCGTTCAGTCTCAGTCAGAGACTGTCTGGCGTCAAGCAGACAAGTACAAAGTTCCCCGTATCTGTTTTGTTAACAAGATGGATAAGCTAGGAGCTGATTTTCTAGCAACTGTTAAAAGTATTGAAGACAGACTTGGAGCAAATCCAGCTATCATGGTACTTCCAATTGGCGCTGAAAATACTTATGTAGGTAACGTCGATCTTCTTACTCGCCAAACCATTACATGGGGTTCTGATGAGCTGGGTGCTAAATTTGAACTTGGTACTGATATCCCTGAAGAGATGAAAGCTCAGGTTGAAGAGTACCGTAGTAAGCTGATCGAAAAAATTGCAGAGACGGATGATGCAATGCTTGAAAAATATCTTAGTGGTGAGGAGCCAACTATAGAGGAACTTAAGAAAGCTCTTCGTGCAGCAGTTATCGCGTATAAATTAGTCCCTATTTATGCAGGTACATCACTTCGTAATAAAGGCGTTCAGCCACTGCTTGATGCAGTTTTGGATTACCTTCCTTCCCCAGTTGATCTTAAAGAGGTAAAAGGTACTAATCCAAAAACTGGTGAAGAAGAGACAAGGGAGTTAGTCCCAGAAGCCCCTTTTTCAGGCCTTGCGTTTAAGATCCAGAATGATCCTCACGTAGGAAAACTTACGTATTTTAGAGTCTACTCAGGAAAAATCGAGTCTGGATCATATGTCTATAACAGTACTAAAGGTATTAAAGAACGTGTAGGTAGACTTCTGTTGATGCATGCAAATGAAAGAGAAGAAATAAAGGAAGGATATTCTGGAGAGATTGTAGCAATTGTTGGGCTTAAGGATACAGGAACTGGAGATACCCTCTGTGATGAGGCAAAGCCAATTGTTCTTGAAAAAATATCATTCCCAGAGCCAGTTATCTCACTTGCTATTGAACCTCAGACGAAATCAGATCAGGAAAAGATGGGTTATGCAATTAAGAGGCTTACTGAAGAAGATCCAACCTTCTCAGTCAAGACTAATCATGAAACAGGCCAGACTATCATCTCAGGTATTGGTGAGTTGCAGCTTGAGGTTATGGTAGACCGCATGAAGCGGGAATTTAATGTCCAAGCAAATACCGGTGCGCCTCAGGTCGCGTACAAAGAGACTTTCCAATCTCAGGTATCAGCTGAAGGTAAGTACATCAAACAGTCCGGAGGAAGAGGACAGTTCGGTCACTGCTGGCTTAGAATCGAGCCAAAAGAGCGTGGAGAAGGTAATGAATTTGTTAGTGAGATCAAAGGAGGAGCAATCCCTGCAGAGTTTGTTAAAGCTGTTGAAAAAGGAGTCTGGGAGACACTTGAAAATGGAGTATTACTCGGTTATCCAATTGTTGACGTCAAGGTTGCTTGCTATGACGGCTCATACCATGAGGTAGATTCTAGTGAGGTAGCCTTTAAGATTGCTGCTTCTCAAGCTATTCAAGCTGCTTCCAAAAAAGTCGAGATGGGACTATTAGAGCCTATTATGAAAGTTGAAGTCACAACTCCTTCTGAATTTATGGGAGATGTGATGGGAGATCTATCCAGTAAGCGTGGACAAATTATTGGTACTGAAGAGCGCTCCCGCGCAACTATCATTAATGCTCTTGTTCCACTAGCAGAGTTATCAGGTTACGCAACTCAAATTCGCAGTATGTCTCAAGGCCGTGCTTCTTATTACATGGAGCCAAGTCATTATGATATCGTCCCTCGTAATATCGTCGACCAGATGGTCGCCAAATCCACCTTTACCGGCCGCGTCGAATAATTTGCGGATTTCTTCTTAAAGCATTACTATACTCTCTCAATGAACAAAAAGATCAGAATAGGGATTATTTTTGGCGGACAATCGAGTGAGCATGAAGTATCTATCCAGTCGGCAAAAAATGTTTATGAGGCGTTAGATAAAAATAAGTACGATCCTATCCTCATTGGTATTAGTAAAAAGGGTAAGTGGCTGGCTCTCAATAACAACGAATTTCAGAAGCTTTCATCTCAAAGTTATTCAGCACTTCCTGAAAAGATTAAAGCAGTTAGTCTGAGTCCTCAAGAACCACTTTCCCCTGAAAAAATCGATGTTGTCTTCCCTATCCTGCATGGTATGTATGGTGAGGATGGGACGGTGCAGGGACTCTTAAAGCTCATGGGGATTCCTTTTGTCGGAGCCGATGTACTCGGTTCGGCTGTGGGGATGGATAAAGATGTCATGAAGCGATTGCTGCGAGATGCAGGGATCCCGATTGTAAAATTTTTAGTCTTTCAGAAAAAAAATGGGGAAAAGATAAATTTTGCTAACATTAAAAAAGAGCTTGGTCTCCCCTTCTTCGTTAAACCAGCTAATGCCGGATCATCAGTTGGTGTTTCTAAAGTTGCTAAAGAATTAGAGTTTAAATCAGCTATAGAGGGAGCATTCCACCATGATCGAAAAATTTTAATTGAACAAGGAATTTCAGCTCGTGAGATCGAGTGTTCAGTCCTTGGTAATGAGAATAAAATTGCTTCAATTCCTGGAGAGATTATTCCTACTCATGAATTCTATGACTATGATGCGAAGTATCTTGATGAAGATGGTGCGCGGCTTGAAATCCCAGCTGGCTTGACTAACTCTCAAAATAAAAAAGTGCAAAAACTGGCAATTAAAGCATGTGGAGTACTTTGTATTGATGGTATGTCTCGGGTAGATTTTTTCCTGGATAAAAAAACTGCTAAGTTATACCTTAATGAAGTAAATACGATCCCCGGCTTTACCAATATAAGTATGTACCCGAAGTTGTGGGAAGCAAGCGGGATTTCCTATCCAGAACTCATTGATAGGTTAATTAGCCTTGCACTAGAGCGTTCTAGTAAATAAAGGGTATAAATTTTTTAGTCTTTTTCTGGTAGTCTTCATATCCCCTCTTGAAATAGTGTACTAAGAGTTTTTCTTCATAGGTAGCTTTCATGATTAAGTCACAAGTCAAAAGAATAGTAGATATAACCCGTAGTGTAGTAATATCGTTTAATAAAAGACCCAATGATACAAGGATCACCGCAAGATACATGGGGTGTCTTACAAACTCAAAAGGTCCATCAGTTACTAAGTTACTATCAGGCGCAACATCTGCAGTAATTTGAATTGCAGTAATTCGCATAGACCAGAGAGACCATAATCCCAGGCCGATTCCCCCGAATTCGAGAATACTACTAAAAAGATTAGTTGGAATCACAGGTCCAGTTAAAAATAGATAAAGAAAGAGAAGACTTTGAGCAAAAACAAGGAGAAGGGATTTAGGATTACGTGACATGTCTCTAGTATGAATTATTTTTCTATAAGATTCAAGCATAAAGCTTGAATCTTATTGGTATATATTATATATAGGAGCAAATGAAAAGAGTTATTGCAATTTTTGCTCATCCGGATGATGAAGCCTTAGGACCTTCAGGAACACTAGCTACCTTAGCAGAAGATCATGAGGTGTATCTGATCTGTGTAACAAGCGGAGAGGCAGCGGGTAAGACTAACGCGGAAAAATTATCGATAGGACAAATTCGCAGAGGAGAAGTCATTAAATCAGCTCGGATTTTAGGTATTAAAGAAGTCTTTTTTCTAGGCTATGAAGATGGAACACTTTGTAACAGCATATATCACCAATTAGCTGAAGATATCAAAAAGAAAGTCGAAGAACTCCGGCCTGAAGTCCTCCTCACCTTTGAGATGCATGGAGTTTCTGGGCACATAGATCATATTACTGTTTCATTTGTTACGTCCTTTGTCTTTAAGAAGTATTCTTTTGTTAAAAAGCTGATGTATTATGTCACCTCCAGGGAGGAGAGTGACAAAATGGGAGATTATTTTGTTTTTTTCCCTGATGGATATACAAGAGATGAGGTTAATGAGGTCGTCAATACCTCAAAAGTCTGGGATAAGAAGGTAGCTGCGATGTACTGCCATCAGTCTCAAATGCATGATGTAGAAAGAGTAATAAAGAATAAAAAGAATCGTCCCAAAGAAGAGTACTTTCTCATCCGCAACAAGTAACCCTAAACATCATTAGTCAGGACATCGTATAATAGTAGTCTATGAAAAGAATTTTGGCTGCTCTTATTCTCAGTATAGTGCTTATTACAGTAGTTGGTTATGGTGTAAGACTTTTCCGCCAAAAAATTGATTCTGCTCTCTCATCTCAACCTGTTTCACAGGGTGTTCCCAGTCCCACTCCTATTGGGCCGGCTGCAGAACAGATTGACGAAACTATTTTTGTCCCATATTGGAGTGTAGGGGACGGTTTTACTCTGCCTTCATATAAGGATATAGTTTATTTTGGTGTTAATGCTTCAACTGAGGGAATAGATACAGCAGATGAAGGATATAGAAGACTGGCTGAGTTCGTGGAAGTAACTGATAAAGAGAATACGCTTCTTACTATCGGTATGACAAATAGCTCCACAAATTTCGCTATCCTTAAAGATAAAAGAGCACAAGATAGAGTAATTAATGAAGCAATAAGTATTGCGAGAGACAACAATTTTAAAGGAATAGTGCTGAATATCGAAGTATCAGCTCTCCCCTTTCCCTCATTAGTTGACCAGATTACTGCTTTCAATCGCGTGTTTTATGATCGAACCCATGCAGCACATCTTACCTATGGCATCACTGCCTATGGGGATTCCTTTTATCGCTTAAGGCCGTTTGATCTAGCAAAGCTTTCTACGAGCAGTGACAGGGTGTATATCATGGCATATGATTTCTCTAAAGCCAAAGGGAACCCTGGTCCAAATTTTCCTTTAGGAGGAGGAGACACATATGGATATGACTTAGAGCATATGATTAATAACTTTGCCGATACTATGCCTCTTAAAAAAATTACCGTAGTTTTTGGTATGTATGGATATGACTGGCCGGTAGATGATAAGGAGAAAGCCACGGATATGGGAGAGGCAATCTCCTTAAAGGATATTAAGGCAACAATAATTGATGTCTGTAAACATAGTAAATGTGAATGGGAGCGTGATACCCAATCGTCAGAGACCAAAGCTTTTTATAAAGATGATGATGGCGGGGAGCATATTATTTGGTTTGAGGATGAAACTTCAGTTAAAAGAAAACAAGATTTTCTCAAAAAACACGGGATTGGATCTTTTGCTTATTGGGCTTACTCATATTTCTAATGATTAGCTGGAGAATAGTAAAATCTCATCCGTGTATTAGCCTCAAGTTAGTCGTGATTTAGGGTATTGACGCTTAAGCGTAAATGTAGTATCATACACATAATCTCATTGAAACAGATGGGGTTATTTTTTTCTAAAAGATAATAAATATATGGCATCATTTTCTCGAAACAAACCACACGTAAATATCGGAACCATTGGTCACGTTGATCATGGTAAGACTACCACAACTGCAGCTATCGCAACCGTTCTTTCAAAGCACGGCGGTGGAGAAGCTAAAAAGTACGAAGATATTGATAACGCTCCAGAAGAAAAAGCTCGTGGAGTAACAATTAATATTTCCCACATCGAATACGAAACTGAGAAACGTCACTATGCTCATATTGACGCTCCAGGACACGCTGATTACATCAAGAACATGATTACTGGTGCAGCTCAAATGGACGGAGCAATCCTCGTTGTTTCTGCTCCTGATGGTCCAATGCCTCAGACTCGTGAGCATATCCTTCTTGCATATCAGGTAGGAGTTCCAGCAATTGTTGTCTATCTTAATAAATGCGACATGGTTCAAGACGAAGAACTTTTGGATCTCGTTGAGATGGAAGTTCGTGAACTCTTAACTAAATACAAATATCCAGGAGACACTGTACCAATTATCCGTGGCTCATCTCTTAAAGCTCTTGAGGGAGATCCAGCATATGAAGAGAAGATCATGGAACTCATGAAGACTGTTGATGAATACATCCCAACTCCTGAGCGTGATCTTGACAAGCCATTCCTTATGCCTGTTGAAGACGTTTTCTCAATCAAAGGTCGTGGAACTGTTGTAACTGGACGTATCGAACGTGGAGTCGTGAAGATTAATGATCCTATCGAGATTGTGGGAATGAAAGCTACAACTAACTCAGTTGTAACAGGAGTTGAAATGTTTAGAAAGCAGCTTGATCAAGGCCAAGCTGGAGACAATGTCGGTCTTCTCCTCCGCGGAGTTGAAAAAGCTGACGTTGAGCGTGGACAAGTACTTGCTAAGCCTGGATCTATTACTCCTCATACAGAATTTGAAGCAGAAGCATACATCCTTACTAAAGAAGAAGGCGGTCGCCATACACCATTCTTTAAAGGTTATCGTCCTCAGTTCTATATCAGAACTACAGATGTAACTGGTGAGACTGTTCTTCCAGATGGGGTAGAGATGGTAATGCCTGGAGACACAACAAAAATGACTGTTAAGCTTATTGTTCCTGTAGCTCTTGAAGAAGGCGTCCGTTTTGCTATCCGTGAGGGTGGTCGTACAGTTGGCGCTGGTGTTATCACCAAGATCTTAAAATAAAGAGTGCCGATCTAGGTTACTAGAGAGGTATAGCACATTGACTGTCTGTTAGGTCCCGATTCAATCGGGATAGGAGAATATTCATGCCAAAAGGAAGAATTCGTGTCCGTTTAAAAAGTTACGATGCGAGAGTCATTGACTCTACGTGTCAGCAAATTTTAGATACCGCTATTAGAACCGGTGCTAAAATTGTGGGACCCGTTCCTCTCCCTACTCAGCGTAGCGTCTACGCAGTCAATAAATCTCCATTTGTTGATAAAAATGCTCGTGATCATTTTGAAATTAAAGTTCATAAGCGTTTAATTGACATCGTATCTCCGACAGACAAGACCATTGATAGTTTGACTCATCTTGAGTTACCAGCAGGAGTAGACGTAGAGATTAAAATGTAGTCATAGACTACATACATAATTGCATGCCCAAACGAGTTAAAAAATATGATTAAGGTATAAAAAGCCTACAAGGGGCCTAAAAGCAGAGATAGAGGTAGCCTAGGGGCTATCTTTTTTTTTGGAAATAAAATATGAATACATTATTTGGAAAAAAAATACAGCAGACACAACGATTTCTTGAAGACGGAACTCGAATTCCGGTTACTCTTGTCGTGGCTGATTCCAACGTCATCATGGGACTGAAGAATTCAGAACGCGACAACTATACAGCGATTAAATTGGGCTTTGGCAAAACAAAAAAGACAACCAAAGCCCTTTTTGGTGAAGCAAAGGCTGCCAAACTCGATTACATTCCTGAAGTTCTAGGTGAAGTACGTGCCGAAAACACTGAGGGATTCGAACTAGGAACTTCTCTAAAGGTAGAAGATGTCTTTAAAGCTGGAGATATTGTAGACGTTACTGGAACTTCCAAAGGTAAAGGCTTTGCTAGTGGTATTAAACGCTACAACTTTAGAGGAGGACCTAAGACTCATGGTCAGTCTGATCGTCATCGTGCGCCGGGATCAATTGGGTCAGGAACTACTCCGGGGAGAGTCTATAAAGGGAAGAGAATGGCCGGAAATATGGGTCGTGATACTGTGACAGTTAAGAATTTAATGGTTATTGATGTGGATCCTACAGACAAGACTATACTAATTAGCGGACTTGTTCCCGGAATACTGAATGGTGTTATTAAAGTTACTAAAGTTGGAGAGACAAAGGAGAAAAACTTTGTTCCGCTTTTCAAGCTTGAAGATACCACCCCAGTACAGGCAACAGAGGAAGTTATTGAAGATGTAACAGCTACAGCTCCACCTGATGCAGCTGCTGAAGAAGTTAAAGAAGAGGCAGTAATAGTAGAGGCAAGTGAAGCTAAAGATGAGACTGCGTCAAACGTGGTTGAGGCAAAGGAGGAGCAGAACAATGGCTAGTGCTAAAAAGACAGCAATAAAAAAAGAAGTACCAGTTAAGGTAGCAGCCTCCACTGCTTCCAAAACAGCAAAGGCTCCTACTAAAGGTGTAAAGGTTGATGTCTTTGATTTAACAGGAAAAGTAAAAGCTTCAATAGAGTTGCCAACTGAACTTTTCGGTTCAAAGGTAAATAAGCAGATCATGCTTCAGGCAGTCCGCGTTTATCTTGCAAATCAGCGTCAAGGTACCCAATCAACAAAAACTCGCGGAGAAGTTCAAGGATCTACCCGTAAAATCTATCGCCAAAAAGGCACTGGTCGTGCTCGTCATGGTGGTATTACAGCTCCTATCTTTGTCGGTGGAGGAGTAGCGTTAGGACCAAAACCTCGTGATTATAGTATGTCTTTCCCTAAAAAAATGAGAAAGGTAGCACTTGCTTCAGCTCTTACAACGCAACTGAATGCAGGTAAAGTTAAAGTTGTTGATGGTCTTGAAAGTATTGAACCTAAAACAAAGACATTCGTAGCTGCTCTTAAAAAATTAGAGCTTGATGAAAAGAAGAAAAAAGTTCTTATCGTTCTCCCAGGTAAGACAGAAAATGTTTCGAGAGCTATTAGAAATGTTGAAGGGATAAGTTTTGTTAATGTTAACCAGCTTAATACCTATGAAGTATTAAATACAAAAACACTTTTAGTTATGAAATCGGCAATTGAGACTTTAGAAAAAACTTTCGGAAAGGATGCCAAATGAAATTAACAGTTCTCGCACCAATTATTACTGAGCGTTCAATGGCTTTAGTTAAGCAGAATAAATTCTCTTTTAAAGTTGCAAGAAATGCTGACAAGGAGACAATTAAGAAAGCAATTAAGGCACAATTTAATGTAGATCCAATTGCCATCGAGACAGTTGTCCAAAAAGGTAAATCACAGCGAGTTGGTGTACGAAGGACTGAAAGACGTCAAGAAGCTTACAAAAAAGCAGTTGTTACACTAAAAAGTGGACAAAAGATTGACATTTTTGATCTTGGTGTATAAGATTGTCGCTTCAGCATATTTGGCTGAGTTATTTAAATTATGAAGAAATTAAAACAAATTAAGAAAAAGAATTCAGGACGTGATGCATCGGGTCAGGTCGTGGTCCGTCATCAAGGAGGTCAGCATAAACGATTTTTACGTCTGATTGACTTTAAAAGAGACAAAATGGGTCTAACAGGTAAAGTTGTTGCGGTTGAATATGATCCAAACCGTACCTGTGATATAGCGCTTATTACCTATCAGGATGGAGAAAAACGCTATATTTTAGCTCCAGTTGGGCTTAAAGTAGGTGCTACTGTTAGTTCTGGAAAAGATGTAGATGTTAAGGTCGGGAATGCATTACCTATGGGCAATATGCCTCTGGGAACTATTGTCCATAATGTAGAGTTAACACCTGGTCGCGGGGGACAAATGGCACGTGGTGCGGGCGCAGCTGCTATAATTACAGCTCGAGATGCAGGCTACATTCATTTGAAACTGCCGTCAGGTGAAGTACGAAGAGTTTCAGAGTTGGGTTTCGCAACTGTTGGTCAGGTAGGCAATATTGACTGGAAAAATGAAGTAATAGGTAAAGCTGGCCGTTCACGACATATGGGTATTAGACCATCTGTCCGTGGAGTTGCAATGAATCCGCGTTCTCACCCTCATGGAGGAGGAGAAGGTCGTTCTGGTATTGGTATGCCAAGTCCAAAAACATTTGCAGGACGTAAGGCTGTGGGTAAGACTCGAAGACCTAAGAAGTATTCGGATAAACATATTTTGCAAAGGAGGAAAAATAGGTCGTAGTTGTTAGGTCTTAGGAAGATAATACCTAAGATCCAAGAACTACAACCCAAGAACTAACATGGCTAGATCACTTAAAAAAGGACCATATATAGACGAAAAATTGATGAAAAAAGTTACCACGCAGAAACAGGGCGGAGCTCGTGGTGCAATTAAGACCTGGGCTCGAGCATGTCAAATCCCACCTGAATTTGTAGGGCATACCTTTGCAGTTCATAATGGCCGTATTTTCGTTAATGTCCTTGTGAGTGAGCCAATGGTAGGTCATAGACTTGGTGAGTTTGCACCAACTCGTACCTTTAGAACACACGGAAGAGTCGTAGCTAGAGAGATCAGTAAGACTTAATGGAGAAAATTATGGAAGTAACAGCTAAAGCAAATCAAATTAGAATTAGTCCTCGGAAAGTAAGAATCGTTGCCGATAGTGTACGCGATTTACCTTTAGAGGATGCCTTAGTCGCACTTCGTGTTATCCAAAAACGCGGAGCACGTGTTATAGAAAAAACACTTCAAAGTGCTCTTGCTAATGCTGAGAATAATGCCAAGTTAGAAAAAAATAAGTTAAAGATTGCATCAATTGTTGTGAGTGAGGGACCTGCATTGAAGAGGTATCATGCATCAACTCGCGGAAGAATTCACCCTTATAAAAGGCGAAGTACCAATGTTGCAGTGATATTAAAGGAGGATACTCGCTAATGGGACAGAAAGTTAATCCACATTTAATCCGTCTTCAGACTGTCCATAGTTGGTCTAGTCGATGGTTTAGTGATAAAAACTACAAAGACACAGTTCTGGAAGATTATGCACTGCGTAAGCTTTTGATGGAAAAATTAAAAGCAGCAGGTGTTAGTCGGGTAGAAATCGAGCGTTCCATTAATAATGTACGAATCATGGTCTATGTTTCTCGTCCAGGTATTGTGATCGGAAGAGGCGGTTCAGGAATTGAGGAACTTAAGAAGCAGATTACAAGATTCTTTATCGGACAAGGAAAAACTGGTAAAATGATGCCTCGTTTTGACTTACGAGTTGAACAGGTTAAAGAACCTAATTTAGATGCATATTTAGTTGCTAAGAGTATTTCTGAGGGACTTATTAGACGTCTGGCTTTCAAAAGAGTCTTAGCACAAACTACAGATAAGGTCATGTCCTCAGGTGCATTAGGTGTCCGAGTTGTACTGTCAGGACGCATTAATGGAGCAGAAATTGGCCGTCGAGAAAAAATCCAAGTTGGTACTGTTCCGCTTTCAACTATCAGAGCAAATATTGATTATGCAGAATATCCTGCCTTAACTAAAAAAGGATATATCGGAGTTAAAGTCTGGATTAATAGAAAAGAGGAGAAATAAGCATGTTAGTACCAAGAAGAGTTAAATATCGAAAACAAATGCGTGGCACTATGAAAGGAGATGCTTATCGCGGAACTACAGTTTCTTTTGGAGATTTCGGTATTATCACGGAAGAGTCCGGCTGGATTTCTAGCAGACAGATTGAGTCCGCACGAAGAGCAATTACTCATTATACGCAACGTGGCGGTAGGATCTGGATCAGAATTTTTCCAGATAAGCCGATCTCTAAAAAACCTCCAGAAGTACGTATGGGTGGAGGAAAAGGAGATATTGAGGAACATGTGGCTCCTGTCCTTCCAGGCAGAGTCCTTTTTGAAATGGGTGGAGTTACTCAAGAAGTAGCACAAGAAGCTCTCAGGAGAGCTTCTCACAAACTACCGATAAAAACTCGATTTGTTACAAGAAAAGGAATGTAATATGAAAACCAAAATAAGACAAGAAATTAAAAATAGTGAAGTAGTAGAACTAAGAAAAAAACTTAAAGATTCTCGTCAGGCTCTTACACAAGCGATGCTTGATCATAAGCAATTTAAGTTGAAGAATTCGAGTTCACTTACAACAATGCGAAAAGAAATTGCGATTATTTTAACAGTATTAAAAGAAAAGGAGGCACACAATGGCAAAAACGCTTAATGGCAAAGTTACATCTACGGCTATGAAAAATACTATTGTAGTTGAAGTTTCGTTTAAAGTACCTCACAAGTTATATAAAAAATTACTAGCAAGAAGTAAGAAGTATAAAGTTGAGCTTGATGGTAAAGAAGCGGTCATAGGAGATCTCGTGGAGATTGTCGAGACAAAGCCTTACTCAAAGGATAAATACTTCAAGCTATCAAAGGTTATAACAAGTGTTAAGGAGGTAAAGCACGGATGATTCAACACAGATCAATGCTTACTGTTGCTGATAATTCAGGAGCTAAGCAATTACAAGTAATTCATATTTTTGGTGGTTCAAAGCATCCAAAAGGCACTATTGGTGATGTTGTTAATGCTGTTGTCAAACAAGCTGCCCCTCATGGGAATGTTAAAGAAGGAGAAATTGTTAAGGCAGTTTTGGTCCGAACCCGCAAAGAATATCGACGTAAAGATGGGTCATATGTCCGTTTTTCAGACAATGCTGGAGTGCTTATCGATAATCCAAAGGACAAGAACCCACGAGGTACTCGTATCTTTGGGCCAATTGCTCGTGAAGTTCGTGATTTAGGTTTTAATAAGATTGCCAGTATGGCTATAGAGGTAGTGTAATATGAAACTAATTAAAGGTGATTTAGTCAAAATAGTAACAGGGAAAGATAAAGGTAAGACCGGAAAAATTGAGAAAGTCCTTGCTAAGGAGGAAAAAGTCTTAGTTGAAGGAGTTAATCAATTTAAACGTCATGTAAAAGCGCGTCAGCAGGGTCAACAGTCAGAGATTGTGACCATCACAAAACCATTGAGTATCGCCAATGTCGCTTTGATCTGTCCTAAGTGTAAAGAGCAGACACGTATCGGTTATGCTATCTCTCAAGAGACCAAACAGAGAATCTGCAAAAAATGTAAAGCAGAAATATAAAGATTATGGATAACTTACAAACACGATATAACAAAATAATAAAAGCAGAACTCCAGCAGAAGTTAGGAGTAAAAAATTCTATGGCAACGCCAAAGCTAGTCAAAATTGTTGTTAATATGGGGGTTAAAGATGCGGTTGCTGACAAGAAGAATATTGAAAGAGCAAGTAAAGCCTTAGAGCAGATTACTGGACAGAAAGCTAAAGTAGCTAAAGCTAAAAAATCTATAGCTTCTTTTAAGCTCCGTCAAGGCGATCCAATCGGTGTTGTGGTGACTCTAAGAGGTAAAAGAATGTATGATTTCTATGAAAAGCTTATATCTATCGTCTTTCCAAGACTAAAAGATTTTCATGGTATCAGCAGAACTAGCTTTGATGGACGGGGAAACTACGCTATCGGATTTAGTGAATATGCAGTCTTCCCTGAGATAGATCCGGCAACAGTTGAAAGAGTCCAAGGACTTGAAGTGAATGTAGTAACTTCAGCTGTTTCTGATCATGACGCACTTACCCTTTTAGAAACTTTGGGGACACCATTCCAAAAAGAAGGAGGAAGTCGCTAAAAAGTTCTATCTGCGGAGTGGCAGGTTGTTAATCGAGGCTAAAAAGCTTATAATACAAGACTATGGCAAAAACATCTGATATCGTAAAGTTTAAGAGAAAACAGAAATTCACTGTTCGTATGGTGAATAGATGTGCCCTCTGTGGTCGTCGTCGTGGATATATGCGCCGTTTTGGACTTTGCAGACTTTGTTTTAGAGAAAGAGCTCAGAAAGGAGAATTACCAGGCGTAGTTAAAGCGAGTTGGTAATGTAAAAATATGTATAGTGTGGCCGATTTTGTTATTAGAGTAAAAAATGCATCAGCAGCTCATCGGAGAGAAGTTGTTATGCCGTACTCAAAAATCACTAAGTCTATTGCTAAGCTGCTTGTTAAGGAAGGCTATTTGGCAGACGTCCGCGATAGTGAAACAGACGGTAAAAAGACACTTACTGTTGGTATCAGATATGTTAGGCGTAAACCAGTAGTTAGCGATGTTGAAATCATTTCAAAACCATCACTTAGAACTCATATGAATCATAATGAATTACAAAGTGAACAGCGTAAAAAAGCTTTAATGCTAGTTGTCTCAACAAGTCAGGGATTAATGACTGGAAAAGATGCTCTTAAGAAAGGTGTTGGAGGAGAACTCCTTTTCAAGATTGGATAATATGTCAAAAATAGGAAAATTACCGATTGAAATTAAAAGTGGCACGACAGTTCAGATTAGTGGCAATACTGTTTCTGTATCAGGTGTTAAGGGACAGATGTCTTATACACTTCCAAAAGGAATCACAGCTAAGGAAGAAGATGGACAGCTTCTTGTTGCGCGAGTGAATGAGTCTGATGAATTAAATGCTACATGGGGATTAGCCCGGGCACAGCTTTCAAATTTAGTTAAAGGAGTTGATACAGGTTTTGAGAAAAAATTAGAATTACAAGGAGTAGGTTATCGTGCCCAGATGCAGGGAAATGATATAGTTCTTAGTCTTGGCTTTTCACATCCTGTTAAATTCAGTCCAAAAGAAGGAATTAAAATTGCGGTTAACGAGAACATTATTACTATTTCGGGGATGGATAAGATGCTTGTTGGTGAGACAGCAGCAGAGATCCGATCAGTCAGAAAACCAGAACCTTATAAAGGAAAAGGTATTCGGTATGTAGGTGAAGTGGTACGACGTAAAGCTGGAAAGGCAGCTAAGGCAGTTGGAGGTAAATAAATCCTCTGCCAAACTCAGGTAAATCTATGAATACTAAATTACACAGAAAAATAAAAAGACAAGCACGTATCAGGGCAAAGGTTAGAAGTATTTCTGACCTTCCTCGCCTGTCAGTTTTTCGTTCAAATAATTATGTATATGCTCAAATCATCGATGATAGTGCCCACAAGACCCTTATTGGTGTAACTGAGACAAAGAAGCAGACAGGTACTAAATCAGAGAGAGCACGAGTTCTTGGTCAAGAGTTAGCTAAACAGGCTTTAGCCAAAAAGATCAAGAAAGTTGTTTTTGATAAAGGAAGCTATGCTTATCACGGTAGAGTTAAAGCATTAGCAGAAGGGGCAAGAGAAGGAGGTCTAGAATTCTAATATGGCAGTACAAGATATCCAACAGCGAAGTGAATTTATTGAACAAGTTGTCCAGATCAGTCGTGTCTCAAAAAAGACTAAAGGAGGCAATAAAGTTGGTTTCTCAGCTCTTACTGTGGTCGGGGATGGTAAAGGGAAAGTTGGAGTTGGTCTTGGTAAAGCACCTGATGTCTCAAGTGCTGTCCGTAAAGGAATTCTGCTTGCTAAAAAGCATATGATTACAGTTCCGCTTGTTCAGGGAACTATTCCGTCTCGGGTGGACGTGAAAGTTGGCGCTGCACGTGTTATGCTAAAACCAGCTCCAAGAGGTTCAGGTATTATTGCGGGTGGAGCAGTACGAAGTGTGGTAGCAGCAGCGGGTATTACTAATATTTCCTCTAAAGTATTGGGCAGTAATAATAAAACTGGTAATGTAACTGCTACATTACAGGCACTCCGTGAACTGTCTTTAATTCAAGAAAAAAAAGAGGCGATAGCATCAAAGACTAAATAATATGGAACTACATCAATTATCAAAAATCACAACTAAAGGTAAGAGACGTCTTGGACAGGGCCATGGATCAGGCCGTGTAAAGACTTCAGGACGTGGAACCAAAGGTCAAAAAGCGCGTTATGATATTCCTCTTGATTTTGAAGGAGGAGCTCTGCCTCTTATTAAGCGTCTTCCCTTTCTGCGTGGAAAAGATCGTAATCATTCTATTCAGGCAGAGGCAATTGCTATCAACGTAAGTAGTCTCAATAGTCTTCCTGCAAAAACAGAAATTACTCTAGATAATCTTATTAAGCTAAATATTATCGATAGATCAGAAGCCTTTAAAAGAGGAGTAAAGATCTTAGGGAATGGAGACCTCAAGGTGGCTCTTTCCGTTAAAGTTCCTGTCTCAAAAAGTGCTGAACAAAAGATTATTAAAGCCGGAGGAAGTATTGAACCTCAATCAACGACTGTTACTGTAACTGCATGAACAAAGTAATTGCTACGCTTTCTTCTCTCTTTCGCACTCCAGAAGTGCGCAGTAAAATCGTATATACAGCAGCTGTTTTTTTTGTTTTTCGTATTTTTGCCCATATTCCCGTTGCTGGAGTTGATGTAGTCCATCTTCGTCAGCTTTTTACACAAAATCAATTTTTAGGTCTTTTAGATGTCTTTTCAGGAGGAACACTCCGAAATTTCTCTATATTGGCTCTTGGATTGAATCCATATATTAATGCTTCAATTATTATCCAAGTTCTTTCAATGGTCTTTCCAAAGCTTGAAGAGCTTCAAAAAGAAGGAGAACAAGGACGCCAAAAGATCAATCAATATACGAGGTTTATTACCGTACCATTAGCTCTTTTACAGGCAATTGGTATGTACGCTTTGCTCCGTAGTCAGGGAATTATTACTACTCTTTCTCCCCTCCTCCTTATTGCGTTCTTATTATCAATGACTGCAGGGACAATGTTCGCTGTTTGGCTTGGTGAACTTATTACTGAGCGGGGAGTGGGAAATGGCGTTTCGGTTCTTATTTTCGCTGGTATTATTGGGAATCTCCCTTCGGTTATTGGCCAAACTGCAGCTACCTCAAGTGCTGAGAGTCTTTTCAGTATGCTGATTTTCCTTGCTTTGGGATTGGTAGTTATCGCTGCAATAGTTCTAGTCAACGAAGCAACCAGACAAATCCCAGTGCATTATGCCAAGCGTATGCGTGGTAATAAAATGTATGGAGGACAATCGACTCATCTTCCTCTTCGTCTTAACCAAGCAGGGGTTATTCCTATCATTTTTGCTGTTTCTTTAGTATTAGTTCCATCTCTTCTTGCTAATTTTATGCTGGCTTCAAAAAATCCTCAATTTATCGGTGTTGGTCAATTCTTAACATATTGGTTTAATCCAAATGGGTGGTTTTATAATGTCTTTTATTTTGTCTTAGTTGTTGCATTTACTTTTTTCTATACTGCTGTCGTTTTTAATCCGAAAAAGATTTCTGAAGAAATGCAGAAGCAAGGAGGCTTTATTCCTGGAGTCAGACCAGGAACTCAGACAGCAACATATCTCAATTCTATTCTCACCAGACTTACGTTAGCTGGGGCGGTTTTCTTAGCAATTATTGCTGTGCTGCCGTCTATTGTTAAAGGGATGACAGGAATCCAAAATCTGGCATTGGGTGGAACTGGCATTTTAATTGTGGTTAGTGTTATTCTTGAAACTTACAAGGCAATTGAGGCGCAATTAGTGATGCGCAATTATGAAGGTTTTTTGAAAAACTAACTATGAAAATAATTATTATTGGTATACAGGGTGCAGGTAAATCTACTCAGGGAAAGTTACTTTCAGATAAGTTACATATTCCTTATCTATCAACAGGGCATATTTTCCGTGAGTTAGCTAAAGAGCATACGCCTCTGGGGCGTTATATTAAGGAAACTATGAATGCAGGCTATCTTATCCCAGACGCTAAAGTTATGGAGATAGTCAGCGAGTACCTCCATCGTCCGGAGTATGAAAAGGGATATATCCTTGATGGGTTTCCTCGCACAACCCACCAAGCTGAAACTTTTGAAAATGGTATTAATCATGTCTTCTACTTAAAGGTTTCCGATAAAGAAGCTTTATGGCGTCTCTCTTATCGGGCAATGAGTGAGGCAGAAGGACGTGAAGATGATACGCTAAAGGCTATAAGAAAAAGAATTGAGCTTTTCCATAAGTTAACCGAGCCAGTCATTGGCTACTATAGAAGTCATCATAAATTAGTAGAAGTAAATGGTGAAGAGGAAATTGAAAAAATTCATAAGGAGATTATGAGTCACATCAAAGAGTAGCTTCTCTTCCACGCCATGACGAGTCAGAAGAAAATAATTGGTATTTCAGGCGCATTTGGGAGCGGTAAGTCGACCGCTGCAGAGATTCTTCAGGATTTAGGGTATCATAAAGTTAGCTTAAGTTCTTTCTTAGAGGAGGAGCTTCTCCAGGTAGGCGAACCAGTGACAAGAAAAAAACTGCAGGACTTAGGTAACTCATGGAGAGAGAAATTTGGTAAAGCTATACTTATTGAAAAAGCGTTAGCACAGGCAGAAAAGAATGGATGGGAGAAAATAGTTATTGAGGGGTTTCGAAATAGTGAGGAAGTTCTCCATTTTCGTAAATATGATGCTTTGTTACTATCTTTAGTCGTAAACCGTGATACACGCTTTGCTAGGCTTAAAAATCTGAAAAGACGGGAACAATTGACAGAGGCATTATTTGAAGAGCTCGATAATAGAGATCTAGGAATCGGTGAAAAAGATTCTGGATTACAGGCAGCAATTTGTATCGCGATGGCGGATATTTTTATTGAAAATAATGGTTCGCTTCAGGATTTAGAAAAAAAAATTAAAGAAATAATTCAAAAATATGAATAAACCATTAACAATTGCTATCGACGGTCCAGTTGGATCGGGGAAAGGAACTCTTTCTCTTGCATTAAGTAAAAAGCTTGGGATCTTATACCTTTATACAGGAGGTATGTATAGAGCGTTAACGCTAGCATGCCTGAGAAGAGGTGTTAGATTGTCTGACGAAAAAGCTGTAGTAGATGTCCTCGCGACATGCAATCTCCATTTACAAGTCTCAGCTGGAGACACAGTAATTTATTTAGGGGATGAGGATGTTACAGAAGCAATCATAAGGCCTGAGGTTAGTAACCAGACACCAATAGTTGCCTCCCATCCTAAAGTACGTGAAGAGATGGTAAGGAGACAAAAAGAAATTGTAGAAGGTCACCCAGCAGTTATTGAAGGACGTGATATCGCAACTGTTGTTGCACCCAATGCACAGGTCAAGATTTTCCTTACTGCCTCACTCGAAGCTCGCTCTCTTAGACGATTTGAACAATTTAAAGAGCGGGGAATTCAAAAGACATACGAGGAAGTCCTCTCTGATACAAAGAACAGAGATCATCTCGATGAGAACAGAGATACGTCTCCTCTTGAAAAGCATGATGGAACGATTGAAATTGATACAACAGCTGATAGAGTTGACCAGACTGTAGCAAAAGTAATGGATATTTTAAAGGAGCGCCAATTTATATGATTGATATTAAAAATAAAAAAGAAATAGAAAGTATGAAAAAAGGAGGGCATATGCTTTCTGTTGCTCTATCTACAGCTTTATCAGCTGTAAAGGAAGGAATAACTGAGGCAGAGCTTGATAAAATTGCTGAGAAGTCTATTCGGGATCAAGGAGGAGAGCCAGGGTTTATGAAGGTTCCTGGCTATAAGCACACAATTTGTACAGCAACTAACGAAATTATCGTCCATGGAATTCCCGGCGAATACAGATTGAAAAAAGGTGATGTGATATGTATCGATTGCGGAGTCTATCTAGACGGTCTTCACACTGATATGGCCGATACAATTATTGTTGGCGGGGAAAAAGAAGGCTCTAAAGAAGTCCAAAAATTTCTTGAAATTGGTGAAAAGGCTATGTGGGAAGGGATTAAAAAAGCACGAGCAGGTAATCGAGTTGGTCATATCTCCCAGGCAATACAAGAGATTGTAGAAGGAAATGGTTATAGTATTGTCCGTACGTTAGTAGGACATGGTGTTGGTAAGGAACTCCATGAAGAGCCTGAGGTCCCAGGTTTTCTTATTGGTAAGATTGAAAAGACTCCTCTGCTTAAAGAAGGAATGACTATAGCTGTTGAAGTAATTTATGCCATGGGAGATTCTGATGTAGTGTATGCTAATAACGATGGATGGACTATAAAAACTGCTGATAATAGTCTCTCAGCTGTTTTTGAGCGGACTATTTTGATAACCAAAGCTGAGCCCTTAGTACTAACAGTGTGAGTAGTTGCTCTTTTGAGGCTGGTTTGCTATAATAACCCTACTTGACGCGAATACGTCCTGCTGTTTTTGATTCGCGAGCATTACTAGCTCTCGGTTGCCCTTCATAAAGCCAATCGAATAAGGAGTGCGGACACAATAACAGCTGTGAACGATCGCGTTGTTCGTGATTATATGGCACATCAAGGATCGATTGAGAAAGAAGGAGTTGTTCGTGAAGCTTTACCAAATACTCTTTTTAGAGTTGAATTAGAGGATGGATCGATAGTTCTCTGCCATCTTTCAGGAAAGATGCGTATTCATTTTATTAAGATCCTTCCTGGAGATAAGGTAAGAATTGAAGTAACACCTTACGATCCTGGTAAAGGCAGAATTACCTATAGGGTTCGATAATTAAAGGAGAAAATAATGAAAGTTCAAGCAAGTGTTAAAAAAAGATGTAATAAATGTAAAATAATTCGTCGAAGAGGCGTTGTTTATATTATTTGTGAGACAGCAAAACATAAGCAGCGACAAGGATAAATTTATGCGTATTGCAGGAGTAACATTACCAGATAATAAAAGAGTAGATATTGCACTTACCTATCTTTATGGGATTGGTCGCAGTAACGTAAAAGGTGTTCTAACATCCGCAAAAATTGATGGAGCAGTAAGAGTTAAGGATCTTTCAGAAGAAGATCAGAAGAGTATTACTAAAGCTCTCGAAACGATCAAAGTTGAGGGAGATCTCCGTACAGAAGTAAATGCAGATATTCGTCGTTTGAAAGAGTCTGGGATGTATAGAGGAATCCGTCATATTAAAGGTTTACCATCTCGTGGACAGCGCACTAAGTCAAATGCCCGCACAAAACGAGGAAAGAGAATGACAATTGGAGCTATCAAGAAAGAAATGGCAGCAAAAATTGAGGCTGCAGCTAAAGCAAAAGCATAAACTTTATATAAACTATGGCAGCTAAAAAGACAACAAAAACAACTAAAAAAAGATCAACACTCGTTGTAGGTGAGCATGGGCGTGTCTATGTGACAGCAACTTTTAATAACTCTCTAGTAAGTATCACTAACGATAAAGGAGATATTATTTCATGGAGTTCAGCTGGTAATGCAGGTTTTAAAGGAACTCGGAAGTCTACTCCATATGCAGCCTCACTTGCAGTTGAAAACGCAGCACGTAAGGCTTTAGCATCAGGCTTGAAGTCAGTAGATGTTTTTGTCAAAGGCCCAGGATCAGGTCGAGATTCATCACTGCGTGCAATTAAAAGTGCAGGGCTCTCAATTACTTCGATTGCTGATATTACTCCTATTCCACACAATGGCCCTCGGGCTAAGAAAAAGAGGAGAATTTAACCTATGGCACGTTATACAGGACCAAAACATAGATTAGCACGTAGAGAAGGAGTTAATTTGCTGGATAAATCTTCTGCAAGTTTACAAAGACGTTTGAATATCAAGCCAGGTATGCATGGTGCTAAGAAGAGTCGACGTCGTCTTTCTGAGTACGGCCAACAGTTGAGAGAAAAGCAAAAAGCAAAAACAATGTACGGTGTTTTGGAGAAACAATTTAAAAGACTTGTTACTAATTTAGAAAAACAGAAAGGTGATACCGGGGAGTTGATGTTATCCCTTCTTGAAACAAGACTTGATAATGTAGTGTATCGGCTTGGTTTTGCAAAAACACGCTTTCAAGCCCGTCAGTTCGTCTCACATGGTCATATCAAGGTTAATGGGAAAAAATTAACAATTCCTTCTTATCAAGTAAAAATAAGTGACGTTATTGAGATCGATGATAAAATGCAAAAGACAGCTGATGTTATTAAGCTCATGCAAGAGAAGGCGGAATTAGTTTCTTTTGTAACACGTGAGGGTACTCAAGGAAAGCTTACACGCATGCCCAAAAGTGAAGATATCGTTGTTCCATTCAATACTCAACAGATTATTGAATATTATTCAAGATAATGATACAATATATCATTGTCTCTCAAGGCTAATATGGAAAACACACCATTTACAGTAAAAGAAATCGTAAATGCAGCTGGCTATGGCGAGTTCGTTATTGAACCTTTGGAGCCTGGTTATGGCTACACTATTGGTAACGCGCTTCGTCGTGTTCTTTACACATCTATTCCAGGAGCTGCTGTTACTGCATTAAAGATTAATGGAGTTAAGCATAAATTCTCAACAGTTGATGGACTTAAGGAAAATATTATAGATCTTATCCTTAATATTAAAGAGCTCAATCTTAAATTAGCTGAAGGCCGTGATCAAGCAACGATTAAGTTGTCTGCTAAAGGTCCTATGGAGATCACAGGAGCTAATTTCGAAGAGACTGATGGTGTTGAGGTAATGAATAAAGATCATTACATCGGTTCTCTCTCCGGTAAATCAGCAAAATTAGATATGGAGCTTACTGTTGAACGGGGGATGGGATATTCACTTGCTGAGGATCGTAAATCTTCAACTGTAGGTATTGTTCAGACAGATGCTATCTTTTCACCTATTCGACGTGTTACTTATACAGTAGAGGCAACACGTGTGGGTCAGCGAACTAATCTTGATAAATTAACAATGAAGATTTGGACAAATGGAACGGTTGATCCGAAAGATGCTCTTGAGAGATCTGCTCGTCTCTTAGCAAATTCTTTCCTTCAAGTATATGAACCTCAGACAACAGAAGTTACAGAAGAAGAGTCAGCTCCAGTATCTACTCTTCCCTCAGCAGTAGCAAAAATGACAATTGATGAGCTAGATCTTCCAACAAGAATTTACAATAGTCTTCGTAACGGCGGTATCGAGACAGTAGAGCAGCTGCTCCAAACTCCACGTAAGGATCTTATCTCTATGCGTAATATGGGTGGTAAATCAATCTCAGTTATAGAAGAAAAGTTACAAGAAAAAGGTATCTCTTTCTCAATTTAAGTGATCTCAAATCTTAAGTCTCAAATGTTGAATCTGCATCTGTAAATCTCTTACTTGAAGGTTGATTTAAGATTTTTTATAGATTCGCGATTGAGAAATAAGAATTGAGATTTTTTTATGAAAAAACAAATTTTTGGCCGACAATTAAAGCGTGATACAAATGAAAGAAAAGCACTTTTCAAGGGGCTTGTTTCTTCGTTGACTATGTACGAGAGGATTGAGACTACCGAAGAAAAAGCAAAGGCTATCAAAGGACATGTCGAAAAGTTAGTAACTAAGGCAAAGAAGAATGATAGTGTCCAAGCGCGTCAACTGCTTCAGGCATATCTTACTAATGAAGCGTTGCAAAAATTGGTGACAGATGTTGCTCCGCGTTTTGTTGATCGTCCGGGTGGATATACACGAATCATAAAAATTGGTAATCGCTTTTCCGATAATGCGTCAATGGTTATTATGGAATGGGTTGAAAAAGGAACAAAAGTAGAAATAGTTTCTCCAAAAGGTAAAAAGACTCCAATAAAGAACGATATAGTAGAAAGTGAAATGAAAGCTGCAAAGCCAAAGAAAGCTGCTAAGTCATCTCCTAAAAAGGCAGTTAAAGCAGCATCTAAAAAAGAAGCAGCAAAGAAAGTAACAAAATAATATGCAGACAAAATCCACTAAACAATCTGAAATCAAACATGCATGGCATTTAGTTGATGTTAACGACCAGACACTTGGTCGCATCTCAACTATTATAGCTAAGCATCTTATGGGTAAGGCAAAGCCTAACTTTGTCCGAAACCTGGATTGTGGAGATTATGTCGTAGTAGTTAATGCTAAATCAGTTAAAGTAACTGGGAAAAAGGAAGAGGATAAAGTATATGCTCGACATTCGGGGTATCCAGGTGGATATCATAGTGAGACGTTGAAGGAATTACGTGATCGGAAGCCAGAGGATATCATTCGGCACGCAGTAAAGGGTATGTTGCCTGACAATAGGCTTCGTGATAAAATGCTCAAAAGAATGTTTGTCTTTGCAGGATCAGAGCATACTTATACTGATAAATTCGGCAAGACTGAGGAGACTAAATAACTATGGCAGCTAAAACTAAAACAGTTGAGATCAAAAAAAATAGCGAGAAGAAGGATTACACCTTTGCAGTTGGAAGACGGAAAGAGGCAGTAGCCAGAGTAAGACTTTACGAGACATTAAAGGAAGGTATGACGTGGGGTGAGACAGTGGTAAAGAAAGGCGATATTATCGTTAATCAAAAAGCTATTTCAGAGTACTTTCCTGGAGATGTTAATAGATTCCGCTACACAGAGCCTCTCCGTGTTGCTAATGCTCAAAATAAATATACTATTACAGTAAGAGTCGTTGGGGGTGGACAAGTTGGGCAGCTTGATGCAGTTGTAGCAGGGCTTGCCAACGCACTTGCTAAAGCAGATACAGCCAACTTCCGTCCTATTCTTAAAAATGAAGGCTTTTTGACAAGAGATGCACGTATTCGGGAACGTCGTAAAGTTGGTACTGGTGGGAAAGCACGCCGTGCTAAGCAGTCACCAAAGCGTTAAACTTCAATTGTCTCTCCATTTTTTATTCCCTTAAACTCAATTCCCTCATCCCTAAATGCTTTTGTGAGACTTGGGTAGAGAAAAGACTCAATTGCTTCATCTTTCATCATAGCATCATGGATTGGGATAATAATTTTAGCTTTTACTGCTAATGCTTTAGTAAAAGCTTGAACGCTACTTCCCCACGGAGCATCTACAGGAAGAGCAAGGATTGGAGCGGTTGTTGGGAATTGGAAGGAATCACCAGGATGAGTAAGACGAGTAAAAATAGTAAATGAAATATTTTCTGTCATCGGTCCTTTAAAAAACATTTTTTCGTGAGGAGAATCAGCAAGTTGTACTATGCTAGTAGTTTGCTCTCCAATTGTAATATTTTCTTCTGAAAGCTTTTCTTTGACTGAGTGAGTCCCTATTATTGTGACAGTTGGATGATTACTAAAGAGGGATTTTATGAGAGGTATAGAGAAATGATCAAAATGGTCATGTGTTATGAGGATATAATCAAGTTTAGGAAGAGCAAGTAACCTATCTTGGAATTGCTCAGAGTAAATGCCTGGGTCAATGAGTACAAAAACTCCCTTTTCCTCAATTAACAAACAAGAATGAGCATATTTAGTAATTCTCATGAATACCTATGATTATATATTATTTAGCAATATCGATTTCCTGAGCCTTTCCTAAACTTTGAATATCTTCCATTAAAGTATGCTTAGGAAGCTTAGTGAGATCAATTCCCTCTTTATTAGCAACGACTAATCCCTGGATAATGATTCGTGCCATACAAGCATCATTTTTTTTAAGGTTATCAACTTGAATCGAATTCTCGATATAACTACTATCAATGATGCGAAGAGAAGCAAAGATAAGGCTAGTCTGAACAAAGACATCTGCGACATTTTTTATGGGAATTGTTTGGAGGTGAGCTGTAGCGAAGAAAAATCTCTTTATTACGTTAATCTGCGTTATCTCTATGCTGATTTCGTCCGTAAAAAAATCAAAAGGGAACACGGAATTAATCTTAAATAAGGTGTGAGTAGATGCTTCTACGAGGTTGTGAAATCTATCTTTATTTATTTCTTCTATTTTAATCTTCTCCTTTTTTGCATCATTAAGCCCCTGAGACTCATCCTTTTTAAGGAGTAAATGAGGTGGTGAGGTGGATCGGTATAAACGCTCATACCGCTTATAGCCCAAGCTATCTTTATAGAGTGATCTATGCTGCATACATTATCCTAACCATATTACCGTAAGAATTTCATCAGTTGGGAGCAAGGAAAAAGTATGAGTAAAAGGAGAAGTTAATCTAGTACGAGTTCTTGGGTGAGAAGATATCCCCACATAATCGCAGCAGGGAGAAGGTTATCAAATTTTTCTGAATTAAATTCGTATCCTTTCAAGGGGAATCTACGAAGATAATGCGGTGTATTAAGTTGAGTTATAAAAAGCTCCATTACCTGGCTTACCGGAGGTTTAACTTTGATTCCCTCAGATAGGATCTTACCAATTCTGTTTCGTGCTTCACGAATAACTTCCTCATCCTTGCTAATTTTATAAGGAGAGTAACCTTTCTTAAGGCTTCTCTCTTTAAGGTAGATCTGGACTCCGCACGTCATAGCTAAGTGGATCATTGCATAGAGACGTGTCTTTTTTGCTTCCTCAGGGGTCGGAATTGGAGAATATAGGAGCTGAGTAAAAATATTAGCTGCATTATGGCAGTGTTTTATTATTTCCTCAGGTAAGTAAAATTTGGATAGAGTACTATCGTTTGTGTATTGGTCCATGGAATAGACTATATCTTCCCAAATTCTTTGAACCGTGGAATTAATAACTTGTTCCTCTTGATCGGGCAGTCTTTTCATAGGCAAAAAAGATTTCTTTATTAGCATACACAGACTGATTAAAAAAAAGCAAGCAGATCAGCTGCTTTTCTTTTATAATAGTTGGTATGAAGGGACTAATGAAGCTGTTTGTCCAAAATCTAGATGGATTTATTCTGAGAGAGAATTTTCTTATTTCTTCAATTGTTACAATTTTTACTATTCGTATCTTTCTAAAACTTACTGATTATCCTCAGCTTAGTGGTGGAGCTGGTCTCCATATAGCTCATCTGCTATGGGGTGGTTTTTTTATGGCACTCTCTCTTATGCTTTTACTCTCATTTGTAGGAAGAGGAATTATGGGGACATCAGCCATCTTGGGAGGAATAGGGTTTGGTGCATTTATTGATGAGTTGGGGAAATTTATAACACAAGATAATAATTATTTCTTTCAGCCAACAATTGCTTTGGTATATGTTATTTTCATTTTAATCTATAGCATTTCTAAGTCTATAGAAAAATCATCAGTTATTACTCCTAAAGAATACCTTGTTAATGCTCTTAATATGGTAACTGAGGCAGTGGTCAATGATCTTGATAATGAAGAGAAGAAGAGAGCTCTACTTTATCTCAATAAAAGTGATCAAAAGGATCCGCTGGTTAAAGCATTGAAAGCCTTTTTTGCTGAAGTAGAATCAATTCCAGTCCCTCCTCCATCGTTTTTTAATAGGATGAGACACGTTATTTGGATGCTATATATAAGACTTACTCAATCAAAGTTACTCAATAAATTAGTTGTTGCTATTCTGTTGCTCCAATCGCTTTCGTCAATGATAACTTTAGGGTCCGTGTATTACACCAAACAGTCTTTGTCGTTTATACAATCAGGAGAACTAGCTTCGTCTTTACTCTCGGGTTTTTGTGTATTAGTTGGAGTTGTGGTAATGCAAAAGTCTAAGGAAAAGGGATTTCGTATTTTTAAAATTGCAGTTCTTATCTCTCTCCTTATCACTCAATTCTTCACATTTTACTCTGAACAATTTAGGGCTCTTTTTTTGTTAGCTTTAAATGTCGTTTTGTTAGCGGTAGTAGACTATACCCTTGATCAAGAAGAGAGAGTTATTCCCTCTCTTCTTAGTGGGAAGAAGTAAATCCAATAAAAATTTCTTGTGACAGCTGTGCCATTTTTTCTGCTGCTGTTTTAGGATCTTCCGTATCTGAGAGCATAACTAGAATATAATCACCCTTAGGAGTAAATACTATTCCAGCATCGTGCTTTATTGTATTGAGTTCTCCTGTCTTGTGGGCAATAGTAATCTCAGGTGGTAGGTATTTTGGAATACGATCATTAATTGCCTGTTTTTTTAGAAGTGAGATCATCTCCTCTGAACTTCCGTAGTTAATCAATTGGTGGTTATAGAGTTTACGGTAAAAAAGTGCTATATCAGAAGCCGTGGTTACAGGAGGGAGTGATGTCTTAGAGTGGGTAAGCTGGTGTGCTATTAGAAATGAATTTATGGTAGGAATTCCTAATTTCTTTGTTAGGAGTAAGGCTGAGTAATTATCAGAGAGAGTAACTGCTTTATCGAGAGCATCCCCCACTGTCATCTTTATAGTGCCCGACTGTAATTCTGCTTCATCGCTGGCTATATTAAAGGACTTATTCAAGTTTTCTACTGATTCAGAAAGAATATCATTCCGATTCAACTTCTTATCATTAATAGCTTGGTATACAGCAGCCATTACCCATAATTTATAAAGGCTTGCACTATTATATATTCGATCTGGATTTAGACTGTATGTTTGATTATCTTTAAGATCAATAACGACTACGCTATACGTTCCCTCACTATGTGCAACAGAATTTGCTATTTGCTCATCAACTCTTTTTGTAAAGAGGGAAAGGACCTCTTGGCTACCCTTAGCAACAGAGTCTAAGATAGGGCTTATAATTCTGTCTCGAGAGTCTTTTTCAACAGAGGTAATAAAAAAAATGAAGATCATAGCTAGAATTGCTGATAAACAAATGAAAAAGAGGAGAAAGATTTTAAGACTTCGCACGCATCAATACTAACAGAGAGCTACGGTAATCTTCAACGTATAGTTAATGGTATAATACAGAAAGTATGTTGGTAGATAAGGTTGTTATAACAGTGAAAGCAGGTAATGGCGGTAATGGAGCCGTCTCTTTCAGAACGAGAGAAGGTAATCCGAAGGGAGGGCCAGATGGCGGTAATGGCGGTAATGGGGGGAATGTTTATTTGCAAGGGATAGATGATCTGACAGCACTCTCCCCTTTCCAGCATAAAAAACTATGGAAAGCAGAGGACGGAGTAAGCGGAAAGAGAAATAATCTCTTTGGTAAGAATGCAGATGACTTAATTATTCGTTTACCTATTGGGACAATAGTTAGTGATTCAGAAGAAAAACTGTTGTTTGAAATTCTTGATACATCACCCCGCCTTATAGCAAAAGGAGGGACGGGAGGCAGGGGAAATAATGAATTTAAATCATCAACGAATCAAACACCTCGTTATGCTGAAAAGGGTGAAATAGGTGAAGAGAAGACTCTCCATCTTGAACTCAAATTAATCGCTCAGATAGGACTTATTGGATTACCAAATGTTGGAAAAAGTACGTTACTTTCTCTTTTGACAAATGCACATCCAAAGATTGGAGATTATCCTTTTACTACATTAGAACCAAATATAGGAATGATGGAGGGTATTATGCTTGCTGATATTCCTGGACTTATTGAAGGCGCAAGTAAAGGGAGAGGGCTAGGTACAACATTCCTTAAGCATATTGAAAAGACAGAACTTTTGGTCCATTGTATTGACGCGTCATCAGCTAGTCCAGTACAAGATTATGAAATAATTCGTCAGGAGTTTAGCAATTATAATGAGGTCTTACTAGAGAAGAAGGAGATTATTCTCTTAACAAAGGCTGATTTAGTTGATGAGGGGAAATTGAAAGATATCATAAAAGAACTTCAGCCGAAAACAGACCGCATATATACGATAACAGTATACGATGATGCATCAGTTTCAGAGTTTAAGAAGGAACTCCTTAAGCTATACAATAAGTCCTAAAACTAGTCTCCCCATAGCCTTAGCACTTAGTCTAAAAGACTGTCAAAGCTGTGTATAGTTTGTTATACTTAAAGGATGCAAAATATTGTTAAGATTATCCGTCTTTCCCGACCTCTCTATCATCTAGTAGCAATTTTAGCTGTTCTCATTCTATTGTCAGCCACGTTAGGGCTTATTGCTCCTATATTTTCAAAATTTATTGTTGATGAAATAGTCAGTAAGGTTCAGGGTAATGGTGGCGATCTTACTAGATTGATTATTTTGGTTATTGTTGCATTTGTAAGTAATGTCCTAGGGCTTGTTAGTTCAACATTAAGTGATAGAATAGGGGACCACTTTGCAGGTAGAATCCGTAAATTCCTCACTGAAAGGTTCTATGATAAAGTCCTCACACTTCCTCAGTCATACTTTGACTCGGAAATGTCTGGGAAGATAGTAAATCAGTTAAGCCGTGGAATTGTAACTATTCAAGGATTTCTTAATTCAACCACAAATTTCATTCTGCCGACATTTCTTCAGAGTATTTTTACGGTAGTAGTTTTGGCTTACTATAATGTACCAATTGCTTTTCTTACTTTTATTCTATTTCCAATCTATCTAACTCTTAGTTATTATTCAACAGTTAGATGGGGTAAAGAAGAAGTAAAGAAAAATGCTATCGAGGATAAATTACGTGGAAGAATTCAAGAAGTAATTTCTAACATAACACTTGTTAAAAGTTTTACTAATGAAAAAGAGGAATATGAATTTGTATCACATGGACTTGAAAGCTCAAATAAAATCTATGCCCGCCAAAGTACTACCTTTCATAAATTCGATTTTTTTAGAGGACTGTCTTTAAATATTATTTTATTTGGAATTAATATTTTAGTTTTTTACAATACCTTCCAAAGACATTTAACAATCGGTGAAATGGTACTTATTCTCCAGCTGGTTAATCAAGCTAGAATTCCGCTTTTCGCTATGTCTTATATCCTGACTCAAATTCAGACAGCTGAAGCAGGATCAAAAGAATTCTTTGAAATACTAAGCCTCCCATCCAGCGAAGAATATAATGACGAAAGAAAAGGAGAAGTATTTAGAGAACCGACTCTTGAATTTAAGAATATCTCATTCTCTTATAACTCAGAGAATCCTGTTCTAAAAAATGTTTCATTTTCGCTGCAAAAAAATCAGGCTGCTGCATTAGTAGGTCACAGTGGGGCAGGCAAATCGACAATTGTAAATCTTATTTTAAGATTTTATCAGCCAACAGAAGGAGAAATTATTATTAATGGTAAAAGCTATTCAGTGATTGACCCAAGAACAATCAGACAAAACATTTCTTTGGTCTTCCAAGAAAATGAGCTTTTTTCTTCTACTATTAGGGAAAACGTTGCATATGGAAAGAAAGATGCTACAGAAAAAGAAATAATCAATGCGCTTAAATTAGCAAATGCCTACAGCTTTGTAAGTAAATTACCTAAGGGATTAGATAGTGAAGTTGGAGAAAGGGGGGTAAGACTTTCCGGAGGTCAGAAACAGCGTATTCAGATTGCCCGCGCTATTTTAAAAAATGCTCCTATTCTCATTCTGGATGAGGCAACCTCATCCCTTGACGCAAAATCTGAAAGAGAGGTCCAGGAAGCCCTGGAAAAATTAATGAAGGATAAACTAGTTATTATTATTGCCCATAGATTTTCTACGATTCAAAATGTTGATAAGATAATTGTTATTGATTCAGGAACGATTATTGATAATGGTAGTCCGAAGGAATTGGCTAATAAAAAAGGTATTTATCAGGATCTCCTCCATTATCAAGTTGAAGGTAACAAGAAGTTACTTGAGAAATATGATATATATTAATATCTTGACTCGACGAGCTTTTTATTAGTACTATTAGTGTCTACATGCCAGATTCTCAGATATCTACAAATAAAGAAGTATGTCCTAAATGTGGTTCCCCTCTCAGTGAAATTGTGACGACTGCAACAGGACGTAAACTACAGCGATGCTCTACTTCTTCTTGGGACCCTACGACTCATTCAAATACAGGCTGTGATTATGTAAAGTGGCTAGAAGTAGAGCCAGAACAGCTTGAAGAAAAATGTCCAAAGTGTGGTTCTCCTCTTGTCTTAGCGGTTACCCGTTTTGGGAAAAAGATGAAGAAATGCTCTACCTCTTCTTGGGATAAAGAAGCGAAGAAAGCAATAGGCTGTGATTATGTTGAATGGATCAACGGTACTACAGAGCAGCTTGATGAGGACTGCCCAGAATGTGGAGCAAAGCTGGTCTTGTATACAACAGCCAATGGGAAAAAGATGAAGAAATGCTCTACCTCAGGTTGGGATAGGGCCTCTAAGAAACCAACTGGGTGTACTTATGTATATTGGCTTAAACCTTCAGAATATGCATCCGTAGCATCTCAGGATACTGGTGAAGAATTCCTCCCACCTGAGCCGGAGGAATAATGGCTAAGTATAAAGAAGTAGTCAGCGACATGCTGGAATATAATAAAGAAGATTTCCTCTCATTTAGAAAGCTCCATGATCTTTATGCAGATAATCCTAAAGAGTATCAGGCTGCATTTAATGAGGAAGGGGAGAAAGTTCTCCGGATTATCAGACGCTATGAAAATATCCTTTGTGGAAAATCTGAAAGCGGAAAGTATGGTAAATTTTCAACATCTCTCTCTGACAAATTCTGGAACGAGATTAGAATTCATTTCCCCAAAATTGACGCTATAGGTACCTTGTAACTGTTATTCTCCTTACGAATATTGCATAATAAGAAGTGATTATATGCAAGTCAAACCTTCTCAAAAGACGCAGAACATTAGCTATTTTAAAAAAAGAAAATTAGTTATAATTTTAATCATTCTCATAGTTAGCCTGTTTTTTCTCAGTAGCAGTTACTTTTTATCTGATCAGAGTATTTTGAAAAAGCGAAGCAATCCCCTTGTTACTAATACACAGCATGATTTACCACAAGGAGTTGCAATTGGGCAGGATGAGCAAGGAGGTCAGGATAAGAATAATGTCTATTTTGGACCGATTCAGCTAAAAAATTCAGGTTATATAACAAATAGTCTTGATTCTTTTGTGAAAGAAAATAACTCTACAGGGTCATCTAATGAATCAGACTCTACGATGCCTGGAGGGGGAGAACATCTGAATATATCTTTTGAAGATTTCCTCCATCATCCGATTGACTCAATATCTGAATTGAGTACATCTTTTATTAACGATTATGTTAATAATGGGAGAAAAACGACATTGATTAAACTTGTAGATGCCATCTCTCGTTATTATGTAACCTATAATAGATTTCCCATAACCCAATCAGATCAACCTTCATATGATTGGGTTGATGAGATGGTAAATAAGAATGAGATGTCAGGGGTCTATAGCTATGTCTTACAAAAAACTTCTCCAGTTAGTGATTGTGGAGATGTTGAGCAAACAGGTTATTGTTATGATGCAAATGATGATAAGGCGATTATATTCGTTCAGCTTAACCAAACCGCTCCTTCATCATGTGGTGACAGCCAGCTCTTTTTCCTTTGGTCGTCTGAAGATAACAAACTAGGTGAGGTATGTTTAGAAAGTCCTCCTTCTTCCTTTTCTGGATTTACGTATATTGATCAATAGAAATTAGTTTCGGATAATAAGAGATTGTTTGAAGTGTTTTTTTGAGAAATTCTGACAGAGGAGAGTGCGTTATCTGGTAAGGATTTACCCACTGGTAGTCACTATGTTCAGCACTAAGTATAAGAGATTCAGAATTACTTGTAAAACAAAGGAAAGCAATTCTGACTACCTGTACAGATGGATTTTTCTTTGAAAATCCCGATATTACTGAAATTGGATGCAGTACTTCCGTATCGAGATTTGTCTCCTCTTTAATTTCTCTCAATGCTCCCTGAGAGGGTTGCTCGCCATATTCTAAAGCTCCTCCTGGCATTTCCCATAGTCCAGGGTGTGAGTCATGAAGAGAGCGCTTTACAATAAGAATCTCCTGTGAAGCGTTAAAAATAAGACCGTATACAGCTACTCGTTGATAGTTATTAAGCATATTATTTTTCAAAGACATTGCGTATTAATACATCCTTAACTTGTAAGCTCTCCGTTTGATCATCAGCTTTTGATATTATATCAATAATAAGTTTTTCACCAGTGAGAATCCTTTCCAGCCAATCTTTTGTATCTTCAAACATATCCTGATAAGGGATTGCAGTAAAGTCGAACCAGCGTGGTCTAACACCGGGAGTCATACGAGCCTGTCCTTGAAAGTTTTCACAGAGAAAAATTGTAATAGTTAATGTTTCTTCTCGAACTTCCTCAGGATTGACAGTAGAGAGATGCATGACACCGACCTGTTCAAGGTCATGTGTATATACGCGAAGCTTTACTTCTTCGTACAGCTCACGGACAGCTGCTTCTTCAGGTTTCTCTTTGTCTTCAACAAATCCACTAATACCATTCCAGGTAGTTCTACCAGGTCTATAGTTACTTTCTGCTAGTAAAATCTGGTCATTGTGGATAACAAAAGTAAGAACTGCTTTTTTCATGTTTGTATTATAGCTTGAGCTTTATAAAAGTGGAAATTAGAGCTGGACAGGAGAATTAGTGATGAAAAACTGTCCGATAGACTCTCTCAGTAGTTTGATCCCATTCTTATTTTTCACTGAAATAAAAAGAGGATGATAGTCTGAAAAATCTTTTTTTAGGTTCTGTAGCTGTTCATTAGTAAGCATATCTATTTTATTAAAGACCAGAATCTTTGGTTTATCCATGATGTTTAGCTCGTGTAAAACGTGAGAAACAGTCTGCAGCTTTCTAGCAAGATCTGGGTCTGTTGCATCTATTACTTGGATCAAAAGGTCAGCGTAGACTGATTCCATCAACGTTGATCGGAAGGCGTCAATAAGCGTGGCAGGAAGGTTATGAATAAATCCAATAGTATCTGAAATAATAAATTCTTGAGATGAATTAGGGAGAATGAATTTGCCGACATGACTGTCAAGAGTGGCAAAAAGAGCGTTTTTAACAAACTGACTTTTATTAGTTAAAATATTAAAAAGTGACGTTTTACCAGCATTCGTATATCCGACTATTGAAATAGTGTTAATCCCTACTCTTCGTCTTCTCTCCATCTGATGTTCTCTTGTGTATGCTTGTTTTTTTAATTTTTCCTCAACTTTTTTAATCTGGCTGCGCCAGTGCCGTTTCATAAGCTCAGTATTGGTTTCTCCAATTCCTCTAGTTCCGATACTCCCTCCCTGCCGTGAAAGTACGTATCCTAAGCCATATATCCGTGGTCCCATATGTCTCATTGCAGCAAGTTCTATCTGAAGCCTAGCTTCCGTTGTATTTGCATGACGGGAAAAAATATGGAGGATAAGATCCACTCTATCCCAGACTTCTATTTTAGGATTTGCTCTTTCAAGTGTTTTTTTTATATCAAAGATATGGCCTGGTTTAACGATTGCATTGAGGACAACTATATTAATAGATTGCTCTTTAACTAATGCAGCAATCTCTTCTATTTTTCCGCTGCCTAAATACAGACCTTTATCATGCACCTCTCTATGCTGGATGACATATTCAACTACCTTTCCTTCATAGGAATCTACCAAATCTCTTAATTCTTTTATATCGTAGAATGCTTCCTGTTCAGAAAGTGTGCGGGGAATAATACTTGCGATAAGAAAACGATTTAAAGAAGAATCTTTAGTCTCAATCATGAAGAATTGAACTCATTATATACTATTTGTCTTAGCAGATTGCAAGGTTACTTGCGGGATAATTTTTAATATGACAAAATAGAATACTTCACATGAGGGCAGGGATTTTAGGATTTGTTATTATTTTTACGAGCATTTGTATTGCTCTTTTTATTATTGCTGGAGAAAGTCCTGTAAGACCTCCTGCTTTTGATAGGAAGAGTACCCTCCCAGCCCAGGTAAAGTCATATACGAACTCATCCAACCGTTTTAGTTTTTCGTACTCGAAAGATCTTCAGATTTCTGAAAGCAGCGATAAAAAAATAGTTAGTATTTCTCATAACGATAGAAGCCTATTCGTACTCCAGGTTGTTGCATCAGGCTCTGCAGTTGGGAGAAAAACTCCTTTACAATATATACTCGATATTTGTAAAGGGAGTACTATAACTACAAAGTGTAGTGTGGATAGCCAATCGGTGATAACTAGTAGTAGTGGTACTACCGGAAGTAGTTACTATCTGAGAAAAACACAGATGGTTCTAAAAAATACTGTAGGACCATTTGTCTTTTTTCCATTACCTTCTGATTTTCCCTACCAATCTGGTTTTATTATTCTTTATCCTAAAGAGCTTACGTTAGCAGCTGAAGATAGAGAAAATTTTATGACGATAATTAATACTTTTACGCTTTTTCAAGCACAACCTTTGACTCCTTCGATTGGGTCATCATCTGCTAAGTAGTTTATTAGAGAGAGTGAGGATAATGATCAGCCCTAAGTCAAGCACCAGAGGAAAGAGGAGGTAGATTGTCCCTTGATAGAAAGCACGAAGCGTTTCATCATTGAAAATCCTTTGAAGTTCGCCTATCGTAACTCTGACTCCTAAAAAATAGAGAACAAACGTCATAATCATAACAAAGCCTACCACGACGATTGCACCTTCCAGATCCTTCTTGCTTGAAAACATGCTGTTGCCTATTTCAAAAAGAATATAAAGAATAATAAGTACCATATAGTTTATACTCCATAATGATTCTCTTTCAGCAATAAAAAGCGTCATTATAATGATAGTTGTCCCGGCCAGAAAAGGAGCAATCCCAATTAATAATCTTCTCAAGGGGTCACATCTTCCAATAGATACACTTCCTAATTTCACACTTTCTCCTTCTTGTTTAGGTAATAATTCCATTTTTCCTACTGGAACGAGTAGTAGATGTGCCATGAGAAAATGAGCTAACTCATGGATAAAGGTCCCCGGTAAGAAAATAAATGCCAAAATCGAGACAGTCCATTTCATACTCTTTGTTATTTGAAAAATAAAAAAGGATAGTTTTCGTTGGAGTGTTCGTGAAAAGAGGAAAAGCACAAAAAGCTCTAAAAAGAAGAGGGCAAGAATTTCCATTACAAATTCACGTCTGGTTTTTGTGAACCCGTAGGTTCGGTAGTGCTAGGAGTGGGTACTGTTATTGTGGATTCTTTTGTAACCACATGAGGCTTTTGTGGAAGATTAATTATGACAACTCCGATGGTATAAATAACAACTACTACTAAACAAAATATGATAATCCGTTTCATCAATGCCTATTGTACAGCAATTACGAAAAAAAGTGTAGAAGTGAGTATGGTATCATACATGCATGGATGTTATGACAACCGAAGGTTGGAAAGATTATGAGTTATTGGATAGCGGAGATGGATATCGCTTCGAACGCTTTGGCGATTACAAAATAGTTAAGCCTGATCCGCAAGCTATATGGAAAAGGTCTTTAACTAAGGATATTTGGGATAGTGCTGATGCAATATTTGACAAGGACAGTTGGATTAAAAAAGAGGTCCCTGAGAAGTGGCTGATAAAATATCATGATCTTTCCTTTTATGCAAAATTGACTCCTTTTAAGCATACCGGAATTTTTCCTGAGCAGCATTTACACTGGGATTATATAAGAAACTCAGTAGCAGAAAGTAGGACTACTCCACAGATTCTCAACTTATTTGCTTATACAGGAGTTGCAAGTCTGGCAGCAGCAGCAGCAGGTGCTTCTGTTACCCATGTGGATGCCTCCCGCCCAGCGATTACTTGGGCGCATGAAAATCAGGAAGCATCTCTTCTTTCTGAGAAGCCTATCAGATGGATTTTAGATGATGTCACACGATTCGTTGAAAAAGAGGTAAGGCGCGGTAAGAAATATGATGGCATCATCATGGATCCGCCCATCTATGGACATGGACCTACAGGAGAAGTCTGGGATTTCCCTAAAAGTTTCCCTACGCTCATTGAGTTATGCTCGCATCTTTTATCTGATCACCCGCTATTTATGATCGTAAATGCGTACGCTATCTCAGCATCAAGTATTATGTTAGAAAATGTTCTTCGCGATTATCTAAAAAAAGGAACTATTGAGATAGGGGAGTTAGCGTTGAAAGAAAAATCAGCCAGTCGGTTATTATCTACAGGAATCTTTGCTCGGTGGTCATTGTACTAAACCTGCTGCAATAAATGCAGCCAGCACGGAATTTGTTCTCCATTCGTTCTTTTTAATCTCCTCTTTTAGCTGATTTATTGTTATTACACGAGAAGATATTTTTTCGGTATCTTCTAGTTGTTGCGTGTCTTCATTAGTAACATGCTTCGCTCTAAAAAAGTACACTTTATGAAGATCTTTTGTCGGATAATCATAAAATTGTCCTAGATTTTCCCATTCACCGCCACTATAGCCAGTTTCCTCAAGCAGTTCTTTTTTTGCTCTCTCTAAAGGATCTTCATTATTTTCAATATGTCCTGCTGGAAGAGAGTGAATTTCTTGATTTATTGCGTATTTGTATTCATCAATAGTGATAAGACGATTATCTTGGTCCGTGGCAACGACCATGACAAAACTCGGTTTTTCAACTAGAGTATAATCATCAATTATTGCTCCATTTGGAAGTTCGACACTGTCCTGATAGACTTTGAGAAATTTACTGTTTATAAGAGATTTTCTTGAAAGCTGTTTCCAACTCATTGGTAAAGTATAGCAAATGTCGGGGATCGGAGAATTGAACTCCGGTCACACGGACCCCATCCGCGCATTCTACCGTTAAACTAATCCCCGCTTCTTGTCATATTATATAATAAAAAATAATGATATAGATTGCAGCAGTATGAGTCCTTGTAAAAAATACGAAACTCTATTACTATAAACTCACTTTATGGCTCGATCTTCAAGTAACGCTAAATCTTCAGCAGTCGTCCAGCAGCAGGCAGATTCCACTCAGAAATTAGAATCAATCAAGATGGCAATGGACCAGATTGAAAAACAGTTTGGTCGTGGTTCAATAATGCGTTTTGGTGAAAGCATGGGGAAACTTGATATTTCTGTTATTTCTACAGGCTGTCTTCCGCTAGACCTCGCACTCGGTGTTGGAGGCCTGCCCCGCGGAAGAATTATAGAAATCTATGGCCCTGAGGCGTCAGGTAAAACTACTGTTTCCCTCTCAACAATAGCTCAGGCTCAAAAGCATGGAGGAGTTGCAGCTTTTATAGATGCGGAGCATGCTCTTGATCCCCAGTGGGCAGAACGGATAGGTGTTAAGCTCGATGAGTTATTAATTTCTCAGCCCGATACAGGAGAGCAGGCTTTAGAAATTGCAGAGAGTTTAATCCGCAGCGGGGGAATTGATGTATTAGTTATTGATTCGGTTGCAGCCCTTGTTCCAAGAGCTGAGATTGAAGGAGAAATGGGAGATTCCGTCATGGGACTTCAGGCTCGTCTTATGTCTCAGGCCCTCCGTAAGCTGACGGGTGTCATCTCAAAGTCAAAGACAGTTGTTATCTTCACTAATCAACTCCGACAGAAAATTGGAGTGATGTTTGGTAATCCTGAGACAACAACAGGAGGCCTGGCGCTTAAATTCTATGCTTCTATTCGTATGGATGTAAGAAAAATTGAGACCATTAAAGATGGTGATAAAGTTATTGGGTCTAGGCATCGAGTTAAGATCGTTAAAAATAAAGTTTCTACTCCTTTTAGGCTGGCTGAATTTGACGTTTTTGAACATGGTATTTCACGAGAAGGTGGAATTTTAGATGTAGGAGTTGAGATGAACGTTCTAACGAAGTCAGGAGCATTCTTCCGATATGATGAAAAGATGATTGGTCAAGGGAAAGCTGCTGCTATTGATTGGTTAAAAGAGAATCAAGAAGAGACGAAAAAAATAGTTCAGGAGATAATGAGCAAGAGTAAAGACGGAGGTATGCCGGTTGCTGTCGGTGTTGAGGAAGATGAAGAAGAAGAACCTCTACCACCTGTCCAATAATAGGTAATGGACTCTTTTGAGAAATACTATATAGCGGTTATTAGGCTACTTACTCGTAGACCCCGTTCAGAAAAAGAACTTTTTGATTACCTCCTTAAGAAAAAAGCCCCCTTAGCTATTAGTAATGCTGTAATTGCGAAGGTTCAAGAACAGCATTTTCAAAGTGATTTAGATTTTGCTAGGTGGTGGGTCCAGGGTAGAACTCGGTATAAAGCTAAAAGTAATTTAATAATCAAATTGGAGCTTCGTCAGAAAGGTATTAGTAATGAAATAATTCAGTCAGCATTAGAGGAAAAATCTGATGATTATAAAACTGACTTAGAAAAAGCAGAAATAACCGCGAGGAAGTATATAAAGCGAATTATCCACTTATCTAGAAATGATCAATATCGTCGGATGAGTTCATATCTTTCTCAGAAAGGATTTGATTATGATACTATCAGACGAGTAATTGACGATATATTATAAAGAGGCTATAATATATACCTAGAGTAGCAAGAGACTGTTGACTCATGGTGTATATGCTTAAAGGCTCATACTTACTATCTCGACAAACGATCTAAATACTAATTGGTGTTACCTCTTGCACTCCTTGATTTGCTATGTCAGATTCTACCCAACAAGATCTTATTGCTTTAGAAAAGAAACTCCTTGAGAGACAAGAAAAGCTCGAACAAAAGCTTGAACGATTTGAAGAAGATAAAGAAGATCTTTCAAAAAAAAGAGAAGAATATATTGAAAAACTTGAGAATATAAGTAGTCTTACCCGTGAGGAAGCTAGAACGTCTCTTCTAGAGGAGACAGAGCGTGATTCTGCCTCCATGATAGCACGAATTATCAAAGAGAAAGAAGAAGAAGCTAAAGCTACTGCAGATCAAAAAGCACGTGAAATACTCGTTGACTCCATGCGTCATGGTGCGCTTGATTATATAGCTGAATATACAGTTACTGTTGTGAAAGTTGCGGATGAGGAAATGAAGGGACGTATTATTGGAAAAGAAGGCCGTAATATTCGTGCATTTGAGCAAGCAACAGGGGTAGATGTTGATTTAGATGAGGAAGGAGTTATCCGTCTTTCCTCTTTTGACAGTGTACGCCGTGAGATTGCGCGCCAGTCTCTTGAAAAACTACTAAAAGATACCCGCATTCAGCCATTCAGAATTGAAGAAATTGTGGACCAGACGAGAAAAGAAGTAGAGAAAATAATGTTTGAGGAAGGACAGAAGTTAGCTGCTGAGGTAGGAGTCTATAATTTACCGAGTGAGATTTATCAAACTCTTGGACGTTTTAAATTCCGTACCTCGTTTGGTCAGAACTTAGTGGTCCACACATTAGAAGAGACTAAAATTGGTATTCAAATTGCGCATGAAGTTGGAGCAGATGTTAATATTGTTCGGCTAGGATGCCTCTTCCATGATATTGGTAAAGTAGTTGAAGGCGAAGGAAGTCATGTTAAGTTGGGAGTTGAGTATCTCAATAGATTTAATTTACCAGAGGCTGTGGTTAATTGTGTAGCTGAGCATCATGAGGACAAGCCTTTCTCAAGTGTTGAGTCGGTTATCGTACATATTGCTGATGCTATTTCAGGAGCAAGACCTGGGGCTCGGTTTGAAGATATTGAGAACTATGGTAAAAGACTCAAAGAAATGGAAGAAATAGCTAAGAAGTATGAAGGCGTTGAAGACGCATATGCATTTGAAGCAGGTAGAGAATTACGGGTGATTATTAATCCAGGTAAATTAGATGATTCTCAGACTATTATTCTCTCAAAAAAGATTCAAGAAGAAGTGAGCCGATCGTTAGCAGTTCCTGGTGAAGTAAAAGTTACCGCTATCCGAGAGTTCCGCTCAGTCTACCCCGAACATACGCTCTAAATTGTATATTAGCTTGATGTATCAATGTGATCTCTTGACAAGCCTCTAGATTCCTTGTACTGTAAATCTAATTACCACTTTGAAGGGAGGTGAATCGATTTGACTAAAAAAGACCTAATTGAGATTGTAGCTAAGAAATCAAACCTTACGAATAAAGCAGCAAGAGACTCAGTCCAAACCACATTAAACACGATTCGTGATTCACTGAAAAGAGGTGAGAAAGTTGTCCTTACCGGTTTTGGTACATTCAGTGTACGAAGTCGAGCGCAGCGGGTGGGACGTAACCCGAAGACTGGAGAACGAATCACTCTTTCTGCAAGGAAAGCTCCTGGATTCACTCCAGGTAAGACATTTAAAAAAGCAATTCGCTAAAGGGAGTCTAATTGATATAAAGAGAGGAAGGCCATCCTTAGGGTTTCCTCTTTTTGTATAAGTAATTTAATATCCCAGGAAGGTAGTAAGCCAGATTCTGTTCTAAGTCTGCCTTTTGGCAGACAGGTCACAATCTCTCTCGTCATGATGCTTTCTACCATGTCGTCCGCCTATGTATGGCGAGATGCCTTCTAACTTTGCTGCTTCTGTATACAAGTAAATAACCTCTCTAGATTTTCATCTAGGCAAGGTTGGCGCAGCTCTCGGAAGTTGCAGGAGGGAGGATTGCCCGTTTCATACCCACTCGTCTCTGTTGCTCTCAGATTCTGTCAGTTCAGAATCCGCTCACTAAACCATATGTGGGAAAGATTTAGTGATACTAGCTATTACTAGTTGGAGCTTACGCTCCATCCCTTGTATAACTCCTGTCTGGACTTTCCTGTCGCCTAAGGCGACTAGTGACCCTTCTTCCTGGGACAGTTATATTATACCACTAAATTACTATAAGATCAATCTCTAGGAATACCACAAATCATTTTATATTCACAATTTTTACAGAAAATACTTCCTGTACAATGAAACTGACTGAATTGGATTTCTTCAGCTTTCTTTATAATTTTGTCTTTTGTTATCTCTAATTCTTCTTTAGATCTCGTCGTAGATATTTTTTTGTTTGACTCAATATAGTAAAGAGTAAGCAAAATCTCATCTGGAGATTTATTAAAAATTTCATCTCTCACATTGGCTGCTGCTAGTGCATAAAATGAGAGTTGAAAATCTTCTTTAACTTTCTTTTCATCAGGGATATTACTGCCTGTTTTGTAATCAATGATTTCGATTCTTCCATCTGATAATTTGTCGATTCTATCGATACGTCCACCAACTTTTAATTTACTCTGCTGACCTGCCGGATGGCTCAGCCAGAAGTTAAAAGGCATCTCGATGGCGATGGTATCGGGAGGGGCAGTAAGGAGATTATCTGCATAAGAAAGGAGCATTCTATCAGCTTGTTCCAAGGCTTTTTGTTCATGACTTTTACTAACATATCCTTGACGCACCCAATTTTTTGTAAGAAGATCATGCATCAGGGAGGATTTAATTTTTTTATCGTTTTTGAGCTGTTGGGAGAAATCTCGTAGCGTATTATGGATACTTACGCCATAGCTTAGAGCCGGAGAAGGAAGGGTAGGGACATTAAGAATGTAGCGCAGCTTATAATGAAGTGCACAGGTTTCAAAAGTTTGTAATTGAGAATAAGAAATGTAAGTAAGAGGTGCAATCGTCGGGATGATAGATTCAGCTTTTTTATCTTTTACATGATTTGTGTTGAATACATCAAGAAGAGATAGCTGTTGACTGCTTTGATAAACATTATTTTTCTTTATTGCTTTATCAATTACCTCATCGCCTAGTGCTTCAGAAATAAATGGAGACAATTTACGTTCTCTTTTACCTTCTGAATAGAATTTTGAGGCCGTTAAAAATAATTTATCACGTGCCCTTGTCATTGCTACATAAAAAAGCCGTCTTTCTTCCTGCAAGTTCTCATCACCACTTGGTAATTCTTCACGGATAATATCACTCGGAACTGGGATTTGTTCTTTACGGTCTCTACTTGGGAATCTCTGGGTAACTAGGTTGACAACAAAAACTATAGGGAATTCCAGTCCTTTACTAGAATGGACTGTGAGAATGTTGACTGCATTCTCAGCTGTCCAATCAACTTCTGCAGCCATTGGACTTTCTCCTAGCTCGAGTGACAGCTCTAGCCAGTCAACTACAGCAAAGACAGATGCATCATCCCGACTTCCGGCAAAGGAATGGAGTTTATTAAAAAATTTAGCTACATTTTGGGCTTGTCTTTCAGTTTTTACAGATTTTGGATCTAGATAATATCCCAGCAATCCAGAGTCTTCAAAGAAATAATAAAGAATTTGACCAGCTGATTCATTTGAAATAAGTTTGAGATGCTTTTTTATAATGTCCTCAATCCTTTCAAATTTTGCTATACCTTCAGCGGTAAGACCTGCGTCTTCTTTCTGTTCGATTGCTTCAAAAATGCTTACATTATTCTTTTTAACATAGTTAAGAATTGCTGCTATATCACGTGCTGCAATGTCAAAAATTGGCATAGTAATTATTCGATAAAAAGATGAGTTATCATCAAAGTTTGCCAAGACCTTCAAGTAAGCGATTAGATCTTTAATTTCTTGCTGTTCGTAAAGGTGGCTAGGACCTAAGAACTGTGAGGGGATCTTAAGATGTTCTAATGCTTTTTGGAAAGGCAAAGCATGGTCATTTGCTCTGACTAAAATTGCAAAGTCATTGTAGTTCCTTCCATTATTTTTTGCCTGATCTTTAATCATTTTTGCTATATTCTCTGCTTCATTCTCTCCTCTCTCGGTAAAAATAAATTCAATTCCCTCACCTTGATCATTTCGCATTGCGATTAGTTTTTTATCAATTCCTTCTCTCACCTCTAGGCGATCTGGATTATTATGTTGGATTAATGTATGAGCGCTATCCAAAATAACTTGTGTTGAACGATAATTTTTATTTAATGTTACAATCTTTGCTTTAGGGAAGTGTGACCTGAACTGCAGCATATTAGAGAGAGCTGCTCCGCGCCAGCGATAAATGCTCTGATCATCATCTCCTACTACTGTTATATTTTGTCTCTCTCCTGCAAGTAGGATGGCCATTTCATTTTGGGCATAGTTAGTATCTTGAAATTCATCTACCAAGATATACTTAAATTGTTCCTGATACTCTTTAAGGATATTTTTTCGAGTTCTGAATAATGTGAGAACATTACTAATAAGATCTGAAAAATCCATCATGCCTTCTTTAGCTTTCATCTCTTCATAAAGCTTGAAGGCCTTGGCGAGTTCTGATGTTTTGAGGATTTCTTCCTCTTCTATCTCATGCGATCTGTCTTTTAGTTTTTCTGCATAATCTAAATATTGTGCGGGAGTAATATCATCATCCTTAATTCGGCTAAAATGATTGAGCATTCCTTGCAAAAATTTAAGAGGATTTCCCATGGGTCTGAAATAATTTAAATCAAATTGAAAAAGATTTTTTCTTAAAAACATGAGAGTTTCTGTCTCAGTCATTAATTTATATGAAGGATCAAGTCCGATATGAATTGCTTCTGCGCGAAGTATTCGATCACAGAATGCATGGAAGGTCTCTATCCAGAGATTAGTGTAGCCATAGGGAAGGATCTCATCGACACGAGTCTCCATTTCACTGGCAGCTTTTTCTGTGAATGTTAAGGCAAGAATATGAGAAGGATTAATATGTTTTTCAAGAATGAGGTGTTCTATCCTTTTAGTGACTACGGTGGTTTTGCCGGTTCCTGCTCCAGCAATAATTAAAAGTGGCCCATCGCCATGTGAAACAGCAGATAATTGTTCTGAGTTGAGTGCGGATGTATCGGGCATGGGGACTATTCTAGCATAGATTAGTGATATTGGTGAAAAAGTTGATTTCTGCTATAGTCGTTGCATGGAAATTGTTCCTGCACCACTTGTTTTAAGCTTTCTAAAAAAAGAGAAAATTGCTAAAGATACTTACTCATTTTATTTTGCTAGATCGGAAGATTCTAATTTTGAATTTTTAGCTGGACAATATATAAGAGTATTACTTGATTTGCCAGCAGAAGACCATCGTGGCCGATCGCGTATGTTTACTATATGTTCATCACCAGAGCAAAAAGAATTTATTATGATTACAACCAAAGTTAGCGATCATCCAAGTATTTTTAAGCAAAAAATGATGAGTTTTAAGAAAGGAGAAAGAGTAAATTTTTTTGGACCGATGGGAGGCTTTATTTTACCTGCTACTAGTGGAAGCCCTTTAGTATTTTTTGCAGGAGGAATGGGTATTACACCCTTTCATAGCATGTTACTTTATGCAGGAAAGGTCAACTATCCAGCATCTATTACTTTTTTCGTTTCTTTTAATGCTGTCGAAGAGATTATTTTTTATGATACTCTGACTAACCTGAGCAAAAATCATAAAAATATTAAAGTGATCTATACAGTTTCTCATCCTGAAAAGTCTACTAAGATATGGAATGGAGAGATGGGGAGAATATCAGAAGAGTTGATAAAGAAACATCTCGATGATATATTTTCCCCCACTTATTTTATATCCGGTCCTCCAATCATGGTTGGAAGTATGTTAGATTTACTCGAAGAAATGAAAGTTCCTTCTGAAAAAATAAGGGAGGAACAGCTTACTGGATATTAGTTATTAAGACGTGAGGTCTGTTCTACTTCTTCTATGACTTTCTCCTCCAGAGTATGTGTCGCAGTTAATTTATTACCCATTTGGGAAAACCCAGTTGTAACATTAGTAAATTGTGTATTGGCATTACCTAAATGTTTACCTAAAACTCCAAGATTCTCGTTAACTTTATCATATTCAATCTGGACAGAGCGGAGTAGACGAAAGACTTCTTTTGAACGAGATTCAATTTTTTTACCTTCAAATGAAAGAAGAATTGTCTGGAGGTGGACATATAACGTGCTTGGAGATACGAGATATACTCGATTTTTGCGAGCGTATGTCATAACTTCCGTCATATTACAAATTTCATAGAAAACAGATTCGCTGGGTATATACATAAGAGCAAAGTCCATTGTTCCTTCGTCAGGAAGAATATATTTTTTAGAGATTGCATCAATATGTTTTTTAACATCCCTAATAAACTCTTTTTTAAATGTTTCCTTCTCTGTATCATGTTCGCTTTTTATCATTCTCTGATAATTTTCCATCGGGAATTTACTATCAATTGGTAGTATCCCAGCATCTGTCTTGATTGCTGCATCGACTTTTTCTCCGGATTTGAATTGGTACTGCAGGTGAAACGAATTCTTAGGAAAGAGCTGAGCAATAAGATCTTTTAGGATCTCTTCCCCGATATTCCCCCGCATTTTAGGACTCTTAAGAAACTCCTGTAATTCTCTCATAGATCTACCAATCTCACTCATTTGGCCTACTTCTTTTCCTACACCAGCGATAACTTGGGCTGCCTTATCCAACCGGTCATTTAGTTGCTTCGAGTTCTCTTGGAGAGTTCGTACCATTTGCGTTGAGTTATGTTGCATAGCTTGGTTAAGTGTTTTATTCGTCGCATCGATTGAAGACTGCATTGTCTTGAGCCATTCAAGGAGAGCTTTGTCGGAAGATTGGTTTTGGAGAGTTGAGATTTTACGATTGAGAATATAGATAATGACACTAAAACCAAGAATGAGGATAATGATAAGAGGCAGAAGCTGAGTCATAGTGCTAGGTATTGTATCATACCTTAAAGGGGACTAGTAATAGAGTTCAGGGTTTGCATCTACTTCTTTCCAAGGTTTAGTATCTGCAAAGAATCCTGCGGTTGCGATCATTGCTCCATTATCTGTGCAAAGGGCAGGTGAAGGAGCAATTAATTGAATTGTTTGATCTAAGTTTTTTTGTAATTTTATACGGAGGATGTTATTAGATGCTACGCCACCCCCTAAGAGAAAAGATTTGGCTTGGTATGTAGCTGCAGCCTTTACTGATTTTCTAACAAGTACATCAACAATTGCTTCTTGGACACTTGCCGATAGATTTGCTAATAGCTCTTGATTTTCCTCCGCAAAATCCCTATCGGCAAAGTTCCAGTTATTCTTTTTTATTAGGTTGAGGACAGATGTCTTAAGTCCGCTGAAGCTGAAATCAAAGCTATCGCTTCCTATCATAGGTCGTGGTAATAAAAATGCTTCAGGATTTCCTTCCTTAGCCAGGTTTGCGATTACTGGTCCTGCTGGGTAGGGAAGATTTAGTAACCTCCCAATTTTATCAAAGGCTTCGCCTGCTGCATCATCGCGTGTCCCGCCAATAACAGTAATCTTGGTGTGATCTTCCATTAAAAGCAGGTCGGTATGTCCCCCCGAAACAATAAGGATTACAGCTGGAAATTCTATAGTAGTATTCTCAAGCCAATTAGCGTAGAGATGTCCATACATGTGATTAATAGGGATAATTGGTTTGTCCCATAAAAGAGATAATGTCTTGGCGGTTTCTACACCTACAAGGAGTGAACCAATTAAACCTGGACCATAGGTTACTGCGATAGCATTAATATCAGGAATTTGCTGAGAAGCTATATCAAAATTAATTCCTTTTTTTAGTGCTTCGGTAAGCGTTGGGAGGATAACTTTTACTTGTTCCCGTGCAGCAACCTCTGGAATGATACCTCCTGTCTCAGCATGGAAAGAGAGTGAAGATGCGACTATATTGGAGAGGAGATGAAGGGAGTGACCATTTCTTTCAACTACGGCAATTCCTGTTTCATCACAGCTTGTTTCAATCCCTAGGATTCTCATAATGAGAGGTTAATGGTATCGCCTGTATGGAGATTATATTTGTCAGTTGTGCCTGCTTTTAATTCGATAACTTTATCTGCGGGGTAAGTGGGCTGGTAATAGGTAGTTGGGATTTCTGAAGTTGTCTTTGGGGGCTGGACATTTTTATAGATAGTAACTATTTTCTTATTATTCAAGAAAATAATATCAATTGGGAACTTCATCCCTTTCATCCAGAATGTAGGGATTCCAGGTTCATCAAATAGGAAAAGCATACCATTATTTTCAGCGAGAGAGTTTCTTTCGGATAATCCCTTCTCACGAGCCTTCTCTGAGTCAGCTACTTCCAGAGTTACTTTCTGAGATCCAAATGTAGCCGTTGCTTTTTTACTTAATATTCCACCGGAGCTGAATAAAAGAATTACTAAAACTCCAGTAATGATGAGAGCAAGAAATGCTAATATATATTTTGTCATACTATCTCAAACTGTTTGTTGTTGAGTGACCCTCTAATCTTTCAATTACTTCAATAAGTTCTGCGTCAATTTTTTTTGCTTGGCGTGACTTATGGATAATATATGGATCCCCTTTAGTTGTTGCGATTATAGCAGGTTTTATTTGAGTTACCAAGGTATCGTAGTCAGCATTAGTAAAAGGAAATGGGAGCTCTATGACTATGTCAGTTGGGGTTTGCTCTATGAGATTTCTGGAGCGCTGGGAAATTTTATTAATTGGTCGAGAGCTTCCTTTTCTTTTTTTAACTGATTGGTCCGATTCTAGTAAGACTACCAGAAGATCACCAAGTTTTCTAGCTGCTAGTAAGAAAGCATTATGTCCTGGATGGAGAATATCAAAGCACCCTCCTGCTAAAATAACTGAGCTGTTACCTACTATTTCTTTGAATATAGACTGGTCAAAGGTAGTAATAATTTTTTTCACTATAAGGCTATCCTTGCTTAGTCCCTCGGAGGAAAATTGCTTGCCATGGCCGATAATTAGAAGAAAATTTATCAGATATTATTTCTTTTCCATCTTTAGTTACTGTATAGATAAAATATACATTCGCTCCAGCAGCTGCAAAATCAACCTGTTTTACTTGACCTTGAGGAAGAGTTGGGTCATCTTGATATAGAGGTTCGGGAGCTGGAGATTGGGATAAAATGACAGGAGTTGAAACGTGTGAGACTCTTCCGTCCGAAGTTCCATAAAGCTCAAAAGTTAACTGTTCATTTTCCGTATCTGCATAAGCCTGAACTAATATATAGTGTCCGCTATCATTTCGGAATTTCAGGTCTACATTTGGAGTATAAATAGCTGCGTCAATTCCCGGGCCACTATCTTCCTCGTAGTAATGGACTCGATAGGCATGCGGATGACGCTCTAGTATTGGCATACCTGCGTTAAGAATAGCTCTAAAGAAGGTAGTTGATACCTGACAAATCCCGCCACCATCCCCTAAGACAGTCCTCCCATTCTGGATAACATATGCCTGCTTGTATCCCGTGAGAGAAGAGACATCCCCTACAGCATTATCGAACGAGAAAACCTCTCCAGGTTTGATCAAAATTCCATTAAGTCGGGAGACAGCGAGCTGGATATTGTAAATACGATTTGCAATAGATCCATGGAAAAGGGAGGTACCTATGCCTATTCGCTCTGTGATTCCCATACTATTTGCTTGAGATGAGGAGATGTCTGGTTTGATAACTTCAATAGGAATAGGAACAATAATTGTAGTGCTATTACCGCTTATCAGATGAGGAACACTTTTATTCTGCATGTAATCAGTAATGCCATCTACGGCAACTCTTCTCCCATCTTTTGCAGTCTTGAACTCTGTTACTCGGCCATTGGTATAGGTAAAGCGTGCATCTACGGGATCAGTATTGACCTCAGCCTGGAATTTTTTGATTATTTTCTGAAGTTCTTCATCGGAATAGTGATAGGCAGGCGAAAGCCTGACCCCATGAAGATACGACTCGAAGCTAAGGTAAATATCAGAGAAAAAATTGCCACTTCTTGCAATACTATATGCTTGATCTGCAAGCATATTTTCATCATATCCTAGACCAAGCTGAGCAGCTGATATAGTGGCAGTGAGGGGGGTAGAGGTAAATTGCAGCTTTTTATTTTGGAGAATTTGATTTTGTTCAACAAAAAATTTCCGTACATCTTCTTTTGTCTTCCCACCAAATTCTACGTTATTGATAATGACACCAGGATAAATCTTATCTTGGTATGTTTCTTTATAGTAAATATAAACAAAACTGCTGAAGAAAAAGATACCGATAGTTGCTCCTAAGAAGAACCAAAATATTGTTTTTAGCCACGAAAAAAGCTTAGGACGGTTAAGTAAGGAATTAAAATGAGATACTAATGGCATAGATATGAATTGCTATGGTTTATAGCTAGTATTATACTATACTTAATGACTCTATGGACGAAAAAGTAATTTTTTCAAATTCTAATCAAACCTCTCCTGTGACTCCTCCTTCACAGCCTTCTGCTGGAGGTCAACAGCCTCCACCCATTCCTGTTTCCCAACCAGCTCCTGTACAGGCAGCCTCTGTACCATCCAGTGTGCCTCCGCCAGATTCAGCCCTTCCTAAACCGCCTCCTTCCTCGCGCTTTCCAGGAGGCATTCTTAAATGGGTGGGACTTATTGGTGGAGCAGTAGTGTTACTTCTTATTGTTATGTTTATAGTTTCAAAATTTAAAGGGAATTCTAAAGCTGAACCAGTTACTCTTACTTACTGGGGTCTCTTTGAAGATAAGCAGGTTATGCAGAGTCTTATTGATGACTTTCATAGGCTCCACCCAACAATCACCATCAACTACATTCAGAAAGATGTAAAGGATTATCGCCAGAGTCTTGTTACCCAGACAATAAACGGGAGTGGTCCTGATATCTATCGTTTTCATAATTCCTGGGTAGGCATGATGAAGACATATCTTTCTCCGATGACTGCAGATGTTCTCTCTACAGATGATCTAAAAAACAATTATTATCCAGTTATTCAGCAGGACCTAGTAAGGAATGGAGCTTTATATGGTATTCCCATCCAGATTGATGATCTTTCTCTTTTTATCAATACAGATCTTTTTTCAGCAGGAGGAAAATCAGCCCCCAAGACATGGGATGAATTTATTAAGGTAGCTAAAGATTTGGTTGTCAAAGATAATGATGGAAGGATTCAGACAGCTGGAGCTGCACTTGGGACTTTTGATAATATTACTCACGCTCCAGATATTATTGCCCTTCTTATGGCTCAAAACGGGACAAACTTTTCTAATTTTTCATCCACAAAAGCAAATTCAGCTCAGGCTTTAGATTTTTATACTGCTTTTGCTAAAGATGAAGGAAGCGTCTGGGATGATACCCTTGATCCCTCACTAACAGCTTTTGCAAAAGGGAATTTAGCCATGTATATCGGTTATTCATGGGATATCTTTGCGATTAAGGCTCTCAACCCCCAGATAAATTTTAGTATTCATCCTGTACCTAACCTTCCAGGCAGGAAAGTAGGTATGGCAAGCTATTGGGTAGAGGGGGTTTCGTCAAAGTCTAAGCACCAAAAAGAAGCAATGCTTTTTATGAAATATTTGACAGAGAAAGAAACACTTCAGAAACACTACACAGAGATAGCAAAAACACGTATTTTCGGCGAATTGTATCCAAGACGTGATTTAGCGAAGACATTGATGAGTAACCCTTTACTTTCTCCCTTCATTGAGCAGGCAGAGTATGCAACCTCTTCCTATTTCATGAGTGACACCTATGACAAGGGAGTTAATGAGCAAATGAATGTATATCTTGGAAACACAGTGAGAGGACAGGATGAGAATTCGACTGCGACAAATATTGATACTCTTGCCCAAGGCGTAGAACAGGTTCTTTCAAAGTATGGCAGATAGTAAGAAAGCGATTTTGGAAACGCTTTTATATAGTACCCTCTTCAACTTTCCTCTGACTAAAAATGAGATTTATTATTATCTGCATAGCAATAAGGTAATTCCAAAAAAGGAATTTGAAAAAAAATTAGCTTCATTAGAAAATAGTCTTGTATTTAAAGATAATTTTTATACTCTTAAAGATAACGAAAAATCAGTTGATCTGAGAAAGAAACGCCTAGTAATTTCAAATAAAAAACGGCTGGATGCTTTAAAAATTGTAAAAGTTTTAGGATATATCCCAACAGTTCTTTTTATCGGTATAAGCGGAAGTGTTGCGGTTGGAAATGCAGAAGATCCTGATGATATCGATTTTTTTATCATAACTACTAACAACTCTCTCTATACCACGCGCCTCCTGATGCTTTTGATACTGCAACTTTTAGGGAGGAGGCGGAAAAGGAACGAACTGAAGCCCCAGAATAAAATTTGTTTAAATATGTTAGTAGATGAGGATGGTATGTCATTTGAAAAGTCTCAAAGTATCTATACAGCACGGGAATTACTCCAAATGTATCCTCTATTTGAACGACAGGATTATTATCAGAAACTTCTAGCAAAAAATAATTGGACAAATTCTTTTATGTCTCACGCTCATGGCCAAAATAATAAGTTTATTAAAAAAAAGCTTTCCTTTATAAAATCATTCTTCTTAGTAGAGCCTCTTTGTAGGTCTTTAGAGCAAAGCTTAATTAAACGCAACCAAACACGTGAAACAGCTACTCATCATGTCATAGCTCTCCATCCACTTGATACAAAAACGGTGATTTTGGCCGAAATTGACAAAAGACGTTTACACTATAGTAAATACTATAGTGTATAAATTTTAATATAATAAAGCAGATATTCATGTCTATAAGATGTAGTGTCTGTGGATTGACAAAATACTAGGATATTCATTATACTTTTCCTGGTTTACATAACACATGCAAGTCTCTCCCAATATAATTAGGAGAGATTTTTTACAACTATGGACACTAAAAAAATATATCTTACAAAAGATGGGCTAGCAGATCTGAAAAAGGAGTATGAGGAACTTACTAAGGTTAAACGGCCAGAAGTAGTTACCCGCGTTTCAGACGCACGAAATCAGGGAGATCTTTCAGAAAATGCTGAGTATGTAGCTGCTCGTGAAGAGCTGTCGTTTATTGATGGGAGAATTGATGAGCTTGAAGAGTTACTCAAGCAGGTCTCACTTATTCAGGAAGATAAACCTAATTCTTCGGCGATTGATTTAGGGTCAGAAGTTACTTTGAAAATTAGCGGTAAGGAAGAAGTCTATCGGGTCGTAGGAGAATGGGAGGCAGATCCTGCTGCAAAGAAAATTTCACATGAATCGCCTCTTGGTAAAGCACTTCTCGGTAAAAAAAGCGGGGAGAGTATTGAAGTAGAAGCTCCTGCTGGTAAGATCCACTACACCATTGTCTCAGTTAAGTAATAAGCGTATACTCATTTAAAGATGAGAGTTCTTGAAGAGTTTCCACTTTCTGATATTGTCTACTATCATGTTGGGGGTAAAGCAAAAAAAGTTTTTGAAGTAAATTCAGCTGCAGAAGTTAGAGAGGCAATAGCTCTATGCCAGAAAGAACAGATCAAGGATCTTCTTGTGATAGGGATGGGGTCCAATCTAATTGTTCCTGATGAAGGATTTTCAGGAGCTGTTATTAAGATGGTAGGTTCTGGAGCTTCTCTAGAGGTAAGGGGAGCCACCATAAAGGGATTTGCAGGTGAAATCTTAGATACTCTTATCAAAGAGAGCTTAGCTTCTTCTTTGGTTGGGATTGAGTGGGCAGGCGGACTTCCAAGTAGTCTGGGGGGAGCAGTAAGGGGGAATGCGGGTGCATTTGGACATGAAGTAAAAGATACTTTTCTTGAGGCAGAAGTAGTCGATACAAGAGATGCAGATTTAAAGGTTAAAATATACTCAAAGACTGAAAGTAACTTTTCCTATAGAGATAGTTTTTTTAAGAATAATCCACATCTGGTTATTGTCTCGGTAACATTTGAGTTAAAAGAGGGATCAGTAGAAGAGGTTAAGGAAGCAGAGGAAGTCTATCAGGGAAATATCAACTATCGAAATACTCATCATCCTGTGGGATATCCCTCCTGTGGTTCTGTCTTTAAAAACATTACTGAGAAAGAAAAAGTTGAAAAAGTACTTGCTATGTGGCCTGATATTAGAGAAATGTCTGATAATAAATGGCATCATAAAATTTCAATGGGATATGCAATTGGTCGTTTAGGTTTTTCAGGAAAAAAAATTGGTGGAGCAATGGTCTCGCCTGAACATACAAACTATATTGTGAATATTGACCAGGCAAAGGCCTCAGACATTAAAACTCTTATTTCAGAAATTCAATCTAAATTTCAAAATACATTTGGCTTTACACCAGAGCCAGAAGTAGTGATTCTTTAGAAGTTGACAAAACGAAGACCATCGTTGATAATATCTTTCTACACTTTATGCAGACACGAATTGTGACAAACAATGCTAAGAAGAACCGCTCGTAAGAGGGGTTCTTTTCGTGTTTGAATAGACCCCTCCGAAGAGGGGTTTTTTAATGGGAAAAGAGTATGCCAGTTATTACAAGAAAAAATGGATATTATCCCTACGAAGAAGTCATTTTTGTAGGGCCTGATGAGTCCGGTACCTATACGATTAGTAATTCTATTGAAGGAGTCCCACAAGGTCTCGATCCTTTAGAAGACGCTAGCATGCGTAACTTCATAGGAGAAATAGATAGAAAAGAAGATACAGTCTTTAATTTAGATTATACCGATGTAGATCCCACATATAGAGAACAGATTTTGCGAGTGACAGGAGAGGGTTTATTTAGAAAAGCAGTCTATTTATCGACTCACGGGGAAGGGGGATCTACGACAGGCAGACCTCAGCCAATGCCACGTCCCGGGGAAATTCATGTTTATGGACAAGAGATTAGAGAAGAGGGAGAGTATAGACGTCTTAGAAAAGATGGAACTGTTGTAAGTTGGGAAAAATATAGTAGGGAAGAAGTTCGCGGAAAGGGAAGTAAAGAGAGGGGATAGCTTGTTTATTTAGATAATCACAGCTAAAATACACATATGTTTTGGGCAGATAAAGTAGCACAAGAAATTATTGATTCAGGAGAGTATCGCCCTTTTTGGGTTGATGATATGAAGACACCATCCGGACGTGTCCATGTGGGATCGATGTTAGGAGTTGTCTTTCATGATCTTGTTTATAAAGCATTAAAAGATAAGGGACAGGATGTGAATTATACTTATGTCTTTGAGAATCATGATCCAATGGACGATATCCCATCATATCTACCTCGAGAAAAATTCGAGAAGTACTTAGGAATGCCACTTTTTGCTATTCCTTCTCCTGTTGAAGGTTATAAAGATTTCCCGACGTATTATGCTTCAGAATTCCAGGATGCATTCAATGCTGTTGGCTGTTACCCAACAATCCTGTGGACGAAAGATCTCTATACCAGCGGGAAAATGAATCATTTGATTAGGACTGTTCTGGATAATGCTTCTGAGATTCGTAAAATCTATCAAGAGATGTATAAAAAGGAAATGGCAGCTGACTGGTATCCATTTCAAGTGTACTGTGAGTCCTGTGGTAAAGTTTCGACCACACGAGTTTATGCTTGGGATGGAGAATATGTCTCATATCGTTGTCCAGTAGATGCAACTAAGTGGACTAAGGGTTGTGGATTTGAAGGTAAGACTTCACCTTTTAGTGACGAAAAGGGAATTAAAGGAAAAATGCCGTGGAAAGTTGAGTGGCCGGCTAAATGGCAGGCTATTGGAGTGACAATAGAAGGAGCGGGTAAAGATCATATGAGTAGTGGTGGCTCGCATGATTTAGCAAAGATCTTTTGTGAGAGAATTTTTCACTATCCGGTTCCTTATCCAGTTAGTTATGAATTCATGTTAATTGGCGGTAAAAAGATGTCATCGTCTAAAGGCAGAGGTTTTGCTGCCTCAGATATGCTAGAGATTTTACCACCTGAGTTAGTCCGCTTCCTTATTGTTAAAATGAATCCTCGCCAGCAGACTAATTTTGACCCTGATGGAGATACTATCCCAAGATTATTTGATGAATATCAAGATTACGCAGAGCATTTCTTCTCTGGTAAAAAAGATGATGAAGCACGTATCTTTGAGATGTCACAAATTGGAGAGCCTAAAAAACCTTTAGCAGTCCGATTTTCAACCCTTGCACAGTGGGTACAGATGCCTAATATGCAGCAGAAGATCAAAGATGAAGGGCTTTCAGAATGGGCAAAGTATGCTCGTATTTGGGTTGAGCGATTTGCACCGGATTCAGAGAAATTCAGTATTAGTGACACTCTTCCTGAAGCTGTTAAGAGCCTTTCAGGAGAGCAGAAAGAGTTTCTCGTACAGGTTTCAGAACTAGTAAAAGTCCATAGTGATCCTGAGGAGCTGCAAAAAGCAATTTATGAGAAAGCCAAAGAAATGAATATCCAGCCTAAAGATGCTTTTAGTGCTATCTATATTGCACTATTAGGTAAGAACCATGGGCCAAAAGCTGGTTGGCTTCTTCAATCGCTTGATAAAGATTTTGTTAAAAAAAGATTTACTCTTCTAGATGTTTATCAGGAGAGTGATTCCGATTCTTCTCATATTACCTTACTTGCTGACACATCGCTATTTAGTATTGCAAGCGGAATAAAAGAAAAAATGCCATCCTTAAGCGTAGGGATTGCAGTTATTGAGGGAGTAACGATTAAAGATAAAGATAAAGAGTTAGAAGAGGAAAGGGAAGAGTTCTTAAAAAGTTTACAAGGAATAACTACGGAACAAATTAATTCATTTCCTGAGGTTATAAGTTATCGAAACGTCTACAAAGATATGGGTATTGATTGGCATTCTCGTCGGCCTAGTCCTGAAGCGCTTTTAAGACGTGTTGCATTAGATAAGGGTTTGTACTCTGTTAATACCTGTGTTGATGCTTATAATATTATTGTCATGAAACACAGAGTCTCAGTCGGAGCATTTGATTTAGATAAAATTGTATTTCCTACAGAACTGCGATTTGCAAAAGCAGGTGAGAAGATACATCTTTTAGGAGATCAAGAAGATACTTCCTATAACGATAGAGAAGCAGCATATTTTGATCAGGTTGGAGGATATAATATTGATCTGAATTATCGTGATAGTGTGCGTACAGCTGTCACTGCTTCAACAAAAAATCTTTATATAAATGTAGAAGGAGTCTATGGTATTAAACCTGGATTAGTTGAAATGGTATTGAGAGAAACATGTGAAAAGATAGTAGCATATTGTGGTGGCAGAATAGAAAAATTTGGACTAATTTTAGCTTCTTAAAAGTTTGTTCCATACTTCACTCTGTGGTATAGTAACAATTCCTAAAGCATGAAAAAGGCTATTTTAATACTTGTTCTATCCTTCGGTTTTGCTGCTCTCATTTTTCTTATTGTCCAATCAGTACTTCTTAAGGGTAATGATAAAGGTGCATTGCAGGTAACAGCTGCTCCTCTAAGTAAGGTCTATCTCAATGGAAAATATCTAGGCCAAACACCGCTTTGTAAATGTACCAATAATGATATGGTAGGAACGGGTGACTATACTATTAAGGTCGTTCCTCAAAGCGGTAATTTCAGTGAATTTCAAGAGAAAATTACTATCTCGAAATCAATTTTAACAGTAGTAGACAGAAAGTTTGGTGCTGGAGCTTCCTCAGAGGGAAGTATAATAACGCTTGAACCCCTGAAGGAAGGAAGTCAGAGACAGCTTTTAGTGACATCTATCCCTAATAATGTTGAGGTATTCTTAGATAATAACTCAGCAGGATTCACTCCTCTTCTTATAAAAGACATTACTGATTCTGATCATAAATTAACGTTAAGGAAAAGTGGATATACAGATAAAGAAGTAAATATTAGAACTCCTAGCGGATACAAATTAGTTGCCTCCATCTATTTAGGGGTAGATGAGGAAGGAATTCCTACTCCTACTCCAACTAGTAAACCCGCATCTCCCTCTGCAACACCGACTCCAGTTATTAGTAAAGTAACCATACTCCAGACTCCTACAGGGTTTTTGCGGGTACGGGCTGACAGCAGTGTTGCCTCAAGTGAGGTAGGCCAGGTTCTACCGGGAGAAAGCTTTGACATTGTCGCAGAAGAAGCTGGCTGGTATCAGATTACACTAAAAAATGGAAAGTTAGGCTGGGTAAGCAGTCAATATGCAAAGAAGGAGTAACCTCTCAGGCTTGTATAACGTAGATAATAAGTACTACTAAGAATACCCATAATATTACTGTTAGTAAGAGGGGTTTGTCAGACAGAAGAACTTTTTCTGGACTTTCTCCTTCATGTTTTTCATAAATATCTTGGAGGTATCTCATGAGCCCATATACAACAGGGACTATTGTTATCATAAGCCATTTCCTTTGGAGATAGGAAGGCAGGAAGTCAGGAAAGAAGATATCATTTGTTACAGTAAAACGACGGGAATTTTCAAGAAAAGTAAAGAAGGCATAGGAGATAAAAGTGGACGTTGCAAAGATAGATGCATAAACATCCAACAGGCGCTCTGAGTAATGAGAAAGAGATTTTCTCATTGCAGCTATTTGTGCACTGGAGTGTTGCGATACTAATGTCAACTCAGAGCGTCTTTTACCAATAGCTAGAAAGAGGGAGAGCGAGATAGCAGTTAAGAGTAACCAAACTGAAATATGATAGGTTGTCAAGAACTCACCAGCATAGACTCGTAAGATATATCCGCCAGCCAAGGCTAGAATATCAATAACAGCAATATGTTTAAGGACGACAGAGTAGGAAAGCTGAAGCAGAAGATAGACCAAGGCTAGTGCAAGAAAGGCTGGAGAGATAGTGAAACTTCCCCATAAAGCGACAAGGGATAAGACAACAGCAATAACTATAGCATGAGAGATTGGAATATCTTTATTGGCGAGAGGACGGAAGCGCTTGAATGGATGGAGCCGATCTTTGTTAATATCAAAGATATCATTAATTACATAAATAGCTGATGAAAGACAGCAAAAAACTGCAAACCCATAGAAGACTGTTGTAAATACTGTTGGGCTAAAAAGCTGTCCACCAAATGTAATTGCTGTAAAAACAGCAAGATTTTTAATCCATTGACGTGGACGTAGAAGTCTAAAATAATTACGAGCTATCTTTTTCATTACGCATCAATAAATGGAGAAAAAGTAGACCTCCTCCAGCTAGTGCGACAAGTAATAATAAAGCAAAAGGCTTACTTTCACTGCGTACGGTAAGAGCAATTGTGCCAACTATAGCAGAGATTATCCAATAAAACAATGCAATTTGACGCTGGGTATAGCCAAGTCGGAGGAGAAGATGATGAAGATGTTTTTTGTCGCCCCAGAAGGGAGATCTTCCTTCAAGAATGCGTCTAATGATAGTAACTATAGCATCAACCATCGGAACTCCCATAACAAGAATAGCTGTTGCTAATTTAGCACTTGATAGTATCGATACGACTGCAAGCAGTAAATACATACTAGTTGCGCCATATCCTGGGAAAATTTTGGCAGGGTAAAAATTAAATAATAAAAATCCAAGTGAGCTGCCGGCAATAATAAATGATAATCGAGCATCGATAAGACTTGTGCTATCGATGAAAGGAAAACGGAGACTTAATACACCGATAACAAGTGCAGAAATAGCAACAATGCCTGGCATCTGCCCATCGACCCCTTTGCTCCAATTAAGCATAGTCATTACCCAGATAATCCATAGCCCTGCGATGATATCTCCCAATGTTATTGCTAGGAAAGGGATGGTTAGATGAGTAAACGAGAAGATACCTCCGAGAGGATTGGTAATAAATGGTACTGTTACGCCAGCTCCTACAACGATAACTGCACATAAGATATTGATAAAAAAGCGAAGATAGGGTGACACATCGCGAGATAGAGAATTTAATTTATCGTCTATGACACCGACTGCAAGTGCAAGAAAGGCTGCAAAAAAAATAGCTATGGTAAGAGGAGTAAGGGGGATAAAGATGAGGCTGGCTAGCAAAATACCTCCGAAAAGAGGAATACCGCCCCCTCGAGGGATTATTTTTGTATGAAGGATTGCTGGGTGTTTGTGTTTTTGTGGATCATCAACTAACCCCGCTTTTTTAATAAGCGGAAGAAGTAAAAATGTTAAGAGAACAGTAAAAATAAAAGAGAAAAGAAGAGGTGGTAATAATGTCTCAAGTATCATAGTTACAGAATAAGCTGAATTGTTCTAAAGACAAAGAAAAGCGTTAACAGAGAGATAAGTAGTCCTGTTACATTAAGCATTCTGGCAGCTATAGGCATTTTTTCATAAATATAGCGGGTGACAAATGCGTTAATCAAGATGATTCCAGTAGTGACAATAGTGGGGATAAAAAATCCCAGTTTGGTAAAAAGTCTGTCTGTCCCCCACGGCAGCTGATTAAATAAAGGCAGGAGAGGAGGCAAATTTCGATAGAAAAGGGCAGTCAAGACTAAAGATATAAAAAGTAAGCTTAGTGAGATCAAAATGCTAAACCAGATTGTTCTGTCGCTAGAGAGAAATTTAATAATTCCGTTCATAGATTGTGGCGTTCTGTATACGTAGTGTTTGGGTGTAATTATACATCGGATAAGGATATCTCGATACATCATCCATAATAACGATATAATGAGGTGGATTTTTAATGATTGCTTTTCTCGTTTCTTCCTCATAGGAAGTAATACCACTTATGTGATAGGCCACAGTAAATCGTCCAGGAGGTAATGTTCCTGTCTGTGGGTATAGCTGTGCTGTATTTCCCCATACAAATAAAGAGGAGGATGATTTTTTGTGAGAATTTATGTAGTTTACAATTTCACGATCACGGACAGTCTTTTTATCAAAAAATGAATTATAGTCATTGATAGATTTTTCATTTCTAACAAAATTGATGAAGTTTTTGTAATAATTAATTGTCCCTTTTACACTCCAGTGGTCAAAGTATTTAATAGTGGTAAACGAGATGACTAATACAATTGCTATATAAGGAATCAGGGCAGTCTTTCTTTTCTTTATAAGTTCACCAACAAGGAGGGAGAAAGATGGAAGAAGTACCAACAGGTAATGAGTGTAAGGTCTTTGAGAGAAAAAACAATTAAAAAGAGAGAATCCTGTCCAAAGAAAAATAAAAAGAATATGAGGAGATATCTTCTGTCTTTTAACAAAGAGCATTAGGATAAAAAGTGCTAGAATAACAACTTTTGAAATAAGAAGACCTTGAGGAATAATGAAGGCGTTTTTGTATCCTACATAGCCTACTGTACTCTGAAAAACAGCATGGATATATTCTCCTAAGCCTCCAACCAAAACAAAATAAAGAATACTAATAAGAAAAGGCGTTAAGAAGCAAAAGATAAAAATAGCAAAAGGCTGCCAGAATTTTTTAATATAAGCAAGGATTGCCTTAAGGGTAAGTTTTTCTTCGAAGGTAGCAATAACCAAAAATGTAAAAAAAGCTGCAAAATCAAATACCGCAACAATTTTATATAAGAAAGCGATTCCTAGCAGTACCCCAGCAATTAGTAATTGTCTATTATTAAGACTTTTGCTACGAGATGATCTCATACTGAAAACAAAAAATCCGGCAAGGATAATAGGGAACAACATAAAGTTTTCTGCATTTGCTATGTTCCCTTCAAAGGCTGGAATACCAAAAAGAAGAGCAAAGACTCCCGCTGCTATTCCAGCTGTCATTCTGCTGGCAAAGAGTTTCTTAGCGAGAATATAGAAAGTGATTACAGTTACTAGTCCGACCCCAAGGGCAAGTGATCGAACTAAAAATTGATTACTATGCACCAATGCATAAGTGAAATAAAGAAGAGGTGGTTTGTTATCCCAAATTTGAGTATAAAGAACACGGCCTTTTGTTAAGGCTAGGCCAATAGTCTCATAAATACCTTCATCTCCATACCAATAAGGCTCAAAAAGCGATGGTAAGCGAAGAAGAAAGAAAGAAAATAAGAGGCCAACAATTCCCCAAAACTCGTGAGATCGTTCTAATTGTCGAATTAAGTTCTTCATGCTTTGTCGGTTACTTTGTATTCCATTCTTTTGCCAAGCATCAGCTGAGTATGTGAAATAAGAGCAGGGAGTGCCGATAAGAAGAATCCGACAATTGGCATTAAGATAAATTCAAACGGGAAGAAAATTTTACGGCGGAGAGGAAGAGGTGTATTCTCAGGGCGATTTTTATAATCAATAAACATAAGAGCAAAAATACATACGATAGTTGACGTCAGAATAGTCCCTGCTACTCGGGGCAGAATAAATCCAAGCTCTGTACGAGAAAAAACCGGATTAATAAATGGCATGATATTAGCAGCAATAGTTACGATAAACCAATTTACAGGCCAGAGGAAGTGGTCTAATACTACATGATAAACCATTACTGTTTTTCTGATAAATGGAACACCAGGAACCGTAAACCACCAGGTAAGAAAGAGAGGGTCATCTGACACTCCCCACGACCAACGACGTTCTTGATGGTATTTATTTTTAAGGCTATTAATATAGCCGTGCGAAAAAGCAGCATCCATTGAGGTCTGGAGGAAAATAGGCTCTGTCCAGACTTGGCCTTTCATCTTGAAGAAAGCCTTAAAAAAGACACGATAATCCTCAGGTATTACATCAACATCCCAAAAACCAATATCCCGCAACAATTTGAATGATAATGAATAAGTAGATTGAGTGATGAGGCGATCTCCCTGTACTAACATTGAAGTCCGCCATAAACTACCGAAAAATGACAGTATGCGGATAGGAGCTGGGACTTGCCAAATGTTATTATAGAAGACAGTAGCAGACTGCCAGAATTTATTATAACGTTTTGGATCGATCAAAAACTTATAGGTGAGGCATGCAAAAAATTGTTTATCAAAGATAGAATCTACATCTACGCTCGAGATAGTAGCATAGTCGATATCTAAGTTACCCTTAACAAAAAGCTTTTGGTAAGCTTCCCTTCCGGCAAAGGCTTCGTTTGAGGATTTCCCCTTGATTTCTCCAGGAGCATCTATATGATACGTTGCAAAAAGATCTCCAAAAACGCCTTTAAATTCTTTGGTAAGTACAGCTACTTTCTCAGGAGCCTCTTTTTCCCGCTCTTCCATGGCCAAGACGAGATGGAGTTGAGATAGAGGTAGTGTCTGTCTACGGAGAGCTTCAATGGTTGTTCTCATCTTGGTAATACTTTCTTTGTAGCTTAGGATTATGAGGACATGATGAACTTTTTTAAAGTCAGACTGAGCTTCTGCTTTTTCAAGCCAATTTTGTTTTTCAGCTTGTTTTATTTTTTTTGCTCCTCTATAGGCATTAATTACTAAAGAGTAAGATTTATAAAACCAATACATATCAAAAAAGAGGATAAAATAAGCAAGGAGCATAGGCGCTAGTAAAGAGCCCCAGATAGGTGAAAGGATAACTGTCCAAGACATAAAGCCTGGAAGTATTTCAAGAAGTCTCTTGGTCTTAACAGGATAGCGGGTAAAAATTTTTTGAAAAAAAGGTGTCATATCTAGTTGAGACGAGTAAATACAGTATAGACGTTTTGTGTTGTTTGTTCCACAATTTGCTCGAATGATACCCCTTTTATTCGAGCTATATATTCACCCACTAAGATAACGTATTCCGGCATATTTCTCTCTCCGCGGTGTGGAATGGGGGTAAGGAAAGGACTATCTGTCTCAGTTACAATTCTGTCTAACGGCGTATAACTAATTAAGTCTTTCAGTTCGACTGTCTCTTTAGGCGCTAGACCAGGATAGGTACTATTACCGTCAAATCCAATAAAAAAGCCAAGATTAAGCGCATTCTTAAGGACTTCTTTACTTCCAGCAAAACAATGAAACATCCCTGGGATAGGCAGCAGCAAATGCTTCCGCTCTTGTAACATAGCAATAACATCCTCTCCTGCTAGACGATTGTGGATTTGGAGAGGAAGCTGAAGTTTGTGAGCCAGCTCAATCTGAGCTGCGAATACTTCCTTCTGGACCATCAGATTAACTATTCCATTTGATTGATAGCTAAAATAATCAAGGCCTATCTCACCAATTCCTATAACTTTGTCTTGTCGAGCAATGACTTCTAATTCTTTGATCCAATTTTCCCCAAGCTCAAATTTGTCAGCATGATGAGGATGTACTCCAACAATAGCGAATAATTCATCATATTGCTTAGCTAAATCTACAGCCCATTGGGAAGAATCATGCTTAGTTCCCGTATTAATAATACGTGTTACCCCTTTTGCCAGAGCGCTTTTTATGACAAGATCATAGTCATCTTTAAATGAGTGAAAATTAAGATGACAGTGAACATCAATCATAGTTATACGATCCTAGGGAAAAGAGGGGTTGAGCTTTTTATTTCACCGGAATACTGCTCTAAGATTTTTTCGGCCGTACTAGGGAGAAAAGGCTGGAGATTATGGGCAATCGTTACAATCCTCTGACAAAGGTCGGAGAGAACTTTTTTCGCCTCAACTTCTCCTAGTTCCCAAGGTTTGGTACGATTGATTTCCTGGTCAGCCTCGCTAATTAAATTCCAGACGATACTGAGTGCCTCATTAAATTTAAATTGATCAACTGCATGTCTGACCTTCTCATCAAGGTCAAAAATTTCGTCAGTTGGAGTTAGGTTATATTTCTCCGCAAGCTTAGCAACACGTGAGACTAAGTTCCCTAATCCATTAGCAAGATCTGAGTTATAGACCTCTTTTAGCTTTTCTTCAGAAAAATCTCCATCCTGGAAAGGAGAGATTTTAGCCAGACAGAAATAACGGAGAGCATCAGTCCCATATTTTTCAATGATGTCAGATGGGTTAACAACGTTGCCAATTGTTTTTGACATTTTTTGTCCATTTACCGTAAAGTACTCATGAACAAAAAGCTTTTTAGGTAATTTCAATCCTGCTGAAAGGAGAATTGCTGGCCAATAGACAGCATGAAATCGAATAATACCCTTGCCTATGACGTGAACATCTGCTGGCCACCATTTTCTATACATCTCTTCATCAGTGGCAAATCCAATACCTGACTGGTAAATATTAAGCGCATCAAACCAAACATAGATTCTTTGGGTGGGGTCGTTGGGAACAGGTACTCCCCAATTCTTAGCTCGATCATTACTACGGGAAATACTAAAGTCCTGAAGGCCTGATTTAATAAAGGAGATTATCTCATTTTTTCTGAATTCTGGAACAATTTCGTACTCATCTGATTCGATTAAGGTGAGTAGTTGTTCTTGATAACGAGAAAGTTTGAAAAAATAATTTTCTTCCTCAATTTCCTCGAGCTTTTTACCAGGGTGCTCGGGACATTCTCCATTTTCATTCAAATCACTCGGAGACTTGAATTCTTCACAGCCTACACAATAAAGTCCCTGGTATGCTTTTTTGTAAATATCGCCGTTTTTTTGACATAATTCCCAGAGTTTTTGACTAGCTATTTTATGGTTCTCACTACTTCCCTTTTGAAAGATATCAAATTGTACATTAAGCTGCTGTGCTAGCTCTTGAAAGTAAGCAGCGTTCTCGTCAATAAATTCTTGAATAGGTCTATTTGTTTTTTCGGCTGCCTGAACATTTTTTATAGCATTTTCATCTGATCCACAGAGGAATAATACATCTTTACCGATAAGTTTTTGATATCGGGCAATAGTATCTGCTTGTAAAAATTCCAAAGCATGGCCAATATGAGGACGAGCATTAACATAGGGGATAGCACTGGTAATATAAAACTTATTCATAGTATACGGATTGTAGCAGAGGGATTAGCCTCAATCAACTTATCTGCGGAGAATATAGCTCAATGAGGTTGTCTGTTGCTAAAGAATAGCTCAAGAGTTAGAAAAATCCCTAGCAAAATAACTAGAAAGATTGGATGAGTTAAGCCATTCAGTCTGAAAATCAGATAGAGAAGGATAAAAAGCCCTAGCAGAATGCCGTGTTTTGAAGACTTTAGGAAGAAAGTAGGAAGCGAAAAGAAAAAAAGGAGTAAAGGTACTAAGAAAATAACGACAGGAGAAAGCGATAGAAATCCAATATGTATATCCTGAGAAGGAGGTAGAAAAAAAATGATAAAGAGCAGTGTTATAAGAGAGAAAATCGTTATAAGAAGATAAACAATAGGTCTTTTTTTATGTCGCATGCTCTAAGCATAGATACTTTATCTATTTCTTACAACATTCGTAAATAACGGGGTTGACAAAAAATAGCACTCTTGTTATGATAGTGCTAATCCTGCCAAAGGAGCATATGCATAATTTAACGCAGAGGCAGATTGAAATCCTTAAAGCAATTATTGAGGAGTACATTAACACTGCTGATCCTGTAGGCTCAGAGACGCTCGAGAAGAAGTATAATCTCAGTGCCTCACCTGCCACAATTCGTAATGAGATGGTTCGTCTTTCTGATTTTGGGTATTTGAAAAAACCTCATTCTTCTGCGGGTCGTGTTCCAACGCCCCAGGGAATGAAGTTCTATGTTACTCAGCTTATGAAAGAGAAAGAACTCTCAACTGTTGAGGAAGTTGCGCTCAAAGAGCGCGTCTGGGACTATCGAGAGAAAATGCAGCGCTTTCTTAAAGAAGCGACTCGCTCTTTAGCTAATAAAACAGGCGCATTAGCAATCGCAACTACCAATGAAGGAGAAGTCTTTATTTCAGGATATTCCAATATCTTAGAAATGCCTGAGTTTTACGATATTGATATTACAAAAACACTTCTTTCTACGCTGGATGAAGACGAATATTTTTTTGAACTTTGTCGGAGGATGAGTGCTGATGAGGAAGAAATTCATGTTTTGATGGGTGAAGAATTGGGTCATAGACTAGGTGGGCCATATAGTTTTGTTTATACTCATTATGAGACACCTATGCACGGGTCTGGAGATATTGGAGTTATCGGGCCGGTACGGCTTAACTATACATTAGTTGTACCTACTGTTAGATACTTTGGAGATTTGATTGAATCGATTGCAAAAGGCTGGTAATAAATAGCTATGAATAGGAAACAAGTTATAGATGAAGATATTGTTGAAGATCAAGGCGAAGTTGAAGAGGCAGATGATGAGGCAAAGATTTGGGAAAGTAAATATTACAGAGCTTTAGCTGATTATCAAAATCTTGAAAAAAGAGTACGAGATGAGAGAGGGGAAATCATCAGAGTGAGTAATCGCGAATTGCTCTTGAGATTTTTACCTATTTTAGATACATTAGAGCTTGCCCAGAAACACGAAGAGAGTAGTACATTAAAAGTTGTCAGTGATCAATTCTTAGCTACACTCAAAGCAGATGGGGTAACTAGGATTAAAACGTTAGGTGAGAAATATGATCCAATGACAATGGAAGTTGTTACAACTGGTAAGGGAAAAGAAGGAGTTGTTATACAAGAAGTACGCACTGGCTACTTGTTGCATGACAAACTCTTGAGACCGGCACAGGTAATAGTTGGTGACGGATTGAAGGAAAAAGAATAGCGCGTAGAGAAAGATATTAGATATGGCAAAAATAATAGGAATTGATTTAGGTACAACAAATTCATGTGTTGCTGTAATGGAAGGTGGATCACCCAAAGTGATTCACTCAGCTGAGGGGCGCAATGTTATCCCTTCTGTTGTTGATCCAAAGACTCATGTTGTTGGCGATGTAGCCAAGCGTCAGCTAGTTCTCAAACCAAAAGAAACAGTCTTTTCAGTAAAGCGTCTTATGGGTAAAAAGTTTCATGACGAATCTGTTCAACGCGACATGAAATGGCTTCCCTATACCGTTAAAGCTGGACGAGATGATATGGCTGTTGTTGAGGTTGATGGTAAGACTTATACTCCTCAAGAGATCTCAGCGATGATTCTCCAGAAAATTAAAGCTGATGCTGAGGCATATCTAGGTGACAAAGTAACAGAAGCAGTTATTACCGTTCCTGCATACTTTGATGATAGTCAGCGTCAAGCGACAAAACAAGCTGGCGAAATTGCCGGACTGGATGTTAAACGTATTATCAATGAGCCCACAGCTGCAGCACTTGCTTATGGACTCGATAAGAAAAATGCCCACACAATTGCAGTCTATGATCTAGGCGGTGGAACTTTCGATATCTCAATTTTGGAACTAGGTGAAGGTGTTTATGAAGTAAAGTCTACCAATGGAGACACACATCTTGGCGGAGATGACTTTGATCAGGTCATTATTGAGTACCTCGCTGATGAATTTAAGAAAGAAAATAATGTTGATCTACGTAAGGATCCACAAGCCCTCCAGCGTCTGAAAGAGTCAGCTGAAAAGGCTAAAATCGAACTCTCATCTTCTCAAGAGGCACACATCAATCAGCCATTCATTACGCAAGGAGCGAATGGTCCACTCCACCTCACAATGACGCTAACTCGGGCAAAATTAGAGCAGTTAGTAGATAGCCTTGTCCAAAAGACATTAAAACCAGTTGAGTTAGCTATTAAGGATGCAGGTATTAAAGCTCAAGATGTTGACGAAGTAGTACTTGTTGGCGGTATGACTCGCATGCCAAAGATTGTAGAGACAGTCTCTAAGTTCTTTGGAAAAGAGCCAAATAAATCAGTCAATCCTGATGAAGTAGTTGCTGTTGGTGCAGCTGTCCAAGGCGGAGTTCTCTCAGGCGATGTAAAAGACGTATTATTACTTGATGTTACTCCTCTGACTCTTGGTATTGAGACGATGGGTGGAGTTTCAACTCCCCTAATTAACCGTAATACAACAATTCCTACTTCAAAGTCACAAGTGTTCTCTACAGCTGCAGATAACCAAACACAAGTGGAGATTAACGTTCTTCAAGGGGAGAGGCCAATGGCTGGAGATAATAAGTCCTTAGGAAGATTTGTCTTAGATGGTATTCCCCCCGCTCCTCGAGGGATGCCTCAAATCGAAGTAACGTTTGATATTGATGCAAGTGGTCTTCTTAATGTTAAAGCTAAAGATAAAGCCAGTGGTAAAGAGCAGAGTATTAAAATTACGGGAAGTACTGGACTCTCTAAGGAGGAAGTTGAAAAAATGACTAGAGAGGCAGAAGAGCATGCAAAAGAAGATGAAGAGAAAAAAGCCCAAGTTGAAGCACGTAATCAAGCTGACTCGCTTATCTTTACTGCAGAGAAATCTCTTAAGGATGCTGGAGATAAGGTAACAGGTGAAGTGAAAACAGAAGTTGAAGAAAAGATCAAAGCTTTGAAAGATGTCTTAGACTCAGGATCTAAAGAAGAAATTGAGAGCAAGACAAAAGAATTATCAGATACATTAATGAAAATTGGCGAGGCGATGAATGCCTCTGCCAGCTCAGAGCAGGGTTCCCAAAATACAGCTTCTGATTCAAATGCTGATTCAGGAGGAGACAAAAAAGACTCGAATGAACCTGTTGAAGGGGAAGTAGTCGATGAGGGAAAGTAATTCAGAAAATTATAGTAATCTTCCGCTTCCTCTTGATGGAGCCACACCTAAAGCTACGCCAGCTCCTAAAACTCAATCCGTTTTACCAGCTTCAGAGAAAAGACTCCCTAGATTATCGCAAAAAATTAGCAGAACTCCTATCATTCCTGGAGGTCTTTCACCTCAGGATACTTATAGATTAGACAATTTGGAGACTGAACTAACACGATATGATAATCTTGGTTCTGTCCCAACAGCCCCAATTGCTGAAGAGATTGCTCAGTTATCTGCAAAGCAGACAGGTTATTCTTTAACAGAGCGGAAATTTTCTCCAGGAAGCGTTATGATGAATCTCGACCCCATTGAGATAACAGAGGATGGACATCCTGTCTATCCATGGATTTCAGGCGAAAAAGGGAGAGAATTAAGAGAAGCAGGAGTATTAATGAAACAACCGGATTGGCATAAAAGAATGGCAAAACACAATAAACGGATCAGGACCAAAAATGCGCTTTAAGTCATAAATAATAAGCATCATAGAAATTAAACCTCGACGAGTCGAGGTTTTTTTGTACACTGTATCTATGATTGAAAAAGGAGTATTTGGCAAAAGGCTTGATACCTATTCATATGGCGACTTACATGTTCATACCAATTACAGTGATTCTGCTCTTGCGTGTGATGGGACTGTTGCTCCTGAAAGACTAGTTGATCTTGCTGAAGAGAATGGGCATAGCTTTATAGGAATTACTGATCATGATACGATTGCTTCAAGTGTACGGGGTAAGGAATATGCATTAAAGCAGGGGTATAATGTAGAAGTAATAGTTGGTGCTGAGGTATCAACTACAGAAGGTCATATTCTAGCTCTTAATTTACAGGAGAATGTTCCGTTTTGGTCTGGTTCAGCGGACACAGTCAGGACAATTCATAGGCAAGGAGGACTTGCAATTCCTGCTCATCCCTTCTATTCACTTACATCATCTATCGGAGAAAAAGGACTTACTCGTGTTGCACGTGATGAAGATCCTGAGGTCTATTGGGATGGTATAGAAGTTTTTAATGCTGGGGCTAATGATTTTCGTTTTTATGAATGGGTAAGACATCAGACAGATGGGAATAGGGCTGCAAGAAGATTTTATAAGAATCATGAATCTGAGGGCTTATATGGTGCAGCAGTAGGAGGATCAGATACCCATACCTCAAGAGTAGGAAGGGCAGTTACTATTATTCCACCGGAAATGGATATTTATACTGCTATAAAGACGAATAAGACCGGAGTAATTATTACAAACATGAAAGAGGACTACTCACCTAAAGTCATCTTTGAAATTGATAGGAAAAGTAAGGCTCTAGAGAGATCAAGATATCAGATCTCACCAGAACAGAGATATTTTCCTAACCCATGGCCTCAGCTGGCAGTTTGAGATGTTAATTGCTATAATAAGTGACTATGGCTAGTCAGGATTATTACCATACATTGGGGGTTTCTAAATCTGCAACAGCGGAAGAAATAAAAAAATCATACCGTAAATTAGCTCTCCAGTATCATCCCGATCGTAACAAAACTAAAGAGGGAGAAGAAAAGTTCAAGGAAATAACCCAAGCCTATGAAGTTCTTTCAGATCCTCAAAAGCGACAAACGTATGACCAGTATGGAGCTGCAGCTTTTGAGCAGGGAGCTGGAGGAAGCGGTCCATTTGGGGGAGGGTATGGCGGATTTAATCAGCAAGGTCCGTTTAGCTACTCCTATTCAACTAATGGACAAGGTTTTGATTTCGGAGGTTTTTCAGATCCTTTTGAGATTTTTGAACAATTTTTTGGTGGAGCATCTCCATTTGGAGGACGTTCCCGCCGGCCAGCATATTCACTTTCCCTAACTTTTATGGAGGCTATCAAGGGAACTGAAAAAGAGGTAATGATTGATGGAAAAAAACAAAAGATTAAAGTTCCTGCTGGAGTTGATACGGGGACAAGGATGCGTTTTGATACTTATGATGTGATTTTTGATGTTGCGTCTGATAAGAGGTTCCAAAGAGAAGGTTCTGATGTTATAACTGAGGAAGAAATCACTTTCCCTCAAGCAGTAATTGGTGGCGATCTTAAAGTGGATACCGTGGAAGGTCCTGTGACTATTAAAATTCCAGCTGGTACACAGCCTGAGACGCTTATTAGGCTGCGGGGTAAAGGAATTCAGCGCTTACGAAGTTCTGGGAAAGGTGATCATTACGTAAAGATCAAAGTACATATTCCCAAAACAATTACTCGCAAGCAAAAAGAAATTCTTGAACAATTTGATACCGAAAGCTCCTCAAAAAAAAAGTGGTTTTAGCTACTTTTACCAAGCTTCCTTTTGATCTCTTGAAGCTCAGCTTCAATTTGTTGGTCTCTCTTAGGAGTTTCAAGGACCCCAAATTTATTTACGATACCCTCCATTTTCCCTAGAGCATTTTGTCTCCGCTTCTCATCTCTTTGAACTGCAGCATCACGTTCTTCCTCTCTTTGCCTGTTTAACAGTGCCATCCTTTGAGCTTCAGCTTGGCGCGCTTGCTGTCCAATTAGAGTAGAATCATCAGCTGGTTTGTTCCCCACATCTCCAATTTTTTTTACTGCATTATCGAGTGCAGCGTTGGATTTTGCTTCAGACCTTTCAGTAGCCTCCTCGGCCCTCCTCAGCACATCATCGACTGAGTCTCGGCCAAAGACTCCTCTTCTCCATCTTTGAAAAATTCCGCCTGGTTTCTGTGAGCCATCTACTCCTGATTCTGGCATAGCTTTATTATTACAAACTAAAAGTAGTTGTCAACATCCTTCTAGGTAGAGCTGCTTTCCTATTTGTTTTTTCCTTTATTACTCCATATACTTTTATTAGTAGTAAAGCCGTTAGACGGTTTTTCCTGCTATGAAAAAAATGCCTGCCCGCATTTATACACTGCTTAGATTCTTTTTTGCTGTTCTATTTATAACGTATATTTTTACGGTTAGTTCTCCATTTGTCTATGCTGCCTCATCGCCTTGTCCGCCTGATCAGGCTATAACTGAGGTTGGTTGTCTGCCGACAGATCCTATTGCGTTTGTTTCCAGTTTTTATGGGATTGGCTTGGGTCTTATTGGGGGAGTTGCTTTGATTTTTATCATAATTGGAGCCTACGTCATCCTTACCTCCCGAGGTAATCCAACTCAAGTAAATGTTGGGAAAAGTTATATTTTCTATGCGATTTTAGGGTTACTCCTTGCGATATTTGGATACATCTTTATCGAGGTCGTTCTCGTTGATATTTTGCATATACCTGGATTTAGCCACTAATTTATAATGAAAAAAAATGTATTATCACTATTTTCGATCCTTACTCTTTTACTTATCTTTTTTTCTCCTAATGTTCATGCACAGGTAACTCCTACTCCAACCCCTGCTTCCATTCCTGTCACTCTTGGCACTCAGCCATTACCAGCAGAAGGAGCGTGGATTATAGATCCAGAAGTAACAACAGTGGGTAAAAATGCTTCACGTTCAGGCATGCTTTTAGACTGGACGCTAAGAGACTATAAGTGGTCCTCAGATACGAGTTATACGAATAATCCGCTTACTCCATTTTGGCTGATCATCCAAAGAATCGTATATTCTCTTTTCCTTTTTGTCCTTCTCGTTACGGCATTTATTCTTATCGTAACACGAGGAAAGAGTCTATCAGCGAAAAGATTTCTGCCCAGATTTCTTTTGGTAGTTCTTCTAGTTACTTTCTCTTTTTCATTAGTGCAGTTTCTTTATCAGATTGTAGATATTTTCCAGGGATTTTTTCTTAAGAATCCTAAAGGGGAGATTATCTCTTCTCATGATCTTCTCTTCATTGGTTTTGATTACCGTACTTTCCAAGGATTAAGAGTCTTTGGAGAATCATACAATGAGTCTGCCTTTATTTCACTCCTTCTCGTAAAGTTAACTTCATTCACTTACTATGTCATGGCTATACTTCTGATTTTCAGAAAAATTATTTTATGGTTCTTAATAATTATTTCTCCTGTGTTTCCGTTATTATTGCTGTTCTACCCGTTGAGGAATACGGCAAAAATTTGGATTGGGGAATTTTTCCGTTGGCTCTTGTATGCACCTCTCTTTGCTATTTTACTTTCTGGACTAGTGAGATTATGGAGTACAGGATTGCCTCTTTTCTTTAGCTCTGTCGGAGTAGGGAAAGAGAGTAGTTCAATTTATCCAACTGCCGTCAATATCCTTTTAGGTGGGCCAGGCCAGCATATAGGAATCAATAATAGCGTTAATCTTCCGGATACGTTTGCTCTTTATTTGGTAGCTCTTCTTATGCTGTGGGCAGTTATTATTCTTCCTTTTATCCTTTTGCAGATATTCTTGGATTATATGATGGCCTTTAATAACCGTGATAATCCATTTATGAAGCAAATTCTCACGATGCTTAATAACAGACCTATTATCCCTTCAGCCCCTTCCACACCGCCTCCTCCTGTGGGAGCTGGTTTAGCACGCAATTTACCTTTTGCAAAACGCTTCTCAATTCCTAAGACCACAGGGATTGCCCGTGAGGTTCCACGAGGAGCTGCTCAGACTATAACTCGTCCTACATTCACCCAAAGAAATACTCAGACAGAGATATCACGTCTGACCAATCTCTCAATTCCTACTATGAGGGATATTGCGCGTCTTGAAACGACGAAACTTTCTCATGATGTGAGGACTCAGCAAGAGATAGAAAGAACGCGCCAAAACCTGATCAATATTGCAAATCCGGCTTCTGTAACATCTGTGACTGAGCGGGAGAGAGTAAAAATGATCCATGATCGCTTAGTAACTGAAGGACAAAAAGGCAGCCAGGTTGCAGCATCTATTTTAAATGCAGCAAATACGTATAATACATATTCTTCCTCAATTTCTTCATCCTCGCAGTCTTCAGTTGCACAAGTGACCCAGCAAATGATTGAAAATCTATCTCATCCGATGACAATTATCTCAAAAAGGGACCAACAGAAAATTATTGAGATCCGGCAGGAATTAATTAAAGCATCTGATGCGGGGAATCAATTTGCTAAAAATATTCTTACCTCTGTCAATAACTATACAACCAATCAAGTTCAGAATCTTCAGAAGACTCTCAATCAGCTTGCTAGTCCAGAGAAGATAACTGACAATAAAGACAGAGAAGTATTTACTACACTTCGTGAAAAGATAACCTCTGCAAGCAAATCAGGTAATCCACTGGCTACTCTTCTTAGCAAGACTCTTGAGAGTAGTACCTCAACAGAACAAGTCAAAAAGATTCAGCAGGAGTTGATCGAGGCTAAGGCGCAAGGTAATCCATTGGCTACAGAGCTTCTTAAGACAGTATCAGTTACTGATAAGACCTCTGAAAAAGATATGGAGAAGTTATATGAGACTCTGAAGGAAGAAAGTAAATCAGGAAACCCACTAGCCACCCTTCTTCTTAAAACGATCTCTTCACAGGAAAAATCACAAGCAGCTTCATTCTCGGCAACAGCAAAATTAAAGTCAGGTGTTCTCCCTCAAGTAAATCGGATTCAGCAGGTATCGTTGGATGACTATGAGGCTGTCAAGAAGATGTGGACAGATAATTATAAGAATTTGGAAGTGCCAAATAGTCAGCAGACACGAAAACAATGGATTGATCAGGATATCTCAAGTATCCAAGAGGCTATTAGCCTCCTTTCCTCCCCCAATCCTCAGGATGTAGAGAAAGGCATGCAACAAGTCTCTGATATCTTGCCTTTCCTTTTAATTGGAGGCTTTTCTCAGACGGAGATCATTGCCTACTTGAAGGCTAAGATGGAGGCAGGAAAGAGTGTAGTAGAGAATGTTTCAGAAAAAGAAGAGGAGGAAGAAACACTACTTAATGCAGAACGTGCAGCAAAAGAGGCAACCGGTCACTTGGCAGCATCTATTGAGATAAAGAATGATGAAGTAAAAGGGAGTGCCCCATCGGTACCAATCCCAGCTGAAAAAGTCATCATTCAGTCTCAAGCCAATGCTCCAATACAGATCCAGACTAGTACATACTCCCCAGTACAGGAAGTGCAACTAGATTCTCCTTCTTCAGTTGTCTCCCAGCTTCGTCTTCCTCTGCCAACACTCCGTGATATAGCAAGCTTTGAGACAAAGAAAGAAGGAAGAACTGTCCAGGATCTCAAAAAACTTTTTGTTCAATTATCACATCCAGAGGATATAGCTTCTCCATCTGAACAAAGAAATCTTTTAAAGATTAAGCAAACACTTCAGGATCAAGCTCAGAAAGGTGATAGCACTGCACAAATGATAATTAATGCGTTGGGATTATCACAGACAATGGATACAGTTGGTGAAAAGCATGATTTCCTAATGACTCTTAAAACAATTCTTGATCCATCCCTTGCATCAGAGGATGATCAATCATATTACAGACAAGTACGTGATGAGTTGGTTAAAGCACGTCAAGAATCAGATGTTATCGCAACTCAAGTAATGAAGCTTGTAGATAAGATATCCCAGACGGAGACTGAGTCTATTATAAAACTTCTGCAGAATCTCCATGACCCTGAACATCTCATAGCTAATGAGAAAGATAAAGAGACATTCATTTCTTTGAGAAATAATCTCAAGTCTCAGAAAGCAACTAGTCAGGTGGCATCAAGTATTCTTACTGCTACTCAGAATACAATTACGTCTGTCAGTGCCAACAAAATTCGTGTGCAGCTGCTCGAAAAGGCTTCACAGAAAGATCCATTGGCAACAAGTATTATGAAAGAATATATCACGCTTCCTAAGGAAACGATTCAAGAGATAAACAATCTCTATCAGACGATTCAGAAATCATCGGATCCGTTCTCTAAGCTACTACTTAAACTTCTTACTCAGCAGACAAAAAGAGCAAGAGGAGTTAGAGTAGAGCGATTCCCACGAGAAAATCGTATCCAAAAAGTGAGTCTTGATGATTATGAGCAGGTGAAACAGATGCTCTATGAAATGTATTTGCATGGGACAGTTCCGCCGGGAAGGAATGGTCAAGAACAGGCACGTGTGGATTGGATTACAGAGGAAAAGCAGCAAGTAGAGGAAGTTATTAACCTCCTTTCATCAGATGATATGAATAATGTCCAGCTAGGAATGACTAAGGTAAATGATATCCTTCCCTTTCTTCTCTTGGGCGGATTTTCCCAAAATGAAGTTCTTCAGTATCTGAGAGCCAAACAAGAAGCTGCGGGTATGGCTCTACAGACGCTAGAAGGTACAGAGGAAAAGGTTTTTGTTGAAAAGAAGGAGAATTCAATAAATCAGCAAAAAATGGCTGTTGAGAGTAATGAATCAGTAGAAAAGGAGTAAGAGGAGACTTGCTCTTTCAAAGAAAATACTATTAAATAGAACTATGCTTGGTAACCTGTTCAACCAACATAAAGATGTTATTTCCGATAAACCTGTAGTGGAACCGCCACATCCACAAGATATGGCCTCTTCACAAGGAGATGGTGTTTCGGCGACATCCCGCCTTGATCCTTCACTTCGTCAAAATCTTTCGGCGCTCTCCCATCTAGACGCCCGAATGACTCAAGTTCTACATCATGCTCAAGATGAAGCAAAAAAAGTGCGTCATGAAAAAATTGAACCTGAGCAGCTGCTGTTAGGACTTTTATATGATGAGCAAATATTCAAGCTTCTTGAAGGCTTTTCTGTTGATGCGCCCAAATTAGCTAAAGAAATACAAAGTAAAGAAGCTATAGGTACCTTTGTAGGTTTGGCTACCCTAAGCGATGCAAGTACAAGTCTTTTTGAGGTCGCCTATCGTGATGTTCAGGCTCGTAACGTAACATTTATTGCTCCTGAGGATTTATTAGTCGCATTGTGTAATAGCTCAAACGATGTGGCAAAAGTTCTAGATGAAAAGGGTGTTACCAGTAAACAGCTTGGAGAAAGACTCTCTAAATCTCCCACTTATACAACCGGTAAGAAATCGGTACTTGAAACGTATGCTATCGATCTAACCGAGGAAGCCAAAGCCGGAAAGCTGGACCCCATCGCTGGACGTGAGCGGGAAGAAGATCGTCTGATCCATGTTCTGCTTCGCCGTACGAAGAATAATCCAATTATTATTGGAGAGGCAGGAGTTGGGAAGACAGCTATTGTGGAAGGGTTAGCTGAAGCAATTGTATCAGGAAAGACTCCATCTGGACTGAAAGATAAAAGAATTTACCAATTAGATCTGGCGTCTATGGTAGCGGGTGCTTCTCATAGAGGGGAATTTGAAGAACGTCTTAAGGGTGTAATCAATGAAACGATTGCCTCTGAGGGGAAAGCTATCCTCTTTATTGACGAGATTCATACTCTTATTGGTGCTGGTGATACAGATGGAGCACTCGATGCATCAAATATTATTAAACCCCATTTGGCTCGAGGGCATATGCAGATTATAGGTACTACGACCACAGCTGAGTATAGAAAGTATTTCGAAAAAGATAAGGCCTTTGAAAGAAGATTTCAGCCAATACTTTGCGATGAGCCTTCAGAAGAAGCAGCCGTTGAGATGCTAAAAGTTCTTCGTCCAAAATATGAAAAATTTCATGGTGTAACTATCCCTGATGATACATTGGTTGCTTCGGTAAAGCTCTCTAAGAAATATATAGGAGAGAGGTATTTGCCAGATAAAGCAGTGGATCTTATTGATGAAGCTGCAGCAGATGTAAAGTTAGGAAGAATTGGACCTGCAAAGGCTGAGTCGGCTAAAGATAAAAAAGATGATGAGAAGCTAGCCAATAATGGAATGTCCGAAGCAACATCTCCAACACCTCAGGCAGCTGGCAATCAAGTAGTGAAATCAGACATAGAAAAGGTAGTCAGTAACTGGACTGGTATACCAATCACCAAGCTTACAGAAGATGAAAGTCAAAAGCTGCTTAAGCTTGAGGATAGGATCCACGATCGGCTTATAGATCAGGAAGAAGCAGTAGCAGCAGTAGCAGAGGCAGTAAGACGAGGGCGTATTGGCCTTGCTCCTGCGAATAGGCCGATTGCATCATTTATTTTCTTGGGTCCTACAGGAGTCGGAAAGACGGAATTAGCCAAGACTCTTGCCGAGATTCTCTTTGGGCGGGATGATGCTCTTGTGAGGTTGGATATGAGTGAATATATGGAAAAACATGAAGTAGCTAAGCTCATAGGAGCACCTCCCGGATATGTGGGTTATGAAGAGGGAGGACAACTAACAGAAGCAGTACGTGCTAAGCCATACTCAATAGTTCTTCTTGATGAAGTTGAGAAAGCCCATCCGGATGTCTTTAATATACTGCTCCAGCTTCTGGAAGATGGACGTTTGACGGATAATAAAGGGAATACAATTTCTTTTAAAAATACTATCGTGATTGCGACCTCAAATATTGGGAGTGCTCTTATCCAGCAACAACTAAGTGATAAGGCTCAAACATCTGACAGTCCCTCAGCAACACCTCAGTCACAAGAACAATTTGACAAACAGTTTGCTGAATTATCAGGACTTGTAACAAATGAACTCCGTAAATTCTTTAGACCAGAACTCCTGAATCGTTTTGATGATGTAGTTATATTTAAGCCTCTCAGGCGTCAAGATATGACTAGAATTGCTAAATTGGGTATTGCTAAGACTGCCAAACTTTTAGAAGAGCAAGGATATCATATGCAGGCAACAGATAAAGCGTTAGCAGAATTAGCTCAGGAAGGGTATGATCCTGTATATGGCGCAAGACCTTTGAGAAGATTAATCCAATCATCGATTGAGAATCAGGTGGCTATGCTTCTTATAGGGAAAGAGTTTGTGGTAGGAGATACTATTGTTATTGATTATGATCAAGAGAAAAGTACATTTAGCTTCTCTAAAGGAAGTGGAGCCCCCAAGCTTGATACTAAGTCAGATGCGCAGGAAGCAGAAGAGACTGCCTCATCCCCTGACTCGACTCCTCCTACGACTCCTTCCCCTGTTGGTAGTGGTGAAGCACAAGCTATGCCTAATGATCATGCAGAAGGAGAGTTACCTAGTACTCCGCAGTTCGCAACTCCTGATTATAATCCGCCCTTTCTCAATACCGCTGATCACGTGAGTGATACTATGTCTGCTCCTACATCTTCTGATGCAGTTGCTAGCGCTTCTTAGAAAAGACTTCTAATTTGAGTTTTACCTCGTAACTTCCTATACTAGAATAGATTAATTGTCACTATATGTCTGCCTATTTTTTCTTGCCTTTTTATTTTCTTTCGTTTTGGTTTGGTGAAGCTCCTGTTAGCATACTTCGCCATTTTCTTGAGATTAATAAGGCTTTCTTTCGCTTCTTCTCCATCTCTCTTCTCTTAAGAACTTTTTTTCAGCCTATTAAAAATGAATATCGTAAAGGACTGGTTGGTTTTTCTATTGGGATGGGAATGGTAGTAAAGACGATGGTTATTCTCGCTTCTCTTATTCTCTTTATTCCAATTTTGCTCCTAGAGATATTACTTTTAGGAGGATTTTTAATCTTTCCTTTAGTAACGCTAGCGTTATTGATTTGGTGATACTATGGACCATCATTTTATAGCATTTTACCGTCTCTATCATAATATCCTGATTCGATTCCTTAGGATTTCTATCCCAGTTGTATTAACACTGGCAGTTATTATGGGTAATTTCTCTCATTCTTCGCCGACTTTCTTTCTTGCTTTGTTCAATATTTTTGTAATGATTGAGATATTTTATCGGTATAAGATCAGTTTGGTCCAGTCAAAAAAGATAGTGCCGGAGGTAGAAGAGAAAGATGCACTCCATGTGATGAGTCTCCAGGCTCTCTCATCGATGCATGCATCTTCTCTGGCATATGATGTAGTTAAAGACTTACTGAGGTATCCGCAAGTCCACTTTTTTCTGGAAAGGGCAGCAATCTCTCCTCAAGAATTAGTTAAGAATGATTTAGGGAATGCACTTCTTCCTCAAGAAGCATATTCTTTAGTAAGGTCAATTAATGGAAAAAGAATCATTACAGTTGATATTCTGGCCTCATATTTATTACTGAGTGAAGAAAAAACGCAACTACTTTTTAACAAGAAATTGAAACCTAAAGATATATTGGCAATATTACAATGGACTCGGCTTATTTATCCACAAGAAGAAGAACATCAACGTTTCCATATTGAAGGAAACGGCGGGGGCCTTGGAGAAAGTTTAGTAATTGGTTGGACTCCTGAGACTAAAAACTACACACGAAATTTTACTAATAGTCTAACGGAGCATGATGTTTCTATTGTGGGTAGAGAAAAAGAATATGAATTAATTAAGGAGGTTCTTTCAAAGCAGGAAAATAATAATCTGGTGTTAGTAGGGGAAGCGGGAGTGGGGAAAGAACAGCTAATCCAGAAACTGGCACTCGACAGCTATAGCGGGAGGATACATAGAGGGCTTGCTTCCAAGACAATTTTGGAGCTGTTAGTCGGAACATTACTTGCGGGCGCAACAACTCAAGGTGATTTGCAGGCCCGTATTGAAGCAATTATTGCAGAGGTGTCTCATGCTCAGAATATCATTCTTTATATCCCTGATTTCCAAAATATGATTGGGGGCGGAACTTTTTCACTAGACTTATCGGGGGCATTAGCCCCTTACCTTAAAAATGGTACGATCCCGATTATTGCCAGTATGACTGAAGGAGCGTATAAAACCTATCTAGAGAGAAGCTCCCTTAATCAGTTGTTCTCTCCGATAAAAATAGCTGAGGTTAATGAGGATCTGGCTCAGCTTATGGTAATGGAAAAAACACAAGAGATAGAGAAAAAGTCTTCTGTTATTGTTACATACTCTGCATTAGTCGAATCAGTCAGATATGCCGACCGCTATAGCCAAAGTATGGTGTTGCCAGGGAGTGCGATTGCTCTCCTATCGGACGCGGTAAGCGGAGTACTATTGACGGATGCTCCTATCTATCCTCAGTCAAAAAGGCGGTTATTAGAAAGAGATGCTGTGGTTAAGCTTGTTGAACAAAAGACTAAAATTGCTCTATCTGAACCGACTCAAGAAGAAAAAAGCCTCCTTCTTCATTTAGAAGATGTTCTGCATAATCATATTATTGGCCAAGATGCAGCTGTACATGTTCTAAGTGAGGCAATGAGAAGGTTACGAGTTGGGATAGAAGATAGAAAACGGCCTATCTCATTTCTCTTTTTAGGACCCACGGGAGTTGGTAAAACAGAAACAGCAAAGACACTGGCTAATACTTATTTTGGAGGAGAAGCCACTATGATCAGGTTTGATATGAGTGAATACGCTGATGAAGAAGGACAACGAAGATTACTTGGGTCTCTTCCAGGACAAGGCGAGGAGAGAGGAGAACTTACTGAGCAGATACGAGACCATCCATACTCACTGATCCTTCTTGATGAATTCGAAAAGGCACATACCTCGATTCGTGACCTATTTTTACAGATACTAGAGGATGGAAGATTAACAGATAACAAAGGGAAAACGATTTCATTTATTAATACCATTATTATTGCTACCTCTAATGCTGGATCTGAATTTATCCATGATGCAATCACGAAAGGAAGAATAGTTGATAAGCAATTTGAAAATGATTTATCAGAATATCTCCAGTCTCATAATATTTTTAAACCTGAACTTCTCAACAGATTTGATGCTGTAGTGACATTTAAACCTCTTACTGAGACAGAGGTTCATACTATTGCTGGGCATCTACTCAGTGAACTCAAGAAAAAGCTTCTAGAGAAAGATATTACTCTTGAAATTGATGATGCTGTTTTAACTAAAGTGGGCAAGGAAGCATACAACAAAGAAATGGGAGCTCGTCCCATCAGGAGATATATCCAAGATACTATAGAAGATCTACTGTCACAAAAACTGCTTACATCATCGGTCACAAGAGGTAATCACGTGAGGCTCGCTGTAGATGCAAATAATTCTTTTGTTATTGTATAGGTACCTTTTCTTGACAACTTGCTGGTATCCCTCTACTCTAATAATGCTGCCATGAAGAAAAGACACTCAGTACGTACTAGGGCTCGTTCCAAAAGTAAGACCCATCGCCGTAAGCTTCATCATCGGGTACTTTCTTTCTTTAAAGGGGATGGCGGAATCTATGTGATTTTCGTTCTAGCAACTGTTATGGCAGGTGCATTTGCCTTAAGCGGAGGGCTCCTTCCTAGCCTTAATCAGAATCCTACTGCTTCATCTGAGGTGACTATCGATCCAGACTCTGCTAAACAGAGCTCAGAAAGTGCTTTACAGCTTGTTGATATAAAAATAAAGCCGAGTGACACTCCTGTTCCGACTCCAACTCCGACCAAAGTAGTTACTCCTACTCCTCAGGCTTGTCTTAACAAAATAGCTCTCAATCTTGTCTTGGACGTATCTGCCTCAATGAATAATGATGATAAGATCCGTCAGCTCAATACTGCAATGAAGAACTTGGTCGATCAATTAAAAGATGATACCGTAGTCGGTGCAGTAACGTTTGCGGGGCTTACTTCTTTTCCTAATACGGGAGGGTCAATAACTCAACTCCCTTTTACCAAATATAAAGATAATAAAAAATTAGTTAGTGATAAGCTTACCAAACTTACTGCTTATAATGGGGGAGAGACTGACGGAACATATATGCGTAATGCATTCCAGAGGTCACTTAATAATCTTAACGTTGATCAGGTAACCTACGCAAACCAGGGTTATAATTTCGTCACTATTGTATTTACAGACGGAGTACCTGAAACAAAAATATGGGATGATGATTGTGTCGTACAGGCTAATGGATCTAATCCAGTTTGTTTTGCGCGTAAACAAGATCCACGTATATCTCCTGATCTAACCTCAACTATGAAAGGAAAATCTAGTAAGGTATATTCAGTGGGGATTTACTCCGGACCGCGTGAGACGCAGACAGTAATCTACAATGAGGCAAAGAAACTCTTAAGTGCTATTGCTTCTAAATCAACATATGCAAAAAATAGTAATAGTCCTTCAGCAATTGACAGCATGTTTAAAGACGTGCTGAATTCTGTCTGCCAATAATCCTCGATATGATTCATTTGGGTTGATACAGCCTGCCTGATCTGGTATACTTACAAAACTATGCCAGCAGTACAAAGATCAGAATTTGCCCTTGCACTCAATCAGGTCGCTACAGAACGCGGAGTTGATGTAGAAGTTGTCTTAGATACAGTCCGTAATGCAATTCTTGCAGCTTATCGTAAAGATCATCCTGGTGTAGAGGTGGAGGAATACACTGCAGAGTTAAATCCTAATACTGGTGAAGCAAGTATTCTCCATAATGGCGAAGATGTAACCCCTCCAGGGTTCGGCCGAATCGCAGCTCAAACTGCTAAGCAAGTTATCCTCCAAAAAATCCGAGAAAAAGAAAAAGAAGCTATCATCTCAGACTATAAAGATAAATTAGGTCAGATTGTGAATGGTACGGTTCTTCGTTTTGCCGGTCCAAATATTATTGTTGATATCGGTAAAACAGAGGCTATTATGCCTCCTCAAGAACAAATCCGTGATGAAAAATATTATCAGAATCAACGCTTAGTCGTTTTTATTAAAGATATTAGAGAAGGAGTTAAGGGTGAAGAAGTCATAGTATCACGAGCTGATAATGGCCTTCTAGAAGGACTTTTCAAGAGAGAAGTACCTGAGGTATCACAGGGAAGTGTCTTGTTGAGAGCAATTGTCCGTGAGCCTGGCAATCGTTCTAAAGTTTCAGTAGCTTCAACCCAAAGCGGTATTGATCCTGTAGGAAGCTGTGTGGGACAGAAAGGTGTCCGTGTCCAAGCCATTATTCAAGAAGTAGGCGGAGTAGAAAAAATAGACATTATTCAGTGGCAGGAAGATACTACTAGTTATGTTGCAGCAGCATTATCTCCTGCGAAAAATGTCCAAGTCCGTCTTAATGAAGAGGAAAAAATAGCGACAGTCATAGTTCCTCAGGAAGAATTATCATTAGCAATTGGGAAAGACGGTCAAAATGTGCGTCTAGCTTCCAAGTTAACGGGATATCGGATTGAGATTGAAGGAGCAGAGCTTCCTCACGAGGAGGAGCTGCCAGAGACTAAAGAGGAAACAGCTTCTCAAGATACAGAGAGTGCTGATGTGGTAAAAGATACTGTTGAAGCAGAAGAGAATCCTGAAATTGCACAAGATGTAGAGCAAGAGCAGGTACTCGAAGAAAATGAAGCAGCAGAGACACCTGTTGATGCGCCTGATGCATCTGCAGAGGAGTCTATCCCTCCCACAACTGATACTACTGATCAATCACAAGAAGAAACGACTGAGTAATATCGCTATGAACTCAACGTTTTATATCAATTACAACCTATGCCAAACGAAAATCAATCACATATCTTTTATCCTCCAGTCGTAGCTGTTTTAGGTCATGTTGACCATGGTAAGACAACTCTCCTTGATGCTATCCGTCAAACATCTATTGCTGAGCGTGAGCATGGTGGTATCACCCAAAAAATTGGTGCTTCCAGCGTCGAGATCCTCAATGATGGCAAACCACGGAGGATTACCTTCATTGATACCCCAGGACATGAGGCTTTTTCCCAGATGCGTAGTCGCGGAGCTCTAGCAGCGGATATAGGCCTATTGATAATCTCAAGTGTTGATGGGGTAATGCCCCAAACAAGAGAGAGTATTAATGTTTTAAAGGCATCAGGTATTCCTATGATTGTCGTTCTCACAAAATCAGATCTTCCTACTAAAAATCCAGAAAAGGTTAAGGGACAAGTGCTCCGTGAAGGGATTATGCTTGAGGGAATGGGTGGAGATGTTCCGGTTATTGAGGTAGCTGCTAAAACGAACCATAATATCAAAGAATTACTGGATCTTATTCTTCTGGTGGAGGAAGTGCAGCAGTCTTCTCATCCCCGTTCTGTTAGTCCTGGAAATCCTTTACGTGCTATTGTTATCGAGTCACGATTGGATCAGAAAGCAGGTCCCCGTGCAACTCTTGTTATTAAAGACGGTAAGATGATGCCACGCCAAGAAGCCTTTGATGAGAATGGATCGTTTAAAGTGAGGTCCATCATGAACGATGCAGGTAAAATGCTTCAAGAAGCAACTATCGGAGACGCCGTTGAGGTTTTAGGATTTCTGAAAGTACCAGCTGTGGGGAGTATTATTGGGGACAAACCTTCTAGTAAAAATCAGAGAGAAGAAAGCCTGAGGAAAGAATTTGCTTATTCTCCTTCGGCAAATCAGGAAGAAATCCCAATTATTTTAGTAGCTGATTCGCAGGGATCAGTCGAAGCTATTACCCATGCTCTTCCAGAAAAAATTAATGTTCTAGAGGAAAAAACCGGTGAAATGAGTGAAAGTGACGTGCTTCATGCTAAATCTACAGGTGCAATTATTATCGGTTTTAACTCTAAAATGAGACCTGAGGTTATGAAGCTAGCACGTACCGAAAAGGTACTTATGAAAAATTATAATATCATTTATGAACTTTTAGATGAGCTGGCTGATGTATTGGAAGGAAAACGGCTTTCACAAATTGAAGAAATTTATGGGACAGCTACTATTTTGGCAAAGTTTCCCTTCGAGAAGACTTTTGCCTTAGGGATAACAGTTACTGATGGCCGAATTGCACGTGGAGATAAGATCAGAATTCTAAGAGGTGAAGATATTATAGGTGAGTCACAGGTGAGTTCTCTCCGTATAGGTAAGAACCCTACTTCAAAGGTTGAGAAGGGGCATGAAGCAGGCATAGTTATTACACCTATGCTTGACTTTCAAGCCGGAGATGTGGTACTATCCCATGAATAATATAGGATAGTATGGATAATCAAGCGCTTCAACAAATTAAAGATACTATAGCATCAAGTCAGCTGGTCTCAATTGCTGTATCACAGAACCCAACTATTGATCAGATGGCTGCTGCCCTCTCTCTCTACCTAAATTTTTCTTCCCAAGGTAAAAGAGTTACTGTTGTTTCACCAACTGAGCCTATTGTGGAGCTCTCTTCACTTGTTGGTATTGATAAAGTAAAAAGTTCAAATGAAGGAACAGGGGGCGATCTCGTTGTTTCTTTCCCTTATCGTGAAGGTGAAATTGAAAAAGTCTCCTACACTATAGATAATGGCCAGCTCAATATTGTAGTTAAAGCTGGAGCCAACGGTCTTACTTTTTCTGAGCAGGATGTCCTTTTTAAACGCGGAGCTGATAAGCCTGATCTTCTCGTAACAGTAGGAGTTCAGCGTCTCTCTGATATTGGGGGATTATTTCCTCAAGACGCTCTTACCGATGTAACAATCATTAATATTGATAACAGTAGTCAGAACGAAGGATTTGGCGGAATGGTTCTTGTCTCGCCTAAGTTCTCCTCTCTCTCAGAACAGGTAGCTGATTTAATGCTTAACCTTGGATATGAAGTAGATGTCGATGAATCACAAAATCTCCTTTCAGGTATTATTAACGCTACCAATAATTTCCAGAATCCAAATACGTCATATTTGGCATTTGAAATAGCATCAATTTTTATGAAGCGTGGTGCAGTCCGTTCAGTTCGTTCTCCTCAACCTGCAGCTCAGCAAAGACAGTTCCAACCTCAAGCACGACCACAACAGCGTCAGCAAATACAGCCACAGCAAAGTCCATCTCGTCAGAATGATAGACAGGTTCGTCGTGATGCAATCCGTGAGGCGTTAAAGACGCAGTCTCAGAACCGTCAAGATCAGTTACGCCGTGAAGATCGTAACAACCAGCCTCGTCCACAGCAGCAAGCACAACCTCAACAGCTTCAACCACAGCCTCAGCAGGAGACTACAACTCCCTCACAAAAACCACCTTCTGATTGGTTAACGCCAAAAGTGTACAAAGGTTCAACTAACGTCTAAGGCCTTCTGTTGCGGAACGTTCGCAAACTTGGTATAATACACTCCTATGCCACTTTCAACAACACAGAAACAAGATATTATTAAAGAGTTCCAAACAGTCGATGGAGATACAGGGAGTCCTGAAGTACAGATAGCTCTTCTTACTCATCGTATTACTCGTCTTGCAGATCATCTAAAAGATCATGGACACGATGTCCACAGTAGACGTGGACTTCTCTCAATGATTGCTAAAAGACGCCGTCTTCTTAACTTCTTAGTTAAAGTAGATAAAACTAGAGCATCTGATATAAAGAAGAAGATTGGATTGAAAGACTAAATAAATGCAAAAAACCTCTGCTACACTTGATTTCGCAGGTAAACCACTCACTTTTGAAATAGGTCGCCTTGCTCCTCAAGCTACATCATCTATACTTGCCCGACTAGGAGATACCGTTGTTTTGGTGACGGTTGTTGCCGGTAAACTTCGAGAAGATATTGATTATTTTCCGCTTAGCGTTGAATATACAGAGAAGCTTTATGCTGGCGGACGTATTAAAGGAAGCCGTTGGGTAAAACGTGAAGGTCGTCCGACTGATGAGGCTATCCTTATTAGTCGTCTTATCGATCGTTCTATCCGTCCACTTTTTCCTAAAGAATATAAAAATGAAGTCCAGGTAGTGGTAACTGTCCTTTCAGTGGATGGCGAACATGAGCCAGATATTTTGGCACTAAATGCAGTCTCTGCTGCTATTGCTATCTCTCCTATCCCATGGAAAGGCCCAATTGGCGCTATCCGCATGGGTACTAAAAAAGATGAGTCTGCAGGAAAGTCAGCACTTATTGCAAACCCTACAGCTACCGAAGGGGAATCCTCTGAGTTGGATATCGTAGTTTCACAGAGTAAAGAGTTAACAGTTATGCTTGAAGCTGGCGCTATGCAGGTTCCTGAGGATGTTATCCATGGAGCAATTGTTGATGCTCATACAGAAACTCGCAAGATGATTGAGTTCATAGAAGGGTTAGTTAAAAAAGTTGGGCAGACCAAACAAGAAGTTACTCCTAATGCTCTTTTGAAAGAAGCAATTACGGTGATTGAAAAAGGCTACAAAGCTGAGGTAGGAGCCCTGATTAAAGGCCGTGCTAATAAAGAAGGAAGTGGTTCAGAGACTGATGAACTTCTAACAAAAATAGTTGATGAGTACAAGATGGCTAATGAAAATGGAGAATTAGATAAGAAAACATTCTCGAAAGCATTAGAGGCAGTTATGTTTAAGATCATAAGAAGTAATGTTATTACCAAAAAGGATCGTCCAGACGGTCGAAAGATTGATGAAGTCCGTACTATCACTGTTGAAGCTGGAGTATTACCTCGTACACATGGTTCAGCTATCTTTGAGAGAGGTCTTACCCAGGCGCTCTCAATTGTTACGCTTGGATCTCCTCGTATGGAACAGCTTATCGAATCTGCAGAGGGAGAAGAATCAAAGAGATATATTCATCACTATTCAGGACCGCCATATTCTGTAGGGGAAGCTGGCCGTATTGGTACGCCCTCTCGTCGTGAGATTGGCCATGGCGCACTTGCAGAACGTGCGTTGTTAGGAGTTATTCCATCTCAGGAGAAGTTTCCTTATACAATTCGTGTCGTCTCTGAAGTTTTGTCACAAAATGGTTCAAGCTCTATGGCATCAACCTGTGGATCCACGATGGCATTAATGGATGCTGGAGTTCCTATTCTTAGTCCAGTTGCAGGTATTTCTATCGGAATGATGTCTGATGAGAAAGACTATGTCTTGCTTACAGATATTATTGGCCTTGAAGACTTTTCTGGAGATATGGACTTTAAAGTAGCAGGAACTGAAACAGGTGTAACTGCAATTCAACTCGATGTTAAAGTTCCAGGACTTACTGATGAACAGGTTAAAGAGATTTTTGATAGAGCACGAAGTGCTCGTATGGAGATTCTTAAGAAAATGCTGGCAGTTCTTCCTGAACCTCGCTCAACTATTTCGGCTTTTGCTCCCAAAATTGAGCAACTACAAATTCCTGTTGAAAAAATTGGTGAGCTTATCGGTCCTGGTGGAAAGACTATCAAGAATATTATTGCTTCAACAGGTGCACAAGTAGATGTTGAGGATGATGGTACAGTCACCATTTCAGGCGTTGATCAAGAAGCTGTTACTAAAGCAATTGATTGGGTAAGCGGGTTAACACGAGAAGTACAAGTAGGAGAAGAATTTGAAGGACCTGTAAAACGTATTTTACCTTTTGGAGCCTTTGTTGAGATCCTTCCTGGTAAAGAAGGAATGGTTCATGTCTCAAAAATGGGCGAGGGATTTGTTAAGAGTCCTGAAGATGTCGTTTCACTTGGACAAATTGTCAAGGTAAAAGTCTATGAGATAGATGATCAGGGACGTATTAATCTTACTATGAAATTTGGGGCTCAAGGTGAAGATAATGAATCTCAGTCAGGTTCAGGATCTTCAGAAGGTAATAATCGGGGAGGATACTCTCCACGAGGTCCTAGGAATGATTACAGAGGCTCTGAGAGACGATCAGGACGTCCTTATGACCGTAAACCATATGAGCGCCGTTCAGAGAGTACAGGCTTCCCTCGGGATAATCGTGACTTTCCTCGTAATGATAACCAACCTTCATCTCGAAGCGATCACCCTTTAGCTCAGCAATTCCGAAGAGAGCGCATGGAGAAAAATCGTACGCAGGGATCAACTCGTCGTCGTACCCACTACTAATCGATAAGCTCTCTTTCTCTTTGTCTTAATTTCGGCTAATATAGTACTATGTTGGATACTGCTCTCCCGACAATTACTCCATCAAACACACCCCCTGCAGATCTTTCTGATAAAGGTGAGTCTGTAGATCAGATTAGAAAACTGGGTGAACGGGTAGAAAAGACAGAACTTCCTGATCTTCTCAAACAAAACCTCCTAGAGCGAATCTCACGATTAGCTCTTATTAGAGCAAGTGCCGGATTTATGAGTGCTAATTACATCTTGGAATATGAAAATACCTCAACGTATGTAAATTGGATAGTCGGTCTTCCATGGCAGAGACAGAGCGCAGATACACTAGACCTAGTTAAAGCCAAACAAATTATGGATAAAAATCATTACGGGTTAGTTACTATTAAGGAAAGAATATTAGACTACCTAGCAACTCTTATTTTGAATATGAAAGAAGGTAATCACAAAGCAGTTCAAAGAGCGCCAATCCTCTGCTTAGTAGGGTTGGCAGGAACTGGAAAAACAACGTTAGCTAAGTCTATTGCAGAAGCATTAGGGAAGCAGTTTGAACGTATTCCCTTTGGAGGAATGGCAGATTCAAGGGCGCTGCGCGGACAGTCCAAAGCATTTCCTGATAGTGAGCCTGGATATGTTATCAAGAAACTCTTCCATGCTCAGACAAGTAATCCAGTGATGCTCTTGGATGAATTAGATCGTGTTACTGAATCTGCACGAGCTGATATCATGGGTGTTTTAGTCGAGTTATTAGACCCTGAGCAGAACTTTGCTTTTACTGATCATTACATAGATTATGCCTATAACATGTCAAATGTGTTATTTGTCGCAACAGCAAATAATACAACTAATATCTCAACAGCAGTCCTTGATCGTCTAGAGATCATTCAGATGCCTTCCTATACAGACGAGGAGAAAATTGTGATCGCGAAAGTTTATCTATTTAACAAAATTAGAAGTGAAGCGGGCCTTTCAGAACAACAGCTGGTGATTGATGAAGCAGTATGGCCTGGAATCATTAGACCATTGGGATTTGACTCTGGGATTCGTTCGCTGGAACGTACCATTGAAGGAATGTGTCGGCGTGTTGCTCGGCGGATTGTAGAAGGAAAGGTGCAGACTGTTAGGATAACAGATATGAATCTAAAAGAGTTTTTACCGACATGGTAACCCTAAATAAGAAATGAGAACACAAAAAGTTGTATACTATGCTCCAATGGACACTAAAAATAAACAAGTTGTAAAGGATAGCCCTTTCCCTCAAGATTCTCTCTCATTTATTCCTTTAGGTGGAATTGAAGATGTTACGAAGAATATGTACGTCTATGAGTATCGTGATGAGATATTGATAGTGGATTGCGGTATTGGTTTTGCAGATGCCTCAGCGATTGGAGTAGATCTTCTCCTCCCTGATATTACTTATCTTCTTCAAACCAAGAAAAAAATTGTGGGACTCCTCCTTACTCATGGGCATGAAGATCATATAGGAGCTCTTCCCTATATTCTGCCTCAGCTACCTGTATTTCCAGTCTTTGGTACTCCTTTTACCGCAGCTCTTGCCAACGCTAAATTGAAGGATTTTGATTTGCCAGCTAACATCCGTTCTGTTAATTTTACCGATAGTCCATTACAGCTTGGAAGCTTTTCAGCTAAATTTATTCAGGTAACTCACTCGATTCCTGATACTTCACATATTGTTATCAAATCTCCTGTTGGGACTATTTATCATGGTAGTGACTTTAAGGTAGATTTGACTCCCTATGATGGTAAAAGAATGGATTTTAAGAGTATCGTTGATAGTTCTAAAGAAGGAGTCCTTATTCATCTGTCAGATGCGTTGGGGTCGGACCGCTCCGGACAGACTCCCTCTGAAGCAGGTATACAAAATACCTTTGAAGATATTTTCAGAAATTTTAAGGGAAAGATCCTAGTAACTACCTACTCTTCCAACGTCTCCCGTATCAATCAAATTATCGCAGCTTCTGAAAAAGGGAAAAGGAAAGTAGCCTTCGTGGGAAGATCTCTTATTAAAGTAACAGATGTGGCTAGAAGACTAGGGTACTTACAGGTGGAAGATGGAACTATTATAGAGCTTGAGCATATGAAGAATTACCCAGATTCACAGATGGTCCTTATTGTAGCGGGAAGTCAAGGACAGGAGAATTCGGCTATGACTCGAATTGCAGAAGGAGAACATCGTGATATCAAACTTACCCCTAAGGACGCTGTAGTTTTTTCAGCAGATCCGATTCCTGGCAATGAAGAAGCAGTTAATGATCTTATTGATACTATTGCAAAAACAGGAGCCAGAGCTTTTACTTCTCAGCCGAACCAGCTTCTCCATGTCTCTGGCCATGGTTCACAGCAGGATCATCTGCTGATGATGTCGCTTATTAAATCACGGTATCTGATACCAATAAGTGGGAATTATAAGCATCTTGTATACTACAAAGATTTAGCTAAAAAGATGAATTATACTGACAAACAAGTCCTTATCCTCGAGAATGGTCAAGAGGTTATCTTCTCGACAGGAAACTATAAGTATGGCCGTAAAATTCCTACAAAAAATGTGTATGTTGATCAGCTATCAGGAGAAGAAGTGGAAGGATTTGTACTCAGAGACCGTGAAAAGCTAGCAAAAGACGGGATTGTAATCCTTATGGTTGAAGTAGCAGTAGCTGATGGCCAAATGGTCAATACTCCGGATATTATAGCCCGAGGACTGCTGCCCAAAGATGCGGATACTATAGTCTCATCACTTACCCGTGAGTTGAAAGTACTCCTTTCAAAAAAGCGTGGAAGAGTGACAAATTGGGTGCATGTCAGACGTCAAATTGAAGAAGTTGCAAGTAAGCATATTTATCATAAGCTCCGTCGTCGTCCGCTTGTTCTTCCAATAGTTATAGAGGTTTAAAGCTACCTGAGCTATGCAAAAAGTAGCTATTTATGCTATGCTTTTTGAGCTCCTATAAATAAGTCTATGAAGTCAAAACGGGGATCCTACAAGAAACGTGGTGGGAAATTAAAATTAAAGAAAAATACAGTTTATACGCTGTTTGCGATTGGGTTTTTTCTGTTGACAGGACTTCTCTTCATGTCTTACCTCAGAAATGGAGAATCTTCTGAAAAGATTAACCAGATGCTAACAGATAAATTTGGTGGAGCAGCCTTTCTCTTTCCATTTGTTACCTTCTTTTTCGCTTTTCTATTCCTGCATTTAAAGAAATTCTTCCTTTCAAAGCTTAACGTTGCTTTTGGATATTTGGTCTTTTTCATTTCAGTTCTAGGAGTGACTCGTAGTGGCTCCATCGGATCGGGGATGTTTAGAATTCTCCAGGAGATTTTAACTACAGTGGGAGCGGACCTCGTTTTTGTAGCAGGAGTGATTATTGGGTTAATTGTCTTTTTTGATACTTCAGTTGATGAAATGGTTCAGGGTGTCACAGCTCTCTTTGATAACTCACATCGGCTTATTCCCACACGTCTATTTTCCCGGGGTGAAAAGGATGATAGGTCGGCACTTGATAGATCTAAGCCTATCCAGATTAAAGGTGGACAAAAGGATGTAGCGGTAAATGGTAAAGGTACACCGCCCGTAGTTAATAAGAAAGAGCCTGAGCCAGAAGAACTCATATCAGCAAAGCTGGTAACAAATGTTTTAGGAGATACGGGAGGAGGTATCTGGGAATACCCATCACTTTCTCTTCTGAGTGAGGCCCCTGGTGCTAAAGCAGAGAGAGGAGATATTAATAAAATTGCTCGGAAGATAGAAGAAACACTTCAGAGTTTTGGAGTTGATGCACGTGTAGCAGAGGTTAATTTGGGACCGGCTGTTACTCAATATGCTCTTGAGCTGGCATTAGGAACTAAGGTTAGTAAAATTACTGCTTTGACCAATGATCTAGCGCTTGCGACTGAAGCCCCAACTGGCCAAATCCGTATTGAAGCACCTATTCCAGGCCGTAACTTAGTAGGTATTGAGATTCCTAATAGATCATTGGAAGTGGTAACACTCCGTACTATGCTTGCCTCAAGTTCTATGCAGAAAAATAAATCCAAGTTAGCAGTTTCAATGGGGCTTGATGTTTCCGGAAACCCTATTATTGCAGATATTAGTAAGATGCCCCATGTCTTAGTAGCAGGTACAACTGGTTCAGGAAAATCTGTTTTGGTTAGCGCCTTTATTTGCTCCTTATTGTTTAGGGCATCACCTCAGGAAGTTAGATTGATTATGGTCGATCCTAAGCGAGTTGAGTTTACTGCCTTTAATGGTATTCCTCACCTATTGACACCTGTAATTGTTGAACCAGAAAAAATTCTCTCAGCCCTTAAGTGGAGTATGACTGAAATGGATCGCAGATATAAGTTATTTGCAGATCGGGGAGTACGAAATATCGAGGGTTATAATGAATTATCTGGTTTTCAGGCACTGCCTTATATTGTTATCGTTATTGATGAATTGGCTGATTTGATGATGTTTGCTCCAGTTGAAGTAGAAGATGCTATTGCACGTCTAGCCCAGATGGCTCGTGCCACCGGAATTCACTTAGTTATTGCCACCCAGCGCCCATCAGTCAATGTCATCACAGGACTTATTAAAGCTAACGTTCCTTGCCGTATAGCCTTCAACGTATCCTCTATGATAGATTCCCGCGTTATTATTGATGGTCCTGGAGCAGAAAAGCTCTTAGGTCGTGGAGACATGCTATATGTTCCACCTGAATCAGCCAAACCAACCCGTATTCAGGGGGCTTTTGTATCAGAGAAGGAAGTCAAGAAATTAGTGGAATTCTTAAAGAATAATAACTATCCAGTTGAGTATACAGAAGAGGTTATCACTCAACCGTTACCTCTTAAAGGTAAAGGAGGAGCATTAGCAGGGGGAGGAGATGGCGGTAAGGACGCTATGTTTGAGGAAGTAGTAAGATTAGTCTGCCAATTTGATACTGCCTCTGCCTCTTTCCTTCAACGTAAGATGCAGATTGGGTACTCGCGAGCTGCTCGTATTTTAGATCAGCTAGAGGAGGCAGGAATAGTAGGCCCTGCTGAGGGATCAAAGCCAAGGGATGTTCTTGTACGTAATGCAGAAGAATTCCTGTCCGCACCAGAGCAGCAATAAAAGCTAAAACCTAAGCTGTAACACATAATATAGTATATTTAGTTTCTAACTTGTATTTTTACATTCTTTTATGATTAGAATAGGACAACGATTAAAAGAAGAACGCCTAAAGAAGGGCTTATCACTTGAGGATGCAGCCCAAGCAACAAAAATTAGGTTATCATTCTTGGCTGCTATTGAGAAAGGTGAATATAACAAGCTTCCTTCCAGTTCTTATGCCCTGGGATTCGTTCAGAATTATGCTCAGTATTTAGGCCTTCCTAAGAAAGAGACACTTGCTCTCTTTAGGCGAGAGTTTGATGAAGAAAAAATCTATAAGGTTTTACCATCTAGCTTCGCAAAAGAAGACTCACTACCCAAAAGAAGTTTTAAGATATCACAAGCTATTATTCCTGTTATTTTCATTCTCATACTCTTAGGAGGATTTCTCTTTTATCAATATAGAGCTGCCTTTTTCAATCCTCCTCTAACCATCTATACTCCCCAAGATGGGAAAGTCACCTCTTCAGATGTGACTGTAACAGGCAAGACAGACCCCAACGTTACTCTTACTGTTAATAATACCCCAGTAGCAGTTGAGGACGATGGTACTTTCTCTAAGATTGTTGCCACATTCCCAGGCAAATCAAAAATCATCATACGAGCATTAAATAAGTTTGGGAAAGAGTCACTAGTTACCCGGAGTGTTGAGGTTACTTCCAGTCCTTGACACGTAGAATTTGGTAGGGTAAGCTAGTCTATACATCCTCTATGATAGATTCAGTTCAGATCGTTCTCTTCGTCGTTATCTCAGTTCTTACCATCCTTCTTGTTGTTTTGGGGATTCAAGTGTATTTTATCCTCAAGGAAGTTAGAAAGACAATAGAACATGCTAATAATGTTATCTCTCATGCAAATTTAATCACTGAAAGTATTGCGAAGCCTATCTCATCTCTTGCCTCTCTTTCAACTGGATTTAAAGCTGCATCTATTGTCAGTGTTGCTAAGATTATCAAAAGTCTTTTAGCAAAAGATGAGGAAGCCTCAGGCAAAAAAGCCCACAAGGAATAAGCTTTATGGTAGAAGAACACAAAGATGCTGGCCATCACGGTTTTATGTTGGGTATTTTAATTGGTATCCTGATCGCTCTTCTTTTTACTACCCAAAAAGGCCGTAAGCTCCTCAAAGTTATAACCACTGAAGGATCGAGGAAAATTGGTAACTGGGATGAATTGATTGAAGTCCTCCAGCGTGAAATTGGGGAAGATGCAGCTATAGAAGAAGAGCCGGTTGTAGGTGAAGATCTCAAAGAGGAAGTAAAAGAAGGTGAGTCGTCTAAGAAAACTCTCCAACAAGCTCAGGATGAGGAGGTAGAAGAGAAGGAGTCTGAAGGAGAAGCTACTCCTGAACCTGAAAAGATTGAGAAGATAGACACAGAGCATTTAGAGCAAGAAATTGCTGAGATAAAAGAAGAGATCAAAGAGGTAAAGGAAGACCAGGAGGAAGAAAAACCAGCCCCTAAGAAAAAATCCCGCCTCTTCAAAGGCATCCGAAGAAAATAGTCAATGAAGCCTAAAATTAGCCTCTCAGTTGCTGACTTGCCCCTAGATACAAGCTATGATCAGCTTTTTTATCTTGCTAGAGAACTTAATCTGGATGGTATAGAGATAGTGCTAGGCCTGAAGACCTATTATCTAGGGAATAAGCTGCAAGCTCTTTCAGAAAAATCCGGTGTTCCTATTCTTAGTATCCATCAGCCACTTTCTTTTACTAAACTTTTTTATCCTCAGGAAGATGTCTTCAAAATGGCCAAGAGTTTTAATGTAGGTCTGGTTATCCATCCAATAAAAAATGAACCAATCAATAGTCCAAGGCAAAAGAGATATTTCGAGTCTCAATCTGCTTTTATGAAGCAATACTCTATTAAAGTTATGCTTGAGAATATGGGTTTACAAAGCTCGCTTCCTCTCTATAGACATATTGCAAAAGCCGACACTTCTACAACTGATCTTCTCAATATTTATAAGGTATGTAAGCAGTATGAATTCGGAATGGTTTTTGATACGAGCCATTTTAAGCAAGGAGAAATTTCTCTTAGTGATGATTTTCAGAAAGTATTCCCGCGTATTGAAAATATCCATCTAAGTGATTTTACTGATGATCGTCAGCATCTCTCTTTAGGCAGAGGGGAAATGAATGTTAAAGATTTCTTAAAATTTCTAAAAAATAAAAATTATACCAAAATTATTACCTTGGAGATTTCTCCCCATGTACTATATGGTCTAAAAGAGTATAGAAAAGATGTAAGGGCTTCTATAGAGATAATTCGTAAATATATGAATTAGAGGACCTCCTGGTGGCCTAAGAAATCTTTTATGGTATTACCGATAAAGTCCGTGATTTGTTGAGGATTTGAGGCTGTTGTATCTATTTCATAGATAGGTGTTCTCCTCCGCTGATATACTACCTCAAGAGCATCTTCATAACCGCGTTGGAGAGTAGATAAATGTTCTTCCTGTTCGTGCATATGTCTCCACTTTTCTCTTTTTTTATCCCCAGATAGGTGCTGTGACTCACTCTCAATCCTTCTTTCAATTCGTGCAACCGCTTCTTGGGGAGGAACTGTTAAAAAGAAAATAACATCTCTAAAATCTAGACCACTAATCTGCTGCATGTAGGATAGTCTCTCGTCCATACTCCTCTCTGCTAAGCGAGGTGAATAATAAATAGCGTAGACGGAAGGGTCTATAAGATAGTCACGGGAACCTAATACAAGATTAGGTTTAATTTTATTGATAAGCCCTGGCTCAATTACCCTTCCTTGGAGGACGACATTGAGAGCATTGGCTCCCAGGACCAGTTTAGGTTTTCGAGTATGATCGGCAAATGAATGCAGCCTATCAACAGTTCCTAATAACCTCTCATAATGAAATTGTTTTTCTCCTTCTACTACAGAATAGGATGGACGAGAAATACGTGCTACACGTTCTTCTTCTCCAAGCTGTGATGCAAGGAAGTCAGTCACAGTACTTTTGCCTGCACCATCAATACCAGTTATCGATACTTTAAGCGGATGGATCTCTTCTTTTGACATCAGTCCAGAATTATACTAACAACATGGGAATTGTCAAGTTTTAGTGGCTGATTAGAGGCCGTAGCGCCGGATGTTGGCGTTATGTTCGTCCCCAGTCTTGGCATAGTGATTTATACCATTTTTATCAGTAATATAGTAGAGATAGTCGGTATCCGCTGGGTTAGCAGCTGCCTGAAGTGCTTTAAGGCCAGGATTACTAATAGGTGAGGGAGGGAGTCCAGTCACAAGATAGGTATTGTAGGAAGAGTTTACTTTTAGATCATCAAGAGTAAGGTCTCTTTTCCACCAGTCTCCTTCTGTTCCTATCGCATACTGCACAGTAGCATCAATCTGAAGTGGCATACCAATTTCCAGTCTATTGTGCATAACGCTTGAGATAAGGGGTCTATCCTGATCATGACGAGCTTCTCTTTCAATGAGTGAAGCAAGGATAACAATCTGTTCCTTTGTAAGGTCATTTTTATTTGTCGTGACAGCTTTATATCTTTCAGCAAAAGTTGATGTTAGAAGTGTAATAATACTTTCAATAGTTGCGTTATGAGGAATAAGGTAAGTATCTGGGAAAAGGTATCCTTCATGCTTTACCAATTCATCTTCCCATGAACTCTCATATTCGGGGATTTTGTCTTTTAATATGGCAGCTATTTCTTCAGCTCTCTTCCCTTCAGGTATTGTTACCCAGATATCCTCAACCCCTTTAGAAAGCCTGGAGGCGATCTCTTTACTTGAAAGAGAAGGTGAAAGACGAAAGTCTCCTGCCTGGATCTTTTTATCAAGACCTGATTGTTGGGTCATGATAGTAAAAATGAAGGGATTACGGATTAAGCCTTGACTTTTAAGATCGCGGGCAATGGCCTTAATTCCTGCTCCTGGAGGAACAGTGAACATTACCTCATTATGATCACGGGTATTAACTGGCAGGAGATTGAGATTCCACCAAAGAAATCCGATAAGGATGACAGCAACAATACTGAGGAAAACAATGCCTTTATGCATAATAAAGAAGCGGGAAATGCTGCGTTGAATCTTTAGCTTCTTTGAGTAAGTATTCCGATGATGTATAGAGCGTATAGAGTGCATGTCCTTTTGTTACTTTTTCACCAATCTTTTTGTCAAGATATATTCCTGCTTTATGATTATCTGGTGCACCAAGTATTTTAGCAATAACTGTTGCATTTTTGCTATTGATCTTTTTAACAGTTCCGTCTTTTTTAGCAATCACTTGATAGGAGTATTTGCCGGGGTGAAGTGATTTACTGTTAGTCTCTGGGTCACCGCCTTGAGCTTTTATTATTTCTAACATTTTTTTATGGGCAGCTCCTGTAGATAAGAGGGATCTAGCCCATTCATGTCCGCCTCCATATTCTTTCATAATATGAGTACGCAGAGTCTTAGGTGAATCATCTAGACAGAGATTGAGGAGTGTCCCTGAGAGATTCAGAGCCCGCTCTTCAAGATCAAAAGGACGATTAGCTGCCTGTTCAAGGACAAGAAGAGATTCCTTCACTTCAAGTAGTGGTCCAATCCCACGTCCAGCTGGTTCATCAGTTTTGTGCATGAGGACGCGAAGCTTGATGTCAAAACGTTTGGCTAATTTCTCAAACTTATCTTTAAGAACCGCAGCATCTGCTTCTCTATGTACTTTTACCATTTCGCCATAGGGAAGATCTATTACCACGTGATTAGAGCCAAAGGCAATTTTTTTAGCCATAATTGAGACTAAGATTTTATCAAAGCTTTCAAAAGATAGTGGTTCTTCAACTTTGATAATGACATCATCAGCTGGAGCGATGTTGACACTTCCTCCCCAGACGATACATCCATTAGTCTTCTCAACAATTTTATAAATTTGTTCTTTAGTAAATTCAACCTTCGCAATAACTTCCATATCATCAGCAGTTCCACCTGGAGTAGTAATAGCACGGCTTGAAGACTTGGGTATCTGAAACCCTGCTGCTGCAATGATAGGAACCACAATGAGTGTAGTACGTGTGCCAGGGACTCCACCTATTGAATGTTTATCAGCAACAATTCCTTTGAAGTGAAGCTTTTCTCCTGTCTCAACCATAGCGCGGGTTAAGTAGTAGATTTCCTGATCAGTGAATCCCTTGGAGTATCCTGAAGCAGCAAAATAGGTCGTGAGGACATCACCTAAGCGTTTATGAGATATTTCATCCATGATGGCATAAATCTCTTTATAATTGAGTCTTTTACCTACTAATTTTTTTTGAATGGCTTCCAGAGCTTGGGTCATCTCATCCATTATTTTTACCTCTTATTTCTTGCCATGCTAAACGGACGAACTCTCTAATTACTGTAAATATGAAATATAATCCGCCGTTGATAATACGATAAATCGTTGGCCAGACTTCTTTCAGATATGCATATGCTTGCTCTTTATTGATCATTGGGCTGTAGTGTCGTATCAGGTTTAACGATACGAGCTCGTATAATGAGTCTCTTCCAGGTAGTTCCAGGAGGAGTACAAGTTACTAGTATAAGATAATTGTCGTCATAATTCTGGGCAAAAAATGACGTATCAAGAGGACTAGTAATCGTAATATTATAAATCTTATAAGTATAAGTAAGGTTATCTACTTTAATATCTATCTTATCTCCTACTTCAAGGGTATGTGCGTAAGCAAATACGGTGTCATAATCTCCCTGTTTAAAGAGTTGAGGAAGTGTTGAGTGTCCAAAGATAACTGCAGTTCCCCTGCTTGGAGGAACAGCAGTACCCCCATACTGAACGAGATGATGAGAAAGATCAGTATCAATTGTTGATACATCCAAATCCATTTGGTGGATTTTAGGAATACTCATCGTGTAATGTGTCACTGCAACATCAGTATGAGCTTGTTGAATACTAGGATACCAGTTCTTGGCATCTGTGTAATCAACCCCTGTGAGTGTATCGGCAGTAGATTGGATCAAGTCACGAAAAGAATTACTACTTAGCATGGTTGCTTCAGGAATTGGAGCTGCTAATTTTTGTGAAGCAAAAACAGGCTGAAGATAGAGCTGGAAGGAAAGAAGAGGAAATGAAAAGTACCCGACCATTATGAGCCCAAAAATGCAAAGCAACATCCCAAAGAATCGGGCATAACGCCGAAATAATGCTGGATTTTTCTTAGTATAAAGTTTAGTCATTTGTTTGGAGTACTATTTTAATATTGTGACTGATACGTGGCAGTAATTTAGGGAGAAGCGGAAGAGAAGGTGAGAGTTGAATTTCAGCTCCACTAACCTGAGGAAGAGTTTGAAGGTAGGCTGTCGCATCAGTAAAAGATTTTCCGGTTATATTTTGAACCACATTTTCCTCATCAATTTTTGGTAGGAGTCCTGCATCCATAACAAGACTTGCAGTAGCTTCACCATTTTTCCCTGGTTTAATATCCTGGAGTTCTGTTATGATGCCTTTGTTAGAAAGAGCAAGATCTTTATCATATTTCCCCTGGATCGCTGCCTGAGCAACTTTGCCAAGGTCTTCGGTGTTATATGAGAGAGTTGTAAACGTTATCGTTCCTTGGAGGGTTACTTTGCTCGCCTCATCACCTACATCTTTATCGAAGGATTTCTTGCTAAGCACAGTGTCAGTAAAAATAGGTAGGATCTGTTGACCACCGCCTGCCTTATCTTTAAGAGCATCTTTTGCTTTTCCTTCTAGTTGTTTTGTCAGATCTTCTATGAGAGTATCGGTATCTTTTTTAGCAACAACTGTTACTGTCTTTTTGGATCCTCCAGAGAAAGCACTGTCATTTTTACCTGCTAACGTATTCGAGCTTACCCCATCAATACTGAATTTGGTTCCTGATGGGAGATTGTACTCATTTCCTATATTTTTAGCTATAACACCAACAGAAGCAGTTCCAGGTTTGGATGAGGTGGCATCTCCTGATGCTGATGCTACAGCAATATCACCTGTAGTGACAAAATCCAAATTATTACTGGAAGAGATCGTGGTACCACTGGAGATAGATTTTTTGTTATCACTATTGTTATAAAACGTAATAGTACCTTTTGCTTTTTCTCCCACATCCTTCTTGCCAGTTGTTGTGGTCGAGACAGTGCCATCAACTGATGTTGCTATCTCTTTAGCAGTGAGAATTTTTTGTGATAGGTCATTATCGGAGTCAGTACGTAGAGTAACAGTTGTTGAATCATCAATCTTTTTAGGTTCCATATGAAGCGTTACAGTAGCTTTAACAGCAAAGAGATAATAAATACCAAGCACCAACAGTAACACTACAATAACAGGCAGAATAATAAACCGTCTTGATACTCCTCCTATTCCCCCTAAGGGAAGAGATGGAAGTGAAAGCTTACCCATAAGGGCTGGAATTAAACTAAAAAATCTCATAAAGCCTTCCTTCTCCGGATCATTCTCATCTTCAGGAGAAGGATTCTCCTCAGAAGGTCTTACGTGTGAAGTCATATTCATATGCTGACGTGTGGCTTCGGAGGGATTCATTTCTGTAGCCTTTTCTCCTCTAGCGTGGGAGGAATCTGCATGAGAAGCAGATTTCGTAATATCCTCGTCCATAACAAAACCAAAGTTATCTCCAGCAATGGGAGCAGAGTCCTCTTCGTTTTCGGCACTGAGAGATTTTTCCTTCTCATCAAGGGCGTCCTTTTCCTCCTCAGGCAATTCTTCTTCTCCATCAGTCTCTTTCTTTTTGGTTCTATGGTTTGGCGAAGTTTCATTGGAGTCGATAGTAAGTACCTTAATGTCGCCGAGAGCTTCCTGGACTGAAAAGCCCATTTGTTCTCCTGCTCCATAGATCATAGCTTTCCCATCAAACCCTGCAGGGAGAAGCGAAATTTGTGGTACATGTAAAAATGGAATACTTTTACTCCAATGGTGAGCCAGAAATTCCTGCGCTAGAGTTTCATCATGATTTCCATCCAAAAGGATCATCCTTGAAGGAAGAACGTCTGTGGTGAAATGGTGGAGCAGCCGGTCTACAGTCTGAGGAATGGAGCCTTCAATATGGCCAGTGTGTGTCTCAATGATTTTACTCGCCCTAAAAAGGGTAAGTGTAATATTCCTTTTATCGACCTCAGCAAGAATTGCAGATAGAGGTGCACCTTCTTCTTCTGATAACAGATGAGATATTGCTTCACTAATGACCATGAATCCGATTGGCTGAAGTGAGAGGCTTTCACAAACTTTTTTCAGCTGTACTAAGTGCTCTTTTTTAATCTTCTTTTCTTCCACCCAACTTTCTTTAACTCCAAAGACTGTTTTTTCAGTTTCAATATTTGGAGGTAGCATCTCCTCAGCTCTGCTAATGGCTTTGTCTAATGTTTCAAGTAATTCTTCAAAAGGAATTTGTTCCAAATGAGTTGGGAAGGGACTCTCATGGCTGCCGATTAGTTTGAGGCGTCCTTCAATTTCCTGGAGAACAACTGCAATAGTTTTTTCATCGCGAAGCAAAAGCGCTAAATAATAATTCGAAGGCGCTTTTTTGGCAAAAAGTGAGGGTACGGGCAGTTTCATAAATTAATTTGGATTAACAATGCCATAAATACGTTTCATTCCTTTACCTAAATTGTCTTGCTTTATTATCTTAAATGATTTCAGCTTCCCTGTAAAATCCACATGAGGACCACCGCAAAATTCGATAGAATAAGCATCCGTATATGATTTAGCTGTATCTCCTATAAAATAAATTTTAGATTTTTCGCCATAGGTATCCATAAAAAGACCAATTGCTCCCATATCATAGGCTTCTTGGGTAGGAATCAATTCAAAGTGGACAGGTAAATTTTCTCTGATTTTCTCATTAACTATATCTTCTACCTTTTTCATCTCTTCTTCTGTTAACTTACGATCAAAATTAAAATCAAATCTGATACGTTCAGGAGTAATATTGGAGCCACTTTGGTGGACTGTATTACCCAGAACATCTCGAAGAGCTTGATGAAGAAGATGAGTTGCTGTATGTCCCATTACAGTCATTTCGGAATGATCAGCTAATCCTCCCTTAAACATGCCTGCACTAGCAGTTCGGGATAGGTCTTTGTGTCTCGTCAAAGCCTCTAAAAACTTATCTTTATCTACTTTTTTACCTCTTTCTCCAGCTAGCTCTTCAATTATTTCAAAAGGAAAGCCATGAGTCTGGTACAAATCAAAAGAGATTTCATCAAGACGATCAAGGTTTTTTTCAAGTTCCTTGAGCCCTCTCTCTAAACTCTTAGCAAATTTGCTCAGCTCTTCATTTATGAGTGGGAAAATCTTATTTCTTTCCTCTTCTCGCGTAAAACGTCCATCGATTTTCTCTTCTGTTCCCAACACTGCATCACAAATTGTTTGAAACGAACTAACGGGAGGAAGCTCACCTTGGAGTTGATGCATTTTGACAGCAGCACGACGTAAAAGACGACGTAGGACGTATCCTTGTTCTTTGTTGGAGGGAGTAACTCCATCTATCATAAGAAAAGTAGCTGCTTTAAGATGATCTGCGATAACTCGGAGGGACGGTTGTACAGTATGATCACTATATGATTTGCCAGTGACTTCTTCTATCGTTGCAATGATATTGCTGTAGAGGTCAGTTGTAAAAACATCGGGATTATGATTCTTAGCAGCTGCTAAACGCTCTAATCCACCGCCAAAGTCAACATTCTTTTGAGGTAATTCTTTAAACGTTCCATTTTCTTGTTTGATGTATTCCATAAAGACTGAATTACCAATCTCCATAAATCTTCCACAGTCACAATTTGGGTGACAATGTTTGCCATATTTTTCATTATGAGGTGTTCCAAAATCATAAAAAACTTCACTATCTGGTCCGCCGGGTTCGCCTGGAGGCATATTTTCAGGAACGCCTGATCGACTCCACCAATTCTTCTTCACTCCATAGGTAAAGATTCGTCCTCCCTGCGTTCCGTGTTTTTCAGCATCATTGACAACTGTTGCATTGATATTGTGCTTTCCGAATAACTCCTGCCAGATATTAATACTTTCATTATCTTTATCTATTGTTTCGTTTCCTGCAAAGACTGTGACATACAGATTACTAGGATCAAGACCGAGACCTTTATCATTATCAGTTAAAAAATCAAAAAACCACGGAAGTTGTTCTTTTTTGAAATAATCTCCCAGGCTCCAGTTGCCAAGCATCCTAAAGAATGTGGTATGACGATTGTCCCCAACTTCCTCAATATCCTGTGAACGAAGACAATTTTGTACATTGACGAGTCTCCTGCCTGCAGGATGTACTTCTCCGAGAAGATAGGGAATAAGTGCCTGCATTCCGCTGCTGGTAAAAAGGGTGGTAGGATCATTAACTAAGACCAATGGAGAGTTGGTAATTCGGTGATGTCCGTTTTCTTCAAAAAAAGTGAGGTATCGCTTTACAATTTGTTCAGCTTTCATAGGCTATCATTATAGCACGATCTAGACGTAATTAATCTTAGAAGAGGAAGAGTTGCTATGCTTTTACTGCATAGAGGGTTATGGATTCACTTTTCCGAGTAAGCGATCCTAAAAGAACAATACCTAGAGTGAGTGATCTGATAACTAATTTGCCAAGCTCTTTTTTGAGAGAAAGATTTTTTTTGTAAGAGGATGTAATTAATCCTCCGTCTTTCTTCTTCCTAAATCGGGGAGATAGATTAAATCGAAAACTTTCAAAGACAGTATAGTAATTATGTGCCCAATACCAATAGTTAATCTCTTTTTTTCTAAAACCTGCAGAACGTATTAAATTTTGTAATGTAGACGGACTAAATTGGTATAAGTGCCGAGGTAAGTTGAGAGCCTGCCAGTTTTCCTTAAATAGTTGAAACCCTACACTATCAATATTTGGGACGGTAATAACGATCACACCATTCTTTTTTAAAATTTTATGAATTTGCTGTAATGTTTCAAGCGGTTGGTAGAGATGCTCAAGTGCCATATTCAGACTTACTACATCATACGTATTTTTGGGAAATGAATAATCAAGAAAGTCTCCCCGTTTGAGGGTAATATCGAAAGATTTTTTTGCAAACTTTACTGCATCAGAAGAGAATTCCACACCATCAGCCCTCCATCCTTTCTCTTTAAACTTTGAAAGAAATATTCCTGTTCCAGCACCTATATCCAAGATCGCTCCTTTTTTCGTAGTAGTAAGAAGTTTCTTATAAATTGAACCGAAAGTATACTCTCTTTCTTTAACTAATTCGGAGGCCTTATTCTTTATGGTGATATTTTCTCCCCAATATGATTCAGGTGAGTAATAGTTACCGATTTCTTTCATAGTAGGCCGAGGGTAAAGGTAGATAAGGCTACAATTATTGCATCTGACCAAAGAGAATCTCCCTTTATATTCCCAGGAGGTAACGTTTTTAAGAAATAAAGAGGAGTTTTCCTTTTTGCAGATATTACACAGAGGATATTCTATCTTGGAAGATATAGGTTTGGGGGTTAGTTTTTGTGAACGCATTAGTTGTTTGGAGTTTATATTATATAGGTAAGCTATTCTCAATTATAGCATTGGAAATAATAAGATAACATGACGAGGAGGGTATTGACAGTATGAGAATCCTATGATATAACCAGTAAGGTAATTCCCGTTACAGATGCAAGGGTTGATCCCCTTTGCGTCTTTTGTTGTTTATCCTGAGCTGCCTTATTAACCATTCCGATGCCTAAGAAAAGTAAAGAAACCAATATTAAACGCCATATTTGGGGCAAAGAGTATTCATCATTGCCAGAGTTAGATTTATTGGCAGTTCAACGAGCTTCTTATCAAAGTTTCCTGGATAAGCAGATCGGTGAAATTCTCCAAGAGGTTTCTCCTATTGATGATTTTACAGGTAAAAACTGGAGTCTCACTTTTAAAGAATATCGTATCGGCCAGCCAACAAATACTCCAGAAATAGCTCTTAACAAAGGTCTTACTTTCGATTCTCCTCTTTATGTTAAGGTAACTCTTACTAATCTCCGTACTAACGAGATCCATGATGCAGAAGTCTTTTTAGGTGATATCCCTCAGATGACAGACCGAGGAACATTTATCGTCAATGGTATCGAGCGCGCTGTCGTAAGTCAGATTGTCCGTTCGCCTGGAGTTTTCTTCACTGCAGCTCATGATCCAGCAACTGGCAGAACTATCTATTCAGCAGAAATCAGACCAACTCATGGTTCATGGCTTGAGTTTTCAACTACCCGTTATGGAACAATTACAGTAAAGATTGATCGTCGCCGTAAATTTTTAGCTACAACATTCCTTCGTGCAATTGGTATTTCAGCAAATGAATCTATTAAGGAAAAATTTGCAGCAGTTGAAGGGGATCAGGAAGATTCTCTTATAGCAACAACTCTCCAAAAAGATGAGACAGGTAGCGAGACAGAGGCGATTATTGAGATTTTTAAGAAAATGCATCCTGGAGAGCCAGTTGTATATGACAAGGTTCGTGAGAATTTCATGAACCTTTTCTTTAATAATCGAAGATATGACCTCGGAGCAGTTGGCCGTTACAAAATGAATAAAAAGCTTCATGAAGTTGAAGGCTTTACTCCTACTGAAGATCGTGTTCTTACTGTTGATGACATTGTTGCGACAATTAATTACTTGATCATGCTCAGTCAGGGTAAGGGGATGGTTGATGATATTGATTCTTTAGCTAACAGAAGAATTCGTAGTGTAGGAGAATTGGTAGCTACTAACGCCTTCCGTGTAGGAGTACTCCGCCTTGAGCGTTCAATTAAAGAGCGTATGTCTCTTATGCAGCCTGATATGCCGGTTACCGTTGCTAACCTTATCAATGCTCGCCCAATTATGGCAGCTATCAATGAATTCTTCCGTACTTCACAGCTCTCAACAATTCTTGATCAGACTAATCCCCTTTCAGAAATTGATAATTTGAATCGTCTTACTGTTATGGGAGCGGGAGGCATTTCTCGAGAGCGTGCAGCCTTCTCAATCCGTGATATTAATTCTTCTCAGTATGGCCGTATTGATCCTATTAGAAGTCCTGAAGGTCCAAATATCGGTCTGGTTACCTATATGGCACTTTATTCACATGTAAATCAGTTTGGCTTCTTAGAATCACCTTATAGAAAATTAGTTAAGGAGAAAAAAGGCAGTAAAACAGTTGTCCGTTTGACCTCGGAGATCGAGTATATGGATGCGGATGATGAGAGAGTGAAATACATTACTCACGCATCAATCAACATTAATGAAAATGGCGAGATTACAGATGATCGTATTCCGGTTCGTTATAAGGGAGAATTTATTGAGGTAGATCGCGAGCTTGCTGAGTACATTGACGTTGTTCCTCGCCAAGTGGTCGGAACTAGTGCTTCTCTTATCCCATTTGTAGCTCATGATGAGGCTAACCGTGCTCTCATGGGAACTCACATGCAGTGTCAGGCTGTTCCGCTTGTTAAACCGGATAGTCCAATTGTAGGGACTGGTATGGAAGCTTCAGTAAGTGAGGTTATGAACCGTGTGGCTAAGGCACCTTTTGATGGGAAAGTAACATTTGTGGATGCAACTAAAGTAACAATTGAAGGAAATAAGGGAGAAAAAGCAACCTTTGCAATCTCATCATTTATGCGTACTTCACAGGCTACCTCTTATACACAAAGAGCAGCAGTTGTTGAGGGGCAAACAGTTAAGAAAGGCGATCTTTTAGTCGATGGACCTTCATCTCAAAATGGTGAGTTAGCGCTAGGTCAAAATTTACTTATTGCTTATGCTTCCCTTGATGGACTTGGGTATGAAGATGCTATCGTTATTTCAGACAGACTTGTTAAGGAAGATGTCCTCTCTAGTATTCATATTGAACGCTACGAGGCAGCAGTCGTTGAGACTAAGTTAGGCCCTGAGGAAATAACTCCTGATATTCCAAATGTATCTGAAGAAGAGTTAGCACTTCTTGATCCAGAAGGTATTGTTGTTGTTGGGTCAGAGGTGAATCCTGGCGATATCTTAGTAGGAAAGATTGCACCAAAAGGTGAGACAGAATTAACAGCTGAGGAAAGATTACTTCGGGCAATCTTTGGTGAGCAGGCACGTGAAGTCCGAGATACATCACTTCGTATGCCTCACGGTGAGCGTGGAACTGTCATCAGTGTTCAGATCTTAGATCGCAAGAAAGGTGATGAGTTAGAGCCTGGAACCCTTCGAAAAATCTTAGTTGAGGTCGCACAGTTTAGACACGTTGTAGTCGGAGATAAGTTGGCAGGACGTCACGGAAATAAAGGAATTATTTCTCGTATTCTTCCACTTGCTGATATGCCCCATTTGGAAGATGGAACACCAGTTGATATCATCATCTCTCCAATGTCTATTCTGGCTCGTATGAATTTAGGTCAGATTTTGGAGGCGCATCTTGGTTTTGCAGCTAAAAAGCTTGATATGAAAGTCGGGGTTCCAGTCTTTGAGAAAATCTCAGAAGATCAAATCGTGGACCTTCTTAAACAGGCAGGATTACCAGTAAATGGAAAAGTACAGCTTTTCGATGGTCGTACCGGTACTCCATACGAAAATCCAGTTGTTGTTGGTATCGAATACATGATGAAACTTATTCACATGGTAGAGGATAAGACCCATGCTCGTTCAACTGGACCATACTCTCTGGTTACCCAGCAGCCACTCGGTGGAAAAGCACAAATGGGAGGACAGAGACTCGGAGAAATGGAAGTTTGGGCTCTTGAGTCACATCGTGCAAGACACATCTTACAAGAGATGTTAACGATTAAGGCAGATGATGTAATAGGACGTGCTAAGGCATTTGAGGCAATTGTTAAAGGAACAGATATCCCAACACCTAAAGTTCCTGAGTCATTTAAAGTTCTTATTAAAGAGCTTCAATCACTTGGTCTTAATGTTGTGCCTGTCGGTGCAACCGTCTATAATGAAGTTTCTGAAAATAAAGACGACGTTGTAGCAGAAGATGCTAAAAAGGAAGTTCAAGAATTACAGCACGAACTTGGGGCAGAGACCGTGGCTGATTCTGTAGAAGAGAGTGCTTCAGAAGGCATCGAGATTGCAGAAGTTGGGTCAGAAGTTGAGGCCAATGAGTCAATGGCTCTCGGAGGAGGAGAAACAAATGAATAATAATAATTCTAAAAAACATATGAAAGATTTAACAATTACTGACTTTAAGTCTTTGAAGCTTCTCCTTGCGAATAAAGATGATATTATGCAGTGGTCATACGGCGAGATCACCAAACCCGAGACTATCAATTATCGTACACTTCGCCCTGAGAAAGATGGACTTTTTGACGAGAGAATTTTTGGACCAACGAAAGATTGGGAATGTTATTGTGGAAAATATAAGAGAATTCGCTACAAGGGGATAATTTGCGACAAATGTGGTGTTGAGGTTACACTCTCTCGAGTTAGACGCGAGAGACTTGGTCACATCTCACTTGCTGCACCAGTCTCACATGTTTGGTATTTCAAAGGAGCTAGCAGTGCTATGGCGCTTCTCCTGGATGTGCCTCAAAAGAACTTAGAATCAGTTATCTACTATGCCTCTTACTTAGTAGTAGGGGTTGATGAGCAGAAGAAGAAAGAAGCATTAGATGTCCTCATGCAAAATATCGATAAGAGAAAAGATGCTCTTAAAGAGAAGATGCAGGAGGAAGAATCAAAAGTTAAGGATGACGCTAAGGAAAAGACTGATGAAACAACTGGCTTGAAGCGTGAGCAGAAGCAGCTTATCTCTGAGGAGTTAAATTTAGCAAAACGTCAGAGACTTACTCGACTTCATGAGACTTTTGACTCAGAATCCAAGAAGATCGATGAAATCGCAGATACGTTAGCACGACTTCTTAAGAGTCTGAGAGTTGGTAGTGTTTTGTCAGAAGATGAATATTACAAACTCATGGAATATGAAATTCCTGTTTTCTACACAATAAAGACCGGTTCAGAAGCTCTCAATCAGTTAATCTCAGGCCTTGATCTTTCACAGCTTATCGCTGATCTTCGAAAGGAAGCTGAAAAAGCAACAGGACAGCGCTATCTGAAGTTAGTTAAAAGACTTCGTCTTATCGAGAATATGCGTAAAGCAGGTATTACTGCTGATGCTATGATCTTAACTATTCTTCCTGTAATCCCGCCTGATCTCCGACCTATGGTACAGCTAGCTGGTGGTCGCTTTGCAACTTCAGATTTAAATGATCTTTACCGTCGTGTTATTAATCGTAACAATCGTCTGAAACATCTTATCTCACTTGGTGCACCAGAGATCATTTTAAGAAATGAAAAGCGTATGCTTCAGGAATCTGTAGATGCTCTTATTGATGCTTCACAGCGAGGCTCACAAGCTTTGGCTTCACCATTACGCTCTCTCTCAGATATGCTTCGTGGTAAGCAGGGTCGTTTCCGTCAGAATTTACTTGGTAAGCGTGTGGATTATTCTGGCCGTTCAGTTATCGTTGTCGGACCTGAGCTTAAGCTTACTCAGTGCGGACTTCCTAAAGAAATGGCGCTTGAGATGTTCAAACCATTTGTTCTCCGTGAGGTAATTGTTCGTGGTTTAGCAACTAATATTAAGTCAGCAAAACGTTACATTGAGAAGAGACCTCCAGAAGTCTTTGATATTCTTGAGGAGATCACTAAGAATCATCCTGTTCTTCTTAACCGTGCTCCTACCCTGCATAAATTAGGTATCCAGGCTTTCTATCCTGTACTTATTGAGGGGTCTGCAATCCAGCTTCATCCTTGTGTCTGTGCTGGTTATAATGCTGACTTTGACGGAGACCAGATGGCCGTTCATATTCCTCTCTCCCAAAAAGCACAAGAAGAAGCAATTGAGCTTATGATGCCAAGTCACAATCTTTTGAAGCCAGCTGATGGTTCACCAATCACACTTCCTAACAAAGAAATGGCACTTGGGGTTTATTTCTTAACGTCTCTTAATGAGTCACTCCAAAAGCCAAAAGAAGAGCAGAGCTTTTTCGAGAATGAAACTGCTGCAATTATGGCTTATGATCTAGGTAAAATTAATCTTAAAGAAGCTATTCAGGTAAGAGTTGGTTCGAACGGATCACGAAAAATTATTGAGACAAGTGTAGGAAGAATTCGTCTTAATGAACTCCTTCCAGAAAACTTTGAGTATGTTAATGAAGCAATTAACGCTGCAGGTATTAAAAAACTGATCACTCGTGCGATGAAAATCTGCACTCCTGAGGAAGTTACCATCTTGATCGATAGTATTAAATCACTTGGATTTTATGGAGCTACTATTTCTGGTCTTTCAGTCTCAGTCTTTGATAATATTATGGTCTCTGAAAAAGATCAGATGATTGCTGATGCTGAGAAGAAAGTAGCTGATATCGATGGTGAGTACCAGCGAGGATTAATCACTCTTGAAGAGAAGAAACGTCTCTCAAATGATGTATGGCTTAAGGCGACAGATGAAATTGCTCGCCTCACATGGAGTAACTTGAAATCAAATAATCCAATCAAAATTAGTATCGACTCAGGAGGATCTCGTGCAGGAGTTGAACAGCTCAAACAGTTATCAGCTATTAGAGGTCTTATCGTCGATCCGCTTGGTAAAATCGTTGAACTACCCGTTAAATCTAACTTCCGTGAAGGTCTTTCAATCTTTGAATATGTAGCTTCAGCCCGCGGATCTCGAAAAGGTCTTACTGATTCAGCTCTCAAGACTGCTAATGCTGGGTATCTTACTCGTCGTCTTGTTGATGTATCACATGATGTTATCATCATGGAGGAAGATTGTGGGACTACTGAAGGTACTACTGTTACAACAACAGATCAGGATCGTACAGCTCCGTTTGAGGATCGTATCATGGGAAGGATCTTAGCTTCCAATGCATTGAGTAAGACCCGCAAGATCATCCTTAAAGCAGGAGAAGAGCTTCATGAAGAAAACGTTAAGACACTTATAGATAATGATGTTACAGAAGTAGAGGTCCGCTCACCTCTTGGCTGTAGACTTGCGTATGGAATTTGTCAGAACTGTTATGGCTGGGACTTCTCCACAAAGAAAAAGGTTGCTCCTGGAGTACCAGTAGGTGTAGTAGCTGCACAAAGTATCGGAGAGCCAGGAACTCAGCTTACTATGCGTGTCCGCCATTTCGGTGGAGTTGTCATGAGTGACGTTACTCAAGGCTTACCTCGCGTTGAGGAACTCTTTGAGATGCGTACACCTAAGAACTTAGCTCCAATTTCTGGAATTTCCGGCCGAGTTAAAGTCGAGACTACTGATGAAGGATATCGTGTCCAGGTCAGAAATACCCATATTAAACCGGTTGAGATTCAGGAATACTTTGTTCCACTTGCAGCTACACTTGCTGTTGAAGATGGACAAGATATCGTAGCTGGTACTGCATTAGCGCAAGGCTACCTAGATCCTAAAGAAGTCCTGAGAGTCGGCGGAATTATTCAGGCTCAGCGCTACCTCACAACTGAAGTACAAAAAGTATACGAATCACAAGGAATTGGTATCAATGATAAGCATTTTGAGGTAATCTTACGCAAGATGTCTGACAAGATCGTTGTTGAGACAGTCGGTGATACATCACTTATTCCTGGAGACTTTGTTACACGTGCTCGCTTTGAGGAGATTAATGCTGAAGTCCTTTCAGAAGGTGGAGTTCCAGCTACTGGACGACAAGTAATCTTAGGTATCACTAAAGCAGCTCTCTTCTCTGATTCATGGCTTTCAGCAGCATCATTCCAAGAGACAACTAAAGTTCTTACAGAGGCTGCTCTTGAGGGACGTGAGGATAAGCTTATCGGTCTTAAAGAAAACGTTATTATTGGCCGTTTGATCCCAGTTGAAGGAAAAGAATTGAAAGATGCTCAAGAGGCTACTGAAGAACTAACAGAAGTAGCTGCTGCTGAATCTGTCGAGCAAACAATCGAAGCTGCTGCCTAAATCGCCTCTTAACCAAAGTGCAATCACAATCTTTATTTTTTGAGGCTAGATATGTTATAATAGCTTCACTGTAAATTTATGCCTACATTATCACAGTTAACCAGACATGGTCGTCATAAAAAAATTAAGAAGGTTAAAGCAACCGGACTTCGTCGTTTTTTTAATGCAAAAGATCGCGAATACAAGGAGTTAGATTCTCCGCAAAAGCGGGGAGTAGTTACTCTTGTTAAGACTATGACTCCTAAAAAGCCTAACTCAGCTCTTCGTAAAGTTGCTCGTGTAAAGCTTTCTAATAAAGTTGAGGTTACAGCATACATTCAGGGTGTAGGCCACTCCCTTTCAGAGCATGGAATTGTGCTCGTTCGCGGTGGTCGTGTTAAAGATTTACCTGGAGTTAAGTATCATATTGTCCGCGGTAAATTTGATTTACAGGGAGTTGAAGGCAGAACAACATCACGTAGTAAGTATGGTACTAAAAGACCACAAGCAAAATAACCTATGAGACACACAAAAATCGCTAAAAGAGTAACAGAGCCTGATAAAATTTATAACAATATGATGGTGGCAAAGCTTATTAACCGCATTATGCAGGATGGTAAGAAGACTGTGGCTGAGGCAAATGTTTATAATGCTTTTAAACATTTAGAGAAAAATGGGGATCCTATGCAGCTTTTTGAGAAAGCTATCCAAAATGTTGGTCCAAAGGTAGAAGTTAAAGCTCGCCGAATTGGAGGTGCTAACTTCCAGGTCCCAACTGAGGTCCGCCATGATCGACGTATGGCTCTTGCTCTCCGCTGGATTGTAGAAGCAGCTCGCAAAAAACCAAATAAGGAATTCCATACATTCGCAGAAAAGCTAGCAGCTGAACTTTTAGCTGCATCTAATAATGAAGGTGATGCTATCAGAAAGCGTGACGTTACTATCAAACAGGCTGAAGCAAACAAAGCCTTTGCAAGTTATCGCTGGTAATATTTCGAGTTATCTATGAGGTTTTCATGGCTCCGCAAGGAGCTTTTTTTGTAAGGTATTAAAACTGGTTCCAAATATACTGATTAGTAATTTCGTGGTGGTAGAGTATCTCCTCAGGTTTTACTTTCATTCCCAATTCTCTCGGACATCTGAAGGCGGAGGCTTCTTTAAAGGAGTGATACTTATCCTTGTTGGCCTCTCCTAAGATTGTTCCGATAAACTCACTCCCTTTGAAGAGTCGCATAGCGTCGTTAATGTTACCTGGTAGGAAACGCAGCCTGTCGCGTTTGTTGGTGTCTTTCGTGAGTTTATCTCCTTCTAGTCCTGTTCTAATTAGAGTGTAGAGGACGAGATAAGGATTGGAGTCAGGTGCGACTGATCTAACCTCGATACGGGCAGATTTTTCATTACCAACAGGGATACGTATCATAGATCCTCGATCAATTGGCGAGACTTTGATCTGATTGGGTGCTTCAAAGTGGGGATCAAGTCGACGATATGCATTTACACTGGAATTCAGTACAAGACAGATATCTGGTGCATGATTAAGGATCCTCTCAATAAAGTCCCAGGCTGGTTTTGATAGGCCGTCTCGTCCGGCTGCGTCATAAAAAATATTCTTACCATTTTTGGCTAGTGAGAGATTTGTGTGCATACCACTGCCATTAATACCAGTAACAGGTTTAGGGAGAAAGGTTGCAGTCATACCCATGTTTTCTGCGACCTGACGACATACTAATTTATACAGCTGGATTTGGTCGGCTGCTCTGAGTGCTTCAGTATAAGAGAAATTCAGCTCAAATTGTGAGGGAGCGACTTCTGGATGGTCTTTCTCATTTTTAAAACCCATGGCACGTTGTGCCTCTGCTGCTGTATCGATAAAACGTTTAAGCCGGTCAAGAGGTAGCGAGTGATAATATCCGCCGGTTGAAATAAGGCTAAAACCGCCATTTCTTTCATAATTGATTTCAGCATCAGTACCGTCTACTAAAAATCCCTCGATTTCAGCTGATGCATAGAGAGTCAATTTATTTTTAGCTTTTAAGTCTGTCGTATAGTTTTGAAGGAGTCCTCGAAAATCAGAACCATAAGAAGATCGATCTCGATTCTTAACATTGGCAAACATGATAACTTTTCCAGGTCCAAAAATATCAGCTGGAAGCCAGTATAGACTCGTCCAGTCAGGATCAAGTCTTAGGTCTGACTCCACCTGCTGAGTAAAACCTCGAATAGAGGAGCCGTCAAAGGTTAAATTATCAGCCGACTCAAGGAGGAACTTCTTGTCATAATCCAGCATATGAAATCTGCCTTCAATATCTGAAAAGCAGAGCGTTACTGCCTTAATACGTTTTTCATCGGTGAGATACTTACGATACTCCTCTTCCTGTGCTTGAGGTGTAGTACTGTCCCGCTTACCCTTGGCGGTGAGATTCATCTCCTCAAGCTGATCATAAGGAATTTCAAGAAAGCTTTTAAGTGAATTATCATTATTCATATTAAAATTAATATAAATTATATATATTTTAATATAAAAGTAAATACTATAAACTAATATAATCTATACCAATATAGTATTCTAGATACTACTAACTCAATACAAGTAATGTAGCTTCGTGTAAGAGGATAGGAGAGACTATTACTTTGTAGAAATAGTAATGCTTAGGATTTTATCGCCGATTGCAATCTTATTTACTATGTCCATACCTTCTGTGACATAGCCGAAGTTGGTATATTGGTGATCAAGGTATGTCGCATCTGATTTAGTGATAAAAAATTGGGAATCATTCTGAGTTATGCCATCCCCTCTACTTGCTACACCTAATGCGCCTTGAGTAAATGAGTGGTTGTTAAATTCAACCGGCATACTGCCTCCTCCAGTTCCGTCTCCTTTTGGATCTCCGCCTTGGATTACCCAATCTTCTACGCGGTGGAAAATGAGGTTATTATAATATCCATCCTGAGCCTTTTTGATAAAGTTCGCAACAGTATAGGGAGCATCTTCCCCGTAGAGAAGGAGAGTGATATCTCCTTTACTGGTTTTGATAACGGCGGTTGCAGATGCAGTTTTGTACTGCTCAAGGGAGGCTTTATCAAATTGCGTCTGAGCTTGGGGCTGCTGTTGTTGGGTTTGTTCTGATTGATTCAGTTTGTTTTGATCAAAGTTCATTTGGCCTGGGATTTGAGAAATATTAACTGTGCCTTTGGCTGGAGTATTAAGGCCTAAATTACCTGCTTGCGTTATATAGAATACTATTCCAAAGATTGCAATTATCGCTACAAATATCGCTATTTGGGCCTTGTTCATTAGATTATTGTAGCAATTTATTTTGATTTGGCAAGCCAAAAGTTTTTTGCCTTAATAAGTCCAATCAGGTACAATTACAGGCATGGATCAGACATATATCCGTAATTTTGCTATTATTGCCCACATTGATCATGGAAAATCTACGCTTTCAGATCGATTACTGGAGATCACTCATACTATCGCAAAAGACAAATTAGGTGAGCAGTTCTTAGATCAAAATCCTATCAGTAAAGAAAGAGGTATTACCATAAAACTCGCTCCAGTGAGGATGAAATATCACCATCAAGATCAGGAATATGAGCTTAATCTTATTGATACACCAGGACATGTGGATTTTTCTTATGAAGTTTCGCGAACATTAGCAGCATGCGAAGGGGCGGTGCTGCTCGTTGATGCAACACAGGGTATCCAGGCACAAACTGTAGCACACTTTCATGCAGCGAAAAAAGAAGGCCTCGTCATGATTCCCGTTATCAATAAAATCGATTTACCTGCTGCAATGACTGATGCTGTTGTAAAAGAATTAGTTGAAGTCTTCGGCTTTTCTGAGCAAGAAATTATTTTTATTTCCGCTAAAACAGGTGAGAACGTAGCTTTACTGCTTGAGAGAATTGTTGAAAAGTTTCCCTCTCCAAAAGGAATGATGGATTTACCTCTCAGGGCTCTTATTTTTGATGCAGTCTATGACGAATATCGGGGAGTTGTTTCCTATGTTCGTATTATTGATGGAAGTATAAAAAAGGGTGATAAGGTCCAGCTCTTTCAGAGTGGTGTTAAGACTGATGTTACTGACGTTGGTTATTTCTCACCCTATCTTGCTTCAAGTGGGAAGCTTGGAACTGGTGAAATCGGCTATGTCATCACAGGTATTAAAAATATTCGTGAGGCTCGCGTTGGAGATACAATAATTGAACAGAATAGTGTGGTCGAGCCACTCCCCGGATACACTACGCCCAAGCCTATGGTCTTTTTTGGTATGTATCCGAAAGATCAAAAAGACTTTGCGCATCTTCGAGATTCACTTGGTAAATTATCGCTTAATGATACCGCCCTTACCTACTCAGAAGAATATTCTGCATATCTAGGGAGCGGTTTTCGAGTTGGCTTCTTGGGACTGCTCCATGCTGAAATTGTGAAAGAACGGCTGCAGAAAGAATTTGGGCTAGAGCTCCTTCTCACCATGCCACAAGTTCTCTACGATAAAAGAGAGGATGGCAGTATCTATGAACCATACATGTTACTCACCGTCTATGTCCCGACAGAGTATGTCGGCGGAGTAATGGGTGTTTGTCAGAAAAAGAAGGGAACCCTTTTGGATATGCAGTACCATAAGTCATATGCAACACTATCATATGAAATGCCGTATTCAATGTTCATGCGGGGGTTGTCAGCTGATATAAAATCCATTTCAAGTGGATTTGCCAGTCTTGATTATGAAATTACCGATTATAAGCTTGCAGATCTTGTCCAGCTTGAAGTAAAAATTAATGATAATCCAATAGATGTGCTATCAGAACTAGTATATAAAGAAGATAGTATGTATATAGCTCGTGAAAAAGCTGCTAAATTGAAAGAATCCCTTCCTCGCCAGCAGTTCAGACAAATCATCCAGTCCGTCTTAAATAATGCTATTGTAGCTCGTGAAGAGATTCCACCTTTTAGGAAAGATGTCTTAGCTAAAATGAGTGGCGGAGACAGAAGTCGAAAAGATAAATTACTTGAGGCACAGAAGAAAGGAAAATCCAGAATGCTTCAGACAGGTAAAGTCCAGCTTCCGCAAGGAGCGCTTTTCTCTCTCATCGAAAGTTAATATGAAAAGGACAGTTTTCTCTCCTTCTATCGAGCCAATTCCTTTTACTCAGGAGGGATTTGAGAAAATCCAGCAGGAACAAAAACAATTACTGATAGATCGGGTAGATGCTATCGGTCATCTTAAAAAGTCACGAGAGTTAGGGGATTTAAAAGAAAATGGCTATTATCAGGCTTCACGTCAAAAAGTGAATGCTATTGATGCCAGGCTGAGGAGGATTAAATTTCTCTTGAAGTATGGAGTGATTAAAGAAGCGTCACAGATAGATATTGTTGAGATAGGTTCTCGGGTATTACTCCAAACAAATAAAGAAAAAGTAACGTATCAGATAGTCGGAGGAGAAGAATCAAATCCTTCAGAAGGAAAGATATCTTATCGTTCACCACTAGGTAAGGCTCTCATTGGCAAGAAAGCCGGGCAAGAGGTTATTTTGGAATTACCAGCAGGAAGAACAATCTACTCTCTCCTAAGAATATCCTAACTAAAGGGCGAAGAAGAGGATAGCACCGATAATACTCAATACTGAGAAGAATGCTCCCAGCCCGATGATAGTTGCACCAGGTCCAGGGCTAGCAAGTGTAGGAGTTGGGCTATCAGCAGAAGGAGTAGCTGTAGGAGTCTCAGTGACTCCAGCAGAAGGAGTAGCTATAGGACCGGCAACAGTGATTATTTGAGAACAATCATTGGTACTAGAGCCTTCTTTATCATCAGTAAGTACGACTGAGGCAGTGAATGTCCCTCCATTTGAATAAGTATGCTCTGCTGTAGCAGAATTTGAGGATGTTTGTGTATCAGTAGTGACTGTACTTAAGTTACCGTCTCCAAAGTTAAAAGCAAATTTCGTGATTTGGCCATCATCATCTGTCCCCGCAGCCGTAAATGTTACATTTAATGGAGCGGTTCCTGCAGATGGGGTTGCAGTAAGGGTAGTACAGACAGGCGGTATATTAGCAGCTTCTGTGGGCGTAACTGTAGGTCCATTAGTCACCTCCGGGCTAGGGGTAGGCTCATCAGTTACCTCAGGAGTAATACTAGGTTCAACGTCTGCGATATTTATAATAGCAGGAGTTGTAGCTGAGAGTACGTTCTCACTAGCTTGATCAGAGCTTCCTGTATCAGGACCTGACAGAGAGAGGACCTGGCTTTGAGTTGAGTAGAGCACCTGAGTAGGCGTATCAGTCTTAGCGATAGCTTGTAAGTGGAGTGTTCCTATTTTTGTCTTTGTCTTAATAGGCTTAGTTAAGTCTGATCCTATCGAAAGCGTAACTTGTACTTTCCCGTCTAGGTAGATAGGACCTTCTCTTACTGATGGGAAGTCTACAGTATTTTTTTCAAAAGCTTCTCCTCCTGAACCCGACGCTGTCGTTAGTTTAGTATCATCGTACTGGACTTCTAAGCGGACAATAGAGACAAGATTTGTACCTGGATCTACATAGAGATCCAAATCTACTGGTTCACCTACAGCAGCTTGGATAGGAGTAGAAGGAGATGAATCTGGTGTAAAGCTAAGCGTTGAGGCTGCTTGAGCATGAGATCTTAGTTCTTGCTGCTGCTGGAGAAGATAAAGGGTAAGAGGGATTGCGATAAGGATTATAACAATTACTGCAATAAGAAGTATTTTTTTGGGCGAGAACATACTAAATCAGGCGTACAAACTATACGCCATCTTCATCGTATATTAAAAAAAGAAGAGGTGTCAAGTTAGAATAAGCAAAAAATGAGCTAGAAAGTCTTGACAACATCGGAAAGATGGTGTATAAATTAGCAGTGAATGTGAGCGAGTGATTGCTCACTTTTAAATTGATTACTATGGCAAGCAAATCGACTACTAAATCCAGTATTCAACCTCTTTTCGACAATGTCCTTGTCAAGCCTCTTGAGGCAGAGACAACTACTGCTAGCGGAATTTTATTGCCGGACACAGCCAAAGAAAAACCACAAGTTGGAACTATTATGGCAGTCGGAGCTGGCCATATAAATCCTGAAGGAAAAGTTCGCCCTATGCAGGTTAAAGTTGGTCAGAAAGTAATGTATAAAAAATGGGGCGGAAATGAAGTTAAAGTAAATGGTGAAGACTGGATGCTCGTTGAAGAAAAAGATATATTAGCAGTTATTGAGTAAAAAAATATGGCAAAGCAAATTAAATACGGTGCAGAAGCACGACAACTATTACAAGAAGGAGTTAATGAATTAGCAACTGCTGTCTCAACAACTCTTGGTCCTAAGGGACGGAATGTAGCACTTGATAAAAAATGGGGAGCTCCAAGTGTTATCCATGACGGCGTTTCGGTAGCAAAAGAAATTGAGTTAAAAGATCCATTTAAAAATATGGGTGCTCAACTTGTTAAGGAAGCTGCTTCTAAGACAGCTGATGTTGCAGGGGATGGTACTACTACTTCTACCGTTCTTACACAATCAATAGTTAACGAAGGTATTAAGATGATTACTGCCGGAAGTAATCCTATGGTTATGCGTCGTGGAATCGAAAAAGCAGGATCCCATATCGTAGAAGAACTAAAGAAAATGGCAAAAGAGGTTAAGCCTAGTGACTCTGCAGGGATTACTAACGTTGCAACAATTTCAGCAGGGGATGTCGAACTCGGACAGCTTATCGCTGAAGCATTAAAAAAGGTTGGTAAAGATGGAGTAGTGACAGTAGAAGAAGGAAGATCACTCACTACAGAGATTGAATATAAAGATGGTATGGAATTTGATAAAGGGTATGTTTCAGCTTACTTTGTCACAAATGCTGAAAAGATGGAAGCTGAGATCGAGAGTCCTTATATCCTTATTACAGATAAAAAGATTTCAGCGCTTAATGATCTGCTTCCATTCCTTGAGAACTTGGTAAAGGTTAGTAAAAACCTGGTTATCATCGCTGATGATATTGACGGAGAGGCCTTAGCAGCACTCGTCCTTAATAAGCTCAAAGGTACTTTCAATTCGCTTGCTATTAAGGCTCCAGGATTTGGTGATCGGAGAAAAGAAATGCTTGCAGATATCGCTGCACTTACTGGTGCTACAGTTATCTCAGACGACACAGGCCGGAAATTAGATAGTGTTACAGTTGAGGACTGCGGAAGAGCAGATAAAGTCTGGGCTGATAAAGACAATGCTCGAATTATCGGTGGAAAAGGCGATAAGACAGCAGTTGATGCACGAATAAAACAGCTTAAAATCGCAATTGAAAAGACTACTTCTGAATTTGATCGTGAGAAGCTTCAAGAGAGACTTGCTAAATTATCAGGCGGAGTGGCAGTGATTAATGTCGGAGCAGCAACAGAAGTAGAACTTAAAGATCGTAAAGAGCGAGTTATTGACGCAGTTGCAGCTACAAAGGCAGCTTTGGAAGAGGGTATCGTTCCTGGTGGGTCGGTTGCACTTCTTGATGTGGCTACCAAGATGAGTGTCAAGGACTTAGAATCAGCAAATGCTTCACGGGATGAAGTATTTGGTTTTGAAATCGTAAAGAGAGCATTAGAAGCTCCTTTCATCAAGCTTATGGAAAATGCAGGACTTGATGCAGGACAGCTGATCGCCAAAGCACGTGAAGCTTCGGCAAGCGGTCAAGGATTTAACGTTATGGATATTGAGAATGCTGAAACTGCAAAACCAGTTGATATGCTCAAGGTAGGAATTATTGATCCGCTTAAAGTCGTCCGATCTGCTGTCCAGAATGCTGTATCAGTTGCAACAATGATCCTCACCACAGAAGCTCTTGTTACTGATATCCCTGAGGAAAAGCCAGCTGCACCTGGTGCTGGTATGCCTGGTATGGGTGGAATGGATTATTAAGATAGGAGTTAATTGTTGAGGTTCAGCAGTTAGGTAATCCGCGAAAGCGGATTTTTTAATGGGAATTACAGGCTAGTCCTATTAGCGTCAATAACTTCATCACTCTTTCCTAGAATCTCTCTCCAGTTGCCTATTTGGCTGCAGATCTGGATGTAAGTCTGAGCTTCACGAATCCTGAATGCCCATGTTAAGAACAAATAGATAATAAGCCCTGCTAGGCTGGAAATTCCTGTTAAGATAATCAGATTTATAGTGTGGGTTGTATCAAAGACGAGTTTGTCCAATAGCTTAATCGGAATATAAATAGCGATACCAGTAATAAGTGTTGCGAAAAAGAATTTAGTAAGGGAAAGGAAGAAAGGTCCTTTGTCAAAACCACCTGTTTTCTGATCGAGGAGTACAAAAAGAAAAAAGACCTGGAGGAAGTTAGCTGCTGTGAAAGCAATAGCAATACTTGAAAGCCCCATATGATTTAGTACGACCAGAATATACCCTACGATGAGAAGGAAAATAGTAGAGATAGCACTTGTCGCTAGAGGAATAAAGGAGTTGTGAAGAGCATAAAATGCTCTATAAAAAAGGACAATAAGACCTTGGGCAAAAATAGAGATAGAAAGAATAGCGAGTGTCATTCCCGTAAGGACGGTTGCTGGCCAGTCAAATTTATCTGCTCCATAAATAAGGCGGACTATCGGAATTCTTAAGACTAATAAGAGAGCGGATATGGGCAAAATAAGATAGAGCATTTGATTAAAGCTCGTAATAAAGGTAGTCTTGAATTCTTCAAGATTGTCTTTCTCACGGGAGAGAACCGGAAAAGCAGCTTGGGCGATACTATACCCAATAAGTGAGACAGGGGCAAACATCAGCGTCTTAGCATAATCAAATAATAAATGCATACGTCCAGGGTCAGCCATAAATGAAATAATGGCAGCGATGACAATAGTGCCGAATTGCTGGATACCTACTTGGATAGTACGGGGCCACATGAGGTGAAAAATTCTTTGTACACCTAGATGTCTGAAGAGAAGCGGAGAGGGTCTAAAGTGAAATCCAACCCGCCTTGCTAGAGGGATTTGGCAGACTATATAAATAAGAGATCCTAGGATTGCTCCTAAAGGGGCTGAGTAGATACCGAATATAGAGTGAAGGAGAATAATTCCTAAAATGATACCCAAGTTATAAAGCGCCTGTGCAAAGCCAGGGATAAAAAAGTGATTGTACGATTGGAGGAGAGCTGTAAAAAATGTTCCGATAATAAAAAGAAGCTGGCCGATAATAAGAAGTCTCATCATTGTCGCCATCATTTGCATCTGAGATGGAGTGAAATTTGTTCCGAGGTTGAATAACTGAAGGAAAAAAGGAGCGAAAATAACTAAGATCAGAGATAGGACACTAAATGTGGCAATGCCAAGTAAGAGGAAGGTGGATGCCATCGTATGCCCCTCTTTTTCTCTGTCCTTTGAAAGATAGTCAGTAAAAACAGGAATAAAAGCGCTTGAGAAAGCTGCAGCAATAACTAGTTGAAAGATAGTGTCAGGGAGAATGCTCGCGTAGTTATAGACTCCAAGCGTACTGGATGCACCAAAAATAGAGACTAAAAGTCGGCTTCGAAAAAGTCCTAAGATCTGGGAGAAAATAACAGTTGCCATGAGGATATATGCTGCAGAGATAATATTAGTTTGGCGCTTGAGGAGGACTTCCAACCCTTTTCTGAAAATATCGCTCATAGGAATTAATTGTAGTGGGTTTTTATAGAATTGTCATTAGAAACCCTCAGTTTGCCTATATTCTTATTGCCGAGCGTTGCGATATGTGCTCAAACATGGTACAATACCCTTTATGCCACTTCTTAAACACGCTAAGAAAAAACAGCGCCAAGATATAAAGAAATCAATTGAGCAGAAAAAGCTTAAGACTCTTTATAAGCAGCTTATTAAAAAAGTAAAAGAAGCACCTTCTCAGGAAGGAGCAAATGCTGCGTATAAAGCTATTGATAAAGCTGCAAAGATTAATCTCATTCATGATAATAAGGCGGGACATCTTAAGTCAGATGTTGCAAAAGCAATTGCTGGTAAGGCTCAGGCCCCAAAAGCTGCTACCAAACCTAAGTCAAAAGCAAAGACTAAATCATCAGCTAAAAAAGCTTCCCCAAAGAAAAAATAACCTTTTTAAATTGACCAGCTATAGGAAAAGCGATATAATCCCCTCATGATAGATATTAAACTCCTTCGTGAAAATCCACGGGCTATTGAAGAGGCATCAAGAGCTAAGAAAGTTGAAGTTAACGTTTCTCATATTTTAGAAATAGATCAAACTTATCGGGATTTATTAGTGGAAGTCCAGGATCTTCGAGAGAAACGGAATAAACTTGCTAAAGCAGCTGCAAACCCCAATCCGACTGAACGTGCCAAGGCTATTGAGGAAGGGGGTAGACTCAAAGATGAACTTGAAAAAAAGGAACATGCTCTTACTTCTCTCAAAGAAGAATTAGACTCTCTTCTTTTGGGAGTCCCTAATCCTATAAAGCCTGATGTTATTGTTGGACGTGATGAAACAGAGAATAAAGTTATTAAGACATTTAAAAGGCCAACCAAATTTACCTTTATCCCTAAGGATCATATGGAGTTAGGAGAATCTCTGGATATTATTGATGTCAAGCAGGCTGCATTAGTCAGCGGTAGTCGTTTTGATTATTTAAAAGGTGATGGAGTTCTTTTAGAGTCAGCCCTCCGTCAATTTGCTTTCGATACGTTACTCTCTGAAGGTTTCATCCCTATAACTCCTCCAGTACTTATTAAGCATGAAGTCATGGAGGCTTTGGGCTATACAGCTATGGGAGAGCAAGAGAACATTTTTGATCTTGATAAAGATGGCTTGTATCTAGTAGGGACATCTGAGCAATCAGTCGTTCCTCTCCATATGAATGATACACTGAGAGTGGAAGATCTCCCTCGAAGGTACGTAAGCTACTCAGCGTGCTTTAGACGTGAAGCAGGAAGTTATGGAAAAGATACCAAGGGAATTTTTCGAGTCCACCAATTTAATAAGGTTGAGATGGTTTCATTTGTTGCAGAGGGTGATGATGACAGAGAACATGAGTATATGCTTTCTTTAGAGGAAAGATTTTTTCAAGCTTTAGATATCCCTTACCAAGTCTTGGCAATCTGTTCCGGTGACTTAGGCTTTAATGCTGCACGAAAATATGATTTAGAAGCTTGGATCCCAAGTCAGAAAAAGTATCGTGAAGTTACTTCTACCTCAACGGTAACTGACTTCCAGTCCCGTCGTCTCAATATGCGTTACCTAGATGGCAACGAGAAAAAATACTTAAACGTTCTTAATGGGACAGCCTTTTCGATGAATCGTCCCATCATTGCAATTTTAGAGAATTACCAGCAGGAAGATGGCTCTGTCGTTATTCCTGAGGTACTGAGGAAATACATTGGTAAGGAAAAGATCACTACTAAGTAACTTCTAATTAACATAAATAAGTCTTTTAATTTTCAAGAGGAATTTTTTAAAAATTAGTTCAATTAGATTACATTTTGGCTATCACTTACCTTCCTTTTGTGCTATAATTAGCCTCTATGCTTCCGCTTGTAGGCAAATTTTTTGACAGCAATGATCGCGAGATCGACCGCCTCTCATCAATTATTACTGAAATTAATAGTCTTGAAGAAAAGACAAAAAAATTAAAAGATTCAGATTTCGCTAAAAAGACAGAAGACTTCAGAAAAAGAATAGCCAAAGGTGAAACACTTGATAGTATCCTTCCGGAAGCCTTTGCTCTTGTTCGTGAAGCAGCAGTTCGGACATTAGGACTTCGTCATTATGATGTCCAGCTTATGGCAGCAACTGTTCTTTCTCGAGGAAAAATTGCTGAACAGAAAACCGGAGAAGGAAAAACCATGTCTGCTGTACCTGCACTTTATCTTAACGCACTTACAGGAGAGAGTGTCCATTTAGTAACTGTTAATGATTATCTTGCCCGCCGTGATGCTGGGTGGATGGGACCAATTTTTGATCTATTAGGGATGAAGGTGTCATCTATTATCAGTGAGCAGGCTTTCATATATGATCCGAAATTTACTCAGGAAGGAACACTTGATCCCCGAATCTCTCACCTTCGCCCAATTTCACGTAAGGAAGCCTACGCAGCGGATGTGCTATATGGAATTAATTCAGAATTTGGTTTTGATTATCTTCGCGATAATATGGCTCAAGATCCAGAGAATCTTGTCCAAAGAGGTTTCTATTTTGCAATCGTTGACGAAGTTGACTCAGTTCTTATCGATGAGGCCCGTACACCACATATTATCTCTATGCCTGATGAAGCGCCTTCTTCTAAGTACTATGAATATGCCAAGCTAGTTGATAAGCTCAGTCCGGATACAGATTACCAGATTGATGAAAAATTACGAACTGCTCATTTGACAGATCATGGTATAGCCAAAATAGAGAAATTATTCGGACTTTCTAATATTTATGAGCAGGATTTTGATACTGTTTATCACATAGAGGCAGCCCTCAAAGCCCGAACACTCTTCCATAGGGAGCAGGACTATATCGTAAAAGACGGACAGGTAATCCTCGTTGATGAATTTACCGGCCGTTTAATGGAAGGACGCCGTCTCTCAGAAGGATTACATCAGGCAATCGAAGCAAAAGAAGGAGTTCCTATCCAGCGTGAGTCAAAAACTCTGGCTACTGTCTCTCTTCAGAATTACTTCCGTATGTATGAGAAGCTTTCAGGTATGACGGGTACTGCAGTCACTGAGGCAGAAGAGTTCAATAAAATTTATAAGCTCGATGTAGTAGTTATTCCTACTCATAATACCATCAAGCGTGAAGATGTGGCAGATGCCGTATACAAGACAGGAAGAGCTAAGTTGACGGCTGTGGTAGAAGAAGTTTCAGAGGTCCACAAACGGGGCCAACCAATCCTTATAGGTACAACTTCAATCGAGAAGAATGAAATTATTTCAGAGCTTCTCAAGCGTCGAGGTATTAAGCATGAAGTCTTAAATGCTAAAAACCATGCCCGTGAGGCTCAAATTATCGCACAGGCTGGCAAAAAAGGAGCTGTGACTGTTGCTACCAACATGGCAGGTCGTGGAGTCGATATCATCCTTGGCGGGGAAGTTCCGAATACTAAGGAAGGCAAAAAGCAGTGGGAGAAGGCGCATAAGGAAGTACTGGATTTAGGTGGTTTATATGTGATCGGTACAGAGCGTCACGAATCTCGCCGTATTGATAATCAGCTCAGAGGACGCAGTGGTCGTCAGGGAGATCCCGGGAAGTCCCAATTCTTCGTCGCTTTGGATGATGATATCATGCGACTTTTTGGTGGTGATCGTATCGCCTCTCTTATGACACGGTTTAATATGCCTGAGGATGTTCCGCTGACTCATCCACTGGTCTCAAAAGCGATCCAGAATGCTCAAATAAAAGTTGAAGGACATTATTTTGATAGCCGTAAATATGTCGTGGAATACGATGATGTCCTTAATAAGCAGCGGGAGATTGTTTATGAACAGCGACGGGCAGTAGTAAAGGCAGATAAAAAAACTGACGAATTAAAAGTCCAGACCCTAGAACGTATCCAGAATGCTATTGGCTCACTCGTGACTACTGCATCTGAGACAGCTTCCTTTGAAGAAGCAGAGGACGTCAATGCAACCATTATTAAAGAATTTGTCACAATAGTTCCTTTTGATGATCATTCACAAATGCATTTAGTTGAACAGTTACGTCAATACCATACTAATGAAGAAAAGACAGAATTCCTCACTAAGATTGCTAGTGATGTCTATAAAAAACGGGAAGAAATGATGGGGGATGAAGTTGCCCGTATGATGGAAAAATATGTCGCCCTTCAGGTAATAGATAATTTATGGATGGACCATCTGGACGCTATTGACAACCTGAGAGAAGGTGTACGGCTCAGAGGCTATGCACAAAAAGACCCGCTAGTAGAGTATAAGAATGAAGCGTATAAAATGTTTGAGCAGCTGATATGGAATATAGAGGATCAGATAGTCCACCGTATTTATAAGATCCAAGTACAAAGTCAAGAAGGTCATGAAGGACACGACCATGGTCCTATTGGCCCGGTAAGTGTCGACCTCTCTGCAGCTGTTGCAAATACTCCTGAGAGTGAAGTAAGTGAGGATGTAATACAAAAAAAAGCAGCTAAAGCAAGATCAACCAAAGCTAAAATATCAACGCCTGTGGCAGGGACAGCGACTCCGGCCTCTAATAAAAAGCTTGGACGTAATGATCCTTGCTGGTGCGGATCAGGCAAAAAATATAAAAAATGTCACTATCCTAACTGATAGATTGAATTATCAGTCCTATTCTATCTTTTCTATTGACGACGCAAGCCAGCTCGAAGTTCCACAGTCATTAGGCAACAAAGTGTATTGGGTAAGCGAATACAATTAGTCATTCTGATAAGTGATTTGAATGGTAGCTATTTGAACAATGTGCCAAAAAGTGTTACTATCCTAAATGATAATAAAAAGGTATATGGAAGAAAAAGTATTAGACTATTTAAAAGCTAAGCAGATAAAACTATGTGTACTTGCTACTGCTTCCCAGGATGCACATCCTTGGTGTGCAGTACTGGGGTATGCAATTACTGATGACTTGAAATTTATTTTGAGTACTCATAAGGGAAGTAAAAAATATCGTAATATTCAGCAAAACAGTCAGGTTTCACTTTTGGTTGGTTGGGAATTTAAGGGGCTTTATATCCAATGTGAAGGAAAGGTAGAGAGTATTGAGGGAGGAGACGCATTTAAAGAGAGCGAGGAGTTTTTCTTTGGCCAAAATCCTCATGCAGCGAAATTTAAGAGCGACAGCACAATCTTTCTTAAAGTGACTCCAAAATTTATGAGAGTAACCAACTTTGATATAACCCCTCCGCAGATTGAAGAGATAGAGTTATCCTAACTAGTATTTATTATTTCGGCTGCGCTTTGCTATAATTTGCAGTGTAATGAAAATACCTCCTCAAGCCAAGCGAATTTATAAAGGCGAGATCTTCGATGTCTATCAATGGGAACAAGAATTATTTGATGGAAGTAAAGCGACCTTTGAAATGGTCAAACGTCCAGGAACTGTCCAGGTAGTGCCTATTATGGGAGATAAAGTTCTTCTGTCATATGAAGAGCAGCCTCATTATGCTCAAAGGATAGGACTTTTTGGTGGGCGAATGGAGGCAGATGAGGATCCTCTCGAGACAGCAAAAAGAGAGCTGAAGGAAGAAACAGGTCTTGAGTCTACTGATTGGATACTTATTAAAGAATTTGAAGCAGGAGGTAAAATAGATTGGTCTTCATACTATTACATCGCTAAGAATTGTAAAAAAGTAACCAATCCCCATTTAGATCCTGGAGAAAAAATAGAAATAAAAGAAGTGTCTTTTGATGAATTTATTAGTACTATTTTTCAAGAAAACTTTTCAGATAAACAATTGGCACGAGAATTATCTCTCAATCAGAAAGATCCAAAAAAGATTGACGCATTTAAAGAAAAATTATTTGATTAATCTATTTTTGGAGAATAATTCAGGACGAAGTGTTGTTTTGGTCTTTCTGATTTTAGCTATAAAAAACCCTTCCATATCTTCACTAGGGTAAATTCTAGCTGTCTTACTCACATCAGCATCATACTTAATTTTCCCCCATTCTGTAATTCCGGGACTAAGATCTAAATGAGGAATCTTAACTTTTTCTATTTCTATAGAGTCTCCCTCTTTCTCAATCAGCCAATTAATAACACCTTCATTTTCCTCAGGGGAAAGTGTACAAGTTGAATAGACAACTATGCCTCCTACCTTTGCTGCACTTAGTGCTGATCTAAGAAGGTAGTGCTGGCGGTGAGACAGCTCTTTGACTTTCTTTGCTGACCAGTCCTTATAACTATCAGGATCAAAGGTAGTGAATCGCCCTTCCATTGAGCAAGGAGCATCAACCAATACTTTGTCAAAATACTCTGGGTATTTCCGCCATATTCTTTCGCCCGGCATATTAGTGATTTGAGCGTTAGTAATTCCTTGCTGGAGAAGGTTGGCTTTTAGTTTGAAGAGCCGAGTTCTGCTGATGTCATTTGCCACAATTTCACCTTTGTTTTGCATTAGGCAAGCAATTTGAGTAGTTTTACTTCCGGGAGCTGAAGCGATATCCAGAACTGTTTCACTTTCTTGAGGGTTAAGAACCAGAGCGGGGATCATACTCGATAGTCCTTGGATATAAAACTTACCATTGGTATATGAAGTGAGAGAGGTAAGAGTTGTGCTTAATGCATGAGTACTAAAAGCGTCCTCATACCAAGCAATAGGCGTAAGGCTAATATGTTCTTTCTCAAACTCTGATAAAAGATCTGATTTATTAACTGTTAGGGAGTTAATCCGCAGAGTCAGGGGCTTGCGGATGCTAAATGAGTGGATAATATGGGACAGCTTTTCTTGAGGAACAAAAAGAGAGAGTTTATCTAAAAATTGTGGAGGGAGATGATCCTCTGAATGCATGAGTGCATTATACAATAGACTTTCAATTATACGGGATCTTTCGTATACTTCTTACTATGAGAGTGCTTCTTGCTTACGCTACTTATTCAAGCGGGACGGATTTAGCAAGTCAACTTATTACTTCGATACTTACCCAAAAAAATATCGCCGTTGAAAGAAAAGATATAAGAGAAGTAAGTGTGGAGAGTCTGAGAGAGTATGATTATATAATTTTTGGGTCTCCTAGTTGGCGGACGAGAAAGGGAGATGGCATGCCCCATGAGTTTTTTCTCGACTTTATTGATAAATCAGAAGCTGCAAATTTTAATGGATTAAAATTTGCAGTCTTTGGTCTTGGAGATAAGGCTTACACAAATTTTACCGGAGCTGTTGATGAACTTACAGAGTTTATAACGTCTCATGGAGGAAGTATTATTATAGATCCGCTTCGAATAGACGGCTTTTACTTTAATCAACATGAGAATGAAGCGCTGCTAGCAGCGTGGACTACCAAGTTCTCTACGCTCCTGTAAGAGTAATTAGAGACTGTATTAGTTGACTCAATTTTGAAAACATGCGACCATGAATAGGTATGCCATTTTTCAAAAAGAGTAAAAAGGGTCACTATTCTCCTTACAAAAAGCTCCAGGCAAAATGGGTGACTCGTCATGCCAGCCTTAAAGAACAACTTCTCACAAAACATCGTGACTCACTTGATTGGCTAGCTGAAAATATGCCTGCCAAGCATCATATAGCAGCTGGGTCTCTCAGTGGGCTCTTGCTTTTGGCTCCTCCTACTCTTCATACACTTCCCGCAACAACCGCCAGCCAATCAGTAAAAGAGCAGCCTCTCCCCCTCCCTAAAAAGACATTTCTCCTTACTGATCTTACTTCTTTTGTTCCTAAAGAAGTGAGGCCATTAAGTACGGAGGAGGAGGATAGTATTACTGCCCTTTTGTCAGATCGGATAAAACTTCCGGTAAAAGCAGAATTACAAGGGATACGCCTGAATACTAGTTATGGATATATCGGAGCAGAGCAGCATTTGATGCGTTATCCAGGAGATACTATTTGGTCTCATTTTTCTTCACCTTCGGAGGCTTCCCGCTATGCTAAGTCGGGTATGGCCCCAGGAAGAGGTGCATGGGGGTATTTTGCCTACTCTCAGGCAGAAATGACACAAAAAGATAGTGAGAGAGAAAAATATTATATTGCTGTCCAGACATTCTTAGCTCCTGGCTTCTCACAAAATGTAAGAGAATATAGTGAATTTTTTAAATATCGAAAGATGCTGGTTGTGAATCCTCAAAATGGTAAAGCAATGGTAGTTGTTATAGGGGACGCAGGTCCTGCTCAGTGGACGGGCAAGCAGTTAGGCGGATCCCCTGAGGTGATGTCTTATCTAGAGAGGGTAGATGGCAGACAAAAAGGTCCAGTACTATATTTTTTCTTGGATGATCCACAGGATACAATTCCTTTAGGACCGATTACGTTATAATTAAAATATGAAGAAAAAGCAGTTCTATAGTCATATGGTTGAGACAGACTCTGTAGTAGTCAAGCTTCATGATATGAATTTACAGCAGGAGGAAAAAGCACATTTAATAGCATTAATGGATTCCAGCCTTCATCACGTGATCTTAGATGCTATACTGTCAGAGCTGTCTCATGAGGACAAAAAGCTTTTTCTTAAGGAATTGGCAAGTGATGATCATGATGCTATATGGAATTTTTTGCGGAGTAAAATTACAGGAATTGAAGATAAAATAGCAAAAGTGGCAGATGATTTGAAAAAAGAATTGCATGAGGATATAAAAGAAGTAGGTAATAAATAATATGAAGCAAGCGGTTTTTTATCTCAAACAACAAAGTCTCCTTATTCAGACTGAAAAGCAGCTTCTTAAAAGGATTGATCTCTCTGAGTTTGTAAAAGACAGCGTAATTGAAGATACTGAGGCTTTTACTTTATATCTTAAAGATCAACTGAAGCCACTAGTCAAAAAAGTAGACAATAGTGTCGTTATCCTAGGGTCGGGTCTTCTCTACCAAAAAGCAGCAGAGAAAGATCAAAGTCTTGATTCTCTTCGCAAAGAACTTCTTGAAACGCTATCTTTTCCGGAGGACTCAGCACAAGAAAAAGTCATCGAGACGCCTGCAAAGAATTATTTACTCATTACCAATAAAGATCTTTATATGGTTTTGGTTAATGTGCTGGAAGAGGTCGGTATAGAGACGATTGCTGTCTTACCTCTTTCACTCTTTAGTGATGAGGCTGAAGAAGAATTATCAAAGGATGAAGTGAAGTCGATTCTTCAAAAAGAGAGACTATATGAAACAGGTAATTTTTTGCAGAAATCTGAAGAAAGAGAGGAGAGATTAGAGAAAATAGATAATACTGAGGAAGATAGCGAGGGAGGAGTTGAATCTGATCTGGCTGAGAATAAACCTTTGCCATATGAAACAGTAAGCACCTGGAATACTTCCCGACTTTTGTTGGTCTTAGGATTCCTCGTAGTTTTGACAGTTTTTTTAGGGGGGCTTATTTATCTCCAGCAAACTCACCAAGGAATAATGAACCTTACTAAGCCTACTCCTACTCCTATAGCCACACCAACTCCTACCCCTACTCCGCAGGAAGTAGCAAAATCAGAGCTTTCCGTGGAAGTTCAAAATGGTACAGGGACCCCTGGTCAGGCAGCTATTGTAAAAGGACTGATGGAAGGAATAGAGTATAGTGATATTACGACAGGAAATGCTGATGACACAGATCATGAGCAGACGGAAGTGGTTTTTTCAGAAAGAGTGGATAGTAAAAAACAGCAAGAGATTAAAGAAATCCTTCTAAAAACATTTAGTGCTGTAACTACTACGACTGATTCCTCCGCAACTACCGATATTGTTATTACTACAGGTACTGAAAAATAATCTTCATGCATTCTTCTTACTTTTAAGGATAGTTCCTCTTACTCTTGTCCTTTATAGTGAATACACAATTTAATAAGAGGACATCTACAAAAGAAATATCGGGCAGGGTACATTTCTTTCAGAGACCTTCAGGCAGAGGTCAGATGTTCGACAACATATGGGTAACCAATCCAAAAGCCTCCGTACATCGGGGGCTTTTCCATGGATCTTCTTCAGCCTCTTCTGTAAGAATTTGGACAAATATCTAACAGCTCTTCAGTGAAAATTGTCAAGCTTCTCACTTTTCACAGGCTTATAATTAGACCTATAATATGGAAGGTGAACGATTTTTAGCAGTGCATGGAAATAAATATCAGCCAATGCGTGGTGCAGAACATCATGCCCTTCGTGATATTCAGACTTCTCCTGATGGAAAAGATTGGTCAAGAATCATTGCACATAGAAGTGATATAAAGTTAGCGGATCGTGGACTTTTTGAACGGGTTTCATTCAATGCTTTTGGAACGGTACTTCCTATGGAGTACGATCGCATGCTTTCTCCGGATTCGATAAGAGGACTTCACCTGCCTGAAACACTTGATGAAGAGAAAGCAACACTAGAGCGAGCAAAAGTTCGGATGAAAGAGGCCTTATCAACTAACGGGGTAGGGCACTCATTTATTCATACTCTCCTGCCTGATTTAAGTACTGTCGATAAAACAACCTTAATTAGGGCTGGACTTAGGCAATTTGAGCGTGATAGTGGTGGAACTAGAGCTCTCTCTTTTTGGCCAGCAGAGACAGCCCTTGATACACAAACGCTGGAAATCCTTGCCCAAGAAGGAATTAAAAAGGTAATAGGAGCTCCATGGCAGGTAAATCTGCCTGATGGTACACGGGGAGATAATCAGCCAGTTAGAATAGAACTAGCTGGCGGAAGAGACATTGTAGTGGTACCTTTTAGTAGAGATTTGCAGGAGGCTATTTCATGGGGAGATAGGTCTGATGCTCCTAGGTTTGCAGACAAGCACGTGGTGCCTGCATTCAATGAACGCGCAGCGAACGACAATTCTCATAGGTTTAACTTTATTGCGACAGATATGGAGACATTTGGTGGTCATGATGGCACTGAGGGCTTAGATGAATTCCTTCAAGTTCTATTTGATGATTTGCCTCGTAATGGAATTACTCCAATCAACATTAATAATCTGGATGTCTCAGATGCCAAAACTGGTACTCTTGCTGAACGAAGTGCTTGGAGCTGTAAACATGGGGATTTAGCAAGATGGCATGGAGAGTGCGACTGTCATGGAAGCTCTCATGAAGCACATAGGAGAATCCAATGGAAAGGACCTTACTATCATGCTCATCATACTCTTAATGGCGATGTAAGTAGAGAGATAAAAAATGCAGGTATACCTGAAGAGTCTCTTACAGAAGAACTTGCAGATCGTTTTGCAGATTATCTGAAGAATCCTGGAGACATCACGACTAGTCCAGAGAAATCAGCGTTAAGTGCAAAAGCATCAGCGTTAGCAGCGACTACGAGTTGTGCCACATTTTTTGATGAGCCAGGAACATCGGGATATATAAATCCCTTATTCGCAGTTCAGGCCATAACACACCTACGGGACGCTGGTTTGGTCGCTGCAGCAGAAAGGATAGAGGATAATTATATGAAGAATATGGAAGCCGTGAGAAATCCCGATAATCCTCATTATACAGGGAGGAATATGGTTGAGGATCTACTGGAAAGACGTGTTGGGGTTCAGTATGATGTCTATCAGACTGCTGCTTGATTAGTTATTTTCTAATAAAAAGAATTGCGTTAGGAATATTGCGTCCCGGCCCCGCTTTATATCCACCCGACCACAGTGCTGTCGAACCACCGCTATCAAGATTAAGTGCATTATCGAGCCCAAGAGCTTTTAGAACATGTGCTCCTTCGGCAACAGTGACGTTATAAAGTACTCCTATGTAAGCCGTACTGCCTTTATTTCCTACAAAGCTTCGTGATCCCTTACTGCCTTTTTTGGGATCGCCGTCTCCTGAAAAAACAATATTTCCGCCTGAGAGAAGAAGCGGATAGTTAGACAGAACTCCATCAACTCCTGTATCTCGACCCCACTGAGAGGCTTGTCCCACAAATCTCATTGAACCACTTTGAAAAATTGCTGCTGGATTAGTACTGTAGACATTATTATCTGAGTTGAGATAATGTTTGTTTTTATTCATTACTAAAAGATCGAAAGATCCTGTTTTCCCAGCACATGATGGATATTCAGCGGGGCAAAAATATGATCCATTTACTCCAGCAAATGCACCATTCCGCGAGACATAATCTGCTAATGAGAGTACGGGACAGCTATCGCGACAATCACTATCTGATGCTGTATCAACAATAATTTTTGTAGACCCCATATCGGCAGCTACTAATGCCACAGTATAGTCACCTATGTCAGTTGAAACTTTCTGGAGACTATAGCCACTCCCTGGAGGAGTATTACTGGATGGAGCATTCATGACTGAACTGGATACAGCAAAAGCTGATTGAGTTTTTGTTTGGTCTGATGCAATTTGTTTATTAAGAGAGACTAGTGTGGCTTCGGCTGATGCATAGTTCCTCTTTGCTAGGAACGAGAGAGACTCAGTGAGTGCTTTATCATAACTATCTGTTTTCAGTTTCTGAGCTTTGAGATCTTGGATAGTTTCATAAGTTCCAATGACATCTTTGTAGGAGTCCTCGATAGATTTAATAGTCTCTTGGAGCTGGTCGTTTCTTTTGACTTGATCAACGTTTTTAATAGTAGAGAGTTCTTTTTGAGTTGCGGTGAGCTGCTTTTGATTTTTAGATAACAGCTCACTTTGGAGTTGTAGCTTAACAACTATGATACCTGTAATAACAGCACAGATAATAGCAACTGCTACTAAGATTTGAGTGTGGAAAGAGGTAAGTTTTTTAAAAATAGTTGACAGGGAAGGCATATTTTTATCTTATCAGGGAATTTTCAGAATCTTCAAGCAGAACTGGCAGTAAAGGATCTAAATATATCTATATTTGTCTTATCAGGGCCTTTTTTATCAAGTCCTGGTACTTCCAAAATCATAGGTTTGTCTTTTGTAAGAGGACTATTTACTAAGAGCCGAAATTCATCCAGAGGAATTTGTCCCATCCCTAGATTTTCATGTCTATCTCTGAAAGACCCTAAGGAGTCCTTACTGTCATTAATTTGAAAAACTTCCAACTTTTCAATCCCAACTTTCTGATCAAATTCTTCAAAGAACTTTTCAAATTTTTTACTCGTTGATAAATCATATCCAGCTCCCCATAGGTGGCAGGTGTCAAGGCAGACTTTAATACGAGGGTGATTAAGAGTCTTTATAATATGTCCTAACTCTGTAATGTCCCAATTAAGTTTTCGATTCCCAGCGTTCTCAATAATGAAAAAAGTATTTTCAGGAGTCTGATTCAAAACTTGACGAACATTATCAAAAACGATTTCATATTGATTATCATGTGGCTTTTCTGCCTGTTTAAATGACCCCAGGTGAATGATTGACCCAGTGATATTCATCTTTGCAGCTAAATTTAATTCATCAATAAGAGTTGTTACTGACGCTTTACCAATCCGATCATTGTCGGCAAAATTGACTAAATACGATGCATGAAAATAAACAGGATCTATATGGAATTTTTTCCGTTCGTCAAGAAATCTCTGGATTTGTGAATCAGTTACCGGCTGAACTCCCCAGTTGCGGGGAGAAGAGGAGAAAATTTGTAAGCAGTTACCTCCGATTTCTTTCGTTTTACTAAGGGCATTGTGATAACCTCCTGCAACTGATAGATGTCCGCCAATTTTTAGAGGCATATTAATGGTCTTTCTTATAGCGATTTTCAATCTTGTTTAACTTACCGCTAATTGCTCTCTCTAAATCTACTCCTGCAGCATTTGCTAGCTGTATGGTGGTAATAATGACATCTGCAAATTCTTCATAAAAGTTACGTTTATCAAAGTTCTCAAGTTTAGACTTTCGTTGAAGCTTAAGAACTGAAAGTGTATCGTTACACAGTTCACCAACTTCCTCATTTAATTTAATGGTCTTTGTGAGAATTTCTTTTTCCCGCTGAGTATTTAATTGGTAAATAATAGGTTTTTTCTTATCCAATTCCTTTACCTTTTCCTGAAGAGAACTGACATTCATAGCCTCAAGTATAGCATACTTAGGATTTCAGTTTAGGTTATGCTATAAATAGCATGACATGGAAGATATTAAAAAATATTTAAGCAAAAAAGATCCGATCCTGGCTGAAATAATTAAGAAGGTTCCACCTTTTGAAAGATATAGAGCAAATAATTATTTTGAGGCTTTAACAGAATCTATTGTCTCTCAGCAGTTATCCGTAAAAGCTGCTGATACTATTTGGAAGCGTTTTATCGCGTTGCTTCCTAAGGAGCAGGTTATTGCTGAGGAAGTATGGGAAGTGCCTGATCAAAAAATAAGAGATGCGGGGATCTCTTGGCCAAAGGTTTCATACATTAAAGATCTCGCCAAGAAAACAATGGAGTCAGGGCTTCTCTTTGAGCAATTCGAAATAATGACTGATGAGGAAATCATCACAGAACTCGTTAAGGTGAAAGGTATCGGCAGATGGACTGCTGAAATGTTTTTGATGTTTGCTATGGATCGTCCGGACATTTTTTCTTATGGTGATTTAGGACTTCGGAGGGCCATTCAAAGGTGGTATGAGTTTGATCATGAGCCTACTCAGGAAGAAGCAGAAAAAATAGCTAAAAAATGGCAACCTTATCGGACTATCGCCTGTCGCTATCTATGGCGAAGCCTTGAATTGTGATACTCTTTATTATATGAATATTGTCTTTTTTGAAATTGAAGAGTGGGAAGAATCGTTTTTAAAGCAAAAGCTGAGCGGTCATAATCTTACTTTTGATACAAATCCACTAACAGCTGCTTCGCAAAATCTTGGGGAGATTGAGGTACTCTCGATTTTTATTTACTCAAAGATTACTCCCGAGCTACTTGATAAAATGCCCAACCTTAAAGTCATAGTCACACGATCTACGGGGTATGATCATATAGACATAAAAGCATGCCAGGCAAAGAATATTATCGTTACTAATGTTCCCGAGTATGGAACTCAGACAGTGGCTGAGCATACTTTCGCACTTTTATTAGCACTTTCTCGCAAGATTATTCCATCAGTAGAGCGTACGAGAAAAAGTGACTTTACTCTAGACAATTTACGGGGATTTGATCTCTATAAAAAGACAATTGGAGTGGTAGGTGCAGGGAATATCGGCCAAGCAGTCATCCGTATTGCCAAAGGTTTTGGAATGGATGTGTTAGTTTTCTCTCGTCATCAAAACATCGAGCTAGCAAAAAAACTAGGATTTATGTATGTAGACCTTGCTCACTTATATCAAGTTTCCGATGTTATTACCTTCCATGTTCCGCTCACCGATGAGACCAAGCATATGATTAATAAAGAAACTCTTCCTAAATTGAAAAAAGGTATAATCCTTTTGAACACTGCTCGGGGCGGAATTTTAGAAACAGAAGCTGTCCTGATGGGACTTGAACAGGGAATTATTAAAGGGGCAGGAATCGATGTGTTAGAAGAAGAATGTTATGTGAAAGAGGAACGACAACTTCTGACAGAACAATTTATTCAAGAATGTGATCTGAGGACACAGCTCCTCAATCACGTATTAGTAACGAAGGAGAATGTGCTGGTGACTCCCCATAATGCCTTTAATAGTCAAGAAGCACTTCAGCGTATCCTTGACGTTACTGTTGAAAACATGGTATCGTTTGCGCAGGGAAAGGCAATAAATACGGTTGCCTAACGCTACTTTTATGAGTGATCACTCTTCTTGGGAACGAAAAGCTACTTTACTCCGATTTCTTTCTCTCACCTCCACTACCTCTGCCGGGTCTGGACATCCCACGTCATGTCTTTCTGCTGCCGACCTCATGGCCGTATTGTTTGACACCTATTTTTCTTATGATCTAGATAATCCTTTGAACTTCAATAATGACAGATTGATCTTCTCCAAAGGCCATGCTGCACCATTATTCTATGCACTCTATGCAGTAGCAGGGGCATTTCCTCTAGAAGAACTACAAACGCTTCGTAAGTTTGAGAGTCGATTAGAAGGTCATCCGACCCCGCGTTTTAAATATACAGACGCAGCCACTGGTTCTCTTGGACAGGGACTCTCTGTAGGAGCCGGGATGGCCTATGCCATGAAGGATAAAAATGATGCACACGTATACGTTCTCTTAGGTGATGGAGAACTGGCTGAAGGACAAGTCTGGGAGGCAGCAAATTTTTCATCCTACTATAAATTACACAATTTAATAGCAATTGCTGATATTAATCGGCTTGCCCAAAGCCAGGAAACAATGTTTGGCCATCATGTGGCAGAGTATGATAATCGCTTCAAAGCTTTTGGTTTTGAAACAGCTGTTATTGATGGACATAATCTTGAGGAGATTAATGATGCACTTAATCGGGCAACGGCTAGTACATCAGGGAAACCTTTTGTTATTCTTGCTAAGACTGATAAAGGGCATGGTGTATCATTCCTTCAAGACGCAGATAATTGGCATGGGAAAGCCCTCAAAAAAGAAGAGTTAGAAAAAGCAGTTGTAGAATTAGGTGATATAGACCAAAGTCTTCGGTTTAACGTAAAGAAACCGGCACAGGAAGCGCTTAGAGAAAAATCAGATCCTCCTCGCGTAATAAGCCTGGATTACCAAAAAGGTATGGAGATTGCAACACGGGAAGTCTATGGTAAGGAGCTTTCAGAATTAGGGAAGACAGATCCAGCTATTATCGCACTTGATGGGGACGTTAAAAATTCAACATTTAGTCAGGATTTTCTTAAAGATCATCCACGGCAATTTATTGAGTGTTTTATCGCAGAACAAAATATGGTGAGTATGGCTGTTGGCTTATCTCGTCTGAAGAAAAAACCTTTTGTTTCCACATTCGCTGCTTTTCTGACGAGAGCTTCTGACCAGATCAGGATGGCAGCTCTATCTGATGCAAATATCTGCTTTACTGGGTCTCATGTGGGTGTCTCAATTGGTGAGGATGGTGCTTCTCAAATGGGACTTGAGGATATTTCGCTTTTTGGGACTATTCCTGATAGTGTTGTTGTCCAGCCAACTGACGCAGTATCAACTGCAAAGCTACTTGAGAAGCTCTACGAGAGAGAAGGTATCTCTTATATGCGGACCCTCCGGCCAAAGACAGCTGTCTTGTATGAATCCAGTGATGATTTTATCATTGGCGGGTCGAAAATCCTCTGTCAAAGCGATGAGGATATCCTGACTATTGCTGCTACAGGAATTACTGTTCATGAGGCATTAAAAGCCTACGAGTATCTGGAGCGAGAGGGGATAAAAGTACGAGTGGTGGATTGTTACTCTATTAAACCAGTAGATAAAAAAACGCTTGAGGAATGTCTATCCCAAACAAAATTAAAGACTATCATTACTGTTGAAGATCACTTTGTTCATGGTGGTTTGGGTGATTTTGTCCTAGAAGCACTTTCAGGAAGTGGGGCTATTATTAAGAAGCTGGCCGTTGATCATATCTCTCGTTCCGGCACAAAAGACGAACTCCTTGCAGATGCTAAGATCAATGCAGAAGCTATTATTGGTACTGTTAAAGCTTTCGCCTAAATCTGTCCTATGAGTTTTCATCGCCATCACGAGAAGCGTAAGTTAGCTGTTAATTTATTTACTATTCCTATGATGATTCTTATTTTAGGGATAGCAACTGTATTTAATAGACCAATAAGGCGGGTTATCAGCGTTCCCAAACAACTTGTTGAAGGAGCTCACGACAATAATTTTCAAGATCTGAGTAAGGAGAATTTTTCAAAAGAGATCATTGAAGATGCAAAAAATCAAGCTCAGGAGGTAAAGGAAAATGTGCTGCAGACAACAATAGGCGATATTATTACTTTTATTAGTAAGGGATCAAAAATAAAGGATGATATCCACAATCTTCAGAAACAGACAGAAGAGACTGTCAACTCATTCGATCCCGCTGCGTTAATCCCCAAAAAAATCAGTAAATAACTTGTAAGCATAATCCGAACCCCGTACAATAGATTACATATGGCGGATGAAATCACAACTCGTTTTGGCAAACTGCTTGAAAGGATAGATATCTCAAGCAAGAAAAAAAGAATTGAAGAATTGCAGAAAGAAAGCAGTGATTCCTCCTTTTGGCAGGATCACAAAACTGCAGGAGAGAAGATGAAAGAATTGTCTGCTCTCCAAAAAGAAATAGAGGAGATGGAATTACTGCAGCTTTGGATTGAAGAAGGGGAGTACAAAGAAGCTGAGAACCTCTTAAAAAAACTTGAAACTCTCCTTTATTTTACTTCTCCCTATGATGAAGGAGGAGCAATAGTAGCCATACATTCGGGACAGGGAGGAACTGAAGCTATGGATTGGGCTGAGATGCTCTATAGAATGTATACTCGGTATTTTGAGAGAAAAGGCTGGGGCTTTGAGATATTAGACGAAACTCCCGGGGAGGAAGCAGGAATTAAGAGTATTACGTTAGCAGTTTCGGGACCATACGTATATGGACTACTTAAGCATGAGGCAGGGGTCCATCGACTCGTCCGCCAGTCACCTTTTAATGCAGACAAACTACGTCAGACATCATTTGCGATGGTTGAGGTATTACCTCAAGTTGATTCAGCACAGGGAGTTGATCTTAAGGATGATGATATTGAATTTGACGCATTTAGGGCAGGAGGGCATGGTGGACAAAATGTCAATAAAGTTTCAACAGCGGTCCGCCTTAAACATAAGCCAACAGGAATTGTTGTTACAGCCTCAGTTGAGAGGCACCAAAATCAGAATCGAGAATTTGCTATGAAGCTTCTCCGTGCCAAACTCTGGCAGCTTCAGGAAGAGGAGAGAAGGAAAGAAGAGCAGCGACTTAAAGGAGGCTATGTGACGCCTGGATGGGGTAATCAGATTCGTTCTTATGTACTTCATCCATATAAAATGGTGAAAGAT
>CAZERI010000004.1:0-89138 GCA_964515545.1 uncultured Gammaproteobacteria bacterium
TAGTGGGAGAATCTGGGATAAACAAGAATGCGTATCTCAAAATAGACAAATGCTGACCTTCCTGGACGAAGTTGGAACTTTTTATAAGAGTAACAATACTCTCTAACGTGGATTAGACCACATTGATAAGGTTAAATTATAGTTTTTAAATATTGGAAATAAAAAAGAGTATAATTACTAAAGGATGAGTATATCCAAGTTAATAATGCGAACCAAGGCTGTTTATGTCGCACATACTTTCACTCTCCTATGGGTTTTATGTATAGCTATCTTCTTTGGAATCCTCATTTATTTTAAGCCTACTAACGGGATATATACAGAAAGCGAAAGTCTTCTACTTGCTTCAGTTTTAATTTCTGGTGTAATTACTTTTAGTCTAGCTATTCTCTTTTATATTATTTACTTCTTTAGACGAAAAAAACCTTCTGAATCTGATCATAAAAAGTCGAATTTAGGAAAACGAATCTTTAAAAGCCCCTTTACCTACGTTTCATTTCTCTTTGTAGTAATATTATTTCTTTTCTCATCAAAAATAGAGACGTTGAATGAATCTATTAACGAACTACAATCAAACGCTACTAATAAAAGTATTAGGGAGATTTTACAATCAATTACTCCAATTCCTACGACTCAAATTACACAAAAATATAATAATCCAGATCCAATTGTAAATTGTGGTCCTGGAGAGCATTCAAGACAATATGTAAAAGATAATAGTAGTAACTGTAAAAACTATGTTGATTGTGGCTTAAGTAACGATACTGTATGGACAATGATGATCAAGTCAGAATGTGATAAAAAACATGCTGAAGAGGCAAGCAAGTACAACCAATCAACGCAACAAAATACCGGTTCTTCTAAGAAGATTCCTGTCTTTCTTTCATACTGGAATTCAACGGTATATTGCTCACCAGAAAACGTGGGCGCTGCTTACAGTATAAATTCAACATTAGAAGGGAACAAGGCTAAAGATCAACAAAATTACCAAGCGTGTGTGTCGAATTTTCAACAAACAAATTCGTGTTATAACTCTTGTAAAACTAGTTCTTATCAAGATTCTAACTTTGATTATGGTTCTTGTATTGCAACTTGTCCTTCAACGGCAGATGCATGTAATTGGGTCTACTCTCAGTCAAATAGCACTAGGAATCAGATCAATAACCTTTGTAGTTGGGTGAGTAACTAATTTTTTTTCAAAAGTTAAACATTCATGCAGCTGACCGCCTTACGAAGTCGGAACTTTTTATTCTACCGTCTAGCTGATACACTTTTTTCATGTACAACTATCCACGTAAATATTTCACCTATATTGCACAATGCGCTGATGGAACTTACTATGTGGGTCAGACTGATAACTTAAAATTAAGAGAGCAGGAACATAATGGAAAAGGTAAGTATCCGGGTGCTCTATATACTGAACTAAGAAGACCTGTCCAGATTGTATATACTGAAGAATGGCAAACTAGAGCATTTGCTATGCATAGAGAAAAGGAATTGAAAAGATTATCTCATCAAGAAAAAAACTCTTTAATAAATGGGCTTTCCAATTAAGGTAGAATCACGTGCTGACCGTTTTGGACGAAGTTAGAACTTATTTAACTATATACATTTAAGGATTCTATTGCCCGAATCTGCTATAATGCCATCGTGACTATCGAACGAAATTTTTTTATAATGTGTGAAAACATTATTTTAGGTGATCAAGGAAAAATTTCATTTATCAATTTATACGATCGAATCTTCGCCGAGAAGGTACCCGCCTTCCATTCAAAATTATCTTTTGCACTTAACCTAAATCTTCGAGACGTTAAAAAAACAGACAAGACAATTGCAGTTGAACTTCAAATTGAAAGCCCATCTGGCAAATCTGTATTAAGAACTCCTTTGGTAATTCAGCAACCAATAAATACAGAACTATCAGATCAAAATGTTGGGTTTGCAATGGAAGTTAATGGTTTTGCAATAAGTGAATTTGGAATTTATAAAGCAAAGGTTCTTGCCAACGGGATTAATATCCCACCATTATTAATTAGTGTAGAAAAGAGAGCACAACATCCAACTAAAAATTAACTCTTATGAATCAAAATTATAAAATAGGTTCAACAAACTTAGAAGAAATCTCTAATACTGGGAATGTCAAATGGGCTGAACAAAAATTAGATCAAAACTTTATAGCGATTGCACAATATCTTTCAGATATTCGGGATGTTGTAATATCTAAATCTGCGAGTGTAGCACTAAATATTAACGATTTAAACAGTTCTGAACTTATCCTTAAGTGTCCAATATCAGTGTTAATTAACGTAGAGGATGATATATTTTTTGCAAATTCAGTAGATGTCGATATTTTTGGTGAAGGAAATTCAGAACTTGAAGCTATAGACAACTTAAAAGAAAGCATTGTCATGTATTACTTTGCACTAAAAGAGGAGAAAAACCTTACACCTCAACTAAAGGCTAAATTCACCCTTTTACAAAAATTAGTAGATGAACTCTAAAAAGTTAAAACAAAAAATTGAAGAGAAATTCAATTCGCCTTCAGATAATCTAATACTTGAACCGCTCGTTAAACGAGATCATCTCATGTATAAGATCTATTATAAAAAAACTTTTATAACAATCCTCCAAATATCTATGGGTAGTCATGAATTTGGACCTAAATTAATTGGACTCATGTCTCGACAGCTAGGTATAACTAGCAGTGATTTAAAAGGAGTAGTGAGCTGTACATTCTGGGGAAAAGATTTTGTAGAAAAATCAAGACATATGCCTACTACCTCATAATTTCTTAGAAACTCCTGGTAGCTCATCAACCGTTTACTATTATATAATCCTCAAGCACTGTTGTATCCATAAGAATAACTCACGTCAAGTTATTCTCTTATGGAAATCCCATCACCATCACAATTACACAATATTAAGCAGTTCTTCAAGAAAAAATACTGTTGTTCTCTTAGTGATTCTCAAGCTATTCAGATATACCTGAGCCTTATTACTTTTGCGGAAGCAAAAGTAAAATACCATTCAAAAAAGAATAAGTATGTCCGTATTAAATAATAATAAATATAAATTATTCTTGACTTATTTAAGACCATCTCAACAAAAAATGGAGATGATCCAAGAATCAATAAGGCAAACAAAAATACAAATGATGGGGAAGAAATTTAGAGTTAAGCTTGAGCCATCTCGTTACTGTCAGAGTAACCCAATCGGTATTACTTACTTAGATAATCAGGATAATATTCAAAAAGTTGTATTATCAAAAATTAGTTGTAACTCTTGGACTTGTCCTTCATGTAATGTGAAAAAAGCTCTCCGGGTGAAATATTTAATTAAAAATACAGTTGTACTAAATAAATTAGATTATTTTCTCACTTTAACGTTAGATCCTAAAAAAATTCCATCAAATTTCTTATCAATCAAAGGTAACGATACTCATAGATATATCACTAAGCTATTCAACAATTTTATTGTTGATCTCAAACGTAAAACAAATAATACCGTAGAGAAACTAAAATACGTCTGGGTTCTCGAGTTCCAAAAAAATGGTAATGCTCATCTTCATATTCTTATGAATAAGTATGTAGATATTAATCTTATTCGTTCTATTTGGACTCGTATAGGCGGTGGTCATATTATGCGTGTTGAGGAAATTAAGTCTCTTGAAGGTATTAGTAATTATGTTTCGGAATATATCGTAAAGGGGCTAAAGCATGATCTTAATAATGAAAGTTATTTTAAATACTTTGAGAAAAGATATTCTATTAGCCAATCATGTATTAGGCCAAAAACTGCTGAGATAGTCACTTCTGTTAAGGATATTCAAGAGGTTACTAAAAATCTTTACAACCTAGGTATAAATTCAATAGATAACATGCTTGAGTCAGTGGAGTATAATGGGCAATTAGTTCTATTTGAACGTCAATGAAACACATTATTTATTGTAGAAAATCCTCAGAAGAAGAGTCACGGCAGGTTCAATCTCTCGAGACTCAAGAGACAGCTCTAAGAGAGTATGCAAATAAGCACAACTTAGAGATAGTTGAAGTCATAAAAGAAAGTAAGAGTGCTAAGAGAGAAGGGAATAGGCCACTCTTTACAAAGATGCTCGATCGCATCAGACGAGGGGATGCAGATGCGATACTAGTACACCACGTAGACAGACTCAGCAGAAATGGCATCGAGTCGGGGATCATCACCAGCCTCTTCGACGCGGGCCTCCTAAGTGAAATCCGGACCCCTTCCCAGGCTTACCGAAGCGTCACGGACATGCTCTATATCGACTTCGATTTTGTCTTCGCTGCTCACTACTCACGAAACCTGTCGATCAGGGTAAAGGAAGGGATGAAGACCAAACTAGCAAAAGGGGAGTACCCAACTAAAGCACCGCCTGGCTACTTCAATAAGAATAAGCAGATTTTTATAGAGCCTCCCCAAGCACGATTTATCAGAATGGCATTCGAATTGTATTCGAGTGGTACTTATTCTCTACGACAACTTAATAATGAGCTTTATAAAGCAGGTTTTAGGTCTCGATATACTGGTAAAAAAATTACAAAATCCCTTCTATATACCATACTAACTAATCCCGTCTATTATGGAGCCATTAAATTCAAAGGAAAGCTTTATAAAGGAATTCATGAACCTATCATCAAGAAATCACTTTATGACACCGTACAGGCGATTATATTAAGTCCTACACGGTCAAGAAGAAAGAAGTTACACTTCCTATATCGTGGATACATGACTTGTGGCAATTGTGGATGTAAACTAACTGCTACAAGAAAAAAGGGGAAATATGATTACTACTATTGCACTAACGGCAAAGAAAAATGCTTACAAAATCTCTCCTATTTAAGTGAGCAGAATGTTTCAAACCTTATCGCAGCTGATTTCAAAAATATTACTCTTGATAAAGATTTGGTTAATCTAGCATTCGAACTATACAAAGAGAAGCTAGAAAGAGATAAGGAAAGTAATAAAGTTGAAGAATATCAAAAACTGTTAAACGATGTGAATTTAAGAATTAGTAGACTTGTTGATTTGAGAATAAATAATTCAATAACTGAAGTAATGTTTTCAGAGAAAAAACAATATTTAGAAAATCAAAAGACAGAATTAGAAATTCAAATTTCTAACACTAAAACCCCAGACACTAAAATTACTTTGGAACTCCTAGAAAAGTTTAAAAATCGTGCCTGTACCCTCGATAAAATGTTTAAAAACGGAGATAAAGAGGTTAGAGAAGATTTACTTAAATCTGTACTTTGGAACTACCAGATAAAAGATAAGAAAATATTGTCTTCTCAATATAAACTGCCATATGCCATCATCCAAAAAGCTGGCAAAATAGACAATTTAGGAAAAATGCTGCGGGACATGGACTCGAACCATGGTAAACGGATCCAAAGTCCGTTGTCCTACCATTAGACGATCCCGCAATAGAGACATATTGTACCATACTTAAGGCTAAATTTTGAAGTGACGAGGCTAAAATATCCGAAGCAATAAATTGATATGAGCGGGGAACGGGAATCAAACCCGCGACCTCTTCCTTGGCAAGGAAGCGTTCTATCGCTGAACTACCCCCGCGAGCGCAGCTTGGAGAGATACCACTGGTTTCTCTCCAACTCTCTTCCTCTTAAGGTTTCGCTGCGATGGTGAACCTCAAGCGAGCGTCGCGACACGAAATTTTATTTCACTCGACAACTCATTTGATGAAAGTGAGGATAATTATAGCAAATTGCGGATAAAAAGCTAGATGAGCTGAAATGATTTCAGCTAATTTTCAGTGATGTTGCTATAATCTAGCACCATGAAGATCCTTATCATCGAAGACGAACATAAGATCGCTAACTCCATAAAAAAAGCTCTTGAACATGAGCGATATATCGTCGATGTTGCCTATGAAGGGATGACTGGCTATGACTTAGCAGTTAGTGAGAGCTATGACGTAATTATCCTCGACCGGCTCTTACCAGGTATGGATGGAATTGAGATAAGCACAAAGCTAAGAGCAAATGCAATCCATATTCCCATCATTATGCTCACGGCCAAAGGACAGCTTGAAGATAAAGTAGAAGGACTCGACAGCGGGGCAGATGACTACCTTGTCAAACCTTTTGCACTAGCTGAGCTCTTTGCCCGTATTAGAGCTTTGACGAGAAGGCCCACAACTGCCACAACCCACCTTCTTACACTTGATGGGCTAACCCTAGATCCTCAGACATATGAAGTAAAAAGAAATGGAGAGGAGCTTCAGCTTTCCAGTAAAGAATTTTCACTTCTTGAATATCTATTACGTCATCCCCAAAAAGTCCTGACCAAAGAACAGATTCTGACCAATGTCTGGAGTTATGATTCTGATGTGCTGCCAAATTCTGTCGAGGTATACATAAAGCATCTCAGAGATAAAATTGATCATCCTTTCTCAGGTCCAAAGCTCATCCATACTGTAAGAGGTTTTGGCTATAAGATAGGAATGCAGAACAAAAGATAATATGTTTCATCGAGCACGTCTCAAATTAACTGCCTGGTATATCCTCCTTGCCCTTATTATTACGTGTCTTTTTAGTTTACTGTCTTATAATGGCCTTCGTTTTGAGTTAGAACAAGGACTCCAGCGCCAGCGCATCTTTTTCCAGCAAGGGTTCCTCGAACCTGATAGCCCACCTGTCACTATCCTTAAAAGAACGGATCCTGAGCTGATGGAGGACCTGCGTATGCATCTTATTTTTCGCATACTTTATATAGATGCAGCTATTATTTTAGTTGCAGCTATTGGCGGATACCTTCTAGCAGGGCGGACTCTTAAACCTATCCAAAAAATGGTTGATGAACAAGATCGCTTTATTACCGATGCGTCCCATGAACTCCGTACCCCCCTCACTTCTCTACGAAGTGAGCTGGAAGCCTCTCTTTTGTCAAAAAAACTATCTGAGAAAGAAGCGAGAGATATCCTCAAAAGCAATCTAGAAGAAGTAATAAGCCTGCAGGCTCTCTCAGATAACCTCCTTGAGTTAGCAACAAAAGAAAGGCCTCTTACTAGGCATTTCTTACGTGATGTAAATTTATTAGAAGTACTTGAAGAATCGGTAAAAAAAGTAGCTCCACTTGCGCGGAAAAAGCACATCATCATTAATAATAAAGTTAAAAATATTATGCTAAGCGGTGAGAGAAGCAGCTTAACTGAACTTTTTGTTATTCTTCTTGATAATGCGATTAAATACAGCAATCCCAAAACAGCTATTACAGTAACAAGTGCTGTTAAAGACAAGACAGTAACAATTTCAGTCATGGATGAAGGTATAGGCATCAGTAAGGACGACCAAGAAAAAATTTTTGAGAGATTTTACCGTACTGATAGATCGCGTACCAAATCCAAAACAAAAGGCTATGGCCTCGGCTTAGCTATCGCTAAGCAAATTGTTACTGACCATCACGGAACCATTCACGTTAAAAGTGAGGTAGGGAAGGGAGCAAAATTTACCGTTTCCCTGCCCACCAATACTTTTACTAGACTGAAATCTTTGTAATATGGTAAAATTACACAATTGTTGGCCGAGGTAGCCAAGGTGGTCAAGGCACCTGTCTGAAGAACAGGCTATGTCAGTTCGACTCTGACCTTCGGCACAAACCCTTTCTTTCTTCTTACGCATTCTTTATACTAGTCTTTAACTGAACAGTTAGTTTTAAGCTATGAGTATTCAAGATGTCTTCTATCTTTTCGGAATTGTTTATATGATCCTAGGAGTTATCCTGATGATCATTATAGGAGTGGTTCTGATAACAATTAAAAATAGGATTAACGACCTCCATACATTGGTAGATAAAAAAATAGAGCAGCTTAACCGATTTACCGAGGATCCAGCAGATATGGCTTTTAATGTAGGTGCAAAAATGGCAAATGTAGCAGTTAAGAAAGTAAAAGAAGCAATCTCCAAAAAATCCTAGTGGACGCTGAGGGATTGCCTCACCAGTTCCTCGTTTCACTCGGCCTCGCGAGCCCGCCTCCTTCGCTCGATCAAAAATAATTTTTCCTCGCTCAGTCCGGCCGTTCAAATCCTATCTAAAACAAAAAAAACTTGTACAATGTACAAGTTTTTTGTTGTGGACGCTGAGGGATTTGAACCCCCGACCCTCTCTGTGTAAAAGAGATGCTCTAGCCAGCTGAGCTAAGCGTCCGAGAACCGTATTATAACAGATTGTGCGGATGAGAGGAGTTGAACCTCCACACCCTTGCGGGCACTACCACCTCAAGGTAGCGTGTATACCATTTCACCACATCCGCGAGTTGTGAAATTATATCATTTTATATTGCTTCTGAGAAGGAGGCTAAGTAATGTGCGGATGAGAGGAGTTGAACCTCCACGCTTTTTTAGAGCACTGGCACCTGAAGCCAGCGTGTATACCATTTCACCACATCCGCATTCGCCTATACAAGCGTATTGCGATTGTAACAAAGTCTATACTTTATTGACAACGAGAGTCCTCATCTGCCACTATAATGAATAACGCATGAGAAAGTTACTTCTGCTCACAGCTTTCTTTGTGACTGCACCCGCACTTTTCGCTTTCAGCGTAATGCTGCTTTTGTTTGTTTCACACCACAGTGGAGCATTCTTTACCTCAAATAATTCTTACAACCGTAAGGTCGCTTTTGCAGCGCTTCCCACATCACAAAACGTCCTGGGAGATACAGCCATTCCTGCTGATTCCCGCGTTGAAATTCTCCGTCAATTCTTTGCTAAATATCACTCTCCGCTTGAACCCTATGCTGAAGAATTTATCAAAAAAGCAGAGCAGTATCAGCTGGATTTTAGGCTTCTTCCGGCTATCGCCATGCAGGAGACTAATCTTTGTCTAAAATCTCATGCAGATTCATATAACTGCTGGGGGTTTGGGGTTCACGGAGGGAAATATCTCTACTTCGATAACTACCCGCATGCTATTGATACGATTTCTAAAGCACTTGCCCAGCGTTATCGTGACCAGCATGGATTGGTTACTCCTGAAGAAATTCAAAAACTATACAACCCTACCAACACCAATTCGTGGGCCCAAAGTGTTGATCACTTCATGGATGCTCTCAAATAAAGCTATCTGAGTAATTTTAGTGTTCAATAATTGATTTTAAATTAGCCTTGAAATGAACCTGAGATATTTTCTATATACTTAAAGCTCATGCACTTGACAAACCTATAGTCATTTGCTATACTACGCAACAGGTCCTGAGGTTAGATATCCAACGCTGACGTCAGGACACAAAAGGATCCTAATGAAACTTCATTAGGATTTTTTTTGTTTAAGACACATCCTCAATTCATTGTTAAATCAGTCGGATTAATCCATATGGGGAAAGGAATTTCCCTATACGAATTAAAACGATTTAGAAAAAACATATGAATAAAATATTTTCACTAATCTTACTTGTTATAGCAGCTCTTGCTGTGGTTTCATTTATTCCTAATGAAGCTAAAGCTGCAAAGATTGCTGCATCTTCTGCTGCTTTTATTACTGTGTCATCATCTATTACGCCACAGGATGATCGTGTACAAATCCTTCGCGATTATCTTGAAAAACGAAATTCACCTTTAGCACCTAGTGCAAGGACCTTTATTGAGCAGGCTGATAAATACAATCTTGACTGGAGGCTTGTAGCAGCTATCTCAGGCCTTGAATCTGGCTTTGGTAAGCAAATTCCTGTTAATTCATATAATGGATGGGGATGGGGAATCTATGGAAATAATGTTAAATACTTCTCATCTTGGGATGAGGCTATTGAGACTATTTCACAAGGCCTCCGTGAGAACTATATTAATAAAATGGGAACTGACAATATCTATAGTATTGGGCGTATCTATGCTGCAAGTCCTACATGGGCTGTACGTGTAGAGCACTTTATGATGGATATCTCACGCTTTAAGAACAACTGGACACCCCAGACACTTTCCGTTTCCATCTAATTCCCGTATAATATCGTCACGTTTCTCTTACCAAAATGCCAAGCATTTTGAGTGGAGAAGCCGACAACATCCTGAAGTCACGAGTGAAAAATGAGCGACGTAGGGTAATAGTCGTGCTTTGACGAGCCCAGGTGGTGAAATGGTAGACACGCTGGTTTTAGGAACCAGTGCCGTTAAAAGCTTGGAGGTTCGAGTCCTCTCCTGGGCACTAATCTTGGCAAATCCTCTTTTTTGGGCTATAATCTCCAGATGGCAAGTTCAAAATCTACAAAAACCACGCCTAAAGCCTCTGCATCAAAACTTGCAGACGGACTAACAAGACAGGCAGATGGTACTCTTGAATTTCATATAACTATTCCTCAAGAAAAAATTAAAAAAACATGGGAAGAAGTTATGTCCCAAGTTATTGCCTCAGCTAAGATTCCTGGATTTAGACCTGGCAAAGCTCCAAAGAAAGTTGTTGAAGAATCAACTAACCCGACCAAAGTTCGCGAAGAAGTTCTCCAAAAGCTTATTCCCCAGCTATATATTGAAGCAGTTCAAAGAGAGCAGGTACGACCGATTGTTAACCCTAAAATTCATATCGATAAGATCGATGATGGAGCAGATTGGGAATTTACAGCTACGACATGTGAGATGCCTAGAGTTGAACTAGGAGAATATAAAAAAGCTGTTCAGGCTATTACAGCCAAGAGTAAAATTGCTGTCCCAGGTAAAGAAGAAGCCAAGCCAAACCTCGATGAGTTAGTCAAAGCAGTTGTTGATAACGTAAAAGTTACTATTCCCCAGCTTCTTATCGAATACGAAGCTGATAGACTGCTTTCCCAGACTTTAGATGAGATCAAGCGCCTTGGCCTATCCCTTGATCAATATCTCTCTTCCACCAATAAGACTCCTGAAGATCTAAGAAAAGATTATGAAGCACGAGCTATTAATGACATGACAGTGGAATTTTCGCTCTCACAAATAGCTGATAGTGAGAAGATTTCAGTAACTGAAAAAGAAATTGATGAAGCAATTCAAAAAGCAAAAGATCCTTCGGAGAGATCCCATATGGAAGCGAATAAATACCTTCTATCAAGCATACTTAGACAGCAAAAAACGCTTGATTTCCTCCAAAATCTGTGATAGAGTCACGCCAGGATGGCAAACTCTAACATTACATCACAATTAAGAAATCGTATCGCTTCAAATAATCCTATAGAAACGGAAAGACCGGTAAGCGATATACCAGACCGTGCAGGCCAAGATATCCAAGACTCTGTAACCGCTGCACCAGCGGATTTTTTTAACCAATTATTAGCAGTTGATGGGTTAGCCCCACATAGCCAGGAAAGACCTGCTGATGACGTCAAGCCGTATGAAAAATTCACACTCTATGCTAGTGATCATAAAGATCCCGAGCCTACGAAACAGAAAGCTGAGCGAAGAGTGGATATAGCTCCAGCTATGAACTATCACTCGGAAATTGCTCATGGAAGTGAGCGAGCTTCAAAAAAAGAAAACCGTGAACTTCAATTCCAGATTCAGGAAATTGTGGCAGAACTACAACGACTTGTAGACTCTTCCAATAAGATTATTCAAATGGAATTCGGGACTGTCAGTGTAAGCTCAGCTCCAACTACAGTTGGTAAGTACCACACAAATTTCTTTTCATGGATGCTTACTGTGATTAGAACAGCCCGCCAAAAAGTTGAAGATTCGGGCGCATGGCTTGCTGTGGCAAAAGGAAAGGGACACAAGAGAGGCTATAAGCAAAGTAGTAAATCACTGGGAACATCCTTCACCCAATCCAACGAGCGTCAGGTTGCTACCCAGACAGGCTAATGTATCATCTCGGTGATGTGAGTAATGTCGTTCCACGTTCGCATCTTCCAGCCTTTTTCACCCAACTCACAAAAAGAAATTCCTGTGTTATCAGTGTGAGAAAAAGTATCAAAAGTAATGAACTCGTCAGCAGTTACCATTTTCCCCAGAGCCATAACTAAAAAAAGCATCGTCAAAAAGTGACCATGAGTTACTACTACCACTGACTTTGACTCGATTTCCTCAAGCAGCTTAAGCGCTCTTTTTGCACGATTTCTTGCATCCGTAAAGTTTTCTTCATCAGCATAATGCCAGGCAGGTAAATGCCACTTTTCTTGTAAAACTCCTCTCACTGACTCAAAGTCTTGATCTTCATGGCTGCTTCCTTCAAGTACTGTCGGCTCTTTAATTTCATTAAAGATATCTTCAAAAACGATATTTTTACTGCTTGCCAGCCCAATAAATTCTGCTGTTTCTTTACTTCTCTCAAGAGGACTAGCAATAAGCAAATCAAAGGGAGTATGAGAGAATCTTCCAGCAAGGAGGGATGCTTGCTCACGCCCATCTTCTGAAAGAGGTGTATCTTTTCTCATATGAACTTCATTATGATCATCCTCACTCTCCGCATGCTTAACAAAATAAACTTTCTTCTGATTCATAAGCGACATCTTACTTCATCAACTCTTATTCGTCTAGTATTTGTTTAGGCAAATATTGCAAAAGTGAAATCATCTTGTTACAATAAACTCATGGTGAGCCAATGTCATATTATTATGCGTAACGTCGTCCTCCTTCTTGAGAAGGGGCGGTAGCCGTGCAGAATGAGTAACTAAACTCACTAAACGACACTAAACCGCCTCCCACAATGGGAGGTTTTTTTATGGAAAGCAAATTTACACCAATTGAATTTACAACGCCGTATCAGCCAACTGAGTTTATGGACAGTGGAGATACGATTGCAAGTATAGAAGAAGCAACTATCTTTGATGCATCACTCGTTCAAAAAGACATTGAACCATACGAAACCATGACTTTTAAGGAATGGAAGGAGCAGGGCTTTAAGGCAGAATCAGGCATATTGATAACAGAAGTTCCAGCTTCTATATTATTTACAACCCAGGACTGGCTGGACTCCACTAAAATGGCACGAGCAATTAGCGCTCAGGACGAAGGTGGAGAAGTCGATGACCATGGCCAAGACAATGCTTTTATGGTAGAAGGCATAGTCTTTAACCATCCTAAACCTCACATGGGCAGAGTACCAGTCATCTTGGATGGGAATCATAGGGCAGTTAATGCTGCTTTTCACCATGATCGTTTAAACTTCAAAGTTATTGAGAAAGAACTTCCGCAAGACACACAAGTTTGGAGAGTAAATAACTTATTAGCAAAATTTGGCGGGCTGGCACGGTAGTCTTAGTTTATAGTATAATCTATAGGCTATGAGCGCTGAGATTATCATCCCTGGAACCCACAAAGATATCCCAACACCTGAAGAGAGACACAAAATCTCATTCAAAGGCTTCTTAGAAACAGGAGAGGCAGAAGTGGGATCTATCATTACGGGGGTTAAACCAAGAGAATTATTTACTTATCAAGCATGGGTTGATGATAATAAAATAGCCAATGTATTACGTTATGCTGAAGATCAAAGTCCAGAGCTTAATCAGATCACAGGATATATTAGATTTCATACAAAACTAGATAGAAATATTATGGTAATAGGTAATGGCAACCATAGAGCATTATACGCTATGATTAATGGTAGAACCTTAGATTTTTTAGTAGGGGAACCTACAGTGATACATAAAGAAAATCCTTTTCAATTGACAAATGTCATAAAAAAACACGGTAATCCTTTTGTGAATTTATAACTATGAAACGTACTAATCTTAGTAACAAACTTTTTAATGTCGTCCTCCTTCTTGGAAAGGGGCGGTAGCCGTGTGAAAGTAAGAGACTAGATCTTACTAACACGACATAGAGACCGCCTCCCACAATGGGAGGTTTTTTTATGGCTGAAAGGAGGTGAAAGATATGGAAGGTAAAAGACCAACTAGAGATGAAATAGAAGCAAAGCATATCCAAAACTGGAATAATCGCTATGGAGAACCCATCACTCATAGGGCTATCTTCAAAGATTACACGAAAGAGCGTCAAGCTATCCGTCGTATTGTCAGTTCAATTGATATGTATCCAGATTTTGCATCTATGAATGAAGATAAAGCAGAATAGTCTTCTCTAAAGAATCTCTGGCCTATGCTATAATATGCCCTCACGGGCTCGTAGCTCAGTTGGTTAGAGCGTTGCATTGACATTGCAAAGGTCAGAGATTCGAGTTCTCTCGGGCCCACAGTTTAGTTATAATCCTCATGTATGCATTCTAAGCAAGGTATTGAATATGTCGGAGTTGTCATCGTCTATTTTTGTCATGACGGCAAAGGTAACTTTATCATGGCCAAGCGGTCAGACAAAGCCCGCGATGAAAATGGCAGATGGGACATAGGTGGGGGAGGACTTGACGTCGAGTTGTCAGTCGAAGAAACTCTCAAAAAAGAAATTAAAGAAGAGTATTGTACCGATGTCTTGTCGCACGATTTTTTGGGCTTTAGAGATGTCTTCCGAACTCATAAAGGGGAACGGACCCATTGGATAACGTTGGATTTTAAAGTCTTAGTTGATCGCAAGAAAGTTGAAATTGGCGAACCAGAACTTTTTACCGACCTTCAATGGTTTCAGCTAGGAAAACTCCCTCATGATATCCACTCACAGCTACCTATTTTTCTTAAGAAGTATAAATCTAAACTTATTCTTAAATCTTAAATCTTTATTCTTCACTCTTTATTCTTCACTCTTTATTCTTTATACTCTACCTATGACCCACGAAGAAGCAGAAGTAATCTTACGCAAATACCTCAAAAATAAAAACCTCATCAAACACTGTCTAGCAACAGAAGCTGTGATGAAAGCTCTTTATAGACGATTTTATGGTAACTCTCCCGAGTATACTTACACTGCTGAGGAAGGGTGGGGAATAACAGGACTTCTTCATGATGCTGATTATGAAATGTGTAAAGGACGACCAGAAATTCATGGAGTTCTTTTAATAGATAAAGAAGGCAGTAAAATTCCTTCAGATATTGCCTATGCCATTAAAGCACATAACTACGAACGTACTCTTGTTCTTCCTAAGTCACTTCTTGACTGGTCTATAGCCTGCTGTGATCAACTGACAGGGCTTATTGTGGCAGCAGCACTCGTACATCCTGATAAAAAACTAGCCTCTCTTACTCCTGATTTTATTCTCAAACGTTTTAACGAAAAGTCTTTTGCCAGAGGAGCTGACCGCAAATCTATTGAGAAATGTGAAGAAAAATTAGGGATTCCATTACCTGAATTTATTCAGATTAATTTATCTGCTATGCAGCAGATAAGCAGCGAATTGGGATTATAGTTGCAGAATTCATAAAGACTCTCCTATACTTTATCTATGAGTAAATTACAGCCTTACGAAAAAGCATCCCACAGAATCTCTTTACATAGAATTATCTCCAGCAACTTTATAGGAGGTGTATCATGGGCCTTGGGAGTTAGTATCGGATTTTCTCTCCTTATCGCATTGCTAGGCTTATTTTCTCACTATATTAATTTTATACCTTTTATCGGTAAATTTGTCTCTGAAGTTATTGACTTTGTGCTCTCACACAATCAAAGTCTGCATTGATTATTGACAGAATAAGTCCCATCTGTTACTGTTTACAAGATATGAAAAGATATTACATTATGTCCGTCAAGACCACCGCTTCCTAACGGAGGTTGTTGTCGTCGTGGACAAAGCACAACCTCCTGAAAGGGAGGTTTTTTTATGAAAAATAAGTACGATATTATTTGTTTTGATGTAGATAGTACACTCGTTGCCTGCGAGGGAGTAGACTGGCTAGCTGAACAAAAAGGAGTAGAAAAGGAAGTCAGATTCCTTACTGAACAAGCTATGACAGGAGAGGTACCAATGGAAGAGGTATTTGCTAAAAAAATAGACATCCTCAGACCTTCCAAAAAAGACCTTGAACTTTTAGGAGAGTATTACTGCTCACAGCTGGTAGAGAAAGCACAGGATGTCGTAGATGAGTTGAAGGAGGCAGGCCATGATATTTATTTAGTTACCGGAAGCTTTACCCCCGCCATACTCTGCCTCGCAGACAAATTAGGCATAACTCCCGATCATATCCATGCTAATGAAGTCTATCATGATAACTTTGGCGACTACCGAGGACTTAATCTTAACTGTTCACTTACAAAAGCTACAGGTAAGGCAGAGTGTGCTCGAATTATTGGGAATAACAAAAAAACTGCATTTATAGGAGACAGTGTCACAGATTTAGCTACCAAACCTGTCGTTACCACATTTATCGGTTATGGGGGAGTAAAAATCAGAAAAAGAGTTAAAGAAAATGCAGACTTTTTCATCAAATCACGAAGTCTTGAGCCTTTACTCTGGTTAGTCCTTGACTAACACACTCTCTTTATTCATGAGGCTGATTCTGCTATAGTAAGGCTACTAAAAAATATGGAACAAAACGACCAGCTTAATCATCTTCGCCACTCTGCAGCCCACCTCTTAGCTGCATCCGTTCTTCGTATGTGGCCAGAGACTAAAATAACTATCGGGCCAGCCATTGAAAATGGCTTTTATTATGACTTCGACTTCGTCACCCCCATAACTGAATCAGATCTGCCAAAAATCGAGAAAAAAATGGCCGATACCATTAAAGAATGGAACGAATTCACTCATCGTGAGGTGACCCTTGAAGAAGCTAAGAAAATCTATAAAGATAACCCTTATAAATTAGAGCTTATCGATGAAATTGCAGGCAAAGGTGAAAAAATTACTCTCTATAAATCCGGACGATTCGAAGATCTTTGTCGGGGGGGACATAGTGAGCATCCCAATAAAGATATCGGTGCCTTTAAACTCTTATCATTAGCGGGAGCATATTGGCGCGGAAGTGAAAAAAATAAAATGCTGACACGTATTTATGGCACAGCATTTCCTACCCAAAAAGAATTGGATGAATATCTTCTCATGCTTGAAGAAGCCAAAAAACGTGATCACAAAAAATTAGGCCGTGAACTTGAACTTTTTATTTTTGAGGAGACAGCGCCTGGGATGGCATATTGGCTGCCAAAAGGCCTTACTCTCTACAATACTCTCTATGGCTTTGCTCGAGAGATGTATCAGAAATTTGGTTATCTAGAAGTAGCAACCCCTCAGATTAATAAAAAAGATATCTATGAAACCTCAGGGCATTGGTTCCACTATCGGGAAGATATGTTCATTTCTCCCATGAGCTATATCCGCGGTGAGTCAAAGGAAGTATTAGAAGGCACAGAGGTATTTGGTATTAAGCCGATGAACTGCCCTAATGCTATGAAGATTTTTGATCTTAAGACAAGATCCCATAACGATCTGCCTCTCAGGTTTGCTGAGACAACTACTCTCCATCGATTTGAGTTATCAGGGACGCTCAATGGTCTTTTCCGAACGAGAATGTTTCGTCAGGATGATGCGCATATCTTCATGACACTATCTCAAGTCAAAGATGAGTTCTCCCGTATCATGCAGATGATTGAGGAGATGTACACTCCTTTTAGCTTGACGTACAAACTCCGATTCGGGACCAGACCTGAAAACTTTATGGGAGAAGCTAGTGACTGGGATATTGCGGAAAGCGTGCTTAAAGAAGTCCTCGATGCTTCAAAGCAGGATTATTTTGAAGCTGCAGGAGAAGGAGCCTTCTACGGACCGAAAGTAGATATTCTTATGAAAGATTCTCTTGGCCGTGAATGGCAGACAGGCACTATCCAGCTGGATTTCCAACAGCCTAAAAATTTTAAACTTGCATACATAGAAAACGATGGAAGCAGTAAGACCCCAGTTGTATTCCATAGGGCACTTTTCGGATCTCTTGAACGCTTCTTAGGAATCCTTACAGAGCACTATGCTGGAAATTTTCCTACCTGGCTGGCACCTTATCAGGTAGTCCTCCTGCCGATTGCGGATCGTCACCAGGAATATGCCGAAAAGATAGCTCAACAGATGCGGGAAAAAGGGATTCGAGTCGAGGTAAATAGTAAAGCCGAAACTCTGCAATCCAAAATTCGCGACGCTACTTTACAAAAAGTACCGTTTATGGGTATAATAGGGGACAAAGAAGTAGCAGAAAATGCTATTTCTGTTCGTTTGCGAGACGGGGAAGACCAAGGTAGCCTTGAAATTTCCCATTTTCTGCAAAAGGTAACTGATACAATTGATAAGAAAAAATAAATTTCAACCTAATCCCCGCTATCAATATCGGATCAACGAGCGAATTTCTGCTCCTCAGCTTCGAGTATTAGACAGCGAAGGAAAACAAATTGGTCTTCTGCCAAGAGCTGAAGCACTAGCTAAAGCTCGCGAACAAGAACTAGACCTTGTTGAAATTGCAGGCACTGCTCAGCCTCCTGTAGTTAAAATCATCGATTTTAATAAATTTCTTTATCAACAGTCTAAGAAAAAACAAGAAGAAAAGAAAAAGGCCAAAGTTTCTGAAACAAAAGAAATTAGGCTTGGACCATTTATGTCAGATAATGACATCATGGTAAGTGTCAGAAAGGGTCGCCAGTTTTTGGAAGAAGGGGATAAAATTAAGCTCGTTCTGAAATTTAGAGGGAGACAAATTACCCATCCAGAATTCGGACATGCTATAATACGCAAGTTCACAGAAGCTGTTGCAGACATTTCAAAAATAGATAGAGAAGCACATTTAGAAGGAAAACAAATGATTGCACTCTTATCACCAGAAAGGAAAAAACAAAATGCCGAAGAAAAAAATCAAGGACTCAGTAGCGAAACGCTTTAAGGTTACTAAAACCGGAAAGGTGTTATTTGCGCACCAATACGGATCCCACAAAAAGCTTCTTAAATCAAAAAGTCGTATCCGCCGTCAGAAAGAAGTTGGAGTATTACAGGGAGAATTTGCTAGAAAAGTTAAAATGATGCTAGGAGAGTTGTAATATGGCACGTGTAAAAAGAGGTCTTGTCTCAAGACGCAAACATAATAAATTATTAAATCTTACTAAAGGTTATCGTGGGACTCGTTCACGCCTTATCAAAGTCGGACATGAGTCAGTCTTACATGCAAATGCCTATGCATATCATGGACGAAAGCTAAGAAAAAGAGATTTTCGTACTCTTTGGATTACACGCATTGGTGAGGCAGTCAAGCAAGAAGATATTTCATACAGTGTCTTTATGAACAAAATGAAAAAAGCTAATATTGAACTAGACCGCAAAATCCTCAGCGATTTAGTTGTTAATGACGCTGCCACTTTCAAACAATTAATTGACAAGATTAAATCTTTGTAATAACCTGTATTTATGGCACTTCGAACTAATAATTATTTTTGGTTTTACTTTACTTCCCAAAAGGGGAGTTCGTTAGTGGCATAAAGCCCTAACAAAGGTAAGACTTTGTAACGACCTCCCCAAAAGGGAGGTTTTTTTGTGGAAAGGAGGTGAAAAATATGGCAGAAATACTACAACCAGGTAGAGAACACGTAGTTACAAGAGATATTCGATCTGAAATGGCAGTGGCAGGTAATGCTCATGTACTGGCCAAAGACATAGCTCACATCGATGAACTACGGACACAAGAAACCATGACCCGCATGCTCGGGTTAGCAAAAACGAGAGAAGGTCTAGCTGCCCTTATTGAGCTACACGGTAAACCGGCAAATACCTAAGCTACAGTTCTGCTGGGGTTAATTAATAGGCCACCCCAGCTCTAACTGAAGCTTTAATTGGAAGCTAGACTGTGGTAAAGTAAAAATTATGGAACAAGAATTAATGACCATTAAAAATAATGCTGTTTCGCTTATCTTGGATGCGAAAGATGAGAAGGAATTAGAGGAGATTAAGCTCCAATTCCTAGGTAAGAGCGGAACATTAACTCTCACCATGAAAGAAATGGCAAAACTTCCTGTTGAAAAAAGGCCGGAAGTAGGACAGCTTGCCAACGAAGTTAAAAAAATTATTGAGGAAGCTATCACCAATGCTGGTGCTGGTTTTCATTCTCAAAAGATAGAAAAGATTCAAAAAATTGATGTCACTGAGCCAGGGATCAGACCGCCACTTGGACACCTCCATTTAGTAACGCAAGCGATTGAGGAAATAACTGCTATTTTTGAGAAGATTGGCTTTACCAGAGTCCGTTATCCAGAAATAGAATATGATTGGTACGCTTTTGGTGCGCTTAACTTCCCTGAAAATCATCCCGCTCGTGATGATTGGGAGACATTTTTTATTGATCAGGAGGGAGATCCTAAGAAGGGATCTATATTGCTCACTCCTCATACTTCAAGTGGCCAGATCAGAGAAATGGAAAAACAAATAGACAAGCAGAAAAAAACCGCTAATCCAATCTCTATTAAGATGCTTAATATCGCTAAGACGTATAGACGTCAATCTGACGTCTCCCATGTCCCTATGTTCCATCAATTCGAAACCTTAGTAGTTGGTGAAAATATTTCTATAACTCATCTGAAAGGAGTTCTCGATTACTTCGTCAAATCATACTTTGGACCTGATCGTAAATCGCGTATTAGACCTTATCATTTCCAATTTACAGAACCTTCTTTTGAGACTGATGTTTCTTGTGGCGTCTGCAATGGAAAAGGCTGCAAACTCTGCAAAGAAGGATGGCTAGAACTAGGAGGAGCAGGGATGGTCCACCCAAATGTCCTCAGGAATTGTGGACTGGATCCGAAGAAATACTCTGGATTTGCCTCAGGCTGGGGAGTAGAACGTGTATTAACGATGAAAGAAGGAATCGATATCGACGATATCCGACTTTTGTATTCTAATAAACTAGAATTTTTGGAACAATTTTAATATGAATATAAAAATTTTAGACTCCTGGTTAAAAGACTATTTAAAAACAAAGGCTACAGCTCGTGATATTGCGAGAGAAATGTCTTTGACGAGTATTTCTATTGAGCGAGTCGAACCTTATAAAGACGACTTTGTTTATGATATTGAAGTAACGACTAACCGTCCTGATTTATTGTCAGTCGTCGGACTCGCTCGGGAAGCTTCTGCTGTTTTACCTCAAGCTAGTATGGAAGCTAAATTTAACCCTCCTGATATCAAACAGCCTACCAAACCTCAAGAGAATGTTCCTATTAAAATTATTAACGATGAAAAAAATGTCTTCCGTATTTGTGCTGCAGTAATGGAAGTTACCGTAAAAAAATCTCCCGAATCAATAACTGAGAGGCTTGAAACATCGGATATTCGAAGTCTTAACAATCTTATTGATATTACCAATTATGTCATGCGTACTATTGGCCATCCGGTACACGTCTTTGATTATGATCGGATACCAAACCATACTATTCGGATTAGAGAATCTAAAAAAGGAGAATTGATAACAACGCTTGATAATAAGACATATTCACTGCCGGGAGGAGATATCGTTGGGGATGATGGAGAAGGGAACATCATCGATCTGATTTCAATTATGGGTCTTGAGAATAGTGTCGTAACTGATGATACGAAGCGCATTGTTATTTTCTTAGATAATGTCGACCCGCATAAAATTCGTAAAACCTCTATGACATTAGGTATCCGCACCGAAGCAGCACAGATGAATGAAAAAGGTATTGATCCCGAACTCGCGATGGACTCCCTTCTTTATAGTATTGGCCTCTATGAGAAGTATGCTGATGCAAAGCTTATTGCACCAATTATCGATATTTATCCTCATCCTTATAAGCCGAAAACTGTCTCAGTAACTCTTAAAGAGATCCAGCAAGTTATCGGTATTCCTATCTCTCTCAAGGATTCAGAGAACATTCTCAAAAAACTTGGCTTTAATGTGTTGACTAAAGATGAGACTATAACCGCAACGGTACCTTCATTTAGAGCACAAGATATCACAATCCCTGAAGATTTGATTGAAGAAATTGCCAGAGTCTATGGCTATCACAATCTGCCTACAGAGCTTCCACCCATGAATAATTCTGAAATAACCTCATTTGGCTCTAATCCTTTTTATTGGGAAGAGAGAGTGAAAAATGCTTTTAAATACTGGGGTTTTACTGAGATCTATAGCTATCCAATGGTAAGCGAAGAAATGTATGAAGGGCCCACAGAAGATGCTGTAAAGCTTGCTAATCCTCTAGGTACTGATTTTGTTTATATGAGACGGACATTAGTCCCAAGCCTTCTTAAAGTCATGCAGGATAATAGGCAAGCAGTATGTATGTACATCTTTGAGATTGCCAATGTCTATGAAAAAGACGGCACTAAATTACCTAAAGAGACACGAATACTCGCAGGATTAGTTAAAAACCCACGTGCTAGTTTTTTTGAAGTTAAAGGACTAATAGAGCAGCTTGCAGCCGATATGGGTATTAAGAAAATTTCCTTCTCACAAGCTGGCACAAGTCTTGAGACAGAAGTAAAAATCGGTAAAACTATAATCGGAATTATCGAAATTCTTGATGACTCTCTGATTAATTTCGAATTAAATTTTGAAGCAATGATAGAACATGCATCACTTCATAAAGTATATAAGCCTTTAGCAAAATATCCCCCTATTATTGAAGATATTTCCCTGATTATTGATGATTCAGTTGCCACAGGAGAAATTATTCAATTAATTTTAGAAGAAAGTCCTTTGATCAGCGAAGTATCACTCCTTGATCGTTATGAAGATTCACGAACATTTCATATTCTCTACCAGCACCCAAGCAAAAATCTGACAAACGATGAAATTACTAAGATACGTGAGTCTGTCATAAGAACGCTTGAAAAAAAGTATAAGGCTCAACTCAAATAAATGGAAAGACCCAAACAATTTTTTGTCTCCTGTGCTGTCATTTTTAATACCAAAGGAGAAATTCTCCTAACCAAAAGAAATAATCCTGCTAATCCTGAAGTCCATAACAAGTGGCAGCTTCCTGGCGGATCTGTAGATAACGCTGAACATCCTCAAGACGCTGCCATTAGAGAAGTACTAGAAGAAACAGGATTAACAATTAAAATACTTTCTAGTAGGCCGTTTATCTTCTCACATACTTTTAGTGACCGAACGCATGTTGTGCTGATTGTCTACAAAGCTGCCTATGTCTCAGGTGAGGTGGATATATCTCGAGATTTGGATGAGACCATGGATGCAAGGTGGTTCTTACCAACGGAAATCTTCAGTCTTTCGACACTCCCTGAGACTAACGAGATAATTAAGGCCACTACAGCCTCAAACGACTAAGGAGTCGGAGTAGCGGTAGGATTTGATCCTGATTCTCCGCTTACTTTCTGCTTCAATTCATCCGGAGGATTATAACGCTCTTCATCCTTGTGGTACTGCTGGATCCAGGCATTAATACCATCCTGCCATCTATTCTTACCGTCTATAGAAATGGGATCACTCTCAGTAAATACCCAATAATCCTTACCATCTTTATTTTGATAAATAGGCGATACGGTAGTCGGCTGCGTTCCTTTGATAAAAAAGTCTGACCTGGTAGGCTGCCCATCACGAGGGAGGCCTCCTGTTAATGGATCTATCTGGAGAGCTATAATATCATCCGGCTTTTTTATCTCTTCATCAGGCTTACCTTTAAGAGCCATTACCATGAGATCATGCCAGATAGGAGCTGCCCCAGTAATACCTGAAGCAAGTGATTGGCTCATAGGGCTATTATCGTTATTACCTACCCATGTTCCCACAACGATGGAAGGAGTATATCCGTACGTCCAGTTATCGCGCTTCTCGTCAGTCGTTCCTGTTTTAGCAGAGACTGTCTTTCCAGCGACACGAAGATAAGAATTACTTCCGAACTCTTCTACTCTTGCATTATTATCAAGAAGAATATGAGAGATAAGGTAAGCTACATCTTCTGGCAGCACTCTTTTCCCTTCATGTTCTTTTGCTTTATAGAGAACTTTTCCCTGACTGTCAGTAACTTTAAGAATCGCGATTGGATCTTGTCTCACTCCTCCGTTGGCAAAGGTAGCATATGCAGTCATCTCATCAATCATATGGACCTCTTTTCCTCCTAAGACGAGTGAGTACCCTACGTTTTTTAAGTTCTCATCCGTTGGCTGCCACGACTTAACTCCCATATCATATGCCAGCTGCATCGAATCTTTAATACCAACTAAGGCAAGCATTTTAACAGCAGGTACATTAAAAGAATTTCCCAGAGCAAATCTCACCTGGACAGGACCACGATACTTATTATCATAATTAACAGGAATATAATCAGGCTCACTATCTGTTGCCTTAAAGTTCGTGGCAACATCCATCAGCATAGTTGAGGGAGTATAGCCTTTTTCAAATCCCTTAGCATAAATGATAGGCTTCATAGACGAACCAGGCTGACGCTCAGCTTGCGTGACGACGTTAAAGTTGCCATCGATATCTGTACTAAAATAATCTTTACTTCCAACCATCGTCAAGATCTCGCCGGTCTTGGGATTCTCAATCATTGCTGCTCCATTACTTACATCGTATTTCTTGAGTCCATCTACTTGATCCTTAACAATTTTTTCTGCTTGAGACTGCATTTTATAATCAAGAGTCGTTGTGACTTGAAGACCTCCGGTCTGGACCATCTGGTCTCCAAACTGATCAGCCAATAACTCTCTTACATACATGACAAAGTGTCCTGCTTTCAAGTTAGCAGCATGCTGAGTGAATTGGTAATTTTTAATTTCTGAAAGCGCTTTGTCTGCCTGATCTTTAGTTATGTATTTATCCGCAAGCATCCGTTTTAGGACTGCCTCGGTTCTGCCTATATAATATTTATTACCGCTAAAAGGGGAGTAGAGAGAAGGAAGCTGGGGGAGGCCTGCCAGAAATGCTGATTGAGCTAGATCTAGTTCTTTAACTTTTTTACCGAAATACTGTTCTGCTGCTGCTTCCACACCCACAGCAGTCCCTCCATAAGGAATATTGTTCAAATACATTTCCAAAATCTGGTCTTTACTAAAACGATTTGCTACTTGAATAGAAAGAATTAATTCTTTTATTTTACGAGGAAGAGAACGTTCTGAAGTAAGTAATACATTTTTAACTAACTGCTGAGTTATTGTTGAAGCTCCCGCAAGGCGATTTCCACGTAAGACATTCCAGAAAACCCGGACATATCCCATCGGCGAAAAACCACCATTCTTATAAAAATCTTTATCCTCAACTGCTATTGTGCCTTGACGAACATATTTAGGGATTTCATCTAATTTAACATATGTCCTATTTTCATCCTGATATACCGAATAGAGAAGCTCTCCATTCCGATCATAGATTCTGGTAGCATCACTATACTTAGAAGTTACTAATTTACCAGGGGTAGGGAGATCTCGGCTATACCAAATAAATAGGATAGGAACAATGATAATTCCTGCAATAAATCCATACAGAGCTAAGCGGGTTATCTTGCTCCAAAAAGAGACATTATTAAATGACAAGAAAGCAGGTAATTGGACGCCTTTATGAAGTCGGCTACGACGTCTAGAACGATAGTCGGGCATAGGTAATAACCATTATAGCAAATAGACTTTTGATCGCAAAAAATATGGTATACTCATCCCATGGACGAGATAGAAATATTATTAACTCGTGGTGTAGATAAAATTTATCCATCAACAGAACAGCTAAAAGAAATTTTACAGAGCGGGAAGAAACTTACTCTTTATGAGGGATTTGATCCAACAGGCGTCCAAATGCATATAGGACATATGATTGGGTTAAGAAAATTAGCTCAGTGGCAAAAATTAGGCCATAAAGTTATTTTCCTTATCGGAGATGGCACTGGACAAGCTGGCGATCCCTCCGGTAAGACCAGAACCCGTGGAACATATCTTTCAAATGAACAACTTCGCCAAAATGCACGGGATTATGTCATGCAGGCAGGGAAAATTGTCAATTTTGGAGGCGAAAACCCTATAGAAATTAGATACAACGGAGACTGGCTTAATAAAATGACGCTCGCTGATATCTTAGGAGTCGCCGAACACTTTACACTTCAGCAGATGATTGAGCGGGATCTTTATCAAGAAAGACTCCGAAATAATGAACCGCTTAATTTGCGTGAATTTATGTACCCGCTCCTTCAAGCCTATGATTCTGTCGCAATGGAGGTTGACTTAGAAGTTGGAGGATCAGACCAAACATTTAATATGCTCTGTGGCCGACAATTAGTGAAAGATTACTTAAGCAAAGATAAATATGTTATGACTACACCGCTTCTGACTGACTCCTCAGGCCGTAAGATCGGTAAAACTGAAGGCAATGTTATCGCCCTTAACGATAACCCATCTGATCTTTTTGCTAAGATTTTAAGCCTAGGAGATGACGTTATTACGAAAGGTATGGAATATCTGACGGATGTCCCAATGAGTGAGATTGCAGAGATTGAACAAGCAATTGCATCAGGTGAAAATCCCATGCAGTTTAAGAAAAAACTTGCATTTGAAATTGTCAAACAGCTGAGTTCTTCAGCTGAAGCAGAAGAAGCCCAAAATGCATTTGAAAAAGTGGTCCAAAAAGGAGAATTACCTCTAGATATTGTCGAAGTTAAGCTTCAGGATGATGATGATGAATATTTATCAGAAGATCTGCTCGTAGAACTGAATTTAGCCTCTTCAAAATCCGAAGCAAAACGCCTTTTTGAGCAAGGCGGAGTAGAACTTGATGGAGAACGAGTACTTAATCCAAATGAAAATAAGAAGTATAAAGATGGTTCTATCCTCCGGATAGGTAAAAGAAAAATTGTCAAACTTCTTAGACCTTAGTATAATCAAGAAATGAATTTCCTCAGAGACCACGAAAAAGCTTTTAAAATAATTACTGCTATCGCTCTTGTAGCACTCATCGTTTCATCATTCCTGCCGTTTTTCGTCTATCTCTTCCAATAATATCATTATGAATCTACAAACCAGGATTAGCGATGGCAATCGCAGTCTTAAAACGTATGCAAAGCGTCTTGAAAACCTTACGATCTTTACCTACCGCGATCTGCTATATCATCTCCCTTCGCGTTATGAAGACTACTCTTTGATATCAAAGATTGCAGAGATCCAGGCAGGCGAACTAGTAACCCTCCAGGGAAAAATCATAAAGTACTCTAATACCTACACTAGATCCCGTAAAACTATCCAGAAAGTAACACTAGCAGATGATACAGGAGAGATTGAGTTAATATGGTTTAATCAGCCTTTTATTATTAAAAATTTTAATGAAGGAGATATGCTTTCTGTTTCGGGCAGAGTTGAAATTTTTGCAAAAAGACCCACCCTTATTTCACCTATTTATGAACTTTTTAATGGACTAACTGTCCATACAGGAAGAATTATTCCCATTTATCCCGAGACACGAGGCGTTTCCTCTAAATGGTTACGAAAGCAGATCTCACTTCTTCTCTCAGACTTAGAAATAGAGGATTTTCTTCCACAGGTGATCCGCCATGATCATCATCTGTTGGGATTATCTGAAGCATTACATCATGTCCACTTTCCTGATACCCTCAAAGAAGCAGAGGCTGCTAGACAGCGTCTCTCTTTTGATGAAATATTTTTGATCCAGCTCTCAGCAATGAAGCGCAAAAAAGAATGGCAGGATATAAAGATAGGCCCACAGATTAAGATTTCAGGAGAAGAAATAAGTACATTTAAGAAATCTCTTCCATTTATTCTTACGCCATCCCAAGATCAAGCAATCCATGATATTTTCTCCGACTTTGCAAGAACTCAACCGATGAACAGACTCCTTCAAGGGGATGTAGGTAGCGGAAAAACAGTTGTTGCAGCTGCTGGCATATATTCCGCTTTTTTAAATAATTATCAATCTGCCTTAATGGCCCCCACCGAAATTTTGGCTCAACAACATTTCAAAACATTATCAGAGTTCCTAACTCCTTTCTCAATTAAGGTGGGTTTAGCAACGAGTAGCACTAAACTTGAGAAAAATCAGAGGTATGATGTGATTGTAGGAACTCATACACTGGTAGCAAAAATGATCGATTTTGCTAGATTAGGTTTTGTCATTATCGATGAACAGCAGCGCTTCGGAGTAGAACAGCGTGGTATTCTAAGAGAAAAGGGAGAAAATCCTCATGTACTTACCATGACCGCTACTCCTATCCCACGAACTATAGCACTTACGCTCTATGGTGAACTTGACTCCTCCTACCTTATAGATATGCCTAAAGGCAGAAAGAGTATTAAAACATGGCTCGTACCTAACGAAAAAAGGGCAGGGGCATACCAATGGATTGAAAAAGAAATACAAAATAATAACTCACAAGTATTTATTATTTGTCCATTCATAGAGCAATCTGAAAATATGCAAACAGTAAAAGCAGCCACCTTAGAGTTTGAACGGCTGCAGAAAGATATCTTCCCAAATCTCAAACTTGCCATGCTCCATGGAAAATTAAAAGCAAAAGAAAAAGATGCCATTTTAACTTCCTTTAGGAAAAAGGAAGTTGATATCCTGGTTGCAACACCTGTTGTAGAAGTAGGGATAGATATTCCTAATGCCACCATCATGCTAATAGAAGGCAGTGAGCGTTTTGGCCTTGCTCAGCTTCATCAATTGCGGGGACGAGTCGGAAGAGGAGAGAAGCAGTCCTATTGTCTGCTCTTTACTGATTCAACGAGCGAAAACTCTCTTCTAAGGCTGAAAGCTATGGAGACAATGTCCCAAGGAGCAGCTCTAGCAGAATTCGATCTTAAAATGAGAGGTCCTGGAGACTTATACGGAGTAAGGCAATCTGGAACAAGAATGTTAAAAATCGCTTCCTTTTCAGATACCAAACTCCTTGTTGAGGCTAAAAGGGCAGCGGTTCGTATTTTTCCTGAATTGAATAATCATGATGTACTCAAGAGGGAAGTGGACTCTTTAATTTCATCACCTGTGAATCCTGACTAGAATTGACAAGAGTCAATCTTTCTTCATACACTTAAGGTATGCCCGAACAATATACACTCCAAGAAGCTCCCAAACCGCAGCCTATTCCTGAACCCGATAAGAAAACCATGAGTAAATACTTTGTCATGGCTGGAGTTGGGATTGGCTTTATCTGTATTTTTGTGCTTGGCCTGGTACTTGGGAGAGGAAGATCTAACTCCTCCAGCGCAACCGCAGCTCCTACCCCAACTTCGCCACCTATAACTTCAGAAATTACCCCTTTTCCATCTAACTTTCAAGAAGTACCTTTAGTGAACTTTCTTCCTAACAAGCAGTATCTTGATGACACGTATGTCGTTGTCTCACAAGATCAACCCCACCTGACACTCATTCTCTCTGTCTCTCGTATCGAACAGCAGCATAACTTCACTCAATATACTAAAACTAATTATTTCGATGGGACATCCTGGGACCGCAAATCAACTACTGCTGTTATTAATACAAATATCATTGCCACTAATCCGCTTCTCCGCAGCTGGACTCCATCTAACCCTAACTCATCAAACACCCCTTCCTCGCTTGCTACACTTACCCTTCCTAAAAATGATATTTCTTTTACATCAGGTAATTTGAATAATGAAGTCAGCGTCCAAAGCATCCCTGGTTCAACCAAATTTATCTACCAAGGAAAAGGAACCCTGACTATAAACGACGACACTCATCCTGCCTATGTATTTTACAGTAGAACATATTCTTTTAATGCAGCTGAGCTTAGCTATTTAACTAAACCCGACCAAGTTAATTCGAATTGGCTTTTATTTTGGGATAAAGAAGGAACATTTTATTACATAGACGATCACAAAGGATTATCTGGATTTGAAGGTATTTCCTCATTTGCATTGGGAGTTGTAGAAGAAGGGAATTCGATTCTTCGTACTCCTTCTGAGTCAACAATTATCGATACTAATAATACTGTCCTAACTTACAATGCATCTCTTGATTTTGATCCTGATATAGCGGTATTCCTACCTCTAGTAAATCCTCTTAATAAATCTAATAAAAAGACCTACTCTTGGGTTACTGCAAGTGGCGAAGGGACAGCAGTTAAAGCTGAAGGAAGAAAAGTAAGTGGAGTAGGAGTAGTTGAATATATTAGACCTAATGACTCCACTACACGATAATGGTGATTTTCATACCATAATGGTCTGAGAGATCAGGGCTGTCCACTAATTCAAAATCCTCTGTTTCTAAATCAAAACTTGTATAGATAAAATCAACAGCAAGTCCAGGGGGGAAAAGCTGACTGACACGATGGAGACGGGGATTTAGCGTATTAGTGAGTCCAGCCTGCACCGCGTGATTACTAGCTACTTTATCAAACCCTCGTACGATCTCAGAATCTTTAGTAACATTAAAGTCTCCCGTGAGGATAAAAGGATCTTTCATTTTTTTGACATAATTATGTAGCTTCATAACCTGCTTTACCTTATATGGCTCATCATAAGGAGTAGGACCCCACGCTAAGTGTGTATTGATTGACCAAAAGGTCCTTCCACGAGAACTAAATTGTAAAGCTAGAGCATTTCTAGGAAGCTCTCTAGCAAAATCTCCCCCAATACTCCATGTATCAAACTCTTGAAACGGCTTAAGCCAAAGTATTTCTTTAGAAATAAGCTCTAATTCTGATTTATAAAAAGTAGCATTCCCATAATAAGACGATGGATCATTTCTTTGTTGAGTAGCAATTACCAACTCTCCCTCCATGGAAAGCTTATTTTTAAGCGTTGAAAAGTTATCAGGATCAGATTGACTTACTTCACCCCCGCCCACTTCTTGAAAATGAATAATATCAAAGTCCTGTTCTCTACAGTATGCAATAACCTCATCTATCATCCGTCCCACTTGAATATTAAGCTGAAAAATCTTTAATTTCACCTATTTAGTATATCAAGAAATCAAAGCCGGTTGCGATTGAGCGTAAAATACGCTACAATACATACATGTCACAAGAACCAAAAAAGCGTCATTCAAGACAACGACAAGGAAAAAGACGAGCTGCTATCTCTCTTTCTGTCCCAAGTACAGTAGCATGTCCTAATTGCAATACCAAGCATATTCCTCATATTGTATGCCCTAACTGTGGTTTTTATAAGGGTGTCGAAGTTATTGCTAAGAAATCACGCCGTCCTGACCCTACCGCTTAACCTGTGTTATGAAGACGTCACACGACCCTCGTCATTTAAAACGTCAGCACACAGTCCAAGAACTATTTAAAGTACAGTTTCACGATCAGCCTATCTCCGAACGGGCGCAGGAAATTCTCAAAAATCAGGATATCCTTGATAATAAAATCCAAGAGGCAGCACCAGAATTCCCCATTAGTAAAATAAATCGTGTCGATCTTTCCATCCTTCGCTTAGCAGTGTATGAACTATTGATTGAGAAAAAAGAACCCGTCAATGTTATAATTGATGAAGCAGTCGAATTAGGTAAAGAATTCGGTGGAGAAGCAAGCCCCAGTTTTATTAACGGAGCTCTAGGTAATATTGTCAGCCATGAAAAATCTTCCCAAAATAACCAATAAACAACTTTTTGACCAAGCTTTTACCCATAGATCCTATCTAAATGAAGCAAAAAAAGAACTCGAATCTAACGAAAGACTGGAGTTTTTAGGAGATAGTATCCTCTCGTTTGTCGTCTCTCAACATCTATATGAATCTTACCCTACATTTGATGAGGGAATCTTAACTAATCTCCGCTCACTCCTTGTTAATACCAAAAGTATAGCTGCTGCTGCACGCTCTTTGGAATTTGGACAATACCTAAAATTATCACGTGGAGAAGAAGAATCAAAAGGTAGAGAGAGTGAATCATTACTGGCAAACTCTTTTGAAGCTTATATAGGGGCATTATATCTTGATCAAGGAATTGAAATAGTACGTGAATTTATTGCCGACATGCTTTTCCCCCAAATCGAAGAAATTGTCCAGAAGAAAGCATTTAAGGATCCTAAGAGTCTTCTGCAAGAGTTTGTCCAAGCCCGTAAGCAGAGTTCACCGATATATAAAGTAATCCATGAAGAGGGACCTCCTCATGCGAAAACATTTACTATTGGAGTTTTTGTTAATCAAATCCAGATAGGGGAGGGAATAGGAAAGTCTAAGCAGCAGGCAGAAGAAGAAGCAGCCCAAAAAGCTCTTACTCATCTTGAGAATCAAAATTCCTCTCAGAACTCCTAATTCTCTTGAGAATTGTCTTAATTTCTGGTACAATACAAATCTAGCGTATAGCAAATAGCGTATAACAAATAGTTACCATAACTGTTATAAGCCATTAGCCATATGCCATTAGTTAATTATGGCAGTAGTAATCAGACTATCCCGAACAGGTAAAAAAGGAGAACGAAAATTTAGAGTTGTTGTCAAAGAAAAAAGAAGTCGCCGTGACGGTGATAATATTGAAGTACTTGGCTGGTATGAAATGGGTAAAGATGGCGGGAAAAAAGGACTCAAAATGGATAGATACAACTATTGGGTATCAAAAGGAGCCCTTCCATCAAAAACAGTTTTAGAAATTGCTAAGTAAGAATGAAAGAAACGCTTCACTATATTGTTTCCTCGATTGTTGAGCAGCCAGATGCGGTAGTCATTAACGAAGAAGAAGATAATGGCGTAGTAACTCTCCTCATCAATGTAGCTCCAGAAGATATGGGTAAGGTTATTGGTAAAGAAGGTAAAGTCATTAGAAGTATTCGTAATATCATGAAAGTTAAGGCGATGAAACATAACATCCGCATCAATGTTTCACTTGCTGATCAAGCATAAATCCACCTCAACCTAGCATACTAATCAACGTTATGAAGATCTCAATTCTCACACTTTTTCCTGAGATGTTTTCAGGACCTTTCTCTGAATCAATTATTAAAAAAGCCCAGGAAAAAAATCTGGTGAGTATTAACTTTGTTGCTATTCGTGATTTTGGTATCGGACCTCACCAAATGGTCGATGATACTCCCTATGGGGGAGGTATCGGAATGGTAATGAAAGTTGACGTCATAAAAAAAGCAATTGATTCTGTAAAAGATGCCAGCTTATCCTCGGATAATCAGAAAGTAATTTTACTAACTGCTGACGGAAAGACATACAATCAGCGTATAGCAGAAAGCTATGCTAAGCTTGACCACTTAATTATTATCTGTGGGCACTATGAAGGGGTTGATGAAAGAGTACGTAACTTTGTCGATGAAGAAATATCTATTGGTGACTTTATCTTAACTGGTGGGGAAATTCCCGCGATGCTTATTACTGACTCTGTAGTAAGGCTAGTCTCCGGTGTTCTCAAAGAGAGCGTTACTGACCTTGAATCTTTCTCCCATAGTGATGGAGGATCTCTACTCCTTGAATATCCTCTTTATACAAAACCCCAAAATTTTGAGGGGGTAGAGGTACCACCTCTACTGCTATCCGGAGACCATAAAAAGATTGCTGAATGGCGGAAAAATGAATCGATCAAAAAAACTCAGAAGCGTCGGCCAGACCTTCTCAAAAAGTCTTAAGTCCCACTTGGTGTAGCTGTCTCTGTAGGAAGAAAATTAGGGGCATTCAGCGAGTTCTGTGCATCTTTCCACTTTGTTAAATCAGTGAGCAGTTTTTGGTTACTTTGGTTTAAAGTCTTAATTGGATCCGTATAGGGGAATGTAGTGTTAGGTGAGAGATATTTATAGAAAAAATTTACTTCGATATTAGTTGCTTGATCATTGTATTCAATCGAAACAACTTCTGATAGAGGTAACTCCTTGGTTAATTCGTCTAAGAATTTCTGGAGCTTAATAGCATCTCCTTGAAGAGATACTTTAACTGTTATGGTAGTTTGTGGAGACAGCTGAGCAGATTTTGTCGATAAGTTACCTACTTCTATGGAGTAGTCATTACGCTCCATATTAGAAACACTTGTTGCCCCATCAATCGACTCAATCATACCGGCGTAATCTTTTTGATAGGGAAGAGCAGTTGCTACTATTGAATAATCCTTATTAAGCTTTGTTTGAGAGATCCCATTAATGAGAGATTGATTAGCTTGGAGCTGTGCAATTCGCTCCTTTGTTGCTTTTATCTCATCCTGGACAGAAAACCAATCATGAGTTTGGGGCATGATACCTTTCCAGACGATAATTACTCCAATAATAAGAAGCAGAGAAACCCCAACAATACTGAATTCGGGTGAATCTTTGTATTTAAAATAAAATAAACGAATGTCTTCAAATGTTCTAATGGTACTAAGATCACGTAACATATATTTATAGTAACGAAATGACAAATCTTGCTCTGAAATCCGATGCTTGTCTATCATTACCGACCTCAACGTTCATAGAATCTAGAAAAACACGTGAGAAATACTTCTTTGCTGTAACCATTGTCCCTAAAGATCCCATATATGTCTCAATATCCTTGCTATTTGAAGACTGGACACTAAGAGCCAGCTGCTTTTTCTCAGCTGTAAATTCTTTTATAATAACTCCGTCTGGCAGCTTTTGGATAAGCTCATATAATATTTGATCAAATTGAGAACGCTTCGCAACAATTGTTGAGATATCATTCATTCGCATAGTCAGCAGAGTTTGTTTTCTAATTTTTTCTTCAGACTGAGTAAGAAGCTGATTTTGCTGAAGTTCTTCCTGTTTGAGAGAGGTGAGAGGAGATGCAACGACAAGCAAGAAGAATGTCATTGATACAAGTGTTACTAAAAAAAGGAACCCTAAAGCACCTAATCGCAAAAAACGGACTTGTGAACTCAGCTTATACTTGCGACGTTCTTTTCTGCTGTAAAGTAAGTTAATTTCACTATTCATCTGACCTCATCGCTAAACCAATGGCAACAGAGAAGCGTGGTCCCTGATCAACCAACTCAGGCGAAACTCCAGAAATTGCCACTGACTTCCACGGATTACCAATAACCGTCTCAATACTGGTATTTTTAACAAAGAATAAATCAATACCAGGAAGGAGAGAACTGCCTCCTGTCAAAATAATCTGAGAAATAGGAGCATCATTTTTATATTTATCGCTGTAATAAGCTATCGCTTTCTTAACCTCAGTCAGCATACTCATAAGAATAGGATGAAGAGCATTACTGATCTTTCCCCCTAAGTTCTGGTCGTTAATTCCATAAGTTTTTTTGTATTCTTCTGCTTGAGTCGGAGTAAATCCAAAGTTTGCTGCGATTGAACGATCCATTGCAGCACCCCCTAAAGGAATGGTATAGGTAAAAACAATGGTACCTGATTGAACAATCGCCAGCGTTGTACTCAATGCCCCCACATTCACGATAAGAAGCACAGCTTTCGAACTTGGTGGAATTAACGCTCTTACTATGGAAATAATCTCAGTCTCTACAACAGAGATATTCAATCCTGTCATTTCAATAATCTGCTGATAACGATGGACAAGTACAGTTGGAGCTCCTACTAAAAGTACCTGCATTTTAGGGCTTACCTCGTTACTGACATTTCGGCGAACTACCTTATAATCAATAGACATCGTATTAAGAGGTGCTGGAATCTGTTGTTCGGCCTCCCAATAAATAGCAGATGAAAGCTCTTTGTCTGATAATTCAGGCATTTCAATAACTTTAGTAAAAACCTGATTTTCGGGTAAGGCGATATTAATATTTTTAGTTGTAACCTTTGCATCTACTACCAAGCGGGAAAGAGCTTGCGCCATCGCCTGCTGATCCAGAGGCGATTCAGAATACATTCCTTTTGCAGGTGTGACTGTCATCAGACACGACTTGAGCTGAAAACCACTATGGCTCTTTTGCAACCACACCAGCTTCATAGAAGTAGCTCCAATATCAACTCCAAAAACGTTCATATTAATGAGAAAAAAGTACGTAAGAGAAGAACTCCATGGGCAGGCGGGGGTAGCCTTTGAAGACAGTTATTTTACGAGAAGTACCTCCTGCTGTTCCCGTGGAGACGATATTTTGCCCCTGAGCTGGTAGATTCGCCCCAATACCGCTCACTCCAATCACAGTGGATGTATATAGTGGGATAACTCTCATCAAAAGACCATTGGTAACAGGAATAGAGTAGCTTCTCAAAAATGTTGTTCCATTTACTGTTCCGCCTGCCTGCTCACTGACAGCGTGATTAGATGCTCTCCTGGCATCACAAGCATCAACAAGCGTATGGGTGATAACTGGATTAGCTTTAGTTCCTGTAATGGTTAAGACCTCAATAGCAGCAGCCTGACAATCGTTACCACTAGTAGACCAATAGACTTTCACTGTCCCATTAAAAGGAGAAGTATACGTTGGATAGGTAGATAGCCATACATCGGCACCATCATCTTGGAAGACAGGAGATAAATTATTTACCGGAATGAAGGAACCTGAGACTGTCGATACAGATCCTGAGAACGAAGAACCATTGGAAAGGGTAGTATTGGGAAGTGAATTGTTAGTACTGTTTAAAAGCTTCTCTACTCCTGCTTCAGCTGCTGAAAATGCCCGCTGGGAGGATTCGCTTTCTTTTGTCGTACGAAGAGTGGTGATAGTATGTGAAATTACGCTCAGCCCTACTGTTAACGTCACGACCATAATGAGGATGACAATAAGAAGTACTTGGCCACGTTGATACTGAGATGAAATTCTCATCATATTTCTATCGTAACAAGGTAGAATACTGCTGTCAATCTAGCCTAAATCACTGCACATTACGAAGTATTACAGAAGTCTGAAAAGTAGAAGGAGAATTATTCTCAACCAGGTTATTTCCATTCTTTTTATTGAGAGTAAAAGAAATTGTCATAGAAGGACTGTCGTAAGGATTAGCCTGAAAACAGCTAAATGAACAGGCAGTCACCGCCACAGCAGAATTATTAAGCATATTTGCGCTGTTACTGGCCAGTACTCCGCTTAAGGTATCACATGAAAAAGTTGTCGTATTATTATCAACATTTCTAATAGTTATTGACGTTGAGACGATAGGAGTAGGGGTAGGACCGGAATAACAGCTGTCAGGGGACTCAAGAGCCACAGAATAACGAATCATACGAGTCATCTGAGAAAGAACAAAATTACCATTTTGCTGAATAGTTGCAATCGAATCTGACTTATTTGCGCCTCTGAGAGTTGATGATAAGGTCTGGAACATGAGCGTCCCTACCACTCCTGTAATTGCTAAGACTGCTAACATCTCTACCAGAGTAAATCCTGATTGAAGTTTTTTAATTTTTTTTTGTTTTTTCATGGACTTAATCTTGTATCATAATTTGTAAAACATGATTCAACCTGAACATTATGACAGTATGGGTTAGACACGTTCGTGCATTTGCCGTCACCATAACTCACCGTAACTACGGCTCGAATAAAGCTTTTACCAGGAATCGGATTTTGGGGTATACACCTGGAGTCATTAGGCTTTACATCTACCTGTCTAGAGAAGGTATTTCCTACATTGATACCGCACGTGGTAATCTTAGGACCACAGCTTCCGCTTGTCAGAGTCAGAGAACTGCAAGAAGATGCCATACAATAGCTATTATTGGCATTGTTGGAAAGAAGGACAAGCTGACTCCAATTATTGTCTTTAATATTACGTATTAGCTCAAGCCCATCCTGAGCATACTGTGTCGCAAGCGTTCTTGAAGAACCCTCAGATGCATTATTAAGAGAACTTAACATCATCAAGGTAAGAGCTGTCAGTACGACAATTCCTGCACCTAAGGCAATAACTACTTCGACAATTGTTTGACCTTTCATATTATTGATAGCTTATTGACCCAACTGAGCTTACTAATAAAGTAACAGTCGAACCATTCCCCGATATCGCAACAGAACCTGCTCCGGTTACTCCTCCTGTCAAAACATTAAAGCGGTAACTAGTGGAGGTAGTCCCAGTACTTGAAAAATGCATATTACTCGGCAATTTTTTCACAACTGGAGGGACGAGATCTGTTTTGACCCCTGAACACACAACAGACATTTTATAACTATCAGCAGTCGTACAACCTGCTCCTGCAGTGATACAGATATCGACAACATATCCTCCTAGACTTCCAGAACAAGACGACGGCTTAACTTGAGAAAGAGATCGGGACTTTGCATCGTTTAAAAAAGAGGCAAGCTGTGCACCTGTCTGTTTTATAGCAGAGGCCTTATTAAAATCAGAAAAAGAAGCAAGCGTTACTGTTGAGATAATTGCTACAATAGAGAAGACAACTAAAAGCTCTATTAAGGTAAAACCTCTTACATGACGGGATACGTGCTTCATTACGGATTAGTCAGGACATAATATTTGCCGGATGGACATGACCCGCTAGATGCACCAGGAGCTGTTGTAGTAGAGTCAGTATCTCCATCATTAGCATTTTCCAAACATGCTCCTAAAATATAGGTAGCACCTGCCGCGCTTGTGTAATAGTAATTACCACCATTAAAAGAAGAGCTTGAAAGAGGATCACAGGGAACCTTTGCCATATAAGTTACTGTGTTATAGCTAAAGGCAACTCGGCTGGCATTATTGCATGAGGCTGTATTTGTTACAGATTTATTAGAAAAACCATTGGGATAGCTTCCTACATCGCTTTTATAAAGCTCAAGAGCTGACTGAATTTGACGAAGATCAGATTTCCGTGAAGTATCGCGAGCCCTTTGCCTCACACCCACATAATTAGCACTAATTAAAGTAGCCAGAATACCAATAATAGCTATAACTATTAATAACTCAATAAGCGTAAAGCCTGAAGAATACGAGGTGTATCTATTATCCTTTCGTATACTAGAAAATATGGTGGGCAGGTAATTTTTCATGGGCTAAGATCAGCACTGGTAACGCCAAACGTACAGACTCCTCCGCAAGAAGTTGCTGGATTAGGGTTGATCCCAAAAGTACCTAGACTGTCACAAGCACTTCCATTACTGTGGCAGATTTGCGGATCAGTGTTCTTTTCCAGACTAGCATAGACACCATATCGTTGTCCATCTGCTGAGGCTCCATAGACATACGTTCTTCCATTGCTAGGGTCTTTTGGCAGCATGTCTATATAAGGCTGCCATGATGTACCCCAATTTACTGTGGCATTGTTGGCATATATTTTATTATTAATTGCCTGAGGATAACGGCCATTATCTGCATAATATGCCTCGAGGGCACGCTGAACCATCTCTAAATCTGCTTTTCTTTTAGCATCATTTGCTTTATGAACCTGTTGAGAAGGATTAATAACAGCAATAGCTCCTGCTGCAAATAAGCCAATAATTGCTGTTACTAAAATAAGTTCAATGAGAGTAAACCCTCGCTGATATGATATATACCATTTTGCTTTAATCATCATTGTTATCTCCCAGAACATACGTTATCACAGCTTGATGTACAGTAGTCTCCAGTCCCGACTGTGACGTGATTACAAGTACCGCTTGAGCATGCATAATCTCTAGAACATCCCACAGGAGTAGGAGTCGGGGTATTAGGAGGCATAGGTGTACCCGAAGGAAGAGAGGAGATGTCAGAACCAGAACTCAAACTGGAGGCAGCCAGATGGGCACATCCTGCACTATCCACATTCCCCGAGACTACACAGGCCCAGGAATTATCATAATCGGTAGGTACACATGCAGAAAGCTGCGTAAGAGAGCACTGAGGGGTCGTGGGGGTTATCGCTTGCTTAGTAAAAACTACATTCCACTGAGGACAGCCTCCTAAATATTTATAAACATAACAATTAGTATTGCCTGCACAAGCTAAATCCTGAGGTACTTCCCTCATATAAGTAGTATTATTTTCAACCCAGGCTTCCCCAAAGGGAAGGGTAGTAGGATAACAGTTATGGTCATTGTAATAAGTATCAAGTGCTGTTTTTATTTGCTTTATATCTTGTCTTCGCCTTGCATCATCTACCTTACTTAACTGATGCTTGGGGTTAAGGACAGCAAAAGCCATTCCCAAAAGGATACCTAGCATAGCTATTACCACCATTAGTTCAACAAGCGTAAAACCAGAGTACCACCATGATGAACCCTTCAATTTTAGATATTTAACGGACATAATTTAACACTATATGAGAAATCTCCCTACCCCATATCATCATAATAAATGTACCAAGGACAAGAAAAGGACCAAAAGGGATAGTACCCCCATGCAGTTTTTTCTTCTTTAATGCAACCAAAATAAGTGAGATTATCGCTCCAATTATAAAACTAAGATAGAGACCATAAAATATACCAGGAAATCCTAGAAGCAGCCCCATACTAACAACATAAACAACATCCCCAAAACCCATGCCTTTACCCTTTGTCACTAAGAAGATACCTAAGAAAAAAAGTCCTGCACCTAGTCCTGAAAGGATATGGGCTACTAATCCTTCCGGAGTAAGAAGGTAGGTAAGGAGCAACGCTGCGATACTAACTATGACAACCACTGGAAAGGGGATAATCTCATATCGAATATCAGCAAAACAGATGACAAGCAGACAAAGTGTAATGATCTCATAGAGGATGAGAATAGGCATACCTAAATGAAATATCGATAAAAAGACAAGAGCTATCACTACGCCAGTCAAAAACTCTGATAGGGGATACCATAGTGATAATTTGACTTTACAGTGTCTACATCTTCCTCTTTGCATAAGGTAGGAGACAATAGGAATTAGCTCATACCATGAGAGGACATGGTTACAATGATCACATTTTGAGCGTCCTGTCACAAAAGAGATACCTTTATTAGTTCTTTCAGCCACCACTAGAAGAAAACTTCCTAAAAAAAGCCCTACAAAAAATGTAAAGAATGTCAAAATAGTTATCATCATTTTGCAAAAAGATCTTCGTGGAAGAGCTTTTGATACTGAGCCTTCAGTTCTTCAATTTTCCCTTTATCAGTATGACATTCAGTCTCAGCACTTGCCAAGAGCTTAAAATAGAATTTATTGTAGGGATCTTTCTCTAAGGCCTGATTATAATCAAAAAGAGCCTTAGTACAGTCATGGGCAATAGTGAGAGCAAATGTACCTAAGCTAGCGAGTGCCGGATGAAAATCAGGATAGACACTAAGACTCCTCAGCATAGAGGTGGCATAATTCGTATAATCATTATAGGTATTTGAAGCATATACCCCGGTATGCCAAAGAGCCCAGGCATAAGTATTATAAATCGCAGCTAGGCTTAAATTATGATATGCAGGAGTTGGATTCTTTGTATAAAGCGGGACTTTCAGTTGTGACCAAATTTTTTGTGACCGGCTGCTAAATTCTTTAGCTGTTAATTTTGCTTCCTGACTCCGCCTCAGTTCATACACCAAACCATAGGGGACCCACGAAATAGTCGAATTACCCTTATATGGCACTTCTGAAAAGACAGGATAAAACTTATCTACTGATTCGATATTTTTAAGAAGGGCAGTGCTTTGCTCATTATCTTTAGTGGGTATCGTTACATCTGTTGAAAGTTTTCCTAATACTATATTGGTATCTTTTGGATCAACAGCATTAAGGAGCGTTATGTCTGTACGATACTTCAAAGAATAACGCAAATATAAGGTATTAAAAAGACTCGTATCGCTGGCAAGGAGAAGTATACTATTCTCAGGAAGGGGAGTAAGGTAATTTTTGCCTAGCTCATCACCGATAGTTACCTGTGAGAGATTCGTTTTAGGGAAATTATATACAAATAATTGGATAGGAATAAGCAAAAATACTCCTACAAAGAAAGAAGTATAGAGTGGCTTTGTAACCAGCCTGCTAAGCGCTGCTGTAAATATATCCAGTCCAGTAGGTAGTAACACAAAAAACACCACTAATGATGCTGCCATAAACCTCTCAGCAAGACCTACCCGGAAGGCATTCTCCAGAGGAAACCCTGCATAGAACATAAAAATCGGTCCGCTTAAAAGAAAAGCAATAGCTACCGCTATAACAATGCGCGACTTATCAATAATTCCTTTCACCAGCGCAAGGCCACATAAAATAACGACAGGCACTGTCAACTGTGAGACCATAGTACTTATATAATGGGTAAGAGTGGCAAGACGATTTACTACTCCAGGAGTATCAAAATATCCTGCTTGGAAGGTCCCATATCTCTCACGCAGAACAAATGCTAAGAAAGATTGTAAATTAGTAATATGCGCCCAATCAATCTGAGGATGACTCAAGGAAGACAGGACAATATAAAGATAGGGAGTTAACCCCAAAAGAAAAAGACCTGAAATCTTTCCTATAATATTTTTATTTTTTTTAAATTCTTTAAAAAAATGAGGCCATATGATAATCAATAAAGCCGGGAAAAGAAGGAGAATTGTTAGATGATTTGTGAGCGATAGACCAGCACAAAAGGCAAGAGAGTAAAGGTATTTCCGAGACTTATTTCTATAATATGAAATCGCTAGAAAAAGAAGAAGAACAATAAAAAAGTTATGTAATGCAAATACTTCAGGGATTTCAGCAAAAAACCAAAAGAGGTACATTGTACTCAGCGTTAGTGTAGAGACTACATTAACAAAAGTTTTTTTTGTGAGGAGAACAGCAATTTTAAAATAGAGAACTAAAGCAAGGGCTGAGACTAGGGATGATATTATTCCTACTGAAAAAGCAGGAGACATATGAATAATGCCTCCGAGCTTAGTAGTAATGAACCCTAAGAGAGTAAAAAGAGGATAACCCGGAGGATGTGCAACTCCATGGACTGCTGCTGCACTCACCAACAATCCAGTATCGCCTGCGTAAATACTTCGACTAAGATTATGAATATAGAGGGCTAAAATAGCAAAAAAGAGTATTACTTCTAATACTCTCTGATTTTTAACCATTAATTTTATAACGTAGCACACCAGTAGCAGTTGGCAGAGCCGCCTTTGGATTTGCAGGTAGTATTATTGGTAGTAGAACCAGCACCAGAAGTATAGATGGTATTAGCATCACGCTGCTGGGATTTAGACTGTGGCATATAACAGGCAGTAGCACGATTAGATGGATTAGTAGTATCTCCCGTAATATAGACCAAAGCAGTTATACTTGTTGCTGCGGTGAATTCATCCTTCAGCTCTCCATCTGTTATCAATCCATTGACACACGTAAGTCCAGCTCCACTATTAATAACTGCTCCTGAAATAACTCCAGCTGTACCACAATTAGCTACCCCTCCTGTACCCCATGGCATATCATTATGCGTTGTGTAGTAGCGAAGTGATGCATTAACCAACTCCACTGCAGCATTCTTTACATTAGAATCATTTGCCTTCTTCAACTGCTCAAATGGATCTATGGTTGCTACTAAGGCTGTTGCCAAAATACCTAAAATACCCAAAACAACGAGTAGTTCGATAAGCGTAAAGCCTTTGAGGTGGTGCAGTGTGGTTCGGGCAGATTTCATATCTCTAGAGTGAATCAATCATCTCTTCATTTATTATTCACAGGTTCTTACACTCTTGTCAAGTGGGAAAACTTTCCTTATTGAATTTGAGAAATAATATTATAGATTGGCGTGATAATTGAGATAATCAAAAAACCTACCCCAACAGCTAACACAATCATGATAATTGGCTCCATAGCAGTCGTGAGACCTTTTACGGTTGTTTCTACTTCACGTTCGAAGTACTCCGACACACGAGTTAACGAGTCATCCAGTTTTCCAGTTTGTTCTCCAATTTTCACCATTTCAATCATCAAAGGAGGAAAAAGAGGGTCTGAGAGCATTGCATCTCCGATAGTGACTCCTTTTTCTACTTTTTTCCCAACTTCACGGATAGCTTCTTGATAGTAGACATTTCCGATAACATCAGCACTTTCATTTAAGGAGGAGACTACCAGCGAACCTGTCCCCACCAGAAGCCCGAAAGTTCTGGAGAATTCAGCCATGATTGACTGAACTGTCAACTTACTAAAAATAGGCATTCTCAAAATAAGAGCATCAATAAATCTCTTACCGCGGAGTGTTTTCCTCCATCTTCTGAAATAAAAGACAGTAGGGAAAATACTTCCCAGAACAAATGGCCAAAACTTAACAGTAAAATTGGAAAGACCAATAACAATTTTAGTAGGAAGAGGAAGATCTACATTAAAACTTGCATAAAGTCCGGTTAACGTAGGAACTACAAAGATCATCATAATTGCCATGACTGCCACCATCATAATAACTACAATTGCAGGATACATAAGAGCTGATTTAATAGTATTTCTTAATTTATCCTGTTTCTCTAAATTGTCCGCCAGCCGAAGAAGAATCTTATCCAGAAGTCCAGCTGTCTCTGCAGCTTGAATAAGAGAAATATAAATTGGATAGAAAACATTAGGATATTTACTGATAGCCTGGGACAGAGTCTTTCCCTCCTGAATATTGGCTATCATACCTTCTATAACCTCAGCCATGGCAGGATTCTGGACTTGGTTGCGAAGAATGGTTAAAGCCTGCATAACAGTAAGGCCTGAAGTCAGCATGGATGAGAGCTGTCGGGTGAAAAAAACAAGATCTTTCTTAGCAGAGCGACGATTTAGAAGATAACGGAGCGAACTATTTTGATTAAAAACTTTTATAACAATAGGAACGAAATCCTGTTTTCTAAGAAATGAAGCAGCTTCTCTCTCATCTTTAGCTTCCACCAATCCATGAACAATTTTCCCTTTTTCATTGACTGCTCGATATGCTAACTTCATGATTACCCAGTCATCCTCATAATTTCATCTGGATGATTAGCAAATCCTTTAGCAATCTCCAAGCTAATCTGACCAGAACGAACTAACTGAGTAAGTGAATCTTCAAGCGTTATCATTCCTACATCTTTTGATGTCTGTATAGCAGAGTCGATCAAATGCGTTTTGCCATCTCGAATATTACTAGCAACAGCTGAGCTTCCTAATAATATTTCAACGGCAGGAATACGTCCGCCAGTTATACGTGGGATTAACCGCTGAGAAATAATCCCTTTTAATGTTGATGCGAGCTGAACTCTCACTTGGGATCTTTGATGATCAGGAAATGAATCAACAATACGATCAATACTTTGAGAGGCAGAATTCGTATGAAGAGTAGCGAAAACTACATGTCCTGTCTCAGCAATAGTAAGAGCTGCTGCCATAGTCTCCGGATCACGCATTTCTCCGACTAAAACTACATCTGGATCCTCCCTAAGGGCAGACCTGAGTGCCATAGACCACGAGTGGGTATCCGTTCCCATTTCCCGTTGGGACATAATACTATTTCCCTTAGGATAGACATACTCAATCGGATCCTCAATGGTTAGAATGTGCTGTGCCTTATTGAGATTTATTTCGTTAATGATTGCTGCAAGGGTGCTTGATTTACCATGACCTGTTGGACCTGTTACCAAAACAAATCCTTGATGCAAAGAAGCAAAAGTATGACAAATTTTTGGCATCTCAAGCTGCTCAAGCGTCCTAATCATAGGAGGAAGGAAACGGAGAGCTGCAGCCAGATACCCTCTTTGAAAATATGCATTAATACGGAATCTTCCTAAATTACCGTATGCTCCGCCTCCAAAGCCGAAGGAAAAATCCAGCTCTTTATTGGCTAAAAGCAATTCCTTCTGTTCTGGAGTCATCAGGCCATAGACAAGTTCTTCTACCTTTTCTTTCGTTAAAACCTCATAAGTAGTTAAGTAACGCAGCGTTCCATCAATACGAATAGAAGGAGGAATACCGACAAGCAAATGCAGATCTGATGCATTATTCTTAATTGTTAATTGTAATAATTCCTGAATATTAGGCGACATATTATTCTTTAGCGACTCTCAGAACTTCCTCTATCGATGAGACTCCTTTCAATACCTTAAGATATCCATCCTGCATCATGGTAATCATTCCTTCAACTACTGCTTGTCTCTCAATACTCGCACTATCTGGATGCTGAAGTATCAGCTGACCAATTTTCTCGGAGACAGGTAATACCTCATAAATTCCTATCCTTCCTTTATATCCTGATCCTCCACACTCATTACAGCCTTTGCCTCGATAAAACCGCACATCCTGATCTTTCATTGTGTAGAGTGGTCCTAGAATCTGTTTTACCGACGCTAACACCTGAGGGGCAGGAATAAACTCTTCCTTACAGACAGGATCGATCTTCCTGACGATACGTTGCCCCACGATAGCCGTAATTGTGGATGAAAGAAGGAAACTCTCAGCACCTAAATCAATAAGACGCGGTAATGCCCCCGCAGCGCTTTCCGTATGAAGCGTCGAGAAGACTAAATGGCCGGTAAGTGCTGCCTGTAATGCCAAATCTGTGGTCTCTTTATCACGAATTTCTCCAACAAGAATGATGTTGGGGTCCTGGCGGAGAAAAGCTCTCAGTCCCGAAGCAAAGGTCAGGCCAACTGCAGGATTTATCTGTACTTGGTTTACCCCCGCTATCTGGTACTCAACAGGATCCTCAAGCGACATAATATTTACCTTAGGAGTATTTAGCTTAGACAACACAGCATACAGAGTTGTCGTTTTACCGCTTCCTGTAGGGCCGGTAACAAGGATAATGCCGTGAGGACGTAAAATGGAATCTTCTAACCGCTTAAGAGCAAGTCCGCTAAGACCCAAATCCTGAAGTGTCGGAATACCACCAGACTTACGAAGAAGACGCATGACAATTTTTTCTCCGTTAACGGTAGGGAGAATAGAGATACGAAGATCTACTTCCTCATCAGCCACTTTAAAGGTAAATCTTCCGTCTTGCGGAGAACGATGTTCGTCAATCTTTAAATCAGAGAGAATCTTAATACGTGAGACTAAAGCCTCCTGAACATTTTTTGGCAGACTCAATTTATCATAGAGGATTCCATCGATGCGGTATCGAACTCTTACACGGTCTTCCTGAGGTTCTATATGAATATCTGAAGAACGGCTTGTCACCGCATATTCAAGAATAGTTGAAACTATTTTTGCAATTGGTGCTTCCTTAATAAGCTGAGCAATCTGTGAACTATCTACTACTTTTTTCTTATCTGAAAATTCCTCAGTTTCTTTAATTGCTGCACCCACTTCACCTACTAACGCCTGACGATACTGCTGGTCGATAGCATTTTGGACGTCTCGAGGAGAAGCAGCAAATGTCTTAACCATCATGCCTGTTTTTTGCCTCACAAATTCAATTGCATCCAGATCTACTGGATTAGCCATTGCTATCGATAGCGTAGAATTACGCTCATCAAAGAAAAAAGGGATAAGGTTAAAACGCTCCACTACAGCACGGGGAAGAAGGCTGATTGCTTGAGGGGAAAACGAAGTCGTACTAAGAGCGATGTAGGGCACACCGAGGACTTTTGCTTTTGCTTCAGATATCCGATCTTCAGGAACTGTTTTTGATTCCAAGAGAATTGCTTCAACACTCTTACCAGCCATAGCACTTTTGACTTTAATATCCGCTGCCTGCTGAGGGGTGAGCAATCGCTCCTGAACAAGAGTATCCACTAGAGACAGTTCTTCTTGATCTAGTTCTTGAGGAGGCTGAACTAGATTTTGAACAGGAAGAGTCTGGAGAGGTTCCTGTGGCACTGGAGGAGGTGCAGCCACGGGCTGAATAGTAGGTACTTGGGCAGTATCTGGCATAGTTTAATAGTAGGAAATAGCTTGTTATAATGTCAAGGAAAGTAAACCCTATGACAAGTTTTATCATCGTATCTCCCGATCCTAACCTCCAGGAAAAAAAGCTTTTGGACTTATGTAATGATGTAAAAATCGATCCTCTTGATAGATCATTTATAAAAACTGAAAAAGAAGGCTCTGTAGGAATTGAACTTATTAAAAAATTACAGGAGAAAATTTTTCTTAAACCTTTTAAAAGTCAAGATAAGGCTGTCATCATCCCACATGCAGATCTTCTGACGGTTCCTGCTCAGAATGCGTTGTTAAAGCTGCTCGAGGAGCCTCCTGCTCATACGCTTATATTTTTATTGGCCTCAAACCGTGAAGCTTTTCTCCCGACGATTCTTTCCCGTTGCCAGCTCATCGAAATTAAGGCTGAGCAGGAACCCTATACTGACAAAGAACAAAGTACTCTCAGAGAACAACTTGAGATCTGGACGAAACAAAGTCCAGGAGATGCCTTAAAACAAGCAGAAAGTCTTGCTAAGGACAAAGAAAAAGCTCTCATAACACTTGAAAAGTTTATTATCATGGGAGAAAACATACTAAAAGCTGATATTAAAAATCGTAATATGTCACCAACAATCGCTTATCAGCTCCAGCAGCTGCAAAAAGCATATACTACTCTTAAGGCAACTAATACAAATCCTCGGCTTACACTCGAGCACCTCTTCCTTTCTTTTCTTGAAGAGTAATAAGCCTTGGAACTGCTGACTTTCTGAGGTTGAAAACCTCGAAAATTACTGATATACTGGCTTTATAAATGGCTGCTAAAAACCCTTCCTCTGAGTATTCTGCACAACAAATCCAAGTCCTTGAAGGCCTAGAGCCGGTACGCAAAAGACCTGGTATGTATATCGGTTCTACCGATAGTACGGGACTCCATGAATCACTTCGTGAAATCGTTGACAACTCAGTTGACGAAGCATTAGCTGGCTTTGCAAAAAACGTCTGGATTATCCTAAACCAAGATGGATCAGCTACTGTTGCTGACGATGGTCGCGGTATTCCAGTTGACATAATGCCAGGCTACGGTAAGTCCGCTCTTGAAATGGTTATGACGAAATTACATGCTGGCGGAAAGTTCGGAGGGACTGCTTACAAAGTATCTGGAGGTCTCCACGGAGTAGGATCATCTGTTGTTAATGCACTCTCTGATTGGATGTGGGTCGAGGTCAAACGCGAAGACAAAATCTATCGCCAAGAATATAAGCGCGGTGAGCCTCAAACAGGCGTTGATGTTGTTAAGGATTCTAAACTAACATTGCCTCTTGAGAGATCGAATGGGACGACAACTACCTTTTACCCTGATGTGTCTATTTTTAACCAAACAATTGAGTTTGATTTTGAATTTATCAAAAAAGTTGTTCGCGATCGCGCTTATCTAGTCCCGCGTGTATATTTCCACCTCTATGACAATAGAGGAGAGGAGAAAAAAGAGATCAATTTTTACTTTGAAAGTGGTATTAAGGCTCTTATTGAAAAACTTAATGAAAATAAAAATCCTCTTCATAAAGCTATCTATGTCAATAAGCACGTAGGTGATGTTGAGGTAGAATTTTCACTTCAATATAACGACACTTATACTGAAAATGTTGAGTCATTTGTAAATGTTATTCCTACAGTTAATGGAGGAACACACTTAACAGGCTTCAGAATGGCCTTAACTCGTGCTATCAACGACTATGGTAAGAAAATTGGGGCTTTTAAGAACGAAGAAGACTCCATTCAGGGAGAAGATACTCGAGAAGGGCTCACCGCTGTCGTTTATATCAAGATGCCTCAAGACCGTATCCAGTTTGAAGGACAGACTAAAGGCAAATTAGGTAATTCTGAAATCCAGCCTCTGGTAAATCAAGTTACCAAAGAAGGTTTATCTGTCTTTTTTGAGGAAAACCCCTCCGATGCTAAAAGAATTTTGGAGAAAGTCTATCTTGCTGCTAAAGCGCGTCTCGCTGCTAAAGCTGCTAAAGAAGCAGTTATTAGAAAGGGTGCACTCGAAGGATCATCACTCCCCGGAAAACTGGCTGACTGTCAGGAAAAAGACCCGGCACTTTCTGAGATATATCTTGTAGAAGGAGATTCTGCAGGTGGATCAGCAAAAAGTGGAAGAGACCGCAAATATCAGGCTATTTTACCCCTTAAAGGAAAAATTCTTAATACTGAGCGCGCACGACTTGATAAGATGATCGAACATGATGAAGTTAAGGCACTCATTATCGCACTTGGTGCTGGAATTGGAGATGTCATAAATATGGAAAAACTTCGCTATCACCGGATCATCATTATGACTGATGCGGATGTTGATGGAGAGCATATTGAGACACTTATCCTAACATTCTTCTATCGTCATCTACCGGAAGTTATCCGTCAGGGATATTTATACGTAGCTATGCCACCTCTTTTCAAGCTCCAAAGAGGAAAAGATGTCCGGTATGCCTATACAGAGGAAGAACGCGATAGACTGCTTAAAGAGATGAAAACTGGAAATGCAAATGTCTCGATTCAGCGGTACAAAGGACTTGGAGAAATGAATGCAGATCAGCTTTGGGAAACAACCATGAATCCTGAAAATAGAGTATTAAAACATGTAAGTATCAATGATGCTGAAGAAGCAGATCAGGTATTCACTATGCTTATGGGTGATGAGGTACCTCCACGTAAACACTTTATCCAAACAAATGCTATGACGGCAACACTTGATATCTAAGGAGGTGAAATAGATGAATATAACAAAATTATCATCAGGAAAAGATGTAGCCAACGGACAAATTAATGTTCTGATAGAGATTCCTAAGGATAGTGCTATTAAGTATGAATTAGATAAAGACTCTGGAATTGTGATGGTAGATCGATTCTTACATACTGCGATGAGGTTTCCGACTAATTATGGCTTTGTCCCAAATACATTAGCTGATGACGGTGATCCACTTGATGTAATGGTACTCTCAGAGTATTCTGTAGCACCTGGAACTGCCATCCCAGCTGTCGTAATCGGTATGCTTGAGATGGAAGATGAGGCTGGAATCGACACAAAAATTTTGGCTGTACCTTCAAGCAAAATTGATCCATTATTTGGTGAAATGAAAGACATTACCGATGTACCAGAAGCTACAAAAAATAAGATGAAGCATTTTTATGAGAATTATAAATCACTTGAACCTGGAAAATGGGTCAAGCTGAAAGATTGGAAAGATAAAAAAACAGCACTTGAAGCTGTTAAGAAGTCTCTTAAGTAGCGTTTGGACTCTTGTTCCTCGCCTCGCTATAAGCGGGCGAGATATAAAAGCCTAAACGATTTTTTATTTATTACCTATGAGTCAAAATATTGGTAAATTACAGCCGATCGACATCTCGCAAGAGATGAAGAAGTCGTATCTTAACTACGCGATGTCAGTTATTGTCTCGCGTGCTCTGCCTGACGTCCGAGACGGCCTCAAACCAGTCCATCGCCGTATCCTCTATGCGATGCATGAAATGGGTCTTACTCATCAGTCTAAATACGTTAAGAGTGCCACAGTTGCTGGAGAAGTTATGGGTAAATACCATCCTCACGGAGACGCCCCAATTTATGACGCTCTCGTTCGCCTTGCTCAAGATTTTTCTATCCGCTATCCGCTTATTGATGGACAGGGAAACTTTGGTTCAATTGACGGCGATCCGCCTGCTGCTATGCGTTACACAGAAGCGCGTATGGCAGCCATTACATCCGAACTCCTTGTTGATATTGACAAAGAGACAGTTGAGTATATTCCCACATTTGATGCAGTCCGTGAAGAGCCTGTTTACCTTCCAGCCAAACTTCCTAATCTTCTCCTTATGGGAAGTGAAGGTATTGCTGTAGGTATGGCGACCAAAATTCCTCCCCATAATTTGGGCGAGGTTATTGATGCTATCCAATACATGATTGGGAAGACAACCTTTGCACTTCCGACTAAGGCAGAAAAAGTTGAAGCACCTACTATCACTACGGGAGAGGGCGACACTGCAATTGTTACTGAGGAAGAAAAATCAGTATCAATGTCGACTGGAGTTACCATCGATGAGCTTCTCCAATTTGTTAAGGGTCCTGATTTCCCGACAGCAGGAGCAATATTTGATATAAATGAGATTAAAAATGCATATATCACAGGACGAGGAAAAATTTTAATTCGCGGAAAAGCAGAAATTGAAGAAATCGGTCAAGGCAAGTCAGCTATTATCATCACAGAAATCCCTTATCAGGTAAATAAAGCAGTCCTAGTTACCCGTATTGCAGACCTTGCAAAAGAGAAAAAAATTGAAGGAATTTCTGACCTTCGAGATGAATCAGATCGAAGGGGTCTTCGAGTCGTCGTTGAATTAAAACGGGATGCTTCGCCTAAGAAAGTTCTTAATAATTTATTTAAGCATACGTCCCTTCAGACAAGTTTTCCCGTAAATATGGTTGCCCTCGTTGATGGAACTCCTCAGACTCTTAACCTTAAAGTAATTCTTGAAGAGTACCTTAAGCATCGCTATTTAGTCATTAAAAAACGATCTGAATTTGAACTCAGACAGGCTAAAGCACGACTTCATATTTTAGAGGGACTAAAAATCGCAGTCGATCATATTGATGAAGTAATCCAGACTATTAGAGCCTCCAAAGATCAAGATGAAGCAAAGAAAAACTTGATTGAGAAATTCAAACTTTCTGACATTCAGGCCACTGCAATTTTGGACATGCAGCTGAGAAGATTGGCAGCACTAGAAAGACAGAAAATTGAAGATGAGATTGCCATGATAAGTGAGACTATCGCTTACCTTGAAGATCTTCTAGCTCATCCTGAAAAAATCCTGGGAGTAATCAATGATGAGCTTACTAATCTCAAACAGAAATACGCAGATCCAAGGCGTACTAAAGTGTTCAAAGGCAAGGTTGACGAATTCTCTGAAGAAGATCTTATTCCAAATGAAGCAACAGTTATCACACTAACTGAGACAGGGTATATCAAACGTCAATCAATGAATAGCTTCTCGCTTCAGCATAGAGGAGGTAAGGGCGTTCGCGGAATGACTACTAAAGAGGAAGATACTATAACTCATATTAAATCAGCCATGACACATGACAATATTATTTTCTTTACTAACAAAGGAAAGGCATACCAGCTAAGGGCTTATGAAATTGACGAGAGTAGCCGAGTCAGTAAAGGAACGGCTATTGTTAATTTGCTTAATATCGAGCAAGGTGAAAAAGTAGAATCATTTGTTATTGTAAATAAAGATCTCAAAAAAGGATATATCTTCCTGACAACACGCAAAGGAACGGTAAAGAAAACAAGTGTCTCAGAATTTGACAACATCAGACGCAACGGAATGATCGCAATTAAGCTTGACTCCGGCGATGAGCTGGTATGGAGTAATATTTCAACGGGAGAAAATGGTGTCCTTATCGTAACGAGACAAGGAAAAGCGATCAGATTCTCAGAGCGCTCAGTAAGACCTCTGGGTCGTGGCACAATTGGGGTTAGAGGAATTAAGTTGGCTGAGGGCGATGTGGTAATCAGTATGGACGTCCTCCAAAAAGACGAAGGGAATGCAGAACTTCTCACTATCATGGAAAATGGACTTGGTAAAAAGACAGTTGTTTCACAATTTCCAAAGCAGGAAAGGGGAGGGCAGGGAGTAAAAGTAGCTAAAGTGAGCGATAAAACAGGTAACGTAGCAGTGTCTCAAATTATTCCGCCAAATAGTGAGGAACTTATTATTACCAGTAAAAGAGGGCAAGTAGTCAAACTTGAGATTGTCTCCATCCCTAAACTTCATCGTGACACACAAGGAGTTATTCTTATGCGCTTCTCTAATCCATCTGATCGAGTAGCAGCTGCTACCTGTATCCAAAAAGCCTAATTTCTCCTCTGTTATACTTACCTCATGTCACTTAAGGAGAAAGTTATTACTATCAAAGGAATAAAAACTGTTTTTTTGGAGACAGGGAGAGGCGAGACGCTCGTCTGGATCCCCGGATGGGGAGCAGGAGGCAGTACGTATCAGGCTATTTTCCACCTCTTAGAGAAAGACTATCATCTTATATCTCCTGATATGCCTGGATTTGGTAAGGCAGATATACCTAAAAAAATTTGGGATCTTGAAGAATATGGAGAATACGTCTCATCATTCATAGATCAGCTTTCTCTAAAAAATATTACCCTAATTGGCCATTCTACTGGTGCAGCGATTGCACTCCATACCGCTACTAAAAGTAATTCTATTAAGCGCCTCATTCTTATTGGACCTTACGGCCTGCCCCTGGGACAAAGCAGACATAAATTACTCATAAGATATCTCCGTGAATTCTTCACTGAATTAAAAGAGACAGCAAATGTAAGTACTTTTATAAAAACGAGTACAAATCTTCTTTCTATTATGAGGAATATCAAGTATACACTTCCTTATACCCTCCATATATTCGATGAGCAATTACAAAATAATGAGACGCTTTTTACTAAAATTACCGTCCCAACTCTTATTTTATGGGGTAAGGATGATAAAATTTTTGGTAAAGACTATGCTGATAAGATCCGCCACTCATTACCAAATGCAGCAATCCATGAGGTAGAGGGGACACATAACTGGATTATCTTCAGACCTCAGCAGCTTCTTTCGTACCTTTAATTCCAAATAGACCGGCTACATTGTATAATAGCTTCATGATACTTGATGGGAAAGCTATTGCCTCACATATTTTAGAAGTGCTAAAACAGAGGGTAATAGACTTAAGAGAAGAGGGAATAACACCTCATTTAGCTGTAATTCTTATTGGTGATGATGAGTCATCCAAAGCCTATGTTCGCCAGAAAGAATTAAAGGCACATGAAATTGGCGCAGCTATTACTATCCACCGCTTTAATAAGAATTTTACCGAGGCTGATTTACTTAAGCTGATCGAAGAACTTAACGATGACCCAATTGTCCATGGTATTATCATCCAGCGCCCGCTTCCACCACATATCGACAAAGATAAAGTAACCACTGCTACGAGTGTGGATAAAGATGTCGATGGGTTTTGTGAGTCAACTCCTTTTGATGCCCCTGTTGCTCTAGCTGTCTGGAGAATTCTGAAAGAAGTTTTTAAGCAAATAGGTGATCAGGATATTTTGCTTGAGGACTGGGTAAAAGCTAAAAAAGTGGCAATCATTGGTAAAGGCCAGACTGCAGGCATGCCTATCATTACCTTCTTTAAAAAGAAGGGATTACCTCTTACCATTATTGATAGTAAGACTGATAATAAAAGCGAAATTATACAAAATGCAGATATTATTATTAGTGCTGTTGGAAAAGATTCCGTTATTACAAAGGAAATGATCAAGGATGATGTAATCTTACTAGGAGTCGGTATGCATAGGGGAACTGATGGGAAAATGCAGGGAGATTATGAGGAAGGGGAGATCTCCTCTAAGGCTTCCTTTTATACGCCGGTTCCGGGAGGAGTAGGGCCAGTAAATGTCGCGATGCTTCTCTCAAACCTTCTCAAGGCAGCAGAGAATAATTAATTTCTTCTTGACAAGATAAGCTAAAGTGCTTAAACTAATATTCCAGGAGCAACCTGCCTGACGGCAGACAGGTCCTGGTTTTTTTATGCCCACGACACAAAAAGATACATTACAAAAGAAATTTACGTCACAGGATATCCTCTCTCTCGACCAATTTGACACACCTACTCTTTACCATCTCTTTAACCATACCAAGAATCTTCAAGACCTCACCCAAAAGGGAGAAGTCTTAGATATACTAAAGGGTAGCTTAGCTGCCCTTATTTTTTATGAACCATCCAGTAGGACCTTTGGCTCTTTTGCAAGCGCAATCAAACGGCTTGGCGGACAGACTCTAGAATTCCAGAACCCTGCTTCTACATCATCTGTCGCTAAAGGAGAAACACTCGAGGATACTATCCGTACTCTTGAGGCATACTCCGATATTATTATTATTCGTCATCCAGAAAAAGGAGCAGCAAAAAAAGCAGCAGACGCTGCTTTTTTTGTACCTATTATCAATGCAGGAGATGGAATAGGAGAGCATCCTACTCAAGCACTTCTTGATCTTTACACCATCTACCAGAAATTTGGCCGTCTTGATAATCTGACTATTCTCTTTGCTGGTGATTTGCTTAATGGGAGGACAGTCCACTCACTCTTACGAGGTCTCTCGCTCTTTAAGAACAATACTATCTATCTTCTTTCTCCAGAAATCCTCAAACTCCCTAAAGCAGATAAAGAATTATTTGAGGAAAGAGGATTAACGTTACTTGAAATCCACCACAGTAAAGATATGCCAATAGATGCAGATGTCTGGTACTGGACTCGTGTCCAAAAAGAACGTTTTGAAAATCTCAATGACTATGAAAAAGTAAAGCACTCTTTTATTGTTACCCCTTCCCTCATGAAGGAAAAAGCAAGCAAATCAATGATTCTCATGCACCCATTGCCTAGAGTCGGTGAGATTGAGACAAGCGTTGATGAGGATAAGAGGGCAGTATATTTTATGTCACAAATTAAGAATGGAATGTTCGTCAGAATGGCGCTTATTAGTCTTGTTTTAGGTAAATTGAAATAATACGTCATTCGTAACTCTGTGGAATTATTCCCAGAAGTAGAATGGCTTTTTTTAAATATGAACGCAACACTTCAGCTCAAAGATGGTACTACCCTAGAAGCAGAGAGCTTCGGTGCACCAGTCTCTACAAGCGGAGAGGTAGTTTTTTCAACAGGAATGATGGGTTATCCGGAAGGGTTAACAGATCCATCTTTTAAAGGACAGCTTTTAGTTCTTACCTATCCTCTCATAGGCAATTATGGAGTACCTAATACTCATCTGTGGGAAGCAGACAGACTTATGGTTTCAGGTCTTATTGTCAGTAATTACATAGATACACCTTCTCACTTCCAAAGCCAAAATTCATTAGCAAAATGGTTTAAGAATGAAAAACTGCCTCTTATCCAAATAAGAGACACAAGAGGATTAACGCAGCATATTCGTGAACGAGGATCTCTTTTGGGAAAAATAATTATTGATCAAAAAATAGACTACTATGATCCTAATAAAGAAAATCTTGTCGAACAAGTCTCCACAAAAGAGATAAGTTATCTTCCATCAAGTAATAAAAAAGCTAAAAAAATTCTTCTTCTTGATTGTGGAGCAAAAAGAAATATCATTAACTCTCTCAGAAAAAGAGGGGTCTCAGTTATAATTGCTCCCTGGAACTTTGATCCATTCACACAGGAGGGTGAAGAGAGATTAGAAGAAGCTATCGGCACAAAGGAATTTGACGGACTTTTTATTTCCAATGGTCCTGGGGATCCTACCTTTGTTAATAAAACTATTACTACTATTAAAAAATCACTTGACCAGAAAAAGCCTACGATGGGAATTTGTCTTGGACATCAGCTTCTGACCTTAGCTGCAGGAGGAGGAACAACCAAGCTTAAATACGGCCACCGCAGCCAAAATCAGCCTTGCACCATGGAAGGATCTCCGAGGTGTTATATTACAACACAAAATCATGGTTTTGCTGCGAGCGATATTCCAAATAATTTTAAAAAATGGTTTACGAATGCTAATGACGGAACTAACGAAGGTATTATTCATACCAAACTGCCATTTATGTCAGTCCAGTTCCATCCAGAAGCTACTCCAGGACCATACGATACTGAATGGCTGTTTGATTATTATTTAGAAAAAGTACAATAGTATGGAACTAAAAGACGATTTTATCAGCAAAGAATCAATTATTGTCCCAAATCGTGAAATACATCTGGCAAATTTTGCTGATCTCAATGAATTTCTCAAAGCCAGAGAAGCATTATTTGAAAATAGACTGGCTTCTTTTTCTTTAGCAAGCAAACTTCGCCATGGATGGCAGGAGATCAATTCTGAATACGGAATGGTGGATAAAAGGAGAGCAACACCTGAAAAAGGACTATTTACCGGATCAGGCTTATGCTCAGTAGCATCCGAAGCAATAATTGATGGCTTGGCGGAATCAAAAGGGACCATCACTCTAAGCGCTATACAAATGCTGATTGATCCTTATGCAGAGAATTGGCAAATGACATCAGATATGACCGTTCACCCTCACGTTGTTGTTAAGGCAGTCGATGAAGAAGGGGATATACGCTATATTGACCCAACCTATGCACAGATTGATCACACTATGGCGGGAAGAATTGTCGTGAGCGATCAGACACAATTTAATAAACGCTATACTATCCAACCCCTTTCACCTCGTCAGCCTGTCATCGACGTAACAGAAGGACTTAAAGAGACTCTGCAAAAAGCTTTTGAAATGAAAAGATTTTCTCAAGAGAAATACCAGCAAATAGTTCAATCGTTACAGTGATTATGAAAATAAAAAAAGTATTAGTCCTGGGTTCAGGAGCGTTAAAAATAGGCGAAGCAGGAGAATTTGATTATTCAGGATCTCAAGCCATTAAAGCGCTTAAAGAAGAGGGAATAGAAGTAGTTCTTGTCAATCCAAATATAGCTACTATCCAGACCTCAAAGCTTCTTGCAGATCGGGTTTATTTTTTACCAGTTAATCCATATTTTGTTGAGAGAGTCATTGAAAAGGAACGCCCTGATAGTATTTTTCTTTCATTTGGAGGACAGACAGCACTTAACTGTGGCCTCGAACTTAACGACTTGGGAATCCTTAAGAAATACAATGTAGCAGTTCTCGGGACACCTGTCTCAACAATCGAGCTGACTGAAGATCGGAAAGCATTTGCTAATCATCTTCATAAACTTGCTATCAGTACTCCACTCAGTAGACCTGCCTACAGCACCAAAGAGGCTCTCAGGATTGCAAAAGAACTCAGCTATCCCGTCATGATAAGATCAGGATTTTCTCTTGGAGGACAAGGATCCGGAATCGCAAGTAATGAACAAGAACTAAAAAAAATTGCAGATCATGCTTTTTCCTTTGTAAAACAAATTTTGGTTGAGCAATACCTTCATCACTATAAAGAGGTTGAATATGAAGTCGTAAGAGACCAATTCGATAACTGCGTCACTGTCTGCAATATGGAAAATATGGACCCCTTGGGTATCCATACAGGCGAGTCAATTGTAATAGCACCAAGCCAGACTCTTACCAATTTTGAATATCACTCTCTCCGTTCAATTGCAATAAAAATTGTTAGAAGCTTGGGGGTAGTTGGAGAATGTAATGTCCAATTTGCGCTTAATCCTCATCCACACAAGCATGATGGTACCATGGCTGATTTTGAGTATTATGTTATTGAGATGAATGCACGCCTCTCACGAAGCAGTGCACTTGCCAGTAAAGCAACCGGCTATCCGCTGGCGTATGTTGCAGCTAAACTTGCGCTCGGTAAAAACTTAACTGAACTTACTAATAAAGTAACCCAAACTACCCAATTTTGTTTTGAACCTGCCCTTGATTATTTAACAGTGAAAATTCCCCGGTGGGATCTTAATAAATTCAAAAAAGCCGAAAATACTATTGGAAGCAGTATGAAATCAGTAGGAGAGGTAATGGGTATTGGCAGAACATTTGAGGAAGCATACCAAAAAGCCATTCGTATGCTTGATTTAGATTTTGAAGGAACAGTCAACGAATCACTTTTCAAAGGGCTAACTAAAAAAGAGATTAAAGAAAAACTTAAAAGGCCCACCCCTAACCGCATGTTTGCATTAGCCCAGGCTCTTCTTATCGGGCTAACGGTAGATGAGATTTATGAGTTAACAGGTATTGATCCATGGTTTCTTTACCGAATAAAAAATATTGTAGACCAGGAAAAAAAGCTTGCGAAAACTAAAAGATTATCCAAAAAACCGTTACAAGAACTCAAACAAATTGGTGTATCAGATAAAAGAATAGGATCACTTATCGGCAAATCAGGACTTGAAGTCCGCGAGATCAGAAAACAACTAAAAGTTGTACCAAGTATTTTCCAGATCGATACTCTAGCAGGAGAATTCCCAGCCCAAACAAATTATCTTTATCTTACCTACAATGGATCTCACAATGACGTTAAGCCTCTTAAAGATAAAGGAGTTATTGTTCTAGGTAGTGGACCTTACCGGATAGGATCATCTGTAGAATTTGACTGGACGAGTGTCAGTACAGTCCGACGCCTTAAAACGCATAATAAAGATGCTATTGTTATTAATTGTAACCCTGAGACTGTCTCAACAGATTATGATATTTCTGATAGGCTGTATTTTGAAGAACTAACTTTTGAAAGGATTGCTGATATTTATGATTTTGAGAAATCCTTTGGAATAATTGTCTCGATGGGAGGACAGACTCCCAATAACAGAGCTAAAGCATTAAAAGCATATGGGGCGTCCCTTTTAGGAACAGACCCAGATAATATTGACAGAGCAGAGAATAGGACACGATTCTCAGCCCTGCTTGATGAACTCCAGATCACCCAACCGCCATGGGATAGTCTCACAACTATTCCTAAAGCCATGCAATTTGCTAAAAAGGTAGGATTTCCTGTTCTTATCAGGCCTTCTTATGTCCTATCTGGACAAAGTATGAAAATCTGTCACTCCGAAAAAGAATTATCTGACTTCTTAGGCGAAGTAGCCAGTATCTCCCAAGAGTATCCTGTAACTATCTCAAAATTTATTGAAGAAGCAAAAGAAATTGAGGTGGATTGTGTAGCAGAGAGAGGAATCGTTAAGGCACTCGTAGTCTCTGAACACATAGAGCATGCTGGTGTCCATTCAGGAGATGCAACTGTCTCTCATCCGGCGCAGAGAATGTATATGGAAACTCTCCGAAAAATCCGCATCCTCACCAAGTCTGTAGCCCAAGCTCTCGACATTACTGGACCATTTAATATCCAATGTCTCGCCAAAGACAATAATGTAGCTATTATTGAAATTAATTTACGTGCATCCCGCACCTTTCCTTTTATCTCAAAAGTTATTGGTACCAACCTTATTGAAATGGCAACTGATGCTTTCTTTGGCAAGAATATTCCACGTCTTAATGGACAGGTCTCAGACCTCGACTTCGTTGCTGTTAAAACTGCTCAATTTTCCTTTGCCCGTATTGCAGGAGCAGACCCAACTCTAGGAGTTGAGATGGCCTCAACAGGAGAGGTAGCCTGCTTTGGAGACGATGTTGAAGAGGCATTTTTAAAAGCAGAACTCAGTGTTGGAGTAAAAATACCACAAAAAGGAATTTTCATTAGTATAGGAGGAGAGACAAATAAATATAAATTCTTAGAACAGGCTATCACTTATCTTTTTGCGATAGATCTTCCTCTTTTTGCTACTGAAAAGACAGCCCGTTTCTTACGAAAACATGGGCTATCTGCTAAACGCTTATACAAAATTTATGAAGACAAAAGCCCTGATGTGATCGATTATTTTAGAAATGGTAAGATAGACTTAGTTATCAATATCCCGGACCAGGACGTCGAACAGGATATCAATGATGGGTATATGATACGCCGTGCTGCTATAGATAATAACTTGGCTGTCTTTACTAATCAGCAAAAAGCAATTCTTTTCCTAAAGGCAATCACAGAGAAAAAAATTGAGACGCTCCCAATAAAAGCATGGGACGAATATAAATAATATATGAATATTATTAAACTTCCAGGATTTATTGATCCACATGTCCACTTGAGGACACCTGGACAAGAAGTCAAAGAAGACTTCTTCACAGGGACTTCTGCTGCATTAGCAGGAGGTTTTACAGCAGTAATCGACATGCCAAATAATAAAGTACCGATTACATCTCTTACAAAACTGCAGGAAAAGGAAGCGCTTGCACAGGATCAGATTGTCAGCGATATCGGCTTTTACTTCGGGACATTGGGAGATAACCTGGATGAATTCGATCGGATTTTAACAGAGGGTAGGGGAGTCAAGGGGCTGAAAATTTACCTTAACCAAACCACTGGTAATTTCCTGCTAAATAAAAAACACTTAGCAGAGATTGTAAAAAGATGGCCGGAAGAGTTGCCAATACTTTTTCACGCGGAAGGGAAGACCTTTGATGATGTTTTGGAGGTCGTCAGAAATTACCCGCGTAAAATTCATCTTTGTCATTTAAGCACTAGATACGAACTAAAGTTAGTAATCGCTGCCAAGGAAGCAGGGTTACCCGTAACCTGCGGAGTGACTCCACATCACCTCTTTTTAAATGAAAAGCATTTTAATGAATATGGGGCCTTTGCGATGATGCGTCCACCGCTGATGCCACAGGAAGATGTCGATTTCCTCTGGGATCATATTGATAGTATCGATCTTATCGAGTCGGACCATGCACCGCACACACTTGAAGAGAAACACTCCGATACACCGCCGAATGGTATACCTGGCTTAGAAACTACTCTCCCTTTACTTCTTACAGCAGTCTCACAAAAAGCTCTTACTATAGAGGATGTTGTAAGACTTTGTCATAGCGGACCCAAAGAAATCTTTGCTATTGATCAGGGAAAAGACACCTATATTGAAGTTGATATGGATGAAGATTATGTAATCGATCAGACAAAAATGTTCTCCAAAGGTAAATGGACGCCTTTTAATGGGTGGAAAATGAAAGGAAGACTTAAGAAAACAATTCTTAGAGGCACTACTGTTTTTGCAGATGAAAAAATAGTAGTACCCCCAGGATCCGGACAAATTCTCCCTTAATCCATGCTACTATTCTTATATGGCTAGTTCAAAATCAGCAATAATTGAAGTTAAAAATTTAGTTAAAAAATTTGGGGATTTTACTGCTGTTGATGGAGTATCTTTTGAAGTAGAAAAAGGAGAAATATTCGGAATTTTAGGTCCAAATGGAGCAGGGAAGACAACTACACTGGAAATTATTGAGACACTCCAGAAACAGACTGAGGGGCAAGTACTTGTTGATGGAGTAGACACTCTTGTCCATCCCTGGGAAGTCAAATCCCGTATTGGGGTACAGCTCCAATCTTCCAATTTTTATCCTCAGCTTACGCTTATTGAGCTCCTAAAAATGTTTGGTGCAATGTATGATGTGGATGTGGACCCTATGGCTATGCTGAAAAAAGTTCAGCTTGAAGATAAAGCAAAAAGCTTTATCGATAAGCTGTCTGGTGGCCAAAAACAACGGTTTTCGATCGTCTCAACACTAGTTAATAATCCCCGCGTCATCTTCCTAGATGAACCAACCACAGGCCTTGATCCGCAAGCACGTATTAATCTTTGGGAAATGATTGAGGATATCAAAAAATCTGGAACGACATTAGTCCTTACGACTCATTATATGGATGAAGCAGAAAAGCTCTGTGATAGACTGGCTATTATGGATCATGGAAAGATCATAAAAATTGGAACTCCCAAGAAACTTATCGCAGAACTCCTAGCTACGGGCTTTAAAAAAGAAGTTAAACCACAACCAGCCACACTCGAGGATGTTTTTATTCATCTAACCGGAAGTCATCTCAGAGACGAATAACCTATGAGCAGAGAAAATAAGAAACCAGGACAATGGAAAGCCTACCTCATGATCGCATGGTATGCTTTTCGTGCTCAGACTCGTAATCCAGCGACGTTTGCTTTTGGGTTTATTTTCCCAATTGCATTCATTAGTATTTTTGGCCTTATTGGTAATAATGCGGAGCGAGTTTCCATAGGAATTCCCCAAAATCAGCCTCCAACTGTTATTGAACAGACTCTTAAAAAGCTTGATTTCATTACCCTTAAATCTGAAAATGAAGAAAATCTATCAAACTTACTCAAGATAGGGAAATTAGGCGGTATTATCAAAGTACTCCAAACAGACTCCAATACCTATGAAGCTACCCTCATTACCTCCTCAGCCAATCCTATCCAGGCCAGTGAAGTGAAAGGGGTAATCCAAGGAGTTGTAGATAAGGCTAACCTTAGCCTCAGTGGGATTACAACACCGCCTATCAATTTAACTCAGAAAGAAGTTGCAGGACATCCGTATAGATATATTGACTTTGCTGTTCCAGGACAAATTGGCTTTGCCCTGCTATCTACTGCTATTATGGGGACTGTCTTTGGTTTAATTTATCTTAAAAAAGCACTTATTCTCAAAAGAATGTTTGCTACACCAACCAAAGCATTAACTATTCTATTAGCTCAGGGAACAAGTAGGCTCATCATGGGACTTATCCAGACTGTTCTTATTTTGGGAGTAGCAGTCCTTCTTTTCCACTTCTACCTGCCTCATGGCTGGATTACCTTTATTAATCTTATGCTCATTTCTATATTTGGTTTAATCTCTTTCTTAGGTTTTGGATATTTTATTGCAGGCAGAGTAAACGATGAAAATGCTGCCAGCCCTCTGACAAATATTGTTACTTTGCCTCAATTCTTACTCAGTGGTGTTTTCTTTTCAACGGATTCCCTTCCTAGCTGGGTTCAGCCTCTCGCCAATAATCTACCTCTATCCTATTTCAACCATGCTATTCGTATGGTCACAACAGAAGGTGCACCTCTTACAGCTACTTTTCCTTATCTCTTAGGTCTGGCTATCTGGGGCATTGCAATGTATTTACTCGCTGCCCGTACCTTTAAATGGCAATAATTAATTGTAATTTAAAATTCACTATTGTATTATTGAGTTATGCCTTCTCTTCTTGATCGTCTTAAAGTTCCAGTTCTCACGGTATTTATTTCCCTTCTTCTCTTCTTCGGATTTATTAAGCTTTTGGGGCCAATTCCATTCACCATAAATAGCATTAATACCGAAAAATCAGATATGTTTACTGTCGATGGAAAAGGGGAAGCAGTAGGCAAACCCGATACAGCTCAGTTCACAGTAGGTGTAACTAAAACTGGAGCCTCAGTTGAAGAAACTCAAAGTCAAACTAATACAGCAGTTAATAAAGTAATCGCTTCCCTTAAGGAACAGGGGATAGAGGAGAAGGATATTACAACTGATGATTATAGTGTGAATCCTAATGTAGACTTTTCTACAGGCAGCCAAAGGACAAATGGTTATACAGTAAGTACTACTATTACTGTTAAAATTAAAGATGCAAATAAAGCTAATGCAGCTTTAGATGCAGCTACTAAAAGCGGAGCAAATATTGTCAATGGCATCTCCTTTACAGTTAATGATGAGGAACAAAAAACCCTTGAAGATCAAGCACGAGCAGATGCCATTAAAGAAGCTAAAGAGCAGGCAGTAAAAATCAGTAAGCAAGCCGGAATTCGTCTAGGCAGAGTTACTAATATTGTGGTGAATCCTACGACTCCTGGACCTATAATGTATGATAAAGCGATGAACTCAGCAGGCGAGACAGCTCCGAGTGACGCGACTCAACTTCAGCCTGGGGAAAACAAAATCACTGTTACGGTTACTCTTTACTACGAAACCCTCTAGTCAGTTTTTTCTGATTTTCTTCCCGAGTTTCCGCTATGGAAATTATTGTGAACATCACGAAGCTGTTTGTTCGTAATGTGAGTATAGATTTGCGTTGTAGCAATATTTTTATGCCCTAACATCTCCTGGACTGACCTAATATCAGCCCCATTCGTAAGAAGATCTGTAGCAAAAGAATGACGGAGTGTATGGACACTCGCGTCCACTGGCAAACGAGCAGCTCGAACGTATTTCTTAACAACTCGCTCAACACTCCGAGCAGTAAGCCTCATTTTTTCACCTTCATCCAGATCAATTTCTGATCCTGAATATCTAATAAAAAGTGGCTTATAGGTATCTCTCCGTGCAGTCAAATAGCGAGCTATCCAGTCAGCAGCCCGTTGTGAGATAAAGACGATACGTGATTTTTTCCCTTTTCCTATAACTCCAAATTCTCGTCTATCAAGATTTATCTGCTCATGATTAAGGCTTACCAGTTCAGAGACGCGCAGTCCGGTAGAAAAAAGGAGCTCAAGGATAGCTCGATCTCTCAGACCGTCAATTTTAGATGTATCAGGCATCATAACAAGTCTTTCAACTTGCTCTTTTTCCAAAAATTTCAAGCTCCTGCTCTCTGTTTTGGGGAGATCAATTTTTGAGGGCTCTAAGGTAGCAATATCATTTTTTATAAGGTATCTAAGAAAAGATCTCAGAGCGATGACGTAATAATTCTGAGTAACTTTTTTAAGATTTTGCCCATGACTATCAGTCTTATTGGCTAAAAAAACCCTATATTTTCGTATATTGTCCAAGCTCAGCTTCTCAATAGGCTGTTGCGGATGATTGGAAGAATACCAGTTCAGAAAAGTCTCTAAGTAGTGCTGGTAATCCCGTATTGTTAGCTTAGAACTATTCTTCTCAATTTCTAGGTATTCTAAAAATTGTTCGACTAATTGGGGGAGGGCAGCCATAGATTAATTATAAGTTAAGTATGGAGGAAAAGGGGAGAGGAGTCAATAATGTGCGACGTGGCCTATCAGTAGCTAGGAACAACTAGCCTGAGGAATAGTAACAATAACAGTTTCAAATCCTAAGGATTTGAGAAGTGCAGTAAGCTGACTGCGGGCATTTACCGAAGCAGTATCTAAGATGTGGCCGTCACAGGCAGCTTTTCTTATAATTTTAGTGGCCTGCTCGCGGGCTTTTGCTTCTAAATCCTTATCTCCCTTGGTGAGAAGCCCCGTTCTCCTATCATATACTCTTGTCTGGTCGTTATTAAGAGTAGCAATCAATATCTCAGGAGAAGGGAGCGTTAATCTAATAGCGTTATTATCAATCTGGATATCCTTCTCTTTTACTTTTGCCATATCGACGCCTGCAATAACATCACCTTGAGCAATCAGAAGGAGCTTATCACCGAAAAGAAATTGCTGAAAAATATTGCCGTTTGTGCCTGCATCAATGACTTTTTCTATCGTGAATTGAGCAGTCTCTAAGCGGTTGAGACTTTGGATTTGCTTGATCACGGTTCGTGAATTGGTAGTAAAGACATAAGGAGATTTTGGAGAAACCCATCTAAAAATGGAGACTACTCCTGCAACCACCACTATTGAGATAAGGAGAGTAATTAAAATAAAAATAATTCTTTTAGCCATCCCTAACTTCATATAGTTATTATATGAAGATTTACCCAATAACACAATCTGTGCTAGGATAAAAGTGTGACTCGCTTTATCCTTGATTCAGGCAATCCTGATGAATATCAGACAACTTTAGAGCTCTTTACAGCTAACGATCAGACTCTTTGGGGAAGTACCACTAACCCTTCACTTATTGCCAAAAAAATTGCTGAGGAAGGTCGCAAGCTATCCCTCGAAGAAGCTTTTTCCCTTCAAAAAGATATTGTTCTAAAGATTCTAAAAATTGTTCCGGGAGCAGTATCTGCTGAAGTATATGCAGACACTCATACAACTTCTGATGAGATGATCAAGCAGGGGAGAGAGATAGCTAAATGGGATGAACGGGTAGTTATCAAACTACCAACCACAATAGAAGGATTTAAAGCGAGGACTCAGCTGCGTAAAGAAAATATTGTCACTAATAACACGCTTGTTTTCTCTCAGCAGCAAATTTATGCTATTTGCCTTCATGAGCATCTCCTCCAGGCTGAATTCCGCGTAAAAGGAAAATGGCCGTGCTTTATTTCACCTTTTTTGGGAAGACTTGACGATATGGGAGAAGAGGGAAGTGCATTGGTCCGTAATGGAATGGAACTAAAAAAGCACTTCTCAGAGGAACTCTGGATGCTTGCAGCATCCATAAGAAGCGTAGCCCACCTAAAAGCATGTATGGAATTAGAAAGCGAGCTCATAACAGCTCCTCTCAAAGTATACAGAGAGTGGCTGGAAGGCACAGCCCAAATAGCTAATGGACAGGAACTCACAGCTCCAGCACTCTGGGAAGTTCCATCTCATATTAAAAAAATTCAGACTCTTGATAACTTTTTTGGAGCCATAGAGAGTCGGTCTCTTGATATCACCCATCCTCTTACTGATAAAGGGATAGACAAATTTACTGAAGATTGGAAGGCCATTCTAAAGTAAGTATATGACAACTTCTCAGAGTTCCTACAAAAAAGAATATGCAGACTGTCTTGCCTATATTGACAGTTACTGGGATCGTGTCATCCACCAGCCAACCAAAAGGGTAATTAATCACCACGTCATAACCATCCCTCACCCTCATATTACCCCAAATCCGAAGTGGTTAGGAAAATTTGGTTATATGTTCTATTGGGATAGTTTTTTTATGTTCCGTGGCCTTATCGGAACCAAAAGAGAATGGATTCTGCAAAATCAAGTCGATAACTTTATCTATCTTTTTGAAAATTATGGTGTTATCCCTAACTTTAATGCCCCTGTATCAATGGGTCGCTCTCAACCGCCTTTCCTCTCTTCGATGATCTTGGACACTTATAACGGCCATTACTTTCCAGCAATCAGAAAAAATAAGTTCCAGGAAGCACTTTTTAACCTCACGGCTCATAAAAAATGGCTAAAAAGAGCAGTTGCAGCTGCTAAGAAAGAATATGAAATAGTCTGGATAGATAAAGAACGGCATTATAATCACAGTGTTTTGGATGAGTTGCTTGCACGCTATGGAGATCGTGACATCGGTTATGCTCATTCGTCTGAACTAGAATCTGGTTGGGATTTTACCTCACGTTTCTATAATAGATGCAATCAATTTTTCCCAATTGATCTTAACGTTCTTCTCTATAAGTACGAACGAGATTTTGCAAAGATCGCTTTTCATTTAGAGAATAGGGAAGAGGAGAAGAAATGGAAGGATATTGCACTCAAGCGAAAAAAAGAAATTAATAGACTCATGTGGGATGAAAAGAAAGGCTTTTTTTTCGATTATTGTTATACTGATAAGGAAATCAGTAGTTTCCTCTCTCTCGCCTCTTTCACGCCTTTATGGGCAGGACTCGCGACAAAAGAACAGGCGGAGAGAATGATAGAAAAACTTCCAATTTTTGAAACAGATTATGGACTATTTATAACTGCTGAAGAATCACTAGCTCCTAAAGTAAACCTTTCCACTATTCCTAAACGCTTTCGTCCGGCCTTAAAATCTGTCCTTGAACCAAAGCAGTGGGATTATCCTAATATCTGGCCTCCTCTAGAATATCTAACAGTTATTGGGCTTCTTAAGTATGGTTACGTCGAAGATGCTAAAAGGATTATGAAGAAGTCTCTGAAAGCTCATGCAGCCCTATTTAGAAAATATCAGACTTTCCTGGAGAAATTTAATGGGGAGACGGGCGATAGAGCTGCTGCGTTTCACTATGACTTACAGGAAGGCTTTGGCTGGACTAATGCCGTTTTCTATCGATACGTCCAGCTGCTTGATGACCTTAATGACGGAAAAGAATTATACAAACAGCCAAAAGCAGACGAACCGCCTTATGGTCTTTCTCTTTTGCATTGACAGCAAGAGATATTCTAACTATAGTAAAATTACCTATGTCAGAATCAAATTCAGAATCAGGGAAACGTTTTGAGCCTCAAGATCAGGGAATCAAAGAGACTCGAACCTTCGGAGATCGCCTCCGAAGCGGTCAGACTATGGATGATCTGTCAGATAAACTCCATAATACAAAAACAGACAGGCGTTCATTCGTAGCAGGAACAACAGTCCTAGGAATAACTGCTGCAGTTGCAGCTTCAAAGCTCTTCGGACGCCGTCACGAAAACCAGACCTCCCAAGGAATTCCTACTCCAGAGGTAGAAGCAAATCATCCTCATCTAGTAATGCTCGCTCGGGATGAGAATGGAGAGCTAGGCTTCAGCGAAAACCCTGACGTCGCACAATATATTCCTCATCCGCAATTTTTCGGCATTGATGCTAATCCTTATGTGAGAGTCCGGACAGAAATAGATGTAACCAACGATAAAACCATAATTGACGGAGTATTAGCACGTGAACTTGAAGACGCCAATTTAGGAGTTATTCGTGTGGGAGGATTTGATTCTAAAGCGTATAACGATATGCATAATGATCCGCAATTTTGCTTCAAAACTCTTAATGAAGATCATGTAGAAAAATTTGAATATCTCTGGCTATCTTTTGCTAAAAAAGTTGAAGAAGATCCTATGAATGCCGAGTTATATATCGACGATTCGGATGGTACACGAAGTATTCAGTTAGTCGACCATACTGGCAAAGCTGTCGATCGCGGACACTCAGAAGTTATCAGTCCAATTTTTGTCGATACAACTGGCAATTAACCTCTCAAACCTGAAGCCCTACAATGCCCTACAAGGCCTCTGAAATATTTAGAACGCCCAGTTAGTCGTTCTTCTACAGAAGAGTCTGGAGTAATGCCCCTATTTTATAGATAGTTTTACCGCACTTGCATCATAGACCCTTCCCCAAGGGGAACTACGACAAAGGGGAGAAGGGGGTAAAATTTAGCTTCATTTTGAAGCTAAATTAAGGCTAAAAAGATGTTTTAAGCCCATAATGTATAGACTGAAGCAGTCTAGTAAAGCGGGAAGGAAAGTCAACTCTAAATAGTATGCAGATAAAGACAAATTAGCGACGGTAAAAATGAAATTTCGCCAGGTATAAGGTCTTCTCTGAAACCATCTATGACGTCGTAAAAGTATTATTGTACGACATAAGTCATTACTGAGCCAGACAGTTAAAAATCTCTTATCAAAGATGAGGAGACTACCAAAGACAGAAGGACGAAAGAAGTAACTAAGCATTAGCCACGAAGCATGCCTACCCCGAAGACCTGACAAAAAGTTTTTTTCTTACTGTCCTGCATGCTTTCCTCTCACCTGGAGAGCCTGTGAAAAGTTGTGTGAAAATTAGCCCTTTTACCCCTCTCCTCCCTAGAGAGAGGACGAGATATTAAATGTTTAAATTTAGCTTGATTTATCAATCTAAATTAGTAATTTTAGCCTCAATATCTGAATGTTTTTCGTATTTTTTGCGTACTCTACTTGAGAGAAAGAGTATGCAATTATATACATTGCTGTCTTTTAGCCTTAATTTAGCTTTATTTTGAGGCTATTTTTTTGAAGAATTCAGCCCTATAGTGTATCAAACTATATCAACTTATTATAGGACTTATCCACTTCTCTCTCCTACTTTCCCCACGAGGTAAATAACATAAGAACAAATACGACAACTACACCAACCCATACATACTCCCACATGACGCTTCTAAATAATTTCTTTTCAAACCACACATGCGACAGCCCTACCAGCGTATATAAAAATCCAGCGAGAAAGAGAGCTATAACAGTAGCGCTGCTGGGCCAAAACCACACCCCTATCCCCACTTCTATAATACAGAGACTCACTATCCCCGCCCATTCTTTAAGCGAAGAAATATTTTTTTGTAAATCATACGTCCAGAGAGCTTGATACACGAGCGGATAGGTATACAAAGCAAGAAGCGGAATGGTAAGAAAAACCCAAAGGTGGAGAGAAAAAAGTGTACTCGTTAAGAAAAAATAAGACAATAAAGTTAAGACAAATGAGACTATCCTAGCCCCCGACAATAATGCAATCGTTCTGATTGCGCCAACAGTAAAAATATTTTCGCTTAAAAATAACGAGTAAAGTCCAAATGCATAGAGAGATGTTAGGATAAGCCGGATTATTATCCGTGTCGGAAGAAGAAAATAAAATAATGTAAATGCCAGACTATAAAAAAATGGCAGAATAAATAATCCGATTGAAAAATTATCTTCTAAGTCTTCTCGTATTGCCCAATACAAAATAAGATCGGTAAGAATTCCTAAAATGATTGCTACTACTATTCCCGCTTTCTCGAATTGGAATTCAGCTAGAAATAGTCCAAGAGACAAGACAATCATTCCTAAGACAAAGGTCTGTCTCTTGTCTACAGCAGAAAATATCGCTCGCTTTCTTTTCTTGACAGGAGGTAATCCCGAACCCTTAGTAATTCCCGAATCGGCAGCTTTCTTTCTTTTAAAAAACTTCATGTAGTATTCTCTGCTTTAGTTATTAAGAGATAGCAAAATTTGCGTAGACTTTTTGGACGTCACCATGATCCTCCAATTTCTCCATAAAAGTAATAGCCTTTTCTGTATCTTGAGGATCTGTCATGTCCTTTATTACTATAGGCTTATATAGCAGTTCTGCAGACTTTATGGGAAGACCATTTTCCTCCAGACTGGATCTTACTTTACTTAACTCCTCAGGAGAGGTATAAATTATTACATCTTCTTCCTCTTCTTCAAGATCTTCTGCACCCAAATCTACCGCAACTAAAAATATCTCATCGAGTGTTTTACCATCCTTCGAAACGATAATCTGACCTTTTTGAGCAAATTGGTAATTTACACTCCCTGGTACTCCCAGAGTCCCCCCTGATTTATCAAAAATACTTTTAATCTCGGGTGTTGTCCTCTGTTTGTTATCAGTAATAGCCTCAACAATGACACTAAATCCTCCTGGACCAAATCCCTCATATACCACATCAAACATTTCGGCTGCATTTTTCCCTTCTCCTCTGGTAATAGCACGCTCGATAGTGTCTTTAGGCATATTTTCAGCCCGAGCTGCATCGATTGCTAAGCGTAGCCTGAAGTTGCCATTAGGATCAGTTATACCTCCGCCTTCTCGTACCGCCATAGTGATAGCATTAGAAAGTTTAGTAAAAGCCAGTCCCCTCTTGGCATCATTCGCGCCTTTTTGGCGCTTAATTGTTGACCATTTTGAATGTCCACTCATATCACGTAACTGAAGTACAATTATACTCTGTCGCTATTGACTTTTGCAAATAAACTCAGTAAAATTTCATCTTATAATTTCTCTTTAATATAAAGAAAATTTCCCCATGACTCAACTAAAAGCGCAAGCTATCCAAACTGCACTCTCTGGTGATTGGGCATCCTCCATAACTCTTAATCTTGAGCTTCTTGAAGAAGATCCTAATGATATTGATACTCTTAATAGGCTTGCTTTTGCATACTCAAGCAGCGGTAATTTAAAAGAAGCAAAAAATATTTATCAGCAGGTGTTATCACTTGATACTCAAAATCCCATCGCTCTCAGAAATTTAAAAAGACTGAGTGAAGGCGGAGGCAATAAAAATGCCAACATCGTTACTCCAGCTCATGTCAGTAATCTCTTTATTGAAGAACCAGGCAGGACAAAAGTCATCGAGCTGCTGAATGTGGCAGATAAAAAAGTAATTACTCCCCTTCGCTCTGGTGAGACGCTTTATCTTGTTATAAAACGTATGAAGATTTTTGTTCTTGACCAGAACAAGCAGTATATCGGAATGCTGCCTGATGATATTGGGCGACGGCTTATCCGCTTTATTGATGGAGGCAATATTTATGAGGCATATGTTAAATCAGTAGATGGAAATAAGGTAACAATTTTTGCAAGAGAAACCAAACGGACGACTAAGTTTAAAAACCAGCCGTCTTTCCTTTCATCAGACCGAACGAAACTAGTCGTTCCTACTACACTTAAACCTGGAAAAGACAGATCGCTTGATGAAGATAGTGATAATGACAGTCAAGACAATCAGGAAGAATAAGTATCACTTTTAAATAGTATTTTCCCCTTATGCAGCTCCTTTTTCACTGTTCCGACTTCCTTTAAGTGAATCATATGCCGGAGAGATCTATAAGCAAGCGCTAGAGAAATAATAAAGAGAATTAATAAAATAAGGAAAAACTGCATACTAAAATCTGGTAGTCTGATTCATATCCTTCCCGACTATGATGATTATATCAGAGATGGATTGGGAGGAAGATTGCGTAAGAGGCAGCGATAAAAGATCCTGCAGTCTTTCAACCGTATAGCCTTTTTCACCATAATATTCTATTGATGAAGTACTTTGAATACTATCTGCATTTCTTACGGAGATAATATTCATTCCTATATGAGAAAGTGCTCTCTCAAGCCTCGTCCCGAGCCCAGGAACTCCAGCAGCATTAACAATTGAAATTGTTTTATTATCTTGATCAATTGCCTCATCGAGAAAAAGCTGTTCCAGCATGGAGCCTGAAAGGTTATCATCAAATGGGACATGAACTTCCTGAGAAGTAATGCTCTGAGGACTAACATGATTAGTAGCAAAACTTAAGCGGTATAAGTCAAAAATATTGAGAGTCGATGTAACATTATTTTTATGCCAAGCTGCATCAGTAAAATATTGAGACAATAGCTTAATTGAGAATGGCTTGCCGAGTGCTATCTCAGCATCTGGGAGAAGACCTACTTCTTTTCTTGTCTCCTGGAGAGTGTCTCCTCCTCGCACCTGAAGATGACTAAATGTCTTTTGAGAAGAGTTGATTTCAACAAAATCAATATCATTGTGATAGGTAAAGGCAACTAAAAAATTGTGACTACTATCATACTTACTATCCTTCATGAGGTTAAATAATCGATAGCCTAATGAAAGACCTATGGCTATAAGGACCATACCACAAAAAAGATATAAAATCCTTAAACTACTCTCCGATGATTTCTTTGGGCTGGTTTTTTTTCTCATGGGCAGAAAAAAATTAGAAAGAGTTTTTCTTCTTCTTTGAGATAACCTCAGGCATTACAAAAGTTGGTGCAGTACTTTGAGTAAATCCTGAGATTGTTTTCTCTTTGTTCTTCTTTGGTTTCTTCTTTTCTCCTTTAAAAAATCCGTCATTTTTAGCCATAAAAGATCACCTCCTATTTCTAAATTATACACAAGAGAGCCATACTTTACACTATGGGGACCAAATGATCCATAACTTTTTCTAATTCAGAAGGAAGAGGAGCTGTCAGTTCCATTCGCGTATTGGTTCGAGGATGAAGGAAGGAAATTTCTAAAGCATGCAGAAAAACTCTTTCTAATAACTTACGATCTTCCCGTTGAGTCTTCCGCCCAGCATATAAAAAATCAGAAAAGATGGGGTATCCTAGATATTGGAGGTGGACACGTATTTGGTGAGTCCTGCCTGTTATTGGCCTCAATTTTACCAAAGTTACTACTTCACGTCTTTTATCATCTGTACGGTAGTAACCCATCACCTCATAAAAAGTAACTGATTCTCTCCCCCCCGCCACAATGCCAAACTGTCTTCTATTCCACGGGAGCCTGCCAACCGGAACATTTATTTCTCCTTTTTCAGGCACTACCCTCCCATGAGCTAATGCCTGATAGGTCTTATGTACTTCTCTCTGTTTAAACTGAGACTGGAGATTAACAAAAGCCTTTTCATTCTTTGCAATAAGGAGGATACCTGAAGTTTCTTTGTCTATTCTATGAACTATTCCCGATCTTCCCAAAAAATCTGATATATCTTCTTCCTCACCCTCACTTTCCTCATTTTTCTCTCCTACTCCTCCAATATGGAGGTACTCCTCTACTAAATCCTGAACAGTCTTCTCCCCTGTTGTGGTTTGGGACCTATTAACAGTAATTCCAGCAGGTTTGTTAATAACCAAAAGATCAGTGTCTTCAAAAAGTATAGCGAGCTCATTACTATGGGACATTAATTAACTCCCCTTTTAGGTCTTCCGAAAGAAATATGCTTCTCCTTCATCAGGAGCATAAGAAATGAAAAGATAAAAAGAATAAGAAGAAGGATGACATCCAGCTGCATGACAGCTTCCATAATATTCTTTGCACGAACACCAAGTGAAATAAGGGTTGTTAATGAAAATACTATTATAAAAAGAAATCCTAAACTCCCATCTTCTAGTTCACCTCGTGTATTCAATGGAAGCAGAACTCTAACAAAGAAGATAAGTGTTATAAGAAAAATAATCGGCATCAGGACGCCTGAAAATTTATCCTGCATACCTAATAGTAATCCTTGTCCCAAAAAACCAATAGGCAGAGCTGCTAAAAATGCCATTGAGAAAAAGTCAAAGAATCTCCCAGCAGGATATTTCTTTGCTTTATATAGAAGAGTAAAAATCATCGCCCCTCCTACTCCTCCCGCTAATGAGAGCCCCGGGAAATAAGGAAAAAGAAAAAAGACTAAGGGATTAAGAAATCCTAAGCTAAAATGCTCTATAACATAGACAATACGCGCTGACAGTACCCCTATCCCTAGGGTATAAAAAGCGATATTGAACAGCATCTCCATGGTAATATTTCTTCGCACGAAAATAAGATCTTCCTTCGCCAAGACATGCAGACAAAAAAGAAAAACGATAAGACTGATGAGCAAAATGACAATTAGTAAATGCATTAAATATCAAAAAGAACTCTAGATATTCCGATAACAAATAAGGAGATACCAATAACTATAATTACCTTCCCTACTCCAAAAAAGTCTGAAAAACCACCGGCAGCTAAGATGGGAACAAGAGAAAATATACCAACCAGCGCGTTTAATACTCCATAAATTTTTCCTCTAAATTCATCCTTTGTTTTTTCTTGAAGAATAGTATTTGAAGGAACGAATACAAAAGCATTAGCCAGTCCTAAAATAAAGGCAAGAACAATAACAACATGCACGGTAGTTATATCAAGGAAATGAGGAAGTATGGTATTAAATTCGTGGACTATCTCTCGAGCGGAGATACGAGAGCCATAAGGCAGCACTAGCATAGCTGCACCAGATAAGAAGAGCCCGGCTGTGGTTAATTTTTCTTTAGAACTCTCATGAAGCCATGTTACCAAAATAACAGCACCAACTAATACTCCAAGAGCTGCTGGTACGATAAAGAATAACGGAAACTCCTGGATGCTGATATTAAGAATTTGGCTTGCATACCCGGGGGCAATAGCAGCCAAAACTAAAAGCAATGTCTGGGAAACAGCTAGGAGAAAAATGGAGTTATAAATCTCACGTGAATTTTTCATAATAGTAATGGCTGTCTTGATCTCATCCAGAAGGGCAGATTTGGAGGCGCTGAGTATCCCTTTTTTGTTCTGCTCACTTTTACTGGTAATAGTAATACCTGATATAAAAACTGAACTCACAAAGAACATCACTCCTAAAACTAGTAACGTATTTACCTCACCAAATAATAAAATTAACGGTCCTGATAAAAGATAAGCAAAAAAAGCTCCTCCATAAAGACCGAGTCCAAAGAGAGCATTCGCTGAATAGAGAAGATCTTTTCTCACGATAAGCGGAATAATAGGAGTTTCGGCTGGAATGAAAAATTGAGTAACAAGGGCTACTAAAAATGAAATGATATAGACTGCAATAAGACTCTGGTGAAAAATAGCCAAGACGATCAGAAGAATTCCACGTACAATATTGGAGATAAGAAGTACCTTTTTCTTACTCCAGCGATCTACATACACTCCCGCTAAAATTCCGAATAAAATAGCAGGTAGTGTAAATGAGACGACAACAAAAGCAACCGCTGTGTTTGAGTGAGTAAGTGAATAGACGTGAAGAAGGAGAAGAAAATTAAAGAGGTTGAAGGCTAAAATAGTGAAAATCTCTGACAGCCATAAAAAAGAAAACGATCTTTCACTAAAGGCCTGGAATAAGCGGTTTTTCATTATGCTTTTTCAGAATAGCTTCCAGTTCGAGTATCAATTCGGATAGACTCTCCGATATTGATAAAAAGGGGGACTTTTGTCTTAATCCCATTTTCTAGTGTAGCATCTTTGAAGACATTTGTGGCAGAGTTACCCTTAATTCCAGGAGCTGTATCTATAACCTTAAACACCATTTTTGGAGGTATAGTTACCGTAAGAGGCTCCTCTCCTAAAAATGAAATATTAAAAGTATCCCCTTCTTTAAGATAAGGATGATCAGGAACTTTCACCAAGTCAACTTGTATCTGATCATATGTCTCAGGATTCATGAAATAAGCATACTGATCATCTTTGTATAAATACTGAAGATCTTTCTTGAGAACCTGAACGTTATTTACCTTTGCTCCATTAATATAACTTTTCTCAAGAGTAGTACCGCTCTTTAAATTTTTAACCTTTACTTTAATATTGGCGCTTCCCCGCCCCATTTTAATATGTTCATAAGAAACCACCATAAGTAAGTTCCCATCTTCCTCATAGGTAGTACCTGCTCGTAGATCAGTTACTGAAATCATATTATTTGTTCACTCCTTCTATATACTTTAACATAGTTCTAACTCCAAATCCTGTACCTCCCTTAGGTGTCAATGATTGAGGTTTGTTAGCGAAAGCAGGTCCAGCTATATCGAAATGCATCCATGGAGTATTAGCGATAAATTCCTGCAGAAAAAGTGCTGCAGTAATAGTACCACCGAAACGCGAGTTTGGAATATTGGCAATATCTGCCACCTCACTCTTATTCATGTCTTTGTAATCTTTCTCAAGAGGCAGCTCCCATACCTTTTCTCCTTCTTCAAAGGCTGCTGTTTTGACAGCATCAAGGAGATCACGATTATTTGAGAACATACCCGCAATTTCATCTCCTAATGCTACCAAACAAGCACCTGTCAGTGTTGCGAAATCAATAATCTCTGTGGCTCCTTCGGAAACTGCATATGACAAACTATCTGCCATTGTTACCCTGCCTTCTGCATCTGTATTGAGAACTTCAATTGTCTTACCATTCATCGCTCTGACAACGTCCCCAGGAACGATTGAGCTGCTGGAGATGAGATTTGGTGTTGCAGCGATAATACCCATTACTGGAAATGTCGGTTTAATCTTAGCAATAACTGAAAAAACTCCTAAAACGAGTGCAGCTCCAGACATATCCATTTTCATATCCTGCATATGGTCACCAGGCTTTACATTTATTCCTCCACTATCAAAAGTTATTCCTTTTCCGACAATTGCGAGCTTCTTTTTACTTTTACTTTTTACTGGTTTATATTCAAGTACTATGAACTTAGGTGGAGTATCTGCAGCTCTTGCAATACCTAAGAACGCCTCCATACCCATCTTCTTCACTTGAGCTTTATCAAAGACTTTACATGTGATCTCAGGATGAGCTTTTGCAATGTCTTGGGCCAAATCAGCAAGAAAAGTAGGTGTGGCAATGGCTGCTTGTTCATTGACTAAATCACGCGCAAGGATCGTTCCTTGTGCATATAACTTAGCATGATCTATCGTTTTTTTGAGACTCTTCGGATCAACATGTCCAGACGTAGCTAGAATAACGAGTTCAAGTGTTCGCTCATCTTTTCCTTTATATTTAGCAAATTCATAAGTACCTAACTCTGAACCTTCTACGACAACAGATACGACGTCTTCCAGAACTAAATCATCAAGATTTTCAGGAAGAACTAAAACGAGAGAATCAACTTTTTTCTTAACTGCTGAAACGTATTTACCTACTGCATTACGGAGATCATTAAGAACAAAATCATTCTTTTTACCAAGCCCCATAACTACGACTTTGCTCGCAACTATTTTATCTGCAGTAAACAGACTTACTGTTTCTCCTCTACTTCCTGTGAATTTTTCTATCTCGCAAGCTTTTGTCAACTGTCCCTTAAGAGCTTTATCCAGATTAATAAATTGAGATGACTTGATAAGCCTTCCTTTTTTGTCATCATCTTGGAAAGCAAATAATAGAACAACGTCAGAAGATATTTTGTCGAGAAGATTTTGTGATATTTCAAATCTCATTTATCCCATATTGTAGCATTGTAACAGGCAAATTGGAAGCTCTACGTGTTATAATGGAGAAGACTTTTACTCAAAATGTGAAGCATTTTGAAGAGCAAGAACCGATGCAGCCCTGAAGTCCGGATGCAATAATGGCGGAAGGTGAAATCGAGTTCTGATGAGCCGAGGTGGTGGAATGGTAGACACGAAGGTCTCAAAAACCTTTGATCGTAATTGGTCATGGGGGTTCGAATCCCCCCCCCGGCACTTTTCCCAAAACAAAAGCGGTCCGCCACTGGCAAGACCGCTTCTATTCATTCTGCAGAATAAATATTCCAGAGAATTTATTACATACCACCCATTCCGCCCGTCTGACCACCCTGTGGTGTCTCGGTTGGAGTACCAGTTCCTGGAGTAGGTGCAGGAGTTCCTGTACCTGGCATTTCAGGAGTTGGTGCTACTGGAGGCGTAGTTGGTGCCTCAGGAGCTGGTGTAGGTGGAACAACTGGCGCTTCTGGCGCTGGAGTTGGTGTAGGCGGAACAACTGGCGCTTCTGGCGCTGGAGTTGCTCCTGGAGCCTGCATTCCCCCCATTCCGCCATTCTGTGTTGGATCTGTAGGATTCATTAATAAATCACCCCCTCTCTTTTCAAAAATAACATTGTGGTTTGCATGAATTATCAGGCTTCTGCATGAGCCTTCTCAACATTATAAAATCGTATCCTATCCCCTCTGAAAAGTAAATCTATTTCTCCTGTTGCTCCATTTCTGTGCTTGGCTATAAGGACTTTTGTTGGAATATTATGGTTGGTTACATCAAAGTCTACATCCGGCCTATACAAAAACATTACCACGTCTGCATCCTGCTCAATAGCTCCGGATTCACGAAGGTCTGCAAGCTGAGGCCGACGTTCTCCCCGATGCTCAACTGCACGAGATAACTGAGAAGCAGAAAGTACAGGAACATTCAATTCACGCGCTAGATTTTTAAGAGCCTGAGATACAATGGAGACTTCCTGAACGCGATTTTCAACTTTTCTTCCTGGATCTACCAGCTGTAAGTAATCGACAATAATAAGACCCAAATTATGCTCCATATGGAGTCTTCGTGCTTTGCTGCGCATTTCTGCTAAATTTAATCCTGGTGTATCATCAATAAATATGGGCGCTTCAGCTAGCTGGCCCATTGCATCTGACAATTTTGTAAAGTCATCTTCTGAGAGCTTGCCTGTTTTAAGCCTCCACGCATCAACGTCAGCCTGTGCTACCAAAAAGCGGTCAACTAATTCTTCTTTACTCATCTCCAAAGAGAAGATTGCTACTGGTTTTTTCTCTTGGGTAGAGATGTATTGAGCCATATTAAGGGTAATGGCAGTTTTACCCTGGCCAGGCCGTGCAGCCAGAATTATCAAATTTGCTTTTTGCAGGCCAGAAAGGACTTTATCTAATTCAGTAAAACCTGTTTTAACTCCCCGTAAACCTTCTCCCCCTTTATGCAGTTCATCAATACGATCAAAACTTTGAGCAAGGGTGTCTTTAATCGCAATGAAACCTCTAGTGATATTTCCCTGAGAAATTGCAAAAACACTTGTCTCTGCTTTATCAATTATTTCTTTTACATCTTTTTTTTCATCATAGCCTGACTCAGCCATATCGACTCCTGCATGGATAAGAGCTCGTTTAGTAGATGCTTCTTTAACAATTCTTCCGTAGTGCTCAACATTTGCAGCAGTAGGAACAGACTCAATTAGCTCGGTAAAATACGCCGTATCTATTTTCTCAAACTGTTTTTTCTTTTTTAGATAATCTCTCACGGTCAGAAGATCAATGGCTTTTCTCTCGTTATACAACTCAAGCATTGCCTCATAAATAAGAGCATTTGTAGGACTATAAAAATCACTTGACTGAAGAAATTCCGATACAACATTGACTGCATCTTTATCTATCAGAATTGCACCAAGGACACTTTTTTCAGCATCATCGTTGTGTGGAAGAATTTTTACGGCTGCCATAGTTAGGAAATAGTTATTAGCTTCTAGCGTATAGTTTTGAGGAACAGAAGCAAACTAAACGCTAAACGCTAGCTATTGACGCTAATAGAATTGTCTCTGTTTCGGTGGGAAGCTTCTCAGAGGAGATAGTGTATTTTGATAGTTCTTTTTTTTCATCCTTTGCTAATGTATCAATAACATCTTTAGCATTGTCGCCAAAGAACAATAGTGCATTCATGCCAAGCGATGTTGCAAATGAAGTATTACCGACACTTCCCGCATGTACCAGAGCTACATTATGTTCTTTCAATTTCTGATGAACTTTTTCAAGCCCGTCACGATCTCCAAGAATAAGGTCAACGTTATCCAAAGTGATTGAATATACAGTCCCATTTTCCGATCTCATTCCCGAAACTTTAATACCGCCTGCTTCATATTCTCCAGGACCGTCAATTACCACAACATCATCCTTTATTTTAAGACTGGATTTGGGAGGATTTCCTATCAAAATTGCCATATTATAATTTGCTGTTTTATCCTGAGGATTAATATAAACTGCAGCGTGTTTTCCGCGGATTTTTAGAGAGTTCTTATCCTGGACTGAAATTTCCATGAACCCATACTAGCACATGAAAAAGTGACTGTCCATAACCTTTCCCTATAAAAAAGATTATTTACTAATCTCAACCATTTTACCTTGACAATATGGCTTGTTTGGCCTATTATCAGAGTCGACGCTTGCGCCCTCTTCTACTGTCTAACATCAAGCGTTGTTTCCTGGCCTGTATTATCCTCACGCATTAAGGCCAGATTTTATGAAAGCAGAAAGATTAATCTTATCGCTTATCGCTCTTTTTGTAGGCCTGCTTGTTGCAGGAGGGGCATTCTATATCTACCAAATGACTCAACAAATCCCGCAGGATAAGTCAGACACCATAACAATTAAATCACATCCTACTCCTACGCCTAACTCCAATAACTACTTAGTCATCGATACACCAAAAGATGAAGACCTCACCGACAGGAAAACAATCACCATAAGCGGTAAGACACTTCCGGGATCTACTGTTATTATCTCAACTGAGAGTGATGACCAGGTCGTCAAACCCACTGCAACCGGAACATTCAATGCAACTCAGACAATTGATGATGGAGTAAATATACTCTCAATGACCTCCATTTTCCCTGACGGAACAGAAAAAACCATTAAGCGAAGTATTACTTATACAACTGAAAATTTCTGAGTATGAAAAAAACTTTTATCTTTCTATCACTTTTTATCTTATTTTATTCAGGTACTGCTTTTGCTGCAGTCACTCCTACACCTTCTCCTAACCCTACATCTGAATCTGTTACCGAAAAACTTTCAAGTCAAATTAATGATCTCAAAGATAAGATAGCTTCACGTGTTGCCCAGCTTAAATTAGTAGAGAAGAAAGGATTTGTGGGAACTATTAAGGAAGTCAGCAGTAACCAGCTCACAGTAACTGATCTGGCTGGAAATGAACGCGTTATTGATGTCGATGAAATTACGAAGTTCACCTCATCAGGGAATGACTCATTTGGAATATCCGATCTGAAATCAGGAATGAAGGTAAGCGTAATCGGCCTCTATAATAAAGATTCTGAAAGGCTGCTGGCAAGATTTATTAACACCTATACCCTCCCTCTTTATCTAAGCGGTACCATCAGTGAGGTCGATAAGACTAACTATACCGTAACTCTTTCTATGGAAGATGGTAAGAGTTACTTAGTCGACATTGAAAGTGTTACTAAAACAAATACTTTTAATAAAGATGATACTTCTGAAAAATCAGGATTTTCTAAAATTGAAGCTGGAACTCGTGCTTTTATCATCGGTTATGCTGATAAAAAGGAGGCCAACCGTATGGTAGCTACCCGCATCTTACTCTTCCCTGCTCTTCCTAAAAATCCTAAAGTTGTCGTCGTACCAAACGCGGTTAATCCAACTAATGCAGTCACTTCAAGTGGTAGCGGTAAAAAGTTGACCCCAATTAAATAACTCCATGGACACCTCCAGCGTCTTAGATTTATTACATAGAAAACAGTTGGACGCAATACTTTTCTCATCTCCAAAACACATTATCTATTTGACAGCCTATGGTGGGTTTTCCCAAACAGAACGGGACGCATTCCTCCTTGTTAGTAAAAAGAAAAGGTATCTTTTTACCAACTCATTATTACGTAATGAAGTAAAACAAGAGATAAAAGATGTAGAAGTTGTCGAGCATACGCGAAATCGTCCATTTGCAAAAAATCTTGCTGAAATTGTAAAAAAAGAAAAGATCAAAACGATAGGTTTTGAGAGCGATAATATAACAGTTACTGAATATCTAACACTTACAGAAAATATTTCGAGCAGATTTATTTCAACCGATCTTAGTACACTTCAAGCAATTAAAAATGACAACGAAATTGAGCTAGTCAGAAAGGCTTGCAGAATCGCAAAAAAAGCTTACAGCTTAACCCGTAAAAAAATAAAACCTGGAATAACAGAAAAAGAAACTGCCAGTATCTTTGAAATAAACGTTATCAAACTTGGTGCAGAACTTTCATTTCCTACTATTGTTGCCTTTGGGAAGAATGCAGCTACCCCTCATCATCATACAGATGGAACTAAGTTAAAAACAGATGATATTATTCTGATGGATTTTGGTGCAAAGTATAATAATTACTGTTCGGATATGACGCGGACTTTTTCTCTTGGTCATCTCCCCCAGCAGCAGCGTAAAGCAATTGAGACTGTTACAACGTCTCAAAATTTGACTGTCAAATTTATAGAACGTACACTCAAAGAAAATAAAGAAGTTCTTGCATCTGAAGCCGATGATATCGCACGGGAATACCTTATCGAAAAAGGATATCCATCCATCCCACATTCTCTGGGACATGGAATAGGAATTGAGGTCCATGAAGCGCCATCTCTCTCCCCTGCCTCCAACGATAAACTATCAGAGGGTATGGTCTTCTCTATCGAGCCAGGTATTTATATTGATGGGAAATTCGGAGTAAGAATTGAAGATTTATACACAATCCAGAATAGTAAATTAGTTAAGTTAAGCTAGCTAAAAAATTACTTAAAACTGCTGACTTTATGGTACAATCCAAGTATGTTAATCCAAACTTTAAAAGGATTTCGGGACTTCCTGCCGACTGAGGCACGAAAGAGACAGTATGTCATAAGCACGCTCAAAGACGTGTTCTCATCCTATGGTTTTGAACCTTTAGAGACGCCAAGTCTTGAATATGAAGAAATCCTGAATGGTAAATACGGCGATGAAGGAGATAAACTGATGTACCGCTTTAAGGATAACGGAGAGCGGAATGTCGCCATGCGCTACGACCAGACAGTACCCCTTTCTCGAGTTGTAGCCCAGTATCAAAATGAGATTCCTTTTCCTTTTAAGAGATATCAGATTCAACCTGTCTGGCGTGCTGAAAATACTCAGAAAGGGAGATTTAGAGAGTTTCTACAGTGCGATATTGATACAGTAGGAACTGATTCTGTCTTTGCAGATGCTGAAATTCTCGCAATCATCAACGATAGTTTTGAAGCGCTTGGCTTTAAAGACTTTTCTATTTTGGTGAATGACAGAAGTAGCTTTTCTGATCTTCCCCAAAAAGCAATTATCGCAATTGATAAGCTTAAGAAGATTGGAACAGATGCTGTCAAAAAAGAATTAGAGGCGTTAGGAGTTAAAGGAGAAAAGCTTGATGAGCTGACGAATGCAAAAATACCTGAGAATCTTGAAAAGATTATAGCTGCCTCAGAAGAATTCGGCGTAGATAAAACTCGTATCCAATTTGAACCTACTCTTGCCCGCGGTCTTGATTACTATACAGGAATTATTATTGAGGTCGAGATAAAAGGCTATAGTGTAGGATCTGTAGGCGGAGGCGGAAGATATGATAATCTCGTCGGGATGTTTGCTGGGCGTCAAATTCCTGCAGTAGGATTTGCATTTGGATTTGATCGAATTATAGAATCTATGAGTGAGCAGAAATTATTTCCTGAAACTCTCATGGGCACCCAAGTATTAGTAACTATTTTTTCACCAGCACTCTTAGATAATGCTATTGAAGCCTGCTATAAACTGAGATCCAGCGGTATCACTACAGAACTCTATCTGGATCCAAATGCAAAAATGGAAAAGCAACTCAAGTATGCTGATCAAAAAGGTATCCTGTACGCTGTGATCATTGGCGAAGAGGAGGCAAAAAATAATAAAGCAACTCTAAAAAATCTTAAGACTCGATCACAAAATACTGCATCTTTGAGTGATATTGCTATAGAATTGGCAAAAATGTCCTAGTAAATTCCTTCACTCATTGAAAAAAATCCTCAACAATGGCACAATAAATTAATGCGTCTGTCCAAGTACCAGCTAGCAGTTCTTGCATTAATCGGAACTAATATCATCTGGGGAGCAAGCGTTCCTATCTTTAAATGGTCTCTGGAAGATATCGATCCTTTCACATTTGCCTTCCTGCGTTTTTTCTTCGCCTCCCTTTTTCTTCTTCCTTTCACTCTTCATAAGCTCAAAATTAACAGACATGATGTTATTACATTCTTTGTTTTAGCTTTCTTCGGATTTTTCATTCATATTGCTCTTCTCCTCTTCGGACTTAAGATCTCAAGCAGCATTAATTCTCCTATTATCGCCTCTAGTGCACCGATTTTCTTAATACTAGGATCATTCTTCTTTTTAAAAGAAAAAATTAATCAAAAAGTGCTTTTGGGGACTATCATTAGTCTAATTGGTGTCTCGATTATTATTCTTCGCCCGCTTTTTGATCATGGGCTTGATGGAACGATTCTTGGGAATTCTCTCTTTCTTCTCTCAACTATTTCCTTTGTTGTCTATACTATCATCCTTAAGAACCACTCTTTCAGGCATAGCGCTGCTACTGTTACTTTCTATCTTTTTGCTTTCGCAAGCATTATTTTCTTCCCGTTTTTCCTATGGGAATCAAATACGCATAATATTCTCTATCTCGTAGACACGAAAGCGCTGCTGGGAATTCTTTTCGGTGCTATTTTTACCTCGGGCTTAGGCTATGTGTTCTTTAACTTTGCTATCCGTTTTATTAAAGCTAACGAAACAGGAGTCTATCTCTACATCGACCCTATCGTCACTGTCCTTATTGCTGTTCCCCTCCTAGGAGAGCATGTCACACGCTCCTTCATTGCAGGGAGTATCCTCGTCTTTTTTGGCATTTTAGTTGCTGAAAGAAGACTTAATTACCACCCTCTACAAAAACTTCTGGAGAAAAAGAATTAGTCTCCCAACTAATCTTAGGATTCTCCTGATATCCTTCAGCTTGTCAATCACGAGTAAATAGGCTATAATAATCACACATGAAAGCAACAGGACACCCACAATATTTCGATTCAGCTAACGTCATTTGTGTCTGTGGTAACCGTTTTACCATCGGCTCTACTAAAGACGTTATCCATGTTGAGCTTTGCAATAAATGTCATCCTTTTTATACAGGCGAACAAAAATTCGTTGATACTGCATCTCGTATCCAGAAATTTGAGACTAAGGTAAAGACAGCTCAAGACTACAAAGCAACACATGTTAAGAAACAAGAAGAAAAGAAAAAATCTAACGAAGCTCCAAAGTCTCTTCGTGACATGCTCATGGCTTTAAAATAGCTGAATTCCCTGGTACTTACCTTACTTCCTTCCCTCATGATAAATCCTATACAATAAATTTATGCAAGATTACCGCTATGTCCAAATCGAAGAGCTAGAGAAAAAAATTGAAGAGACGCGTTCTCTCCTTAATGATCCTGCTATGTCAGAGCTAGCCCAGGAAGAGATTTCCTCTCTTGAGCTGCAAAAAGAGTCCCTTTTAGACAGTATTAAGCAAAGCCAGGAAAATAGTCAGAATGATGATTTAGATAGTCGTAATGTAATTCTAGAAATAAAAGGTGCAGCAGGCGGAGATGAAGCAAGTATTTTTGCTGAAGAACTTCTTCGTATGTATATGCGTTTTGCTGAAAGAAAAGGCTATAAGGCAGAGTTCTTGGAAGACAAAGTTCTTAAGATTTCAGGCAAAGGGGCTTTTAATTTCCTGAAATATGAATCAGGAGTTCATCGTGTCCAAAGGGTACCAAAAACTGAGAAGAAAGGCCGTATTCATACCTCAACAGTTACTGTCTCTGTTCTGCCGGAATTACAGGATATAGATCTTCATATTAACCCTGAAGATATCAGTTTTGAAGCTTTCAGAAGCGGTGGACATGGAGGCCAAAACGTCAATAAAGTCTCAACCGCCGTTCGCTTAATCCATAAGCCTACGGGGCTGACTGTCGTCTCATCAGCTGAACGTTCCCAAATCCAAAATCGAGAAATCGCTATGACACTCCTTCGTTCAAGACTTTGGGAAATGGAAATTGAAAAACAGCAAAAAGAATATGCTTCCCTTAAGGCAACCCAAGTTGGACGCGGGATGCGTAATGAAAAAATCAAAACATATAACTTCCCCCAAGACCGCCTCACCGATCACCGTATGGGCAAATCATGGGGAAATTTACCTGTTATTATGGATGGAGCTATCCCTGAGGATCACCCCGAAGATGATACCATCGCGGATGAAGCTGGTGAATAACAACCGTTAGCTTAAGTACTCCAAGTCCTTTTTCTTATACTTCTCTATCATCTCCAAGTCATCATCAGTTAAAAGAATTTTAGCCAAATGATGTCCGCCTGCTAGATGAGGCAATACCACATAATCAGCACCTGCTTTATACAACTGCTTAGCATCCTCTGCTTCAATAGCAATTACCACAATCTTTGCTCTCTTATTTAAATGAAGTAGTCCTTGAATTAATAATAAATTATCCTCCAGATCAGGAACTGTCGAGATAACCATCTTGGCTCGCTCAAACCCCACTCTCTCCTGAATCTCCGGATCTGCAATATCACCAAAAATAGCAGGAGTCTTTTCAAATTTAAGTTTTTTAATAATATCAGGATCGAAATCAACGACCAGGACCTGTTCTTTACTCTGTTTTAAGGCATGCATAATACTTTTACCCATCTGCTGCCCACCAATTAAGACAATATGCTTATCAAAAGCAGTTATCTCGTCTATTGCAGATACCTCATGCTGATTGCCTCCCTTACGCAATTCAATAAGAGAAAGCCATGATCCAAGCTGTTTATATAATTTATTGGTATTCAAGATAGTATAGGTGGAACTGATAAAGGTAATAATACTAACAAGGACAATAATCGTGATGATAGAATCCGGAATAAGCCCTTTACTTTGTGCTAGAAAAAGGATGATAAGGCTGAATTCGGAAACTTGCCCCATACTAGTTCCGATAAAAAATGAAGTACGCTTACGAAAACCGAGTAAGCCAGTAATTGCCATGACGATAAATGGCTTGAAAACGACAACGAAGAGTCCAAGGACTATAGCAGGGAAAATAGCTGCTGAAAAATTATTAAATGTCATATCCAGACCTAACATCACAAAAAAGATAATGAGGAAGAAATCACGAAGCGATTTCATACGTGCGATAATCTGATAATTCTCATGAGTATTAGCAAGTGCCAACCCTGCTAGAAATCCTCCAATCTCAATTGAAAAACCAATTGGCTGCCACGTGACTAGAGCAGTGACTGCAAAAACCCATGCCAAGCTGAAAAGAAAAAGTAATTCGTCTGACTTGGATAATGTATGAAGAACTTTAGGGAAAACAAATCTGCTGAAAAGAAGAATCCACCCAATAAGAACACTTAACTTGAGGGCAATAATAACAATTTGTGAAATAAGATCATTAACTGATCCCAGATGGAACCCATCCACGAAAATGAGCGTAAGGATAGCAAAAAAGTCCTGCACTAGTAAAATACCGATGGCTAGCTTTCCATGAAGACTGGTAAGATCTTTTTTATCTGATAACAGCTTGACGATAACAATCGTACTTGAGAAAGACAATGAGACCGCTAGAATAATAGCAACTATTGCCGAGTAGCCTAGAAACTCAGCTACAAGATAACCTACACCGGTTGTAATAACCATCTGAAGGGTTCCTGCAATAGCTGCAGTCTTACCGATAGACTTAAGTTCATGGAGCTTCAGCTCAAGTCCAAGCATGAAAAGAAGAAGTGTGATCCCCATCTCCCCTAGTGTCTGTAAAGAATCAGGATTTTTGAGGTGGAAGATACCAAGCGGTCCCAAAATAATACCAGTGAGGATATAAGCAAGGATCGTAGGCTGTTTGAGAAATCGAAAAATAATCGACAAAACAGCTGATACCATAATCACCAGCGCAATTTCGAAAAAAATCGACTCCATCTATCCAGTATACAATATCTCGTTTTGAGGAAATAGATATCAGGTCATGGGTCTTAGGTCTTTGGGATTTCAACCATTTTTCCTACTTCCTAAGAACTAAGAACTAAGAACTAAGAACTAAGAACTAAGAACTAAGAACTAAGA